>CAYYXG010000017.1:0-61933 GCA_964475595.1 uncultured Flavobacteriaceae bacterium
AACCATATTTGAAATGTCTAATTGCACCCTGTCCGAAAAATGGGGTACTTACAAAATCCCTGCCTGCATATAGCTGAGAACCGTTAGTGGCAAGTGTAAAATAGAAATACCCGCTCCCAAAAGTCTCCCGACCCAGCTCCCCGAAGTCTCCCGACTTTGGAGAGCTGATCCAAGGTGTATTTATTTTATGTAAAAACTATTTTTAAAACCTCATCTAGTTTAAACCACAGGCTTCTACCAAAGGTAATCTGTTGAATAGATAATAAAGTGCATTGTCATTATTAAGCACAATTATATTTACCTGAGGATAAGCTTTATTAAGAGTTTTGATTAACCTTCGTGTTTGTCTAATAAGGCTATTCCCAGACAATACAACAATATAATTTTTAATGTAATTTATACTGTCATATTTTAAATTTGATTGTTTAAGTAACAAAGGAAGTTTCAACCTTCTGCAAAATGAATCTTTTATAGCACTTCTAAAAGGAAAGCTATCGAATGTGCCATTCTTCCAATTAAGATTAGGAAACCCGCCGAAATAACAATTACTGGATATACTCATACATTGATTGCTATCATAAGCCATTACGACAATAAACTGTCCCATCGCTTTCAAAAACTGCTTATTTCTCGATAAGTTCATCATTTCTACCATATAGGAGGAGTCCAGCGTACCTATCATTTGCACCTGCTGACGACTGATTCTTTTTTTCCAGCGTGCTTCACTTCTTTCATCCAATCTTTCTAGATTCCTATAGCCATAAGCTATTTTTCCCATGGTAGTGCAAGCCACCATGGGAAAAATAGAAATTACAATTAGAATTCTAATTCTGTATAATAGCATTGACAACAATCTTACCAAACGAAAATTCAGAGGAGTTATTTAACCAGCTCCCCGAAGTCACCCGACTTCGGGTTTTATTTTTAACACCCTACCCATCAATACGCCCTTTCCAGCAACCACGTAGCCAATGCCCTCAAATGTGTGGTATCCACGTGATGTTCTTGCAAGGATTCCAGTGTTTTTAGGGCTTCATGGTAATACGCTTCCGATTTGGCTTTTAATAGTTTATCCAGGTTCATTTCTAGTAACACTGTAAGTGTAGGTGCTACCCGCATTTCGCCTTTGTGTTGATTCCAAATCGCATCTATACGGCCGTCCTTATTTCCCATAATATACAGCCACGTTTTCTTGCCCTCGGCAATATCCCCGCCGGCCATTTTGCCCGTTTGTTCCGGGTTGCCAAAAGCATCCAGCCAGTCGTCCTGCAACTGAAAACTCAATCCCAGCTGTATGGCAAAATCATAGAGCAGTTGCTGCACTTCGGCAGAAGCACCCGCACACATGCCGCCGCCCTGCAGGCTGCAACCCAGCAACACCGCGGTTTTTAGGCGAATCATCTCCATGTAATCGGCCTCGGTAACCTGGCTTTTTACCGCTGAGTCCATATCCAGCTGCTGACCTTCGCAAACTTCCCTCGCGGTTTTGGAAAGCAATTGCAGCAGTTGCGTTTTTTGCAAATAATCCGAATGCAGCAAACCTTCATACACGGCAATCAGCATGTTATCGCCGGAAAGAATTCCTTCTGCAATGCCCCATTTTTCGTGCACCGTGGGCATACCGCGGCGCGTGGGAGCGTTGTCCATAATGTCGTCGTGCACCAGCGTGAAATTGTGAAACACCTCCACGGAATGTGCCCACAACAGCGCATCTTCAGGTCGGCCGCCACATGCTTCCGCACCCAGCAAGGCCAGCAGGGGACGGACCCGTTTGCCGCCCAGCTCCATGATGTAATTCATGGGCGTGTACAATGTCTCAGGGTGCCCGGAAAATCTGTTTTTATTCAGATAATCGGCATAAAGCGATGATAAATGCTTGAGGTTTTCCAACTTTGCGAAGGTACAAAAAAGGGACGTTTTTTAACGAAATGGCAGAACCGGTGGAAAACATGCCTGACGGATATAATCCTTTGTTTGTTCACTTTGTCCTTACTTTGTGGTCACAATGCGTGTTTACCCCAACATTCTGAAAACCATCGGCAATACGCCGCTGGTGAAAATCAACCGCATCACCCGCGATTTACCCTGTGAGGTTTATGCCAAAGTAGAAACCGTCAATCCCGGCAATTCCATCAAAGACCGTATGGCGCTGAAAATGATTGAGGATGCCGAAAAATCCGGCCTGCTGAAACCCGGCGGAACCATTGTGGAAGGCACCAGCGGCAATACGGGCATGGGACTGGCCATTGCGGCCGTTATCAAAGGATACAAGTGCATTTTCACCACCACAGACAAACAGAGCAAGGAAAAAGTAGATGCCTTGAAAGCATTTGGCGCTGAGGTCATTGTGTGTCCTACTGATGTGGAACCCGAGGATCCCCGCAGCTATTACAGCGTAAGCACACGGCTGGCCAAGGAAATTCCCAATGCCTGGAAACCCAATCAGTATGACAATCTGAGCAATTCGCAGGCGCATTATGAGCAGACCGGCCCGGAAATCTGGGAACAGACCGAAGGCAAAATCACGCACCTTGTGGTGGGTGTGGGAACGGGCGGCACCATCTGCGGAACCGGGAAATACCTGAAAGAGAAAAATCCCAATATTCAGGTGCTGGGCATCGATACTTACGGCTCTGTTTTCAAGAAATACAAGGAAACCGGCATTTTCGACAAAAACGAAATCTATCCGTACATTACCGAAGGCATAGGAGAGGACTTTCTGCCCGCAAACGTGGATTTCAGCATCATCGATTACTTCGAAAAAGTAACCGATAAGGACGCTGCTGTTATGACAAGACGCATTCCACGCGAAGAGGGCATTTTTGTGGGAAACAGCGCTGGCTCGGCCATGGCCGGACTGATGCAAATGGCAAACCGCTTTAAAAAAGGCGATGTGGTGGTGGTGATATTCCACGATCATGGCACAAGGTATCTCGGCAAAATGTTCAATGACGATTGGATGCGCGACCGCGGTTTTCTGCCCATTGCACCCAAAGCCATCGCGCTGGATCTGGTGAAAGGCCACAGCCATCTGCCCCTTGTGACAGTGAAGGAAACGGATACCTGCGAAATGGCTTTTGCCATTATGCAGAAATATGGCATTTCACAAATTCCGGTAACCAACGAAGAGAAGAACTTTTCCGGTGCCTTGGAAGATGCAGGGCTATACGCTGCGTTGCTCAAAAACCGCGATTTGATGCAGTCTCAGGTGAAAGATGTGATGCGCAAGCCATTTCCCATTGTTTCCTATTCCGATACCATAGACCATGTTTCTGCGCTGATAAACAAAGACAACAACGCCGTGCTGATGATGGATCTGGGTGGAAACTGGCACATCATCACACGCTACGATGTGATTGGTGCCATGAGTGAGTAAAAGCCATGCCGCTGCGTATTGATCAGATGGGCAGGAGGGTAGAGGTACCTGAAAAAACCAGACGCATTGTTTCTCTGGTACCCAGCCAAACCGAATTGCTGTATGATCTGGGCCTGAAAGAGTCAATTGTGGGCCAGACCCTTTTCTGCATTCATCCGCAGGAATATTTTAAAACCGCGCGGAAAATCGGGGGTACCAAAAAGCTCAATATTCAGGCCATACGCGATTTGCAGCCCGATTTAATTATCGGAAACAAGGAGGAAAACGACCAATCTCAGATACAGGAACTGGAAAAAGAGTTTCCGGTGTGGATGAGCGATATCTTCAATCTGGAAGATGCGCTGCACATGATTAAAGAACTGGGAGAAATCCTTAACCAATCTGATAAAGCCCATGCCATCGCGCTGGAGATACAGCAGGAATTTTCATCGCTAAAACACATAAGAAAAACAGGGAAAAAGGCCTTGTACTTTATCTGGCGAAAACCCTACATGGTGGCAGGGAGAAACACCTTTATTCAGGATATGCTGCAATACTGCGGACTGGAAAATGCCATTACAGAACCAGATTCACGATATCCGGAAATAAGCCACAAATTAATTTCATCGTTTAAACCCGATTTTATTTTTCTTTCCTCGGAACCTTTTCCTTTTAAAGAAGAACATATTGCAGAATTGTCCGCTTTGTGCCCCGATGCCAAAGTTAAAATGGTGGATGGTGAAATGTTCAGCTGGTATGGCAGTCGGCTGAGGGAAGCGCCGGGTTATTTTAGTCGCCTGATTGCGTAATTGTTATCAAATCCCAAACGGCATATTAATTGTCTGTGATGTGAATTTAATGTGAAATATGGCCCTGTTATCATGCAGAAATTTGATTCATGGAAAATACAATATGTAATCACTGCGGAACCTATGGGTTGGTATTGAATCTGCACGGTTGTTATCACTGTTCAGTATGTAAATGTGTAATTGAACAGGAGCAGGACATTCAGGAGCAAGATTTTATCGATGACGACTACTACGATATTCAACATGTATCTCGGGTTACTTTCCACACGGATAACAATCGGTATACGATGGGATTTGCTGCCGGGATGTGACCATCTTGTGTATTTCTGTCATTTATTTTTTGCGAGATTTGCATTGTGAAACCCACCCATTGTGATTTTTGCGGATTGCAGGCCGAAATGATTTTTGTGCATAGCCATTATCAATGTCCGCGTTGTGGCATCAATGTGGCGCCTTGCTGTCAGGGCGAGCAGTGTGAATGGGAAGATCCTGCTTTGCCTCAAGAAAAACCCATAGAGAATACGCAAAATTAAAAAACCTGATTTTTCTTTTTTTATTAATTGATGTTGCTTATTTTTGCCGCCCCTTAAAGGAGGAACTATTCATTGAGTAACGATCAAATCCAAAATCCGGAAGAAGAATCAGCTGAAGTTACGGCTGCACCTTCCACCTCAAAATCTACCCCATCTTCTACAAAAACAAAATCATCTGTGTCGGATCACGAAGATTTCGACTGGGATGCTGACGAGGCAGGTTTCCAGACTTACAATTCTGACGAAAAGAAGAAACTGGAAGACGCCTACATGCAGTCATTCAATCCCGTGGCAGAAAAGCAGGTTGTGAAAGGCCGTGTTGTTGCCATTAATGAAAAAGATGTTGTAGTAAACATTGGTTTCAAGAGTGACGGCATGGTATCGCGTCAGGAATTCAGGGACATGCCTGATCTGGCCGTTGGTGATGAAATTGAAGTATTCGTAGACATTGCAGAAGACCGTTTGGGTCAGCTGATTCTCAGCCGACGCAAAGCCATGCAGGAAACTGCCTGGGATAAAATCATTGAAGCGCACAATTCTGATGCTGTAGTTACCGGTTATGTACGTTCTCGTACCAAAGGCGGTCTGGTTGTGGATGTATTTGGCATCGACACCTTCCTGCCCGGCTCACAGATTGATACCAAGCCCGTGCGCGACTACGATCAGTACGTAGGCAAAAACATGGATTTCAAAGTGGTGAAAATCAACGACGTTTTCAAAAACGTAGTAGTGAGCCACAAAGCCCTGATCGAAGACGATATCGAAGCCCAGAAGTCTGAAATCCTCAGCAAACTTGAAAAAGGTCAGGTAATTGAGGGTGAAGTGAAAAATATGACTTCATTCGGCGTGTTCGTTGACCTGGGTGGAATTGATGGCCTGCTGCATATCACCGATATCAGCTGGGGGCGTATTAACCATCCTGAAGAAGTTCTCAAGCTTGGCGACAAAATCAATGTGGCCATCCTGGATTACGACGATAGCAAAAAACGCATTTCACTGGGCTTGAAGCAACTGACGGCTCATCCATGGGATAGCTTGGCCGCTGATATCAACGAAGGCAGCAAGGTGAAAGGTAAAGTGGTAAGTGTGGCTGATTATGGCGCGTTTATCGAAATCAGCACCGGCGTTGAAGGCCTGGTTCACGTGAGTGAAATGAGCTGGAGCAGCCACCTGCGCAATCCTTCAGAATACCTGAAGGTGGGCGAAGAGGTTGAAGCACTGGTGTTAAACCTTGACCGCAATGAACATAAAATGAGTCTGGGTATTAAACAGCTTACCCCTGACCCATGGGTTACCATCGAAAACAAATATGCGCTGGGATCCAAACACAGCGGCGTAGTGAAGAATCTTACATCATATGGTCTGTTCCTCGAACTGGAAGAAGGTATCGACGGACTGGTTCACGTGAGTGATCTTAGCTGGAATAAGAAAATCAAGCACCCAAGCGAATTCGTGAAAAAAGGCGAGCGTCTGGATGTAATTGTTCTTGAGGTTGATAAAGAAAACCGTCGTTTAAGCTTAGGACACAAGCAGCTTGAAGAAAATCCCTGGGATACATTCGAAACCATCTTCACCGTTGGTTCAGTACATGAAGGTACTGTAATGAACGTGAATGACAAGGGTGCTACCATTCAGATGCAATATGGTGTTGAAGCATTTGCTCCTTCACGTCACATCAAAAAAGAAAGCAATCAGTCTGCCAAAGAGGACGAAAGTCTGGAGTTTGAGGTGATTGAATTCAGCAAAGACAGCAAGCGCATCATTGTAAGTCATACCAATACTTGGAAGGCAGCCGACAAGGCAAAAGGTGAAGCTGAAGATAAATCTCGCGAGAAAGCCCGTAAAAACGCCAGCAAAGCGGTTAAGAAGATTAACCAGAATGCACAGGCAACCACCATGGGTGAACTGGATGCGTTGAGCGAACTGAGAGCTAAGTTTGAGCAAGCAGAGAAAACCGAAAAGGCAGCTCCTAAGGCCAAAGCCAAAGAAGAAGCCCCTAAGGTAGAAGCACCTGCTCCTGCAGCTTCAGCTGAAACCGGAAAAGAGTTGAAAGACATTGCCGGTGTAGGTCCAGCTGCCGTGAAAAAAATGAATGCCCTGGGCATCAATTCAGTAGCAGATCTGGTTTCATTGAGCGAAGAAAAAATTGCAGCCCTGGTTGAACAGGACAGCAAAACCTCTGCAGATCAGTGGAATAAGTGGATTGAAGGTGCTAAGGCGCTGTAAATGAAATATCTAAACATGAAAAGCCCTCAACAATGTTGAGGGTTTTTTTATGGTGTTAGGCCTCTAAGTATACCATAGCAATGATTGTAATTTCCGAATAAGTAATTACATCAAGATGCTTTTTAATATTGAATAAATAGAACTTGCTAAAAATGGCAAGCCAAAATCAATCGGAGTCAGGTATATGAATGGGTTAAATTTTAATCCAACAGAAATAGTATTCCTGAAACAATCAGCACAATTCCGGTTATGATCCCGGAACTATGCGTCCAGCGGTGTGCATTGATTTTTTCAAGTCCTCGGTAAGCCAGCCATATCCACAGCAACATGCTGATTAACGTGGTGATAAGATAAACCACAGATAAAACGGCTATCCAAAACCAACCTTCTTTAACCATAGAAAAATAAAAACCTTCAATTTCCAGGCAAGGCGAAAGAAACATGGCCAGCAACAAAGGAAATATGCTGAAATTGCCACTGGCTAGGGTAGGATTAATGTGAAAATGGTGGTGTTTATGATGTCTGTATAGAAACCACACACCCAAACCCATGAGAATGATGGCCGGCATCCATTTGAACCATTGGGGTGATATCGTGTGCAGCCAATGACTCTGAGTGGCTATCAGAACCCCAATCATGATGGTGCTGATGGCGTGGGCCATCGCCAACTGAAATGCAATCCATAGGGTTTTTCGCTGACTCCATTCATGCTGTTGGCCTATACTCAAAATAGGAAGCCAGTGGCTGGGGATCAGTCCATGCAGTAAACTAATTAAAAAAGCTCCCAGCAGTTGTTCTTTCATTAAAGTAGCAAAAATAACACCCGAAAACGAGCTTACTCATTTTCCATGGCGGATTTCATCATTTTTTTGCTCAAATCTGCTCCCAAATATCGGTCTATACCTGCATGCACTGCATACAAAACAGGGGTGAGCAACATCGCAACACCCAGTTTGTATAGGTAATTGATGGTGCCAATTTTAAGCACAGTGGATATTGACCAGTCCGCACCAAAATAAAAGGCAATAAACAATACAATGTAGCTGTCTATAAACTGAGAAACCAGAGTGCTGCCTGTCGCCCTGAGCCATATCATATTATCGCCGGTTCTTTTTCTCACCTGCGAAAAAATAAATGCATCCACCATTTGTCCTACTAAAAACGCTACCAATGAACCCAAAATAATGAATAATCCCTGCCCGAGTACGGCATTGAATGCTGTATCCATTTCCTGTATACCTTGATTTTGCTTGCTGTGAATCCAGAAGTCTGCACCGTCAAGATGAATGGTGATTAAAATCATCAGAAAACTGTAAACCAGCATTCCCGCTGCCAAAAAAGACAGTTTTTTCACCCCTTTACGTCCATAATATTCATTGATAATATCTGTTAAAATGAAAACTACCGGCCATAGCAAAACCCCAGCAGTAAGATTAAAATCAAATTGTTCGCCCCCCAGTGAAATGGAGGCAGGAGGGAGGCCAAGTGTGTCCTCCAGTGAAAATATTTTGGTTCCAATGATTTCGGCTATGATGGCATTGGTTAAAAATAAAAACCCTAAAAAAATAAAAAGATTTTGATATTTAGTATGTTGATTTACAGGTGTATTCATTATGCTATTTGAACAGTTTGTTTATCTTCTGCAATATGTACTTTTTTATATCCATGATTGATTAATCGGCTTTTCCAGGCAGAAAGTGCCGGCAAGTCTCCGTGCACCAGAAATATACCTTTCACCTGTGAGGTGCGCTGACAAGATAAATAATCCAACATTTCCGCATAATCCGCATGGGCACTGAAGTAGGGCATGTGTGCAATACGGGCCTCTACCGGATAATTTTCTCCAAAAATTCTCACCGGATTTACACCATCCCTCAATCTTCCGGCTAAACTGTCGTGGGTGGCATAACCTACCAGTAAAATGGTGTTTCTGGCATCCTGAATATTGTTTGCAATATGGTGTTTAATGCGGCCTGCATCGGCCATTCCACTGGCGGATATAATGATACATGGCCCCTCGTTTTCATTGATTTTCTTTGAGTCCTCTACCTTGGAAACATAATGCAACGTGGGGAAATCAAATGGGTTTCCATCTTTGCTGATGTATTCCAGAATGGACTGATTGAATTCCTCGCGGTGCCGACCCATAATATGGGTAGCTTGAACGCTGAGCGGAGAGTCTACATACACATCGATATGGGGTAGTTTTTTCTGATAAGCCAGCCGGTCCAGCAGGTAAATAATTTCTTGTGTCCGATCAACGCTAAACGCCGGAATGATAATCTTACCCCGATTTTCAACGCATGTTTCCGATACCAATTGCAGCAATGCTTTTTCGGAATCCTCCTTTGCAGGGTGCAATCGGTCGCCGTAAGTGCTTTCACAAATGATATAATCGGAGGGCGGAAAAGCGTGGGGTCCATCCAAAATACTGTCGCCGGGCCTGCCGATATCTCCGGTGTAGGTGAGTGTTACCGGAACCCCGTTTTTTCGCAATTCAAGGGTTATGGCTACCGAACCGAGAATGTGGGCATTGGGCGTCAGGTAAATGCGGGTTTCTTTGCCTATGTGGGTCCAGCTTTCATTCCGGATGTGCTGAAACATAGACAGGGTGCGCTGCACATCATCTTCATCGTAGAGCAATTCCAGTGTCGGCTCGCCCCTTGCAACTTTTCTTTTGTTGATGCGCTCAAGGTCCGTTTTCTGGATTTTAGCACTATCCATTAACATGAGTCTGCATAGGTCTGCAGTAGATTCATTGCAGTAAACAGGGCCGGAAAATCCTTCTTTCACCAACAGCGGCAACAAACCGGTGTGGTCTATGTGTGCATGGGATAGTATCACGCAATCAATGGACGAAGGATCAAAGCCAAAGTGCCGGTTTAAAAAATCACCCGCACGTCCTTCTCCCTGAAAAAGCCCACAATCCAGCAATATACGTTCACCCTGATTGGTTGTAACCAAGTGTTTGGACCCGGTTACCCTGCCCGCAGCTCCGTAAAAAGTTATATTCATGGTGTTAACATCTTTGATGGAATGAAGACCAATTTCGGCCCGTGTTTTGCAAATATCAGTAAAGAATGAAGTGTAAGCACCACATACTTTTCATTATTTTAGCCACATCGCTTCTTTGTGTCAAAAATACACTAACAGCCCAATCCGCTGAGCAGTGGTTGCAAAAAGGCATGGATGCAGAGTTGAAGGGGGATTTAAAATATGCACTGCAGTGTTACGATCAGGCCGTTAAGCTGGAACCGACCCTGCCTACCTTTTGGTATAACCGCGGAGCAGTAAGAATCAAGCAAAAACAATACAGTCTTGCCGTGGTTGACTTCAACAAATGTATATCGCTGGATACGGGTTACCGAGATGCTTACTTTAACAGGGCATTGGCACTGTGGCAGACAAAAAATTACCAGTTTGCGCTGTCTGATATCACCCATCACCTTCAAAAGAACCCCACGCAATTGGAAGCCCGGGAAATGCGTTATATGATTGCTGTGGATGCAGAAGACTGGGAATTGGCCATTGAAGATTTGCACTGGAAAATGAAGCGAAATTTCATGGATGGTGGCAACATGCTGCTTGCCGGTTTATATGAAAAGGCCGGACGCAATGCCGAAGCAGCTGCCTATTTGGAAAAGGCCGTTTCTGAAAAGCCATCGGACATATCCGTTCAACTCGAGGCAGCAGCCATGTTGCAGCGACTTGCCAATTACGCGAGAAGTATGGAGTTTTTAAACCGATTGCTGTTGGATGACGCATTACCCCAAAACACAAAATCAGAGGTACTGCACTTAAAAGCTGACAATTATTTTTTCATGAAAGAGTATGCAGTGGCTGCCGATATTTATACATCGCTGTTACAGTCCGATACAGGAAATGCGAATCTTTTGGCAGATTATGGACACTGCTTGTTGCAGCAGGAAAAATTTACCGAGGCCGACCTGATTTTGAGCCGCGCATTGAAAATGAAAAACATGGCTCCCGCTTATGCCTATCTCGGGCGTGGTATGGCTCGATTAAAGCTTGGAAAAGGGGATGACGCCTGCGCCGACTGGGAAAAAAGTTTTAAATTGGGTGAGAAAGCAGCCGGAAAATACCTCAATACCTATTGTAATAAGAAAGAATGAAATCCATCAGCAACATGATTAAAACAGCTTTGTCGGCTTTTTCCTTACCCTTGATTGTGGCTTTATCCTGCAATTCGGCCTCATCCTCAGAATCCGCCCAAACCGTGCGGCCAAAAGACCAGGGGGCATGCATTCGGGAAATTTGCACAGTTAGAAAAAGCGACGGAGCCAAAATCTGCTACTTTAAAGTCGCTTGTATAAGAAAAGATGGATGGGACACACTCCCCGAAATTAGATTCTGGCGCAGAATTGTTACGCTGAGCAAAGACAGTGTTTTGGCCAATGTGATTGAAAACAGAAAAGGACTTGCGGTATTCCCAAAGAAATTGATAGACAGTCTGGAGTCGCTTAACAGGCTGTCTGAGTTCAGAGATGAAATGGCCAGAAAATACAGGGTGGATTCCAATAATCACATACGATTCACCTCCGGTAGAAGCCATTTTTACCGTTTTGATAAAATAGCCGGTAAAATGGAGCGCGGTATTGCCCTGTTTGACAGTTTTGGGGTTGATCCATTTTATGCCCAAAGTGTATTACTCATAGAAAGCCCCGGTTCTGACAGGCAGAAAAGCACTGCAGGTGCCTACGGAAATTTCCAGTTGATGCCATTTGTAGCCCGCCAATACGGTTTGAGGGTGGACCGATATATGGATGAAAGAGAAAATTTTGATCGAAGCGCTTACGCCGCAGCACGACTCATCAAAGAAATCTGCATTCCTTATGCCCGCAAGTGGTGTGAAACGTATGGGTTTGAAGTGGATGAATCTGCAGTGTGGTTTAAGCTGCTCGCTCTTCATAACTACAATGCTGGTGCGGGTACCGTTAAAAGCGCTGTAGCGGCGCTTCCCGCAAATGTGAAAGGCAATGAGCTGATTAAAACCCTATGGAAAACCAGTGCAGGGTATTTTAGAAGCGAAGCCCAGAATTATTCTCAGCTGGCATTGGCTTGTTACCTGGAGTTTGAAGCGCAAAACCAGTTGCACACCGAGGAAAACAGGGTGATATATTCAAAAAATTAACGAAAAATAGGGCTGCGATAAATCCCCCATTTGCAAAGTCTGTAGGTAATACTCACCCGCAAAACACCTAATCCATACTTAGAGCTTCTGGCAAAATTGATAGAACTTGCTTCTTCAAAATACTTGGTGGGGCAGGTGATCTCGCCGATTTCAAATCCCTTCATAAAAATCTGGCCTATCATTTCGTTGTCGAAAACAAAATCATCCGAATTGAGGTGGTAGTTTACTTCTTTGAGCACTTCGCCGGAAAATGCCCTGTAACCGGTATGGTATTCAGCCAGTTTTTGATTCAGTAATATGTTTTGAAACAATGTGAGCAACCGATTGGCAACATATTTATAAAGAGGCATACCTCCTTTTAATGCACCTTTTCCCAATATACGGCTACCGAAAACCACCGGATAAACCCCTTCTGCAATCAAGTATGCCATACTTCGGATGAGTTTGGGGGTATATTGATAATCAGGATGCAACATGATGACTACATCAGCACCCAGTTTTTGGGCAGTATCATAGCACGTTTTTTGATTGCCTCCGTATCCACGGTTATTTTTATGAACCACAACATGCCCGATCCCCAGCTCTTTGGCTAGCTGTGAGGTATTGTCCTTACTTGCATCATCTACAAGGATTACCTCATCAACAATGTCGAAAGGAATCTCTCTGTAAGTTTTCTCCAGCGTCTTGCCTGCATTGTAAGCCGGTAACACCACCACGATTTTTTTTCCTAAAATCACATTACAAAATTGTCATAGTTTGTCCAACATATGAATACCTGGTGTGTGTATACCTTTTTGAACATGAACCAATATCGGATATTGTTTAAAATTATATAAATTGTAAATCAATAATATAGGCATTTAATTTAGAATGTTTTTAAATTGTATTCAATGTGAACAATTTGTTTTAACCGCCATGTTGCACTTTCTATATTTGCACCGCGAATAACTGCGTTCAAATAAGCATGCAAAGACAAATGAGAACTTTGGTACTGGCAGCCGCGATTTCCCTTTCAGTTTCATTGAAAGCGGAGTTCAAGGCCAGCGCCGAGGAAGGTAAAAAGCTCTATGAAGCGAACAACTGTGGCAGCTGTCACGCAATGGACAAAAAAGTTGTGGGCCCTGCACTCAGAGGCGTTAACGACAGACGAAGCGAAGAGTGGCTTATCAAATGGATTCGTAACAACGAAGCATTAAGGAAGAGTGGCGATGCTGATGCCAATGCACTCTATAAAGAGTACGGCGGTGCTGCCATGAATATTTTCGAAAATCTTTCGCCGGATCAGGTAAAGCATATTCTGGAGTATATAAAAACAGCTCCCAAGCCCGTTGTTCCAAAAACAACCACTGCTGCACAAGGAGAAGGATCAGGTAAATCCGATTCCAACACTTTATTCATACTGTTGGCCCTCATTGGCATATTTGTCATTGTACTCGTCATTTTGGGTAAAGTACGAAATACCCTTCGCAGGCTTGCATCCGAGCAGGATGGAACTTTCGAAGAAACCTCCAAAGGTTCTTTCATTAAAGGTTTGTTGCCTGAGAAACTTGCCAAAATGAATCCTACTGTGCTAACGGTATTTACAGTAGTTATTCTGGGAGGTATTGGTTTTGTATGGTCATATAAATTTGGCATCACAGAAGTAGGTGTTCAAAAAGGTTATGCCCCAACACAACCCATCGCTTACAGCCACAAGTTACATGCGGGCGATTTGAAAATTGATTGTAAGTATTGCCACGTTGGAGTAGAGGAAAGTAAATCTGCCACCATTCCTTCGCTAAATATTTGTATGAACTGCCACAAAGGAGTGCAAAAGGCATCTACCGCAGAGGGCGATGAAATATCACCCCAAATTGCCAAAATCTACAAGGCCCTTGATTACGATCCTGAGAAAATTGGTGCTGAGGCATTCGGCCCTAACCCCAAGCCCATTCGCTGGGTAAGAATACACAATCTTCCCGATCATGCTTGTTTCAATCACAGTCAGCACGTGAAAGTAGCCGGATTGGCCTGTCAGACTTGTCATGGTCCTATTGAAAAAATGGAAGTTGTTCAGCAGTGGAGCTCATTACAAATGGGCTGGTGTATCGATTGTCACAGAAATGCCGGCATTGATGCGGCCAACAACAATTATTACGCAGCGCTACATGAGAAAGCCGCCAAAGATTTGAAAGATAACAAGAACAAAAGCCAGTATTTCGGCCCTGACGGTAAAGTGAAAATTACCCCGGCCATGAATGGTGGTCTTGAGTGTGCTAAGTGTCACTATTAATAGAAAAAACAAACATGTCCAATAACATAAAGTACTGGAAAGGTGAAGAGGAACTGGCCAAAGATCCGGCTTTCCTGGCAGCCCGTAAAAATGAATTTCCCGACGCGCTTCCTCTGGATGAGGTTTTGGGTGAAGAAGGGGTGGAGCTAAATTCAAATCGCAGGGATTTTCTGAAATTTTTTGGATTTAGTGTTACCGCAGTAGCGCTCGCAGCTTGCTATAAAACCAAGGTTAGACATGCTGTTCCTTATTTGGTTAAACCGGATGATGTTACGCCCGGCGTAGCCACTTACTACTCGTCTACCTGCGGTTCCTGCAGCTCTGCCTGTGGTGTTGAAGTTAAAGTACGGGAAGGTCGTCCCATTAAAGTCGACGGAAATCCTCGCTCTACTGTAAGCAAAGGCGGTTTATGTGCCACCGGACAAGCCGGAATTCTGTCTTTGTATGATACTGAAAGACTGGCTAACCCCATTGCCAATGGTGTAGAAACTTCAGACTGGTCTACCATTGATAAGGCCGTTTCAGACAAACTGAAAGATATCGATAAGGCAAAAGGCAGAATCGTAATTCTGAGCAACACCATACACAGCCCATCTACTTTGAAGTCAATTGCTGACTTTAAATCAAAATTCACCACCGCCGAGCACATAACCTATGATGCCATTTCATACAGCGGCATCATTTCGGCCAATAAGGAGGATTTTGGTAAGGCCGCCATTCCTGCATACAAATTTGAAAATGCTGAGCTTATCGTAAGTTTTGGTGCTGATTTTCTGGGTACATGGATTTCACCTGTGGAATTTACCAAGGGGTATGTAGCCAATCGCATTCCTACCGCAGGCAAAACCATGAACAAGCATATTCAGTTTGAATCCAATCTGAGTATGACAGGTACCAATGCGGATGAGCGCTTTCCAATGAAGGCCTCCAAGGAACTGCTGTATCTTGGCAGTTTATACAATTACCTGGCTGAAAAGGCAGGTAATAAACAGATTCCAGTTCCCCAGTCCGGAGAATTAGCCGGTAACAGCATTAAAAAAACTGCTGAGTTATTGTGGAATGCCAAAGGCAAATCCTTGGTGATTTCAGGTTCTAATCATACAGCCGCACAAAAACTGGTAAATGGCATCAATATGTTGCTTGAAAACTATGGCAAAACCATCGATATCAGCAACCACAGCAACCAGTTCAAAGGCGTAGATGCAGATACAGACAATTTGCTCAATGATTTATCGGCCGGGAAGGTTTCAGCCATCATTTTCTATAATACCAACCCGGTTTATAGTCACAATGCCAAATGGGCCGATGCTATTAAAAAGGCATCCTTTTCTGTAAGTTTTGCTTCCACTAAGGATGAAACAGCTTCAGCTTGTCAATTCATCTGTCCCGATAACCACTATCTGGAAAGTTGGGGAGATGCCGAGCCCAAAGCCGGTGAGTTTCAATTTATGCAGCCCACCATCAGCAATGTGTTTAATACGCGTCAGGCTCAGCTCAGTCTGCTTGCATGGGCTGAGGCGACGCCTAAAGCAGAAAACGATCCATTTGCATCCAAGGCTATTCTCTCACAAAAACTGAGTGCTTCGCCTTACTATATTTACATTAAGAGCAACTGGGCTGCACAGCTGAATAGCAATGAAGCATTCAACAAAGCCCTGCATGATGGAGTTTGGTCTGCCGTAGCAGAAAGCAAACCCGTTTCTTATGGCGGTGATGTTACCACGCTTACCAATGAAATTCTTGATTCCGGTAAATCTGTTGGCACAGATTTAATACTCTATTCACAGACATACCTGAAAGATGGTGCACATGGAAATAACCCATGGTTGCATGAACTGCCAGATCCTGTGAGCAAAGTGACCTGGGATAATTATGTATCACTTCCTAAGTCTTTGGCTCACAAGTTGAATTTCAAAGAAGGCGATACCGTAAACGTAAAGTTTGGAAATACATCCCTTAACAACGTACCTGCCATGGTTCAGCCCGGTCAGGCAAACGACACGGTAGGTTTAGCCCTGGGTTATGGCAGAACAGCCGCCGGTAAAGTAGGTGGAAGCAAAGAAAAAGGTTTTGACACGGTGGGTGTATCTGCCTGGCCGCTCATTGCATCTAAAAACGGAAGCAGAAGCTGGTTTACCAACGGCGTAGAAATTACCAAGGGCGACGAATCCTATGCTTTAGCTCAAACCCAGACGCACCATAGCATTGAAGGTCGTGACCTCGTTCGTGAAGCTTCTTACACCGATTGGAAAAAGAATCCCGCTGCCGGTAACGATAAAGAGAAAACGCATGTTTATACCATTTGGGAAAAACGCGATTACCGCAAAGACGGTTCACCCAACCACCTATGGGCTATGGCGATTGATCTTAATGCCTGCACAGGTTGTGGAAGTTGCGTTGTGAGTTGTTCAATTGAAAACAACGTTCCCGTGGTTGGCCGCGATGAAATTCGCCTGCGTCGTGAAATGACCTGGATTCGAATTGACCGCTATTACAGTTTTGCCAATACTTCCAAAGAAATTGATGGTAATTATGTAACCCGCGAGAAGGAAATCGGACAAATAGACAAAGGAGATAATGGTGATTTTGCCCATTGGGAAAATATTAAAGTGGTGCACCAGCCCATGATGTGTCAGCATTGTTCTCAGGCACCCTGTGAAACGGTTTGTCCGGTACTTGCTACCACGCACAGCACAGAAGGGTTGAATCAGATGACATACAACCGTTGTATCGGCACCAAATATTGCGGTAACAACTGTCCGTATAAAGTTCGTCGTTTCAACTGGTTCCGTTACAATGACAACGACAAGTTTGATTTCCATTTCAATAACCCGCTGGGTAAAATGGTTATCAACCCCGATGTTACTGTACGTACTCGTGGTGTGATGGAGAAATGTTCTTTCTGTGTTCAAAGAATACAGGAAGGCAAACTCAAGGCCAAGCGTGAAGGTAAATCACCCAGTGAAGTTAAAGTTGAAACCGCCTGCCAGCGCGCGTGTCCTGCCAATGCCATTGTGTTTGGCGACCTGCATAATCCTGACAGTGAAATCAGCAAGTTATACAAAAATGAACGTGCTTTCGGTGTGCTCGAGGAAATCAATGTGCAGAGCAGCGTGAAGTACATGACCAAAATTCGTAATACAGAAACAATTTAATTACCCCAAGCACCAACAAAATGATACATGATTCATTAATTAGGGAACGCCTGGTAACCGGAGGCAAGACGGCCTCAGATGTTACCCGTGATATCGCCAGGCCCATTCTTAACAAACCCTCTACCGCCTGGAAAGTGGGTTTTACCTTGTCGGTAATCTTTTTGGGTATTTTCGTGGTAAGCCTTTTCTGGACCCTCTGGACCGGTATTGGTACCTGGAATATCAACAAATCTGTAATGTGGGGCTGGGATATTACCAACTTTGTATTTTGGGTGGGTATTGGTCACGCAGGAACGCTGATTTCTGCCATTTTGTTGCTTTTCAGACAAAAATGGAGGATGAGTATCAACCGTTCTGCAGAAGCCATGACCATCTTTGCCGTAATCTGTGCGGCCATGTTTCCTGTGTTTCACATGGGACGTGTATGGGTAGGTTACTGGGCGCTGCCACTTCCCAATGCGTTTGGTTCTCTGTGGGTTAACTTTAACTCACCCTTGCTTTGGGACGTATTTGCAATCTCAACGTACTTCAGTGTATCCTTGCTTTTCTGGTACATCGGTTTAATTCCTGATATCGCAACCATACGCGACAAAGTAAAAACCAAAGCCGCTCAATACTGGTATCGTTTCTTCTCCATGGGTTGGACGGGAAGTACCCGCACTTGGGCACGTTATGAATTGATTTCATTGATTCTCGCCGGCTTGAGTACTCCGCTGGTATTGTCGGTACACACCATTGTATCTACAGACTTTGCAACATCGGTTATTCCCGGATGGCACACCACCATTTTCCCTCCATATTTCGTAGCCGGTGCCATTTTCTCCGGATTTGGCATGGTGGCGACACTGCTGGTAGTTGCCAGAAAAGTGATGAATTATGAGAATTACATTACCATCGGACACCTGGAAGCCATGACAAAAATTATCATGCTTACCGGAACGCTAGTTGGTATAGCTTACTTAACGGAATTTTTCATCGCCCAGTATTCAGGAGTTGAATATGAACAGTATGCATTCCTTAACCGAGCCAGCGGACCATACTGGTGGGCATACTGGAGCATGATGTTCTGTAACCTTGTTTCTCCCCAGGTTTTTTGGTTTAAGTGGGCTAGAACTACACCATGGTTCATTTTTATCATGAGTATTGTGGTGAATGTAGGGATGTGGTTTGAACGTTTTGTAATTATCGTAACCTCTCTGCACCGCGACTACCTGCCCAGTAGCTGGGTTATGTATGCCGGTTCACTCACAGAAATCGGTCTGTTTTTGGGAACTTTTGGAATATTCTTTACCTGTTTCTTCCTGTTCGCCAAATTCCTGCCCGTTATTAATATGTCAGAAATTAAAACCATTCTTCGCAATCGCGAATAAATCAAATTAGGAGATTACCATTCATGGGAATTATAGATAGTAACCTAAGCCTGCGTAACAGAAACAAATTGCTGTTGGGTATTTGGGAAGATGAAGACAAACTGGTAGAGGCTACCAGCGAACTGGTGCATGCCGGTGTAAAGATTCAGGATGTGTATACCCCATATCCGGTTCACGGACTGGATAGAATTATGGGTATTCGCCGCAGCTGGCTTTCCATTGTTGCGTTTTTGTGCGGAGCTACTGGATTTACGCTCGCTTTCTGGATGATTTATTACATGTATGTGCAGGATTGGCCGTTGGATGTTGGTAACAAGCCTGTTCGTTTCAGCCCAAGCTGGGTTCCGGTATTGTTTGAAGCAACGGTTTTATGCACTGCCTTCGGAATGGGTTTCTTCTTCTTTCTAAGAAACAGAATGATTTGGGGAATCAAACCTGAGTTGCTGGACGAAAGACAGACTGATGATCGCATGGTGATAGTAATAGAAACCGGCGAGAGTGTTGATGAGAAAAAGGTATTAAAAATCATGAAAGACCACGGTGCCGTGGAACTACGTGAGAGTAACGGAGGGGTACAAACTACCATTTAAAAAAGAATCATTCATGAAAAATGTTTTGAATATCAGTGCCGGAGTGATCGCAATTGCAGCAATCAGTGTCGGTTGTGTGAGCCGCGGTAACAACACCGGATGGGAATACGCGCCTGATATGGCCTATTCAAAAGGGTATGAGCCATACAATCAGGGAGACAGTAATTCCATCAATCCCTATGGAATGAGTATGCGTGAGCCTGTTGTAGGTACAGTTGCAATCGGTAAAGCCGACAATCATTATCCTTTCGACAATAGTGCTGATGGATATGAAGCCTCTAAGACTTTGTCTTATCCTGCCGATTTTGAAGATAAAAATGAAAGAGGGAAATATCTTTTTGGTATTTACTGCACACCTTGCCATGGAGCCAACGGCGGAAATGATGGCGAAGTCTTCAAAAGAGGTTTGGGTAAACCCGCTTGGCCCAATTTCCAGGATAAGTATATCAAGGAAATTTCAATCGGCCAAATTTATCACACCCTGACTTATGGAAAAAACAACATGGGTAGTCATGCCTATGCGTTGAAACCTATGGACAGATGGAGGGTAATCAGGTATGTGAAACAATTAAGCGGTGCCGGAACAGAACCTGCTGTTGCCAAGGATAGCACCGTTGCAAACGCCAAATAAATTAGAACGCTTAATGGGACACGGACATCATAAAATTGAAATTAGTCAGGAGCAATTTACAGTTCCTGCAAAAGCCAAAAAATTTGCGATAGGACTTACAATTATTGGTTTAATCCTTGCCGGAATTGGTATTGCGACCATGAACAGTGGAAGCAACCACGGACATGGTCATGAAGCTACTACCGCAGTCAAGCATGATCACGCTGCAACAGAAAATCACGGAGAAGCAGCAGAGGCAGGTAAACATGTTGCTGTAACCGAACATCATGGCAATGTAGAAAATCCCAATTTTGGGCCTAGGGCAGAATTTCATTCGCAAGATAAACCTTGGGCAACCCGAATTTGGTCAAATATTCTGATTGTGGGATATCTTTTGTTCATGGTTTCGCTGGCAGCCCTGTTCTTCGTGGCTGTACAGTATATTGCCAACGCAGGGTGGAGTGCTGCCATTAAAAGGGTTCCCGAAGCCATTTCAACCTTTTTTCCGATTGGTTTCGCCATCGCTTTCATAGCCATTTTGGTAGCAAAAAATGATTTATACCACTGGGTTCACTATGAGCATTTGCATCTTACCAAGGGACAACCTGGTTTTGATGCCATTCTCGACGGTAAATCATGGTTTTTGAACAGCAAAATGTTCCTGATTTTTCCCGTGGTTCTGGTAGCTATATGGTGGTTGCTGGGTCGCAAACTGAGAAGTTTGTCTGTAGCTGAAGACTCAGCCCAACCCGGTGATGTTACCTTCTTTAAAAAGAGTATCCGTTACAGTGCCGGTTTCTCCGTAATTTATGGTTTCACCATCGCTGTGGTGGCATGGTTATGGATGATGAGCATTGATGCTCACTGGTTTAGTACCATCTTTGGTGTATATAATTTTGCAACGGCTTGGGTAACTGCCCTCACTATCATTTGCCTCTTTGTGCTTTATCTGAAATCGCAAGGTTATTTGAAAATCGTTACTGATGAACATATTCACGATTTAGGAAAGTTCATGTTTGCATTCTCCATTTTCTGGACCTATATCTGGTTGAGTCAATACCTATTGATATGGTATGCACACATTCCCGAAGAAATGTCTTACTATCAAATTCGTTTTGAAGAATATAAATTCAACTTCCTTTTGAATGTAGTATTGAATTTCCTCTGTCCATTCCTGATATTGATGACCAGGAATAACAAACGAAATCCGGTTGTTCTGACCATAGTAGGTTGCATCCTGATTTTTGGTCACTACCACGATGTTTGGTTGATGGTGGTACCCGGAGTTTTTGGACCCGGACAACAGATTGGATTGTTGGAAATAGGAACATTGTTAACCTTTGGAGGAATCTTCATATTATGGGTATTAAACGCTTTAACCAAGCGTGGATTGATACCTGTAAATCATCCCTACATAGAAGAATCTGCTCACCACGATGTGGGAGTTTAATTAGCCGAATTAGAATAAAAAGCCCCGGATATATTTACGGGGCTTTTTATTTTATTGCTTTTGTGGCCAATGTAAGTGTCCGCGTAGCCAAAATAAATTATTTTTGTAACCATGGATTTGAGCAGTAAGTATGACCCATCGCAGATTGAAGATAAGTGGTACCAATATTGGATGGAAAATGACTATTTTCATTCTGAACCTGATGATAGGGAACCTTATTGCATTGTAATTCCTCCACCCAACGTAACCGGTGTGCTCCACATGGGGCATATGCTCAATAATACCATTCAGGATGTGCTGATTCGAAGGGCTCGTATGCAGGGTAAAAATGCGTGTTGGGTACCGGGAACTGACCATGCAAGCATTGCCACTGAAGCAAAGGTGGTGAAAATGCTGGCCGAAAAAGGAATTGCAAAAAAAGACCTGAGCAGGGATGAATTTCTTGACCATGCCTGGGAGTGGACGCACAAATACGGGGGAATCATACTTGAACAACTGAAAAAACTCGGGGCAAGCTGCGATTGGAGTCGCACGCGTTTCACCATGGAGCCTTCTCTATACGATGCCGTTATTGACGTATTTATTGATTTATATCTAAAAGGGCTAATTTACCGTGGTACCAAAATGGTAAACTGGGATCCGCAGGGTAGAACAACCTTGAGTGATGAGGAAGTTATTTTCAAGGAGGTTAATGACCATCTCTATTATGTGAAATACGTATCATCAGATAATGCCGCCGACTTTATCAGTGTTGCAACAGCTCGTCCTGAAACCATTGCAGGCGATGTGGCGGTTTGTGTGCATCCTGATGATGAGCGTTATAAATCATGGATTGGAAAGACGGTAATTGTACCTCTTATCAACCGCGAAATACCGGTGATAGCTGATGAATACATTGCCATGGATTTTGGAACCGGTGTACTGAAAGTGACTCCTGCCCATGACATTAATGACTATAAAATAGGAGAGAAGTATAATCTTCCAGTGTATGATACTTTAAACGAAGATGGTACTATATCGGAAGCAGGACAATTATATGTAGGCAAAGACCGGTTTGAAGCTCGAAAATTATGGATTAAGGACCTGGAACAACATGGATTGTTGATTAAAACCGAGGCATATCGCCATAATGTGGGCTTTAGCGAAAGAACAGATGCAGTGGTAGAGCCCAGAATCAGCACCCAATGGTTTCTTGATATGCAAAAATTTATGGAAAGAAATCCCCAGGTTCTTTCAATGGTCATGAACGATGAAATTAAGTTTTATCCACCTAAATTTAAAAACACATACAATCACTGGATTTCAAATATCAAAGACTGGAATATTTCCCGGCAATTGTGGTGGGGGCATCGTATCCCCGCCTGGTACACTGCGGATGGGCAATGGGTAGTTGCAAAAAATGCAAAAGATGCAGCTGCGTTATTTGCGAAAAATAATATAAATGTAACAGAAGTTGAGCTTAAACAGGATGAGGATGTGCTGGACACTTGGTTCAGCAGCTGGCTGTGGCCTATTAGCGTTTTTGATGGTTTTACGGAATCCGGTAAGCAGGAGTTGGGTTATTACTATCCTACCAATGATTTGGTTACCGCTCCTGAGATTATCTTTTTTTGGGTAGCCAGAATGATTATGGCCGGTTATGAATATGGTCATGAAAAGCCATTTAAAAATGTGTATTTCACAGGCATTGTTCGCGATAAGCTCAGACGTAAAATGAGTAAAAGCTTGGGCAACAGTCCGGATCCGTTGGATTTGATTGCCAAATACGGTGCTGATGGTGTAAGGATGGGTATGTTGCTGTGTTCACCTGCCGGCAATGATATTCTGTTTGATGAATCACAGGTAGAACAGGGCCGTAATTTTTGCAATAAGATTTGGAATGCTTTTCGGCTTATTTCAGGTTGGGAAACGAATCCCCAAACCGCTGTGAGACCGAATGAGACTCAAGCACTGAAGTGGTTTGAGGCCAGAGCAGATAATGTTATGGCTGACATGGAAGTAGCATTCCATGAATTTAGGCTGAATGACGCACTGATGTCTGTATATAAGCTAGTTTGGGATGATTTCTGTAGTGTATTGCTGGAAGCCATCAAACCTCCACAAGGTGAGAAATTGCATGAAAACACCCTGAACGCGGTTAAGCAACATTTTGACAGCCTACTAAAATTATTGCATCCTTTCATGCCGTTTATCACCGAAGAATTGCATCATGCACTGCATAATAACCACCCCGGTAAACCGTGTATTATTGATTCATATCCCGTTTCCGAAAATTTGTCATTGCCGTCGGAATTGCCACTGCAATTGATTGCAGAAATCAGGAATGTTCGCAACAGCAAAGGAATATCCCCCAAAGAAAGACTGGATGTAGTGCTAATTACTAAAGATCATGTTTTTTCAGAGAGTCGAGATATGATTGAAAAGCTGGCAAACATCTCGCTTGTCATTAATGGTGAGAAGCCAGACTCTGCTGTATCAGTAATGGCCGGAACCTCTCAGGCATTTATACGACTGAATGTACAAGTAAATACGGAGGCGGAAAAGAAAAGACTGGAGGATGAAATTGCCTATCTGCAGGGCTTTATGCGCAGCGTGGATGCAAAATTATCGAATGAAAAGTTTGTGGCGAATGCCAAACCGGATGTGGTGGCAAGGGAGAGACAGAAAAAAGCAGATGCTGAGCAAAAGATATTAAGTCTGCAGACTCAGCTTCAAACGCTCTAATTTTACTTTCGCGTTTTGATATGTTTAAGGTGGTATTCACCGAGCATATTTCCCATTAAACGACCATTTTGAATACCTTCAAGGAAGTGTATTCCTCCATATAATCTACTCATACAAGCTTCGTCTGCAGCCTCTCTAAAATTTTTGAAAGATCTGGCGCCAAGCCCAAACTCCATTTGGGTGCTGTCTGTAAAGGCGTATTCTCCAAACATTGAGGTAAGTAGAGTAGCCGAGGAAGAACTGACAACACTATGTGCGCTGGGGTATTCAGGGAAAGGAGGGGTTTGGATGGCCGGTGTCCAACTGCTGTCAATATATTTTCTGATTACGGTTTCAGGCCTAACATATTCAGTTTTAAACTTGGTATCCCAGCATACAATAAACGCATCATAAATTACAGCACTCAGACGAGCTATCCCTTCAGCAGATTTGAACAAATCATATTGTTTCTGTTTTGCAACATTGCTGAATATACTGAGCCAGTGGCCGGGAGGTGATACCCGCAAAACACCAATGGTTGCATGTCCGTAGTGGATGCTAGAGTTGGGGTTGTCATCCCAGTATTTGGCAATATCCAGAAAACTGCTATCCTGAGTTTTGCTCTGGTCATAAACCTGCTTTGCGAGTTTAAAGAAACGACTGTTTTTGTCTTTGCTGAATGGTTCAGGTTTAGGAATTTCGATGCTGCTGGCTGATAGAACGCCTGCTGTGCGAAGTTTATACCAGTTGGGTTCTAGCGCATCACCAAATTCCGGAAGGGTGGGCTCCCATTTTCCATCACCCTGTTTTACCAAATAAAAATCGGTTCCGCGGGTCTTGCCGTAGTTATCGGTTTTAGACCATTTCACGATGGCTGCTCCCACAGAATCACCGTAGGCAACGGAGTTTTTGAATGTTTTTGAAGGTAATGTTTGCTTATAGAAATTGAGTTTTCGCTGTCTGAAATTGGTAATACTATCCTCCTGAAAAACCAGTTTCTGGCTGGTATATGTGTGTGCACAAAGTGCAACCAAATCAAGGCAATACCTGAGACTTGTATCCGGCTGTGGCAATTCTTTAAGGGCAATTAATTGTCCGGATAATGAAACAAATTCTTTAGAGAAAGGAACCAATGATTCGTAAGCGGCAACTCCGGCATAGTAATACCTTCTGCTTGCTACAGGTGGTGGAACCCGGTCTACCACAACGGCATTTTGAATGGCAATGTTACACTCCGTTAAGATATCATGCCTTATAATGATATTTTGAGTACTTTCTTGGGTGCAAGAAGAAACAAGGAACAGCGACGAAACGAGGGGTAAAAAGTATTTCATATGCAATTCAAAGTTACATATTCCAACATTAATACAAAGTAAATTCGGTGATTGGGGGCAAAAAAAAAAGCGACCTATGCAGATCGCTTTCCCATTTTTGTTATGTTAATTATTCCTGATCTTCCAGGATAATACCTGATTCTCCTTTGAAAGGAGATGCAAGTAATACAATCGATTTAAGACGCTTGATGGTTTGCACCCTGCGGTTGGATCTGGCTCTGATTTTAGCTTCTTTGCGCTTTAGTCTGGTAACTCCCATGGCTGATTTTTTAGAAGTGCAAATATAAATGATTTATTGGATATTTCAACTAAATTCAGAGTTTATTGCCATATACATCCAAAAACTGAACGGATTTAACCTGGTCATTCGTCCAAACCCCCGGTCTGGCAGCCGACAAATAGCCCCATCCCTGTGAGAGATTTTCGATACGGGTGCCTCCATTCTTAAGGTAAACCAGCGCTTTTCCTGCTTTTGCAGGTGCTGCAATAAACTTCATTGGGATTTTACTAAGATGGAAAGCTTTGGCGGCACTGTTGTTCTGAGTGGCAATCAGGCAGAGTGATTTTCCCGGCATATCCATCCAAACCAAAGATTTGGCGTCGCCATCCACATAAAAACCATTTTCGGTTCCGTGACTGAAATTAAAACTTTTACCATTGTTGTTGTACAGTACAAAACCGGATAATGCATCATCTCTGCCGTATTCTACCCTTGGTGCATAATTATTACCAATTCCAATGATATCTAAGAAACCGTTTCCGTCTATATCCGCCGCTGTAATCCCACAAACCGGGCCTGCCTGTGCCAGGCGAGGCAGTGGTTCTATGGCAAACGATCCGCCGTTGTTTCTTAATAGTAAGCTGTTAAACTGCGAGGCACGCATGCTGTTTTTCTTGAGGTTTTCCTCTCCAAAAACCTCTTGCGCTGTTTTTCCGGCGAATGATTCATAGGTAGTAAATCGTTTTTTCATAAATAGGGGATAGGCAGCACCCATGTCATCAAGTTCGTGAATGGGGTATTCCTTTCGATTTTTACTGTAGGTAAGCCAAAAGTCAATATTGCCGCTTTGGTCCAAATCTGCCCAGTAAATTTTTATATTATCTTCATCGGTGGCCTGGAAAAAAGAATTCATTCCTTTATTTCCGGCGATAATATCCAGGTCTTCGTCATTGTCTATATCCACTGCCATGAGACTGTTATACCAGCCGGGTATCCCTACCGTGCCGGCTTCTCCGGTCTGGTTCACCAGTTTGCTTCCATTATTGGCCAGGAAGGCGATGGGCATCCACTCACCGGATACAATCAAATCCATTTTATTGTCTTTGTTGTAATCGCAAAAAATAGCAGCACAAATCATCCCCGGCTGGAAAAGATCAGGGGCCGCATATTCTGTTACGTCTACAAAAGTGCCCTTATTGTTTTGGAGCAGGTAGCTTCTCAAGATAACATCGGGATATTGTCCGGGTTTTAATCGTCCGCCCACAAATAGATCCAGGTCTCCATCACCGTCAATGTCACCTGCAGCCACGCAAGCTCCACTGGTATTAAGGTCTGGGAGTGCACTGGTTTTTTCAGTGAAGTTGCCTTTGCCATCATTGAAAAATATTTTATGTTTATAAGCAGGGTTTGGATATCCATATTCACTGCCACCTGCAGAGAGGTATATGTCATTGTCTCCATCCGCATCAGCGTCAAAAATCAAACATCCCAGCACATCTACATTGTTCATATTTCTCCAAGGCTGCGAAGGCGAAGCTGTTAGTTTACCATCTTTTGTTTGAAGATAAAGTACGCAACCATTGCTTTCTCTTGCATTGCTAATGAGTAGGTCAGTTAACCCGTCACCATTTACATCGCCGGTGGCACTGCCGGGGCCCAGCATTGAATATCGATGGGGCAGTAGCGGTTCCCTTTTAAAGTCAGGGTTGTCGCCTTCTCGGTGAATAAAACTCAATCCGATTTGACTGGTGATATCCTCAAATGAAAAAGCGTTTTTGGGGTTATAATCCCATTTTCCTGCGGCATTGTTCTCATCAAGCTCAACAACTTGATTGGATTTGATGTCGTTTAAAACCTGATATTCACCGTTGGGCCAAATTACCGTTAGTTTTTTTAGGGTTGAATATTCGCCCAAACCTATGTGAATGATGGGCTCGGTTGCGCTTTGATAACCCCGTGATGGCTGCATCTCCATGATTTGTTGTCCGGAATCGGATTCACTAATCACTTTACAACCTATCCCATAACGATTATTCTTTTTACCTCCTTTGCATTTTATGCGGAGATAATTTTTTTCAGGCCCAACATTCTTATACAAATGGGCAACATCTCCCTGATTACAGATAATCAGATCCAGTTTGCCGTCAGCATTCAGGTCTGCATAGGTCGATCCCGAACTTAGGGTGGGTTCATCCAGACCCCAGTCTTGTGTTACATTGGAAAACTGATAATTCCCCAGATTTTTATAGGCATAGTTGGTGAGCTTTTCAAAAGGCAGTTTTTCCAATATTTCCTTGTGATTGATGGTGGTACTATAGGCCAGTTTCTCGGCTTCAGTTTCTGAAATGTTTAAATTGGCTGCAATTTCCTTTACCGTGGGCTCCCGTTTCAGTTCACTCTTTAAAATGTTGAGGGGCTTTTTAAACTGCTGGTCTTTTCTTTGCTGAAACAGGATGAAATCAAGGTTGGTAACATCTCTGTAATATCCATTGGTAATGAACAAATCGGAGTAGCCGTCATTGTCAAAGTCTGCAAACAAAGGGCTCCAGCTCCAGTCGGTGCGGGCTACACCATTCAAATAGGCAAGGTCTGCAAAATGACCTTTAAAATTGGTTTGAAGATTGTTGTGCATGTATTGGTGCCCGTAACCACTGCGCAATGCCGTTGTAAAGAAATCATATTTTTTGGGGCCTGCCAGTAAACCAAATCTTCTCGGATCTTCAGACAGCATGTCTACCGTAATCAGGTCCAGCCATCCATCTTTGTTGTAATCTGCAACATCAGCTCCCATACTGTTAGTGCTGCTATGTTTAAAGTAGGTTTCAAACTGGTTTTTAAAGGTACCGTCTCCGTTGTTGATGTAATAATAATCCGGCACATGGTAGTCATTGCAAATATATAAATCGGTAAATCCGTCTTTATTAAAATCGGCGGCGGTTGCACTAAGACAATACCCCATGGCATTCACTCCTGCATTTTCACTCACATCGCTAAATTTTTTGCCCTCATTTCTGAAAAGATGTTGCTGACTTCTTTCGTCTCTGTGTAGGGCAGGGGTGAATTTCGTAGCAATATCTGCAAAGAAACGGTCGGCATGATTTCCAAGATAAAGATCTAAATCACCATCATTGTCCATATCAAAAAAAGTGGCGCAAGTGGCATTTCCGGGATCATCAACCCCCCATTCTGCGGCTTTTTCCGTAAAAGTCATGTTGCCATTGTTGATGAACAACAAATTCCGTTTATGCTCAGCATTCTTATCGGGTCCGCTTCGGCAAATGTACACATCCAGAAAACCATCATTGTTAACGTCTGCCAGCGTTATGCCGCTCATCCAGTGTGAAGTTTTTAACCCTGATTTTGCAGTGATGTCTTCAAATTTAAAATCCCCTTTATTTTGATAAATCACAGCGGGTTTTTCATTACCCGTGAAAATGAGCTCAGGCAAACCATCATTGTTTAAATCCCCTGCTGCAACACCGTTGCCATTAAACAGGTAATGATAAACAAACTGATTTAAAGTGTCGTTTTCCGGAACTGTATTAATAAAACTAACCCCGGTCTCTTCGGGTTGTGTAAGTTCAAAAAGTACAGCTTGTTCATCTTGTTTTTGTCCGCAGGATACTGCCAAAAGCGTAAATGCGGCGATGAAAGATGGTATTGAAGTTCGCATACTGCAAACTTACTAAAAGAGAGGTATTGATTGTTAAAACCTTGTTATTCTTTACATGCGTAAGAATAAAAATAATTATAGTAAATAAAAATCGGCTTGATGAAGCCAAATACTGATTATTTAGCGCTATTTACTTTGTCTTTACGGCTCTTAACATATGCCTTTTACCCGGCGGGCCAATCAACTTTTTCAGTATGAAACCTGCTGAACTCAATGCCGTTTTAGCCAATCGGGCAGCGCTATATGTAACAATGATACCACCGGGATTTAATGCAGTATAAAAACGTTTAAATATAGTAGCACTCCACACCTCAGGCTGCACGGAAGGGGAAAACGCATCAAAAAAAACAACATCAATATTTCCCGATATAGTACAATCCTGAATTGTCTGTCTTTGTTTGTTGATAGTAAAAAAATCAGCGATGGTAGTTTCTTTATTCCATTCAGACGATACAATCGTCTTCCAGGCATATTCAGCTGTGCAATTATCACTTAGAAAGTCTGGAGGTGGCAAAAATGCACTAGGGATGGGGTTAATGTCTATGGTTTGGTAATAAATGTTTTTGTGATGTTTTTCAGCATATTGATAGGCCAGAAAAGCGTTTAGTCCGGTACCGAAGCCCATTTCAAAGATGCAGATTGTGTCTTTATGAATGTATGATAATCCATTATCAATGTAAACATGTAAACTTTCAGTCAATGCCCCAGTTATTGAGTGAAGATGGCTATTATATTGACTATTATAAAAAGTATAACTTCCGTCAGGTGTTTGCTGCAGGGTAAGCGACGGTTGATTAGCGCCGTTTTTCATCCACTTTTAGAAATAAAAACAACAGCAGTGTAAACGCCCACAAGCTGCTACCACCAAAACTGATGAAGGGGAGGGGGATTCCAATTACCGGCACAATGCCGATGGTCATGCCAATATTAATGGCTACATGAAAAAACAAAATGCACACAACCCCGTAACCGAGTACCCTGCCAAAGGCGGTTGACTGTCTTTCAGCCAGGTTGATTAATCTAAACAACAAACCAAAGTATACTGCAAAAAAGACCAGGGTTCCAACAAACCCCCATTCTTCACCTATGGTGCAAAATATGAAATCAGTATGCTGTTCGGGTACAAATCCCATTTTGGTCTGTGTGCCTTTTAAGTAACCCCTTCCCAGAAATTGTCCGGCACCAATAGCAATGCGGGATTGTTCGAGATTGTATCCCATATTGCGGGTGTCTTGTTTTAGATTCAGCACCAGTTCAATTCTATCCCGCTGATATCCTTTCAAAATTTTGGTGTACGCAAACCCAACCGCAATGCTGAATAAAGCGCTTACCAGCAGTACAAATACGGTTGCTAAAATTAATTGTTTATTCTTTTTCCCAAAATAGATAATTACCGAAGCCAAAAACAACAATATTCCCATCGTCCATAAATGACTTATTCCTGTTGCTTCCATCACGATTCTTGCAATGGCAATCAGCATGAGCCAGACGGCACTGAGTAAAATCCACCCGGAGAGTCCTTCTCGATAGAGTACCAGAAAAAATGAAAGAAAAACCAATGCACTGCCGGTATCATTCTGAATCAATATCAGCAGCATTGGTACTAAAAACAGTGCCAGTGTGATAGCAACATTCCGGGTCCCCTTAAAACGCACTCCATAGGTTCCAAGATGTTTAGCAATGGCTAATGCTGTTGCAACTTTGGCAAATTCACTGGGTTGTATTCCAAAACCTCCAAAACCAAACCAGCTTTTCGCACCGGAAACTTCTTTTCCAAGAAAAAGGACTGCAATATTCAAAAGAATGGCAAACCCATAAAAGCCGTAAGCAAAGTAATCGATGATGGCAACGTTGGCAAAAGCAATGGTAAATATGATGATGATAGCACCACCAATCCATATTAGTTGTCGGCCGGCAAGTGAAGAAAACGAAAATTGAAAAGTTTGGTTTACTTCTGAAGTGGCAGAATAAACGCTAATAAGACCGATAAAAACAAGGACAATATAAAGCCATACAGAAATGGTATCCAGAGCCGGGTTATCTTCCTTATTTGAATAAAATCGGTTCATCGAATTATTTATTGAACGGCAGAAGTTTTTATACGCTCCAGCATATCCGGACGTGTAGGTTTTATACCTCGGTTAAGATAATTTTCAATCATAAGATTGGCAATTGGGGCAGCCCAGGTTGCACCATATCCGCCATTTTCTACTATCACAGCTATCGCAATTTTAGGTTTTTCTCTGGGTGCAAATGCAATATAGAGCGAATGATCCTGGCCATGTGGATTTTGGGCAGTTCCCGTTTTTGCACAAATTACAACATCGTTTATGCCGGTTCCAAATGCAGTACCTCCCGGTTTAGTAACCATTTCCATACCATCAATAACCCAATCATAATATAGTTCGCCAACGGTTGTATAGTGTCTTTTCTTGAATTCATCCGGCAGGTACTTATTTACCCCGATTCCCTTGACTAAATGTGGGGTGATAAACCATCCTTTGTTGGCAATGATTGCAGCGCAGTTTGCCATCTGTATAGGGGTCAGCAGTATTTCACCTTGTCCGATAGCCAATGAAATAATCATACTGCTTTTCCATGCTTTACCATGTCTTCTGTCAAGTTGTTTGATGCTGGGTACGTTTCCCTTATTTTCTCCGGGCAAATCCACTCCTAACTTACCACCAAGGCCAAAACTGCGCAGGTGTTTTTCAAGTGCTTCATATCCGGTCTTTACATTGCCATATTTGGGGTTATCTATAATGTCTCTAAATACTTGACAGTAGTAGGCATTACAAGAGATGCCAATACTACCCTTCAGGTCAGTGGGAGAGGCATGAGGATGGCAACCAACAGTAAGACTTCCCAGGTGATAACCACCACTGCATCCATGCAGGGTAGATTGTTTTAACACACCTTCCTGACAACCTATTAGTGCCATTACAGTTTTGAAAGTTGAACCTGGTGGATAAACCCCTTTAATAGCTCTGTTATATAAGGGTTTTTTAGGATCAATTAATAACTGCCTAAATGAACGCGCCCTGGCCTCACCAACCAATAGATTCGGGTCATAATCAGGTTTATTGATCAAAGCCAAAATTTCACCGCTGGTGGGCTCAATGGCTACTACACTGCCTCTTTTGTTGGCGAGCAAACTTTCCCCGAATTCCTGCAGTTCAAAATCTATACTGCTATAAAAATCCGGACCCGCCTGAGCAGGGGAGTTGAATTCGTTGTCTTTAGCTTCGCCTCTTTCAGTGTAGGTTCTGTCTTGCCATACGGTCTTCACTCCTTTAACACCCCTGATGTAGGATTCGTAAGTGTTTTCAATTCCGGTAATTCCTACAAGATCACCGGGACGATAATACGGATCTTTGGCCAGTAGTTTTTTACTCGCCTCACCCAAATAACCCAGCATGTGAGCCCCGCCTTTGACGGCATACAAGCGGTCCGTCTTGGGTTCAACTGAAAATCCCGGAAAACGATAAAGGTTTTCTTGAATCGCACTATATTGGTCTTTGCTTAAATTAGTCATGAAAATGGCTGACCCATTAAACACATTGTTTTTTTGCCTTTTTTTGGAATTCTCTCTGGCAATTTTCATGAACTTGTGGTAATCTTCACCGCTAATATTCATGATTTCACAAAATGCTACTGTATCTATGCTTTTTGCTTTGGCTGGAAAAACGATGAGATCGTAAATGGCAATATTGTGAACAAGCAGTTTCCCATTTCTGTCGTAAATTATGCTTCTGTCAGGGTAAATAGGGATTTTATTGAGTGCATTATTAATGGCTTTTTGTTCATATTGATTGTCGAGTAGCTGTAGTTTGAAAATTTGAATTAAATAAATGATGGCTATTATGCTGAATAGGCCAAAATATACAAATTTTCGATTGCGATGTAAGTCCATTTTACTGGATTTTAGCAATAGTTTTATAGAGCAACATTAATAAAAACGTCCCGACACTGCTTACCAACGAGGTTGCTAAGACAGACAAAAAGGCAGTAATTGTAAAGTAATCTAAGGTGAAATATACCCAGTGATGTAGAAATGTCAATGAAAATACATAAAGGGAATAATACCTGAAATTCTTGTATTCGGGAGTTACATGATGGAAACCCTGCAACTGAATGGCATCAGCGTCTATCAGTTTTTCATCAGTCATGATCCTTCCAAACGCCAAAGTTGCGCAGGCAGCTGCATGTAAACCGCCGCTATTGCTCAATATATCCAGAAAAAGACCAATAAAAAATGCCGCAAGTAATTTCAAATAGCGATTATAGGAGAAAGGGAGTAGAAATATAAACAATATATAAGGCATGGGTTTTAGCCATGCACCAAAATTTATCTCTTGGATGAGAAAGAACTGAAGAAATACCAAAATAATGGCAGCTATGAGATATTTTATTAATTCAATTGCCACGGATTGCCCTCCTGTTCAGTGTATCGATTTGTGATGAGAATTGATAATTCACCACATAAACATGGCTTATTTTCCGGAAGTCGGTAGCTAGTTTAATATCGATGTCATAAAAACTGCTTCCGCCAGTCTTACTCACCCGTGCAATTTTACCAATAGGTATGCCTGCCGGGAATTTTACAGAATAATTACTGGTTACAACATTCATTCCCGGAGTTATCTTTTCAAATCTACTGACTCCATTTAGTTGTATGAGGGTAGGGTCCTTGCCATTCCAGCTCACTGAACCATCCCTGAAACCGGTTTGTGGTATCATGGGGGTTGCCTTGAATTGTGAATTGATAGCGGATAATACCAATGAGAAGTCCTCAGTAACATCGATCACAATACCTGCAATACCGGAAGGACTTAACACCGCCATATCCTTTCTTATTCCCTGGTTGCTGCCTTTATCAATGGTGATGAAATTGTTCTGTAGGTGGGTGGTTAATTGAACAACATTGGCTGTGAGATACTGATATTTTTTCTTTCCCAGTGAATCTTTCATCAATACAGTGCTACTGTCATTTAATTGTTGATTTTCAAAAAGGGCGGCGCGTAATTTTCTATTCTCTTCAGCGAGAGATTTATTTACGTCGGCAAGCTTGAAATAGTCTGTCACATTGATTTTTACCCTGGACAAACCATTGGCAAAAGAACTGCTGGTATTAAAAAAATAACTCTGCTGATAGATATTGAATCTAACCACCTGACCAATGCTGAAAATCATTAGCAGCAGGTATGAAATAAAAAACAGGTTTTTCCTTATAAGTCTGAACAGAAAAACCATTTTTTAACAATTAAGCTGTCATCAAAAATTTGAATTTACCAATGTTTCTTAGCGCGATTCCGGTGCCTCTTACCACGGCACGCAGGGGATCTTCTGCAATGGAAACACGAAGTTTGGTTTTGGCACTAACCCGTTTGTCGAGGCCCCTCAAAAGCGCTCCGCCACCGGTAAGCCAAATGCCATTGGTCAAAATATCTGCACTCAATTCGGGTGGAGATTGCTCTAAGGCACGCAAAATGGCCTCCTCAATTTTCATAATGCTCTTATCCAGTGATCTGGCAATTTCCGAATAGCTCACCATGATTTGTTTGGGAATGCCTGTCATCAAATCTCTACCAAAGACCGGGTAATCCTCAGGGGGATTGTCCAGCTCCTGCAATGCACTGCCTATGTGTATTTTAATCTTTTCAGCGGTTCTTTCACCAATAAGTAAATTATGTTCCCTGCGCATGTATTCAACAATATCCAAATTGAATTCATCGCCGGCCACCCTGATGCTTTCATCACAAACAATACCTCCAAGAGCAATGATGGCAATCTCAGTGGTACCACCTCCAATATCGATAATCATGTTGCCCTGTGGTTGTACCACGTCTATACCAATACCCACAGCGGCCGCCATGGGTTCATGAATCAGGTAAACTTCTTTAGCGCCACTGCGTTCAGCACTGTCCTTAACAGCGCGTTTTTCAACTTCAGTAATACCGGATGGAATGCAAATAACCATTTTCAACTGGGGGGAAATCCACTTCTGTTTTTGGTTAATCATCTTAATCATCCCCCGAATCATGTGCTCTGCTGCCTGAAAATCCGCAATTACACCATCTTTTAGTGGTCTAATGGTTTTGATTCCTTCGTTTTCTTTACCAAACATTTGCATGGCCTCTTTTCCAATGGCAATCACGTTGCCGGTAGCTTTCTCCAAGGCGATTATAGAGGGTTCGTCCACCACAACTTTGTCTTTGTGTATGATTAGCGTGTTGGCCGTGCCGAGGTCAATGGCAAGTTCCTGCGTCAGAAAACTGAATAAGCCCATTTTTACGTTTTATATCAGCTTGCAAAATAAACATAAAAGTTGCTATTTTCCCTGAAATCAAGATAAAAAAATACAATGGAGATTGTAGGACTTGGGTAATTTAAAAGTCCAGCCCCAAACTGATGTATTGAATGGGTTTGTTCCATTGACTTTCCTGCCAACCCCAAGCACGATCATATTTGATAAAATATCCCAAAACACGGGACCTAATTCCATATCCTGCACCCATCAGCCACGGATTTCTGCGAGATGTTATACTCATTGAATAATTGGGAGTGTTCAGGTAATTGGTGTTGTAGGGATTAGCAATGTCAGCAGGCGATTTGCCGGTAAATGCACAACCTGCATCTATAAAGGTTGTTATGGTGAAATGTTTGATGAATTCGGAAGAAACAGGGCGTTTGTAAATCATTTTCATCACCTGCCATCTTAGTTCAGTGTTACTCAACAGAAAACTATTTCCCATTCGGGCTCCCCTAAAATGCCCCCGTAAATTGCACGCCCATGATTGGAACTGTATGTTTTCAGGATTCAGAAAAACCGGCCTTTCTGGAAGTTGCTCTTTTGCAGTCCAATTTTCTACGCCACCTAAATAATAGCCGGATTTTTGCTTCCCCAGGTTGTAAACTCCTGCAATGCGCTGTGCAAATGTGATACTCTTCCACACAGGAATATACAACCGTATGTCTGATTCAGCCCACAACATAGTTTGTTCATTCTTCACGTTCATCATATGCTGCAGTCCAAACTTGATTCTGCTGCCTGTCATTTGATTAAGGCCCGAACTTGTGCTGTTATCGAACATAATTTCCATTTTGTTACTCCAAAATCGATTTACCTTATCATCAATCAGCGCCGTCTGCATTTCGGTAATTTTTGTAGCAATATGATCCTCACGAAATCCTGTACTAAATGAATATCGCAAACGCTCGTCAGAGGGAAGCATGATTTTTAATTCCATCAGCTGGGTGCCATATTGCTGATATAAATTGGGTTCATTATCGTATTTTCGATTTCGTCTGAAGTATAGAAACTCATAATCTAGTCTATTCGCGTAATATCCCATTTTAAAGTGGAAATCAGTAAACGCAAGGTCTAAACTGGTTCTCACTCCACCCTCAATGTTAAGGTTGCGTTGTAGATCGGATAATGAAATTTTCAGATAAGGCATTAACCATGGATTTCTCATAATCATCATGGGTACGCTGTTGTCATAAAGATATGTGCCCAATGTTCTGTTATCGATTTGGGTTACAATAAAGTCGGGTGTTATCGGATTTAGGTTGTTTCTGATTAATGGCTTGTTTTGGGGAACATCATCACTTGTTTCAAATTCAGGATAATCAATAACGGCAAAGCCAGTCTGATATTTGTATGTTTTTGTTGTGGTGTCTTTTTGTATATACAATCCGGCACTATCGGGGAATTGTGTATCTTCCAATAATTGGGTGTGTTTTTCTTTAGTAAGTAGTCCTTTTTTCCAGTCATTTAGTTTTGAATTAATGGGGATAATGATGGCATCTTTTTCCGGATCTTCATTAACGCTTCCGGTAAAAATTGTAATTCGTCCATTAACTTTTACCGCCTCTGCAAATGTGCTTTTATTGCCCGATATCGTTTGACTAAAAATGGATCTTGCATAATGCGTTAATCCTTTAGGCTCCGCATAAGTATAGATAGGGGAGTACCAGGCGTTTTGCAATCCGCTCAGGTCTGATAAGAAACTTACAGTACTATCGTTTAGAAGTATGGGCGAATTAATGGATACAGGGTTTCTGAATCGGGTGATTGAGTGAATCAAATTACCATCCCATAATAGTAAATTATTGATGTTTTCGGCAGAATTATTCGTATAAATAATGTGGTTATTGCGCAGCCATAGCAGGTTTTCCTTGTAGGAAGTGTCGTGGGTGATTTGTTGGAAACTCCCACCGGTTAATGAGGATTTATATAGTTGGGAAATGCTGTTTGTTGTGGCGGAAAACACGATGCTATCTTGTGTTGGATGCAAGGCAAAATCATTAACGGCTTTGAAACTACTAAAGGATAATCTTTCTGTATTTTTTCCCTTTTTATTGAAAGTTAATAGGAAATAATTTCCTTTCTCAAACGTTAAAATGTATAATTTGTCGTTGCGCCATTTGGCCTTGGGAAAGTGGTAATCATTGATTTGATTGAACACTTTTTGACCGCCCTCATAAATTTTTTGGGTCTTTTTACTTTCTACAGAATATAACCATACAGCAAATTTTCCGTGGTCATGGGTGATTAATGAAAGCATTTTACCATCCTGATTCAGTCCGGCACCGGATATCCGCGATTTATTGATTTTTCTTGGGATTTCTGCTTTGCCTCGAGGAAGAATCATGCCGGTGCTATTTTCAAAATCTGACCTGCACTGTGCTTTCCAATGTTGCAGAAAATCGGCCAATTGGTTTTTTGTGTAGTAGGATATACCCGCCTCTGCCGAATGGGTGTATCTGGCAATAAACATAATTCCTGCAATAACATCCTTGCCATGACGGTCTATGATAAATTTCCAAATACTTCTGCCCATCAGGGCTTGCTGATCTCTGCTTAATAGATTAACATTGTTGAACGTTCCAATGGCAAATCCATCCTTTAATTCAGTTTCCTGATCAGAACTCCAGCCCTCTGCTATAATGCTGCTAAGGCCATCTGTAAACCAATAAGGTAGTGCGGGACTTTTCAATCTTTCAAAACGATCTTGTAGGGTTCCACCATATATCATTTCCCGAATAAGAAAATCGCTTAGCCCCCTGATTATCCGTGTTTTAAAGGCAGCAAAATTGCCGTCGTGATAAATAGGGAGTGCCTCTGCCGGGATAAAGGTAATACCACCGGAATGCCATTGTGGATTGACATATCCTACATTATTTTGTTTGTAATCACTTAAACTGCCATATATCATGAATTGTGGCCGATTTGATGATTTATATCCCAGCAATTTTTCGATTTTAGGCAGATGTTCCGCAATGATTTTTTCGGCAAAAGCTACTGCATATTTCAGCTGAGTATCGTGGTAAAGCAAATCGGCAGTTTCGCCGCTGTAAGCAGTCCAATGAAACTGCCTGTATTGCACGCGGTTTTGACCAAATTCTGTATAAATACCCTGACTATTCCCACTATTTGGCAGAAAGCATAACAAAACCAACACTGGGATATGTCGAAACTGGGGCTTCAGACCTGCAATTTACACAAGAAATGTTACTTCTTTGAGGTAAATTTGCATAATGCAGTATGATTGTTTTTCTGAAGATGCCCAAAAGATTGTTGACTTAGAAAATAAATTCGGAGTTTTTAATTATCATCCGCTTCCGGTTGTATTAACCAAAGGCATTGGCGTGTACGTTTGGGACGTTGACGGAAATAAGTACCTGGATTTTTTATCGGCTTACAGCGCTGTTAACCAAGGTCATGCTCATCCACGCATTTTGCAGGCACTTCAAAATCAGGCCGCCAGTTTATCGCTTACTAGCAGGGCTTTTCACAATGATCAATTGGGGCCCTACCTCGAATTTATGTCCAATACTTTCGGATATGATCGCATATTACCGATGAACACCGGAGTGGAAGCGTCAGAATCTGCCGTAAAACTGGCCAGAAAATGGGGATATGAGGTAAAGGGTGTCAGTGAAAACAGGGCCAGAATTGTATTTGCAGCCGGCAATTTCTGGGGAAGAAGCATTGCAGCAATATCATCCAGCACCGACGAGAACAGCAGAAATGGGTTTGGGCCCTTTGTGCCCGGTTTTGACCTGATTGCATACAATGATTTACATCAATTGGAAGAGGCATGTAAAAACCCGGACGTGGTGGCATTTATGGTTGAGCCCATACAAGGAGAGGCAGGGGTAATTGTTCCTGATCCGGATTATTTAAAAGGGGTTAGAGAAATTTGTAGCCGATACAATGTATTGTTTATTGCAGATGAAGTTCAGACTGGTCTTGGAAGAACCGGGAAAATGACATGTTGCGACCATGAAAATGTTAAACCGGATTTGCTGGTGCTGGGTAAAGCATTGGGTGGAGGGGTTTATCCAGTGAGTGCAGTATTGGGCCGGGATGATGTTATGCTGAGGCTTAAACCGGGTCAGCATGGCAGTACCTTTGGCGGTAATCCTTTGGCTTGTGCTGTAGCAACGGCTTCGTTGAAGGTCATAATACAAGAACAATTATGCGAAAATGCAACGGCCATGGGGGAGATTTTCAGGTCTGAACTAAAAAAAATACAGAGTCCTTTAATCGAAGATGTTCGCGGGATGGGGTTGTTAAATGCCCTGGAAATATTGCCTTATGGTTCGGGTAAGACAGCCTGGAATGTTTGTTTATCGCTGTTGAAACATGGGTTACTCGCTAAGCAAACCCATAGGAATATTATTCGTTTTGCTCCGCCTTTGGTGATAAACAAAGAGGAAATACTGAGTGCTTGTGAGATCATTAAAAGGGTTATCCGCGAGGAGGAAAATGGTTTGTAAGGCCTGTATTTTGATAAAATGTGGGATAATTGTGTAGGAGTTTCAGTTGTTTCATCACGTAAAAGACATATTTTCGCACCACAATCACTATGAAAATACATTGCGTAGCTGCTATGGTTGTATTAAGTCTGTTGTCTTCAACAACTGCTTGGTCACAGCCAACAAATCCTAGGCCTGCAGCCCCTAGAACTGCGGCAAACAAACCAAAACCACCCAAGGAAATAGCTCCTGCCGTTCAGATCTATTTTGATTTTAACAAATCAAATATTAAAAAGTCTGAGGTGGCCAAATTGGAGAAATTGCTGGAGGACCTCAAGACCAAGAGGGAATACAAAATGATGCTTACCGGCCATACTGATAGTACCGGTAATGATGATTACAACATGCAATTATCCCAGCGTCGTGTTGATGAGGTATATGACTGGCTCATGGAGAAGGACGTGGATACCTCCGTGGTAGGGCGTGTTTATTTTGGCCGTTCTAAGCCCCGTGAAAAAAATGAAGGCGATGAAGAGAAAAAATCCAAGAATCGCAGGGTAGAAATTACCATTATTGAAAAACCGGCACCACCACCTCCGCCTCCGCCACCACCACCCAAGGATACTTGCGTGAAGGATACGACCGTGTTTATTGGTCAAGGCGTGGCCATTACCCTAAATCGTTGTGATTACTTCCGCATGTGTAGAAAAAGTCAGGATGGCTGCATAACCATAGACCGCAAAGCAGAACTGGATGAGATATTTGAAAGTGGAACTCCGCTAAAAACCATGAAAGGCGACGGCTTTAATTGGGCTGGTATATTCAATGTTAAGCTGGCCGGTGATACCTGCCTTAACAAACCGGCTAGTTTCTCTGTCAATCTTGATCTTGATACCTACAAAAAAACCAAGCTGAGTGCCTATAAAATTAAAGGTGAAGATTATCTAGAGCTGGATAAATCAATGAGGGTGTCTGTTGCTAAAACCAAACAGAATATTAAAGTTACCATTCCTCTGAAATGCCCCGGACAAATTAACTTGTGCGGTGTTACCGGAAAGAGCAAAGTGGCTGCATTCAAGGATAAAACTTTTAAAATCAAGGATATATATGTTGTTAGCTATGAGCCACCTACCATTATTCCTGCAACCAAAAAGGGTAGCAAATGGTATGTAAATTATGGTAACGTACAGAATGGAAAAATTTACGTGATGCTAAACGATGGTGAAACTGTCATTAAAGACATTGAACTTAACAGCATACGCAAAACCAAAACGCCCGGCGAACTGAGAAAAAAATATAAAGTAAAAGCCAAACATATCAAGCGTTAACCGGGTTACATTGGTGTAGTTTGGAATTGCAGTATGGAACCATTAACCCAAAGAAGCAAACAGGTCGTTAATAAGAAAATGACCTTGATGGAGAGGATTTACCTGCCTGCCATATTACATGGCATGTGGATTACCTTCAGCCATTTCTTCAAGAAGAAAAGTACAGTGAGCTATCCCGATGTTTTGAGGCCTATAGCTCCGGTATACAGGGGGCAACATGTACTTAAACGGGATGAGGAAGGCAGAGAGCGCTGCACTGCTTGTGGTCTCTGTGCAGTAGCATGTCCTGCTGAAGCTATTACCATGATCGCTGCAGAAGCTAAACCGGAAGAATCACATTTGTACCGCGAAGAGAAGTATGCTGCTACTTATGAAATCAATATGCTTCGTTGTATTTTTTGTGGCTTGTGCGAGGAAGCTTGTCCTAAAGAGGCCATCTTCCTTACCGATCGAATTGTTGATGCAGAATATAACAGAGGAAGTTTCATATATGGAAAAGATAAGTTGGTGGAACCCACTGATGATAGGGTCGATGTTTCAAAACGTCAGGTTTGGACGTATCAAAATCAGTAAAACATGCTATTAAGTATTTTAGGATTACCCCCTGCGTTTTTACTATTATCATTCATCACCATATTGTGTGCGCTCTACGTAGTAACCAATACCAATCCTGTATATAGTGTTCTGGCGCTTATTTTAGCGTTTTTCAGCATATCCGCCCACTATGTATTGTTAAACGCTCAATTTCTGGCTGTAGTTAATTTAATTGTATACGCCGGTGCCATCATGGTTTTGTTTCTGTTTGTGCTCATGTTGTTGAACCTAAATAAGGAAAGTGAGCCCATTGTGAAAATGGGATGGAATATCGGGGCAGCCGTTGCTTCAGGATTATTGCTGGTTACCCTTGCAGCTGCCCTCCACAGATCATCTGAACAAATAATGCGAAACCCCGCAGACAATATTGGTCTGGTGAAAAATCTGGGTAAGGTGCTTTTTACTGATTACTTGGTTCCGTTTGAATTGTCCGGAATTCTGTTCCTGGCTGCTATGGTAGGCGCTGTGTTACTGGGTAAAAAGCAAACAAAAAGCAAAGAAAATAACAATTATTCTGAAACTTCTTCTCAATGAATCCAGATTCCATTTTTAATACATTGGATATTAGTCACTACATCTACTTGAGTAGTGTGTTGTTTTGCATAGGACTATTTGGTGTACTTACCAGGCGTAATTCCATTGTCCTACTAATGTGCATAGAACTTATGCTGAATGCCGTGAATTTGTTATTTGTTGCATTCTCATCCTACATGGGCGATTCTGCAGGTCAGTTGTTTGTTTTCTTTATCATGGTAGTGGCTGCGGCAGAAGCTGCTGTTGGCCTCGCTATTATTGTCATGATTTACCGAAATACCAGAAGTACCGATGTTGGGTTGTTTGATAAGTTGAAAGGTTAACGGGTATGTTGTTTGTAATATTGTTGTCTCCGCTACTAGGTTTTTTACTCTCTGGAATCATCGGAAAATATTTGCCGGAGAAGGTTACGGGGTGGATTTCATCTTTGACAATTTTAATCTCATTTGTTTTATCATGGCAGGTTTTTACCGGTTTGATGAATCATGCAGATGTTGCTGAAAGTACCGCTCATCAAGTCATTGGATTCACCTTTCTTTCCGTAGGTGATGTTTTTGTGGATTTTGCCATTCAGGCAGATCGTCTCACATCGGTAATGATGCTGGTGATTACCGGCATTGGTTTTTTAATCCACCTCTATTCAATCGCTTATATGCATGGTGACAGCGGGTTTTATAAGTTTTTTGCTTACCTAAACCTGTTTGTATTCAATATGCTGGTACTGGTTATGGGGAGTAATTTTCTCATGTTGTTCTTTGGTTGGGAAGGGGTAGGACTATGTTCTTATTTGTTAATCGGATTCTGGTATCGAAATGCAGAATATGGCAAAGCTGCCAGAAAAGCGTTTATCATGAACAGAATTGGTGATTTGGGTTTATTGGTGGGCTTATTCCTGGTGATAAGCAGTTGCAAGTCATTGAATTATACAGACGTGTTTGCAGCAGCTAAGTCAGGAATTTTATCCACCGAAATGGTTACTGCAATCTGCATTTCTTTTTTCATCGGTGCGATGGGTAAAAGTGCACAAATCCCGTTATACACCTGGCTGCCGGACGCTATGGCAGGCCCTACGCCTGTTTCAGCGTTAATACATGCTGCAACCATGGTTACTGCAGGTGTTTACCTGGTAGTGCGTTGCAATGTGCTTTTTGAAATGGCTCCTGCAGCACAACAACTCATACTCTGGATTGGCCTTGCTACCAGCATTCTGGCTGCGCTGATAGGTTTAAAGCAAAATGATATCAAGAAGGTATTAGCATACAGTACGGTAAGCCAACTGGGTTTGATGTTTATTGCCCTGGGCGTAGGTGCGTATTCTGCTGCCATGTTCCACCTTATTACGCATGCATTCTTCAAAGCGTTGCTGTTTTTAGGTTCAGGAAGTGTTATTCACGGAATGGGTGGAGAGCAGGATATTCGCAAAATGGGAGGCCTGAAATCCTACATGCCGGTTACGTATTATACCTTTCTCATTGGCACCTTGGCAATCAGCGGTATGCCTTTGTTTAGCGGTTTTTTTAGTAAGGATGAAATATTGGCAATGGTGTTTACCCAACATCCCATTGTTTGGTTTTTAACCGTTATCAGTGCACTTATAACCGGAATTTATATGTTCAGGGTATTCATGGTGACATTTTTGGGTGGCTTTAGAGGCACAGAAAAACAAAAACAACATCTGCATGAATCACCGGCTCTTATTACCATTCCATTGATTATTCTTGCAGTTTTAAGTTTGGTGGGTGGGTTGCTCAATTTGCCTGAGTTGTTTACCCATGATTATGCGCAGTGGTTAAAACACTGGCTGAGTCCTGTTTTAGGCAATGCTCAGGATAATCTGCATCACCCTTCACACAGCACAGAGTGGCTATTAATGGGTCTGGCCGTTTCAGTCTTTTTAGCTGCATTTTTATACACACGCTACAAGTACATAGCCCGTTCTTCGGTTCCTGAACAGGATGCAGAAATGACCGGAGCCGCCAGGTGGTCAGCTAACAAATTCTATGTAGATGAACTATACGACAGGGTCTTTGTGAAGAGTGCAGAGCAGGCGGGAACAACGATGAATAAAGTTGATAATGGAATTTTTACCGGCTTTATGGGTTGGGTATCTTCAGCAGTTTCCTATGCATCCGGCTTGTTTTCAAAGGCCCAGAACGGTAAAATACAATATTACCTGTTGTATATGGTCGTTGGTGTTATTCTTATGTTGGTTGTCAATATTTTCAAATAATCGTGGAGCTGATTTTTATACCTATAATTACCGCCTTTATAGCCGCCTGGTCAGGGAAGTGGTCGCGTTGGATAGCTTTGCTGGGTTCTATTATATCCGGGGTTTTCTTATTGTATTTTTTTATGCATTTCAATCCCGATGCCGGGGTTCAGTGGCAATGGAATAAACCCTGGTTTTCTTCTGCCATTCATTTTCACACCGGCATGGATGGAATTAGCATGGTATTGCTGATTCTGACCAATCTACTTTGCCCCCTGATTTTGCTTTCGGCATTTCACAAAAAAGAAGATCATGCACTGCTGTTTGCACTGATTGTAGGAATGCAGGGTGCCCTCAATGGGGTTTTTGTTGCCCAGGACGGACTCATGTTCTACATCTTTTGGGAGTTGGCACTAATACCAATTTATTTTATTGCTGGTTTGTGGGGAGAGGGTAACCGATTCAAAACTACCTTACGGTTTTTCATCTATACATTCATAGGCAGTCTGGCCATGCTTGCATCCCTGATTTACCTATTTAGTAAAGTACCCGACCATTCCTCTTTTTCATACGAAATGCTGGTGTCTGTGCCATTAAGCTCCACTGAAGCTTTCTGGGTGGGTGCAGGCCTGTTATTGGCTTTTGCCGTAAAAATTCCCATAATGCCTTTTCATGGCTGGCAACCTTCAACCTATACTGAAGCTCCCGCTGTAGGATCAATGCTTTTATCAGGCATCATGCTGAAAATGGGCTTGTATGGCTTGCTTCGGTGGTTTATGCCCTTGGTTCCGGAATCGCTGCCAACATTTGTTCCGATAATTATTGGCGCAGGTGTAGTTGGAATTATTTATGCCGCCCTTATTGCTATTAGGCAGAATGATATGAAACGCATTGTTGCTTATTCATCATTGTCTCACGTGGGACTCATTGCTGCCGGTATAGTAGTGGCGGGTGAAACCGGTATACAGGGTGGAATTTTGCAAATGTTCAGTCATGGTGTGAATGCAGTTGGGTTGTTTTTGGCTATTGATATTATTGAAAGGCGAAATAATACCCGACTACTTGATTCTTTAGGCGGTATCGCTGCCCAATCGAGGGCTTTTGCTGTATTCTTTCTAATTATCGTGCTGGGAGCCACGGCTGTCCCTTTTACCAATAGCTTTCCGGGTGAACTATTGTTGCTGAAAACCGTTTTTTCCTATCATTACATCTGGGGTATCCTTGCGGGAATCACCATCATTTTGTGTGCAGTTTATATGCTGAGAATGTATCAGTTCAGCATGTTTGGCGAAAGCAAAGGCACTGTTTTTACCCCCTTGGCATGGCATGAGTGGGTGTCTTTATCAGGCATTGTTCTGCTGATTGTATTTTTTGGTTTATTTCCTCAACTCATCATGGATATCAGCGCACCGGCAGTTAAGCAATTGTTATTATTAATTCAAAATACGAGGGAGGTAATATCATGACTTCTTTATTGATACTTTTTTTAGGCGCCATTGTCGTGTTGTATTATGGCATCAATAAGCCGGAAGGCAAATCTTTGTGGATTACCATTTCTCTGTTATTGGCAGCCTTGGGCTCACTTATCTATGACTTAAAGCTATTTGTTGTTCATAGAAAGGTATCGGGATTGCTAGCCGATTATGTTCCAGAGAATATGCTTTCGTGGAATTTTAATGCCATTGCCTTTTCCATGGTCCTGATTTTGGCCTTTCTGTTGGTTTTGGGATTGTTTTCCAGAAACAATCATATTGGAGCAGATTTACTGGGGTTGATGCTCTTTAGCGTTTGCGGAGGTATGCTCATGACATCGTTTAGCAATCTCATCATGCTTTTCCTGGGAATTGAGTGTCTTTCTATTCCATTATATGTTCTAGCCGGAAGCAAAAAGTCTGATTTAGCCTCCAATGAGTCTGCGGTTAAATACTTCCTCATGGGTGCATTTAGTACCGCCATATTTCTGATGGGTTGTGCTTTTCTTTACGGGGGCACAGGAAGCCTGGAACTGGAAAGTATAAGCCGTGCCACTTCCATGATTGCTCACCTGGGTATTAAAAGTAACCTCATATTTTCTGGCATTATTTTGCTTATGGCAGGTATGTTGTTTAAAATATCTGCTTTCCCATTCCACTTCTGGAGTCCGGATGTTTATTACGGCAGCCCAAACCGCACCACCGTATTTATGGCAACTGTAGTTAAAATTGCTGCGTTTGCTGCGTTTTACAGATTGTTTGATACCGCATTGGAAGATGTTAAAAATTGGTGGGGGACAACCTTGGCTGTTGCTGCAGGGGCTACCATCATTTTTGGCAATATTGCAGCCATCAGGCAAAATTCCTTTAAAAGAATGCTGGCTTATTCCAGTGTTGCCCACGCAGGATATATGCTTATGGCCATTCTTGCTTCGCCATACGAAGGGCTATGGGCATTGCTTATTTATCTGATTGCCTATACTTGCAGTGCAGTTTCAGTTTTCTATTTGCTGGATAAAACATCCGGTGAAAACCAGCAATTTTCATTCGATAATTTCAATGGCCTGGGCAAACAAAACAAATGGCTATCGCTCATATTGATTGTTTCTATGTTTTCTATGGCAGGCATTCCTATGACGGCGGGTTTTGCCGGAAAATATGGTCTCTTTAGTGGTATTATCTCCACGTATCCATGGTTGTTATATGTGGCACTGTTGGGCTCGGCTATCAGCATTGCCTATTATTTTAGGGTATTCAAACATGCCTTTTTCTCGGATAATACTGATGCTGCGTCTTGGAAAATAGGCGCAATAGAATGGATGTTTTTGTCGGTGGCACTCATTATTACCCTGCTTGTTGGGTTTTGGCCAGCCGTAATCAACACCTGGAAGGAAATCACATTCTAACTAGAACGTAATTCCGATTCTGTATACAATAGATCCAAGCGGTTGGGTAGAAGCATATTCTGTGTTGGGTGCGTAGCCAATTAAAAACCACGAACTCATATTGGAACTTTGTGCCATTCCCAACCCAAGAATAGGAGAAGCCACCCATTTTCTTTCACTGGAAGATAACAAGCCATTTCCTGGCATTATCGCATTAACCGTCCTCATTTCTGCATGTAGAAAGGCGACCTGTCCCAGATTTAATCTCAGAAATCCATGGGCTCCGTAGGTGAATCCTGTATTTCCCTGCCCATTTCCTGCATAAAAAGCACCATTGATTCCGGCACCTACCCTCAATGGTTTGGCAATATCAAAGCCCACAAAGGGCGATATTTCGCCAAAAATAAATCCGTTGTTTAAGGAAAACATGAATTCAGTCCCTTTTATTATATCATTGCGGGTAGGAGATGTAAAAAACATCTTCTTTTTAGATCCGGTATCCATGGATTGATGTGGTGCATCATCCTCATACTGTGCTGAGGCAATATTCAAAATTTTGACCGCCCAAAGCAATAACAAAGCTTTTTTGCACATAAGATTAAGATACTTGATTACCCGCAATTATAATGCTAAAATTGTACCAAGAAACAGACCCAATGTCTAAAATACACAATTTTTCTGCGGGGCCATCCATTTTAGCACCCGTAGCAATCGAGAAAAGCATAGAGGCCATTAAAAATTTTTCAGGAACCGGTTTAAGTATTCTGGAAATAAGCCACAGAACCAAAGAATTTGAAGCCGTAATGGAGGAAGCCCGCCAATTGGTAAAATCGATCATGTCGGTGCCGGATGATTACGATATCCTGTTTTTGCAAGGTGGCGCATCTACCCAGTTTTTTCAGATTCCCCTTAACTTTCTAAGAACATCTGCCGCGTATTTAAAAACCGGTGTATGGGCAGCAGGCGCTATCAAAGAAGCTAAACTGTATGGCGAAGTAAATGTGGTAGGCAGCAGTGAATCGGAAAACTATACCTACATACCCAAAGATTTTACCATACCTGCTGATGCTGATTATTTTCATTGTACCAGCAACAACACCATTTATGGCACACAGATGCATTCTTTTCCGGTAAGTGAAGTGCCACTGTTTTGTGATATGAGCTCAGATATTTTTAGTCGCCCTGTCAATACTTCCCAGTTTGATCTGATTTATGCAGGCGCACAGAAAAATATGGGTCCGGCAGGCGTAACCCTTGTTATTGTTAAAAAGTCGCTGTACAGCCGACGTCCTGAGGGCAGAGCAATTCCCTCTATGCTGGATTACAAACTGCATGGTGAAAAGGAAAGTATGTATAACACTCCGCCCGTATTTCCCATATTGGTTAGTAAATTCAACCTGGAATGGGTGAAAGAAAACGGAGGATGTGAGGGCATGCAAAAACGCAATGAAGAAAAGGCGCAGCTGTTGTATAATGCCATAGACCATAGCCCTTATTTTAGAGGAACTGTGCATGCAGATGACAGAAGCCGAATGAATGTGTGCTTTGTATTTAATGAGCCATCACCTGAACTGGAAATGAAGTTTAATGCTGCATGCAAAGAAGCCGGAATTAGTGGCATCAAAGGACATAGAAGTGTTGGTGGATATAGGGCAAGTCTGTATAATGCGCTCCCGCTGGAAAGTGTTCAGGCCCTGGTTAATGTAATGGAGACCTTTGCATAATGAAAATATTAGCCAACGATGGTATTGATGCAGCCGGAAAATCATTGCTTGAAAAAGCAGGTTTCAGCATCGACACACAGAAAATAAGTCAGCAGGATCTGATTTCTAAAATCAAGGAATATGATATCCTTGTTGTTCGCAGTGCCACCAAAGTAACTGCAGATATTATGGATGCCGGTAACCTGAAGTTAATTGCAAGGGCCGGTGTTGGACTGGATAATATTGATATTAAACATGCAGGGCTTAAACACATACCGGTGGTAAATACCCCGAATGCTAGCAGCCGCTCCGTAGCCGAACTGGTATTTGCCCATATTTTTTCCTGCTATCGTTTTTTGTATCATACAAACAGGGAAATGCCCTCCAATGGAAAATCACATTTTAATGAGTTAAAAAAACTGGCTGGGCAGGGTTTAGAGGTGAAAGATAAAAAAATAGGAATTATCGGTTTTGGTAGAATTGGCCAGGAGGTTGCCAGAATGGCAGTAGGACTGGGTATGGAGGTTCTTGCCAGTGACTACAAACAGCGTGATATTGAACTTACGTTGTCGTTTCATCGTAAATATGCGTTCAATAATTTTAAAATTGTAATACCCGGGATGAGTATGGCGGATGTGCTCAAAAACAGCGATATCATTACCGTACACACACCCGGTAGCGAAGAAGCCATTGGAGAGAAAGAGCTTTCCCTGATGAAAGAAGGTGCGGTGTTAATCAATTGTGCAAGGGGAGGTGTTGTGAATGAAATGGCCTTAAAACAAGCCATTCAATCAGGTAAGATTTCCTTTGCAGGGGTGGATGTGTTTTCGCAGGAGCCCCCGGTGGATGATACCATGCTACAAATGCCCAACACATCATTATCACCCCATATTGGCGCCAGTACTGCAGAAGCTCAGGAACGAGTTGGGGTTGAACTGGCTGAGCGCATCATTCAGTTTTTTAATACCAAACGGTGATTCATATTAAACCTTTTGCCGCACTAAGGCCGGTTGCCGCACATGTGGATCAAGTGGTTTGTGGCAAACATGGTAGTAAACTCCATTTTGGGAATGTAATCAGATCCTTGGTGGGTATTACGTTGGAAAATAGCAGTGAAGTTGACTACAAGCAAGCTCAACAGTATTTTGAAAAACTGCAACATGATAAGGTGTTAATTCGGGAAAGCAGCCCCGGCATTTACATGTATAAACAATCTCAGCCCAATGGGAGCGTGTTTCAAGGTGTTGTGGTATGTATAGATTATGAAGACTACATAAATGGGAGTATTTGTAAACATGAAAACACCCTGACATCCAAACAAAGTCTCATGGTTCGGCATATTGAAAACCTGCGTAAGGTGGGAGAGCCGGTATTGCTGGCCAATCCCAATGATGAATTCATGTCAGACTGGATTCAGCAGCATGAAAATGCAGACATTCTGTTTGAATTTACTGATAACCATGGGAAAAAACACGAATTATGGTTGGTTAGTAATCAAGATGCAATAAAAAGCCTACAAGCCAGTTTTCTCAAAACCTCCAGGTTATATATAGCGGATGGTCATCACCGAATTGCCTCCGTGGCTTCCTACCTGCAGTCGCATTCCGATAGCGCTGCAGAGAGTGGCATTATGGCCTATATCATGCCAGAATCGGCACTGCAGATTAAGCCATTTCATCGTATTCTGAAAAATACAGACAGGGAAGAATGGCTGGATATGATACACAATGCTTCAGAAGATTTTTATGTGGAATTGTTGAATCAACCCGAGCATCCAAAAAAGAAAGGCGATATTGTGACATTAACCCCTATGGGTTGGTACCGTCTTAGACTCAAGCCCGGACATGTAAAACCCAATCCTTCTGAAAACCTGGATGTATTTCGGTTGGAAGAATATGTATTTAAAAAGTTTTTTCATATTAAGGACTCAAAAACCGACAGTCGTTTGGAGTTTCTTAGAGGGGATGAAGAACTAAGTACCCTTCAGCAGTGGAAAAACCGGGGAGAGATAGATGGAGCCTTTATTTTATACCCCAATACCATTAAAGAAATTAAGGATGTGGCAGATGCCGGTGAAACCATGCCCCCAAAAAGCACCTGGATTGAGCCCAAGATTCCCGCGGGCATGTTAATTAATTTATTGTAAAGAACATCAATAATTTATTAATTATAATTGAAACCAAAGGTTTAATTAAAACATGCTCAGTTGTCGGTCTTCTTTTTTCATGGTGAAGACTGAAGAAAAAAGCATTTGATATTCCTGAATGGCTCCGTTTTTAAGCGAAAAAATGGTACTGGTTTTGTGTCCCTTGCTTTCTAAAAATCCGGCCGAAACCAAGGCGTACAGATGTTGTGAAACAGTACTTTGTGTAAAAGGAAGTTGCTCCACCAATTCCTTGCAAGTCTGATGGTTGTTTTTTTGAAGGGAAAGTAAAATCAGAATTCTGGCAGGATGGGATAGGGCTTTTGCCTTGTTGCTGATGATTTCCGCTTTTTCGTCAAATTCAGGTTTCTTTTTCTTGTTCATCGTATTCAACGCAAAAATACAATGAAGTGAATTAATTTAATCAATAAAGTACTTTCTATAGGTAAAATCTCCAGTGCCATACTGCTCGATACCCAGAATATAAATTCCCGATGTGGGTACTGGTATATGGACTGTTTCGCCGGGCTTTAGAAGTTGCCTATTCAATATTTTGCCTTCAGTGCTGATCAATGTTACATTGTAAAAATTATGCGTTGTGTTTTCTAACTGAAGACCTAAGTTTTGCTTTCTGCATTGTACAAACCCATTTAAAATGGGGTCAATACTATTCTTGCATGTGATTTCCCGAATATTGACAACTGCTTCAACCGTGCAGTATTTTTCATTGTATGCCACAATTGTATAAAATCCAGGTTGTTTGATGGGCTTGTATGTACTGATTAATTCATTATTCACCATCATGTAGGGTGCGTTTGTAATGGATGGATACAATGTAATGGAATCACCCCGGCAAAATGACGTATCTGTTGGATAGTTTATTTGTGGTTTTGGTTCAGTTTTGATTAAATATGAGCTTTGGCCATTGCACCCATGGGTATCAATCCATTGAAATTCATAAAGGCCCTTTAATCTGTGCGTACAATGGTTTCCTTGGGTGCCATCAAACCAATTCCATATTTTAAGTGACTTGGATGTTACAAAATAGAAAACGCTATCACCTTCGCAAAATGCGGTATCTGGCAAAGAAAATTGTACAGCGGGGTAGTGGCGTATCAAAATTTCCTGTTTTGATTCACAGTGTTGTGAATCAATTCCGGTTAAAATATAGGTTCTGGGTAAAGTAATATTGATGGAATCTTTCTTGGACAATCCATCTACAGTCCATTCTTTAAAAGCAGATGGCTTTATCAGGAGCAAACTATCACCTTCGCAAATCTTGTACTGTTCATTAAAACCAAAAGTTGCTGAAAATAATTCAATAATTTTAGCACTATCATTTTGAAAGCAACCATGACTATCGAGGTAGGTTAAAGACAGTTTTTTAAGATTAGAAGACAGTAAAAACGTATCAGCACCGACATGATTGTTCCATTGCCAATGGCTTGATTTGGCGGGGGCATGCATGAGTATTGTTTTCATTGAACACAGCGCAATACTGTCCGGTAAGACCTTATCAGGTTTTTTATAAAAAAGGATATTGACTGAATCTCTCGCCTCACATCCTGCTCTATTCATAACTATGAATCGATACAAGCCGGTGTCGCCTATCTGTAAATAAAATCCTGACGTCGACAGGTTTTTTTGATACCAGGTGCCTGCCACCCAGTCATCTTTTTTATTACCAATCTTTACGGTATCTCCATGGCATATAAATTCCTGTTTGCGCAAGTTGGGGGAAGATGTAGAATCCACGATTACATTCTGAGAGATAGTTTCATATAAACACTGAGGATTTGAATTCTTCATGATGAGTATGAATTTTTCAGAATACTCAGGTTTAAAATGAAAAACAGCACTATTGAAAATTTTTCCGCTCAATGCACCTTTCCATTGATATGTGCAACCGGGAATACTGTCAGTTCCCATTATGGCAACCTGCCCTTTACAAACGCTCACATTGGGATAGGGCCTCGTTTTCTGTACAGGAAATTTCCAGAAGGTCATCAAACTGGCATCTGCGGTGGATGTTACCCATGGCTGCACCCGCATTAGTCCTTCGTAGTTGATACTTGGAACACTACAATCCGCGGAGGACATGGTGAGGTAAATTTTATTGTTTTTCAGATAGCCCGAAGTAATTGTATTGGAAGTCCCATTCAATGAAAACAGCCGATGAAAATTAGGGTCAACTTTTAGAGTCGCGTTTAGGGGTGAAAATTCTATGCAAATTTCTGATTTACTGCTATTACTGAAATATGCCAAGTAGGGATGTAAGGGTTGGTTTTCGGGTATAGAAGGTAGCTTATATAGGGTGGTTTTTAGCTGATTAAACATGAGTATGCCCAGTTTTTCATACCCGTTTACAAAACCATAATGACAACCATCGTGGCTATTGAGGCTATTCGCGCTGATGACGGTGGTTTTTTTCAGGTCTTTATACAATCGCTGTTTTTCCCGTATTTCCAGCCCAACATTGGCGCAACCCGACCTTATTTGCACCACAACAAACTTTTCCACCGAAGGAAAATCCTTATACCAGTTGCTCCACATTTTTCTGAATAGAGAATCATGCAATGCCGCATTGTTGCCATCACTTTCACCCTGAAACCATAAAATCCCCCTCACATTATCAAGGACGCCTGCTTTTTTTGCTCTATAATACATGCGGCCGTAATTGGTGTTTACATCTTCTGCGTTAGCTGGATTGCGCTGATGGTAGGTAATAGGGGTGCCTCCCACGCCGGCGTTGATCATACAAACCGGAATACCCGCAGAATCCAGGATTTTTCGGGCTAAAACCAGTCCCCATTGTCCAATACAACCCTTATTGTAGAGGCCATCGCCATCTGCTATGTACCATCCTGTATCAGACTGAGCGGATACAGCACTATAATTGGAACTACCAAAACTGCGAATAAAACTGTCTTTGTAGCGGGTATTGGCCAGGCCAACATATGCATTGGCTACACTATTGCTTTGTCCGTTAATCAGATACGCATCACCACAAATGATGTTAGCAATTTTTTTTACGCTCACGGTATTACTTCCACTAACCAGATCGACTGAAACCGAATACTGTACTTTTCCGGTATTGATATAAATCTTTCGGTTAAAATATGCCTGACCGGACCCTGTGTAGAACAATGGGATGGAATACACCGTGCTGGCCCCGGGACTGGCATTGATGGTTATTTCCAAAGAATTAAAACCAGTTTGGTTAACCCATCCTTCAAAGTACAAAGTGCCTTTTTGGGTTTGTAAGTTTCGGCATACAAACTGCATATCAGCCGGTGTTTTAATCCAGGTTATCTGAGCCACTGATTTTGCGCCCCAAGACAAAATCCCGATTAAGAGTAGCAGATATTTTCTCATTGGATTTTACTCCTTTTTATGCTTCCATCTTCGATGGCTCCAAAGCCACATGGCGGGCTGACTTAAAATGTCTTCCTCAGTAGCCCTGGCAAGCATTTCGGTTATTTCACCTTCTTTTGTTGCTGCAGGATTGGCACATAAAAGTCGGGTGTGGGCTTCATAATACCCTCTTCTAACTTTTTTAATCTGCATGTACCACACTTCATGGTTGAATTTTCTGGCTATTTTCTCAGTTCCCCACATAAAAGCAGTATCCTGATTAAGAAAGCGGGTCCAATACACGTTTTTACCACTGCTCGGGTTCTGATCGCCCATGAAGGCTGTGGCCGTAATAATATCTTTTTGAGTAGCCATTACCCTCAGGGTTTGCTCCATGGGGATAGGCATGGTGCCATATTTACTCCTGATTCCATACATCAGTTTTTCAAAGAATGTATTCTTCAACTGTTTATAGATGCACTGGGCTTTCTGTTTTGCGTATAACTGTGCCGACATACATACCCATTCCCAGTTGCCTGCATGGCTCATGATGATAATGCTGCTTCTATTTTGATTATTTGCTTCATCGTATAATTCCTGTGAAACATTAATCAATCTTTTCTTTAAATCAGATTCGCTGAGACTCATGCCTTTGAAAGTCTCCAGAATCAGGTCGGTGAGGTGTCTGTAGAAATCTTTTTCAACGGTCATCAACCATACACTGTCTTTATTAGGAAAGGCATTTTTAAGATTTTGCCTCACTACGGCCTTGCGATATCCGAATACCTGATAGAGGAAAAAATACAAAAGATTTGACAATCCGTACAGTAAGGGAAATGGCAACAGGGATATGCCTTTCAGCAACGGATATACAAACACCTTGAGCCACATAATTCAATCAGCTGAAATACCTGAAATCTTGCCCGGATTTAATGTTTAACAGGGTTTCATACATCAAATCAATACAGCTTTGAATATCGTCTTCATGCACCATTTCAACCGTGGTATGCATGTATTTTAACGGCAGGGAAATCAAAGCAGAAGCCACGCCATGGCTGCTGTAGGCAAAGCTGTCGGTATCTGTACCGGTACTTCGGCTCACTGCGCTTCTTTGGATATTGATTTTTTTCTTTTTGGCGGTCTGTATCAGCAATTGCAGTAAATTGTTCTGAACGGCAGGCCCATAGGTCAATACAGCGCCTTTGCCGGATTTGCATTCTCCCTGTTTTTTCTTGTTGTATAGTGGGGAAGTGGTGTCGTGGGTTACATCTGTGCAAATCGCCACATCCGGTTGCAATCTGCGACTAATCATTTCGGCACCCCGTAAACCGATTTCTTCCTGCACGCTGTTGACCACGTAAAGGGTATAGGGCAATTTCTTTTTATTGGCCTTGAGCTTTTTAACCACTTCGGCTATGATATAGCCACCCATTCTGTTATCCAGTGCCCTGCCAACCACATATTTTTCATTCAGCCACATACAATCGGCTTCAAATACAGCCACTGCGCCCACATGCACGCCCATGGCTTCCACTTCTTTGCGGCTGCTGCATCCGATATCAATAAAAATGTTTTCCTGCTTGGTTTCAGGGTCTTTGCCTTCACGCACGTGGATGGCAGGCCACCCGAAAATACCTTTCACAATATTCCCGTTTTCACAGTATATGTTGCAGCGCATGCTGGGAGCAATCTGAAAATCACTGCCTCCGTTTCGGATAACGTAAATGTACCCATCATCAGAAATGTAATTAACAAACCAACTGATTTCATCGGCATGTGCCTCTATCACCACTTTGTAGGGTTGTCCGGGGTTAATTATTCCCACAGCGGTTCCATAAGTATCTACCAATTGTTCGTCAATATCAGATTTTATATAATCCAACCATAGCTTTTGTCCTGAACTCTCAAATCCTGTTGGGGAGACGTTGTTAAGGTATTTTTCAATGAATTTTTTGGCCTCTTTGCGCATGTTTCGAAACTACAAAAAAAATATGAGTAATTTTGTACGTATGTTCATCAGTAAAAGTGGGTACGTGTTTCTAATTAAGTTCACCGTTATTCTGGGGTTTTTATTTTCGTCAACCGTTTTTTCACAGGCATTGACCATTCAATCTGTGAATTATAGTGATTCTACGGTTTGGTATATTCAAAACAATACTGCCGATACGCTGTATCCCACTTCGGCTACCTGTAAAGTTCATCACATGCTGCCCAATCTGGCTGTGACACCCATCAGTACGGGTCCCGGTTTTTTCAGCAATTCCGAAAAAATCACCATTAAAGGAACAAAATATACGTGGAAATACGCCACTTCTTTTGGTTGTTCCGTATCGGATACCCTGTTTCCGGGAAATGCTATCCCGGTTGCCATATCAGTCAATTATAATAATGCTGTCAGGGATACCATCATGCCGGCCGGTATAACCCTCTTTACCAACAAACCTGAAATAAAGGAATGGCCTGTAGTGCCCAATGGTGCCTCCTGCGATTACAGACGTATTTTTATTACATCACGCTGGAATGAACAGGGTATTCATTTTTACTCTTCTGTTTATCCATCGCTAAATCCCAATGTTTGCCAGTCTATTAGTTCGGGCAGTGCGGTTGCCAATGCATTTAACCCTTATTCACTAAAACAAACCACTTCGCGTGTGGTTCCCAAATGCCCGGGTGGCCGGCAGTGGACGTCATTTGGTTTCCCCAAAGACAGTGTTTTATACTATAGTTTTCGCACCTCAGATAGCAAGCATCTCGATTCGATTATTGAGGGGCTGGATTCCGGTGATTATTTTGCCTACGCATCCTGGCCCAGCATTCCTGCTGCCGATTTGTATGCACAATCTGCAATTTGGGCCAAAGTAGGTCTTGACGTATCAGAAATTCCCTCCGGAACAGGTGGACAATTTTGCTTTCTTGGAAGAAAAGGGCTACCCAAAGGAAAGGCATTGTATAAATATGAACAAATTTTAGGCAGCACAGTCTCAGTAACGGCAGATTACATGATGATTAGAGATCAGGGTCTCAATGAGCTAAAACCATACCCCGCCTGTTTTGAGGATGTGGCCGTGGTACACCAGCCATATGTGCCTGAGGTGATTAAAAACAGCGTAAAAAATATCGATAATGATGTTGAATTCTATCCGAATCCTTCCCATGGCCGTGAATGGTTCGTGAGATGTTCGATTTCTAATGCCCGATATCAAATATTTGACTGTAAAGGAAAACAATTATTAAAAGGGGACCTGAAACAAAACAAAGAAACCTTGATTGACCATGCGCATTTGGCATCGGGCCATTATGTGTTAGTGATAATTTCATCCACAGGTAAAAGAATAGTAAAAAGAGCCGTCATTGTTTATTAATCAATTCTTTATATCTTCACATGGAAATTCCTGTCTCAAGAATATGAAAAGATTATAACCCGTTTCACTGCTGCTGTATTTCAGTTTCCTTTTCACCCAATCATTTGCTTCACACATGGCAGGTGCTGAAATTACTAACGGCTGATTGTGTGGTGGGCATACTAAAATTAAGGTATTAACGATTGAAAACAGTACTATTGGCTGACCATAAGTTTGGAAAACGGTTTTTATTATCAAGGTTATCTGATTAGAAAATAGCCTGTTACACAATGTGTAAAAACATTGTCATTTATTATTTGTTCTTTATTAGGTTTACAATAGTAGATTTTATTTGTAATTAGAATGAACAAAATAATTTTGCGTACGTTGGGCGTTATCTTCATTTGCAGTGCATCACTCATCGTAAGAACCAACACCTCCGGACCAAGCTGGTCACTGACCCATGCACCTATTACTTCCTCTACCAGAGAAAGCAATTGCACCAATTGCCATAATAGTTTTTCATTGCAGACATCGGGCGCCAATCATGGCCGTATCAACCTGGGCAATAATTTCACCGGCAACGGCTACATACCGGACTCCAGCTACACGCTCATATTGGGATACAAAGAAACCGGCAAATCGAAATTTGGGTTTCAAATGACCTGCCTGGAATCATCCTCCTATAAACCCGCCGGTACTTTCACCAATGGAGATAGCCGAAGTCAGACAGGAACTTCGCTGGTGGGTGGCAATACCCGTTATTATATTGGCCATACAAGCACAGGTACCGGCACAGTAGCCACAGATTCTACCACCTGGAGAATCACCTGGAAAGCGCCATCGAAAAATGTAGGAAATGTTACCTTCTGGGTAACACTGAATGTAGCCAACGGCTCGGGAAGCTCCGGAGATTATATTTACAGCAAATCATTTACCATATCACCCAGTACCCGACTACCGGGCGCCAAGGTTAAAATTACTTCCGGTAAGTTATGCAGCGGAACGGCCATCAGTTTTGCCGCTGATGTAACAGGGTCGCCCACTTCCTACAGTTGGTCTTTCCCCTCAGGATCGCCCAGCAGCAGTACTTCTGCGACTCCTCAAGTCACTTATAATAATCCGGGCAATTACAGAGCTATATTGACCGTAAAAAATAGCAAAGGAGAAAGCAAACCCGACACGCTCAATTTCACGGTGCTTGCAAGGCCTGCAACACCCACGTTAACCCCTGGAACTGCGCAAAATATTTGCGACGGTGATTCTGTTACATTAACCGCTTCAACCGCTACAGGCGTTTCTTATCAGTGGAGCCCTGCAGGTTATTCCGGACGGGTAATACGGGTGAAGAAATCAGGAACTTTCAGTGTGGTGGTTACAAGCAATACAACGGGCTGTAATAGTTTGCCATCTGCCAGTGTAGTGGTTAATGTCAATCCCAATCCCCAGATTACCTTAACAGCAACGAATGATTCCCTCTGTACAGCAAATCAGGCGCAATTTTCAGTGAAACGAAATAATGCATCGTCTGATAGTTTGTCCATGCAAGGCCCTGCCGGCCCCTGGGTAACAGACAGCGTGTTTTCCAAAACCATTAACGTAGGCTTACAGACCATCAAGGCATGGTCAAAGAATGTGAAGGGTTGTGTGGCCTCGGACTCGATAACCGTGTATGGGCGACAACCCGTTTCAGCTCCGGTTGTATCGGTTTCCGATAAAACCCTCAAAGGATTTACTGTGAATTGGAATACTGTGGCCAATGCCACTGGATATAGAATCAGTACCGATTCAGGAAAAACCTACCAATCCCCCAGTTCGGGAAATCTTGGTCTTTCCCACATTATCAATACATTGAAAGGAGGTGAGTCGCTGAAGGTTAATGTGAAAGCTTTGGTGAATGATGTATGCAACGAAACCGCCATTGCTGCAATAGAAGGAACCGCCGACACCTGTAAATCCATTCCTTTTACTTTGCTAGTAGATAAAGACAGGGTATGTGCCCTGGATAAATTTAAGATAACGCTGAAAGGGCTTAGCAATTTCAACTACAGCACGCGCTTAAATTTCAGCAATACCTTCAAAGACACCCTGTTTAACCCTACACTGATAGCCACATCACTATTCAGGTTAGACGTGCTGGATTCTGCCCGGCTTGAATGTGGTTATTCCACCAAAAACATCATCATTCATGAGGACTCTGTTTTCAAACCTATTACATCGTTAAATAACGATAAAACCATATTAATATGTACCAATTCAGCAAGCACAAGCTTTCCTGTTACCGCCCAGAGTCAGTTATTCCAGGATTCTGTATTATGGTATTTAAATGGCAAGGTGGTTGGAAATGGGTTAAATCACACTTATAATGTCCGTAATGGAGATATGCTATATGCCACAGCCAAAAATAAAGGCGGCTGTGTGGCTTCATCGTCAGAATCAGAAGTGGTTCTAAAAGCGCTACCCGATGCCCGTTTTAACTACAACAATACCGGCAGTATCTATCAGTTAAATGCATTTATACTAGGAGACAGCCATACCTGGACATCTCCGGTAATAATACCTTCAAAAACCAATCAAGCTACTGTAGATTTCAAAGATTACCTCGGTAAATCCGTTAAAGTAATCCATAAGGTTTGGGATAAAAACTGCAATGCCACGGATTCAACAACCATTAATGTGGCAAATTTGGGATTAGCTGCACAACGTGAAACCGCTGTGTGGGTCTATCCCAATCCAGTTCAGGATGCGTTCACCATACAAACAAACTCAGCCCATGCCGGGAGATTGTGGCTCACCAACAGTCAGGGACAAAAGGTATTGGAGCTGAAGGATGTAAAAGATGGCATGGTGGTACCGGTGCATGGATTACCTGCTGGTGTCTATATGGTTAACTGGGAGGGCAAGGAGTCGTCGGGAAGATTTACACTTACCAAGTTGTAAATCAGAGTTAAGGATATAAAAACCATCAAATAAAAAACCCTGAATAATTTCAGGGTTTTTTGTGGGAGCTGAGGGGTTCGAACCCCCGACCCTCTGCTTGTAAGGCAGATGCTCTGAACCAGCTGAGCTAAGCTCCCATCAATTTGGGACTGCAAAAATAGGAAAAGGATTTAATTTACACAAATGAAATTATAAAAATAATCATGAAAACATGATAAGGCTTTCGGCGTGTGATTGGCGTCCTCGCCAACCACTTTTATCCCGAGGCTAACTTTCACAAAACCAGGGGGAATCATAGGTGGCTACTGAAACGAAAATCGGCATCACACTTCGACAAGCTCAGTGTGACAGCCGATTGGCAACGACACTAACCAAGGTGTAAAAACCTATTTAGCGAATCAGATTGATAGAACCACTGACAACTTTCGTGGTGGATGTTTCCGTATCAGAGACCCATATTCTGTAAAAATAGGTCCCTTCAGGCAGGGGAGTGCCCGTATTCATCAGTTTCCCATTCCAGTGGTCTTCTGAGGGCAGGCCGTATTTCGCAACCAACATACCCCATCTCGAAAAAATCTCTATAGAAACACTGTCCCACCCTGTAAAATAGACCTTCCATACATCATTTTTTTCATTTTCATCCGGTGTAAACACGTTGGCAAGTCTTAAATCCCTTTCTCCACAATCCTTAAACTTTACATTTACAGTATC
>CAYYXG010000018.1:0-59993 GCA_964475595.1 uncultured Flavobacteriaceae bacterium
GTTTTGCATCCAGAAAAATTGCCTAGTAAAGAAGATTTATTAAAGCTATCTAAATAAATCCCGCTGCCCGCTGCCCGAAGTCTCCCGACTTTGGGCACCTTTTACTTACACGCTGCCTCTTTATAAATTATTAAAATGCACACAGGCTATATCGTCAGAAACCAGGACCGCCCCGCTCCCCTCATTCTCCCTCCTTCCGGCCCTATAAACCCCGCTGCCCGAAGTCTCCCGACTTTGGGCATCTTTTACCTTAACGCTGCCTCTTTATAAATCACAAAATGCACACAGGATATATCGTCAGAAACCAGGGCCGCCCGCATTTTATAACTTGTACCGTGGTTAACTGGATTGATGTGTTTACAAGAAAGTCATACAGAGATATTGTTATAGATTCACTGGCTTATTGTATTAAAGAAAAAGGCATGATACTGTATGGGTATGTTATTATGAGTAATCATATTCATTTAATTATTCAATCGTCGAAAGGCAAGATATCAGAACTTATCAGGGAATTTAAAAAGTTTACATCAACCCAAATATTGCAGGCCATACAAAACGAGCCGGAAAGTAGAAGAGAATGGATGTTGGATTTGTTTAGCAAAGCAACTGAAACACATAGCAGAAATACAAACTATCAATTCTGGAAATACGGAAATCATCCGGAGGAAATTTATTCGTTGCGGTTTATGTGGGTCAAATTAAACTATATACACATGAATCCGGTGCATGCAGGAATTGTCGCTATGGCAGAACACTATGTGTATTCATCGGCGAGCAATTATGCAAATGGCAAAGGTCTGTTGGCGGTCGAGCTTGTTGATGGTTATATTGATGGTGTAGGTTGAGAAAATCAATGGTGTTTTAAAAAGGGCCCAAAGTCGGGAGACTTCGGGCAGCTGGGTGCCAATTGGTAAAGTTTTAAATATTGGTAAAGTAAAAAAACAGATAAGTTCAGACGGATTGCAGGTGTTGTCTGGAGGTGCAGATCAAGTTGTATTACCTACAAACTGGGATTTAAATACTTGGGTAACAAAAGTTGTTGATAAACAAACAGGATTGTTATATTCGTATGAAGAATTTTTAAAGGCGTTCCCGAATTTAATATCAAAATAATGGATGAAGATTTTAATAAAATATCAGGTTTAAAAGTAATTACAGTTGAATGTTTAATACAAAAATATATTCAGGGTGAAACTATTAATATGGGTTCACTTGCTTTATGGGGAGACTCAATTGGCAGGCCTGGAGATATAATATATACATTAATATCAATTACAAAAAAAGACAGTAATATTATTCAATTTAATTTTAAAGATACGGTTGTTGATGTTTTTGGTCCTATCGATATTGCTATTGATGAAAATAGTATTGTGATTTATTTAGCTGATAAGTTAGAATTGTTCGATTCTTCAGTTCATTTAGTATATGAAAGAAAAGATCATAATATTGATGGCTCAGCAGTTTCAGGATTTCATAGTTTTAAAGTTGATATCAATAGACCTGCATTTGTTTTAAATGCATGGTAACGAATTTGTAATCACCCGCTACCCGCTGCCCGAAGTCTCCCGACTTTGGGCGCCATAATCAGCCCAAATCTTTTTAAAAGCAGCCCCTCTCCAAAACAATTCCCACCTACAAAACCACTTGCTTTTTATAAAAAATGCTGTTTTTTTGAAGCATGTTAAAAGCCCATGCCGGAATTATGTTGTTCGTGTTTTTGAGCGGTGCGCTCAAAACCTGCGTGAAAGAAGGTGCTGCCATACGCTCGGAGGCCAAAGCTGCTTCTGCTGAATCTAGGGCACTCAGCGAATCGGCTGCAGGAATGAAGGGAGCCGCTGATGACTTGCATTACCTCAGTGCCGCCGAAAAACAAGTGATCACCGAGCATAATTCTACCCTGAAATCCATTGAGGAATCTGCCATATTAAAGGAAGAAAAAATCAATTGGGAAGAATTTGTGGCAGAAAAAATAGAGGATGAAATGTGGGATAGACTGAAGGAATGGGGCTATGAACAAGCAGATGAATGGATGGTTACACGGCAGGCCGCCAAGGCAGTAGCATTCAGTAAAAACGGTGATGTGCTCTGCAAGATGATCCAACATAAATACAATAAAGTTCGCATAAGCCGCGATAATTTGTATGATTTATTAACGGGAAATAAGGTAGATGACCTGGAAATAGCCAAGCTCAAAAGAATACGTGTGCTGTATATGTTCTCCGATGATTATGCGGCATGGATTCTGGCACGTTTGGTCAAACGCAGTGAATGTGACCCTGACAAAATGGATGCATTACGCAATATTGCCGGCGAGCGAAAAATCCAAAACGATGGACGCCTAATCAGGGCACTCAATTCCTGTGAGTAAGCATCGCTCATAGTACAGCTCCCCGAAGTCTCCGGACTTCGGGCTTCACAAACAATCCGTCTTTCAACCTTAATGTATTTTAATTGCTCCCTTCGCTCCCCATAGCATGGGGTTTAAACCCCATGCTATGGGGAGCTTTGCCGAAGTCTACAACCACCATCCTCATTCTGCGAATGAGGTTTTTTATTGCGCTCATCCTCCCTTGAGCAAGCTCAGATGTGGGGATTAGCTCCTTCGTCGCTGAACCCTACTTTGCCGAAGTCTACAATCCCCGAAACCGGCGCACTTCGTGACGCCTGTTTTTTGTTTGCTAATTCTCGCATGAGCAAGCTCAGCGCTTATTGCATACAAAAAACCCGCCGTTAAAAACGGCGGGTTTTGTGGATTGCTTTAGTGCACGCGTAGGGATTCGAACCCCAAACCTTCTGATCCGTAGTCAGATGCTCTATCCAATTGAGCTACGCATGCGTTTTTGACAAATCGAAATCCATCAAAAGGGCTGCAAAGATAATGAATATTGAAGATATTTTCAAGTGAAACCGACATTATTCATGCTATCTTTGTTGGATACACCATGCCCGCCCTGCTGGAAATATGTGCCTTTACTGCCGATGCCGCCATGGCAGCCCTGCAGGCCGGTGCACATCGTGTAGAACTTTGCGACAGCCCCAACCTGGACGGTATATCCCCGCCCGAAAGCTGGTTTCATAAAATACCCGCATCTATGCATCCACAACTGGCCGTCATGGTGAGACCCCGCGGGGGCAGCTTCTGCATGACAGATGAAGAAATTGACCTGATGGAAGTAGAGATTCAACAGGTAGCTGCCTATAACCGGGCCGGTGCCGTGGTCTTTGGTTTGCTCACTCCCACCGGTGAAATTGATGTGCCCGCATGCCGCAGACTGCTTAAAGCCGCTTCCGGGCTCCAAACCGTGTTTCACCGCGCATTTGATATCGTTACCGATAAATCCCGGGCGCTTGAAACCCTGATAGAATGTGGATTTACCAGGTTGCTGTGCGGATTGCCCCTTAATGAGCTGATTACTCTGAAAGAACAAGCAGAAGGCCGCATCTGCATTATGCCCGGCGGGGGAATACGATCTCATAATATCCAGGCGTACCTGCAAGCCGGCTTCACTGAAATCCATTCATCGGCCCGTATACATGACCTGTTACCGGACACAAACGAACTCCAAAAACTGAAAGAAGCATGCGCTATATAACCTTGTTAATCGCACTGTTGGTGGCTGCAGTCACCCATCTTAATGCCCAGTACCCGGTGAGCATTAAGCCCCAAAAATGGCTGTTACAAACCTTTCAGCCGGGTCCGGGAAATACCCTCGCCTACAGCGGAGAGTGGCTGGATGTTCCCTATACCGCCTCTATTAATGAATTGATCGATGCAGGATACCGCTTTGTGGATTCTTCCGGCAAGCCCATCGCGTCAAATCAGGTGGAAAACCACTATTGGCGCTACCGGGCTGAGTTGCCTGAAATGGCAGAAGCTTTGGGCTATAAAAATGTGGCTTTCCGCATGGCCAGGCCCGAACCGGCTGCTGCTTATCTCATCAACGGACAACAAATTGGGGTGGGACAATCCACGCACATCCCCATTTTGAATATCATACCATCAGGCTCTCTTGCCGGCGAGTCGGCGCTTTTTGTGGCCCAGTTGCCATCGCTGCGTGATGCTGCCAAATTGTATTTTCCACTGTCAGGAAGTGATAAGTGGCCCGCCGATAATGATACAGCCAACCCCAAGGGTTCTGTGGTGCTGCGAAAGCCCCCGGTGCAGTTTGGATGGGATGTGGCACCGCGCCGCGTGTTAAATGGGCTGGGTTCCGAGCCCGAATTCGTTCCTTTCGACAATATGCTGGTGCTGGATGTTTACACCACTGTAAAGCTCATCCCCGGAAATAGTGCCATGGTAGATGTACACTGGGTGATTCGCGGCGATTCAACGGTCACAGTCAACCTAAAAGCCGGTTTGGGTAAACTTGCGATGGTAGATACGTTCCTAACAGTATCTCCCGGACAAAATGAATATATTACCTCCTTCACCATTCAGAATCCACAGCTTTGGCAGCCCAATGGAACAGGTCAGTCCTATCAATACACCTTGAATATTCAGGCCCGGCATGGCAAAGATGCATACACACAAAATTTGCGCTTCGGCATACGGAATGTCCAATTGCAGCGCCTTGCGGATGCTAAGGGAGAATCGTTTCGTTTTCTGGTGAATGAAAAACCGGTATTTATGAAGGGAGCCAATGTGCTGCCACAAACAGGATGGGGCACTGAAGATGAGCGCAAAAAGTTGTGGGAAGGCCCAAACAGTATTGTCAGGCAAATGGCAGATGCAGGTTATAACATGCTCAGGGTATGGGGTGGTGGTGGCCTGATGCCGGAATCTTTTTATGAGCAGTGTGATCAATACGGCATATTGGTTTGGCAAGACCTGATGTACAGCGGTACAGTGTACCCCTATAACGGCTTCTGGAAAAACAGGGCCTTGACCGAAGCGATTTCTGTTTGGAAACATACAAGGCAGCATCCCTGCATGGCCTTGTATTGCGGCAATAATGAAATTGATGTGGCCTTGAAATACTGGGGCTGGGACAAAACCTATGGCTGGGATTCGGCTGATGTTGCATTCATGCAAAATCAGTACAACACCATGTTTAATGATGATTTTGCCCGTATTTTCGCCGAAGCTGGTGCCAATTACCTTTCATCTAGTCCGGTAAGCAACTGGGCTCCTGCAAGTGAAATGAACCAAGGCGATAATCACCTGTGGTTTGTGTGGCATGGTGAGCGGCCTTTGCAGGATTTTGATACCCAGGTACCGAGGTTTGCCAGCGAATACGGCTTGCCCTCCTGGCCTTCGCTGGAGTGTGTGCGAAAGCATTTTGATAAGGATGCTGCGGCAAAAAGAATGCTGTCATACAAGGGATTGAAATTACTCAATGGCTATATGGTTACGGAGTTTGGCATGCTCCCTACTGATACGCTGTCTATGATTTTGCTGTCGCAATACCTGCAGGCGCGTGCGCTGGTTCGGGCATACAGGGCGCACAGCAACAACAGCAACTGTGGCGGAAGTCTTTACTGGCAAGCCAATGACATCTGGCCGGGCATCACCTGGAGCACCATTGATTATATGGGAAATAAAAAAGCAGCGTGGTTTCCGTTGAGCCGGGCTTTCAGGGGCAAATATTCCATGTTTTACCCTGAAATGGACGCAAAAAACCTGATTAAGCCCACAATGTCCTTGAAAAGGAAAGGAAACTACCTGACCATCAAAACAGGCAAAACCGGTGTAATGGGGTTAATGCTATTGAAAGAGGGCAAGCTGATAGAAATAGATGGCAATGTGGTGGATTTACCGCCCCGCAATACCTACACCGTTCTTTTGCCGGAAAATACCGGAAAAATCGAGGTTGCGACGGCGTGGCACCTAATCAATCGTCAGGGTTTTTTGGTGAAATGAGTAGCATGCTTCACCCTAATGGCTTTCAGCCGTTCCATATCTGCGGGCAAACGTTGTAAAAAGTTGCTGTAATTGCCACCGGGGCCTGTCCACAATACTTCAGACAAAGCTGCAGCCCTGGGCCATACCATGTATTCTACGTGCCGTGGGTTTTCCATATACTCCGTCCAAACATTGCCCTGTGCACCTATGATAAAACGTGCATGGTTGCTGTCAATGCCTTCAGGAATGGGGGAGTAAGCATATACATTTTCCAGTGGGTTATAGCCACCAATGGCGATGGGCTCTGTGCTGTCTTTGCTTTGATAATGATCGAAATAGCAGGGTTTGCCGGGTGTCATGATGGCTTTGTGACCCATGCTGGCGGCTATTTTACCGCCCTCTGCGCCCCTCCAGCTCATCACGGTGGCGTTTGGTGCCAGTCCTCCTTCCAGTATTTCATCCCAGCCAATGATTTGTCGGCCCCGTTGATTCAGCCATTTTTCCATGTGCTGTATAAACCAGCTCTGCAGCTCATGCTCGTCTTTTAGTCCATTTTCTTTGATGCGTTTCTGGCATTTTTCGCAGGTTTTCCAGCGCGATTTTGGGCATTCATCGCCGCCAATGTGTATGTATTGTGATGGGAATAGTGCCAATACTTCCGATAAAACATCTTTTAAAAAAGCCAGGGTGCTGTCGTTACCGGCGCAATACACATCATCAAACACGCCCCACCCTTTGGCTACTTCAAAAGGTCCGCCGGTACAACTATACTCCGGATACGCCGCTAGAGCAGCTAGGGAATGACCGGGCATTTCGATTTCAGGTATGACGGTTATGTATTTCGACTTTGCGTATTCTACCACCAGCTTGATTTGTTCCTGGGTGTAAAAACCGCCATGCATACTGGAATCGAAGCGCTGCTCGGCGTACCTACCTATCTGGCTGCCATCCCTCCATGCCCCAACTTCAGTGAGTTTTGGGTGTTTTTTTATTTCAATACGCCAGCCCTGATCTTCGGTGAGATGCCAGTGAAAAACATTGTATTTGTGTATCGCCATGGCATCGATGTATTTGAGGATGAAATCTACCCCAAAAAAATGCCTGCAAACGTCAAGATGCAGTCCGCGATATTCAAATGCCGGCTGATCTTCAATATTGACACATGGAATGGAAAACCCAACCGGTCTGTTGATGATATAATCTGCGGGCATCAGCTGCAGCAGGGTTGTGATGGCCCTAAAAACCCCGGTGTCGGTGTACGATTCAATCTGAATTTGCTTAGGACTTACAGCTAGCCGATAATATTCCGGGTGATAATTTTTGGTTTTAGGCAATGCTGTTACAACAATATCAGCTCTGCTTGGTTTTTCGTTTTTATGATTTTTGGTTAGTCCCCAAAGCCAGAACTGACAAGGTTTTCGGAGAAATAAATCCGGACAGTGATAGGTGAGTTTCTGTTTCCAGATAAAATTACCGGGAGCCGTACTCATTTTTTGGGGCAGGGGAATGAGCCCGCTTTGTCCCAAAACCAGTAGCGGACAGACTACAAGCAAGATGATAAGATTTTTCATGGATTAGTCAAATGAGCCGGCTGTATGGCAATCTTCACAGTCATCGTGATGTTCAGTTTCTGTTTCTACGGTTGCATGCTGAATGTTCAAGTGCAGCCAGGCGTGTTTCAGTTCTTTTTTTAAGTGATGCACTTCATCATAGCTTAATCCTTCTTTGATGAGTAGGTGAGCGGTAAGTGCATTTCTCGTTGTGCTCATGGCCCAGATGTGCAGGTGATGTATGTCTTTTACCCCGTTAATTTTCAGTGCGGCTTCACGAATTTTCTCCGGATTGGTATTCTGGGGTACGCCATCCAGAGAGAGACGCATACTGCTTTTCAGTAGCCCCCATGAACCCACCACAATAACTGCGCAAATCAACAGAGATATGATAGGGTCTATTTGTGAAATACCGGTCCAGCTGATAAGAAACCCACCCATTACTACGGCAGCCGATACGCCTGCATCTGCAGCCATGTGAAGAAATGCCGCACGGTTATTGAGTTCTTTTCTTTTCATAAAAAGCAATGCAGTGGCCGTATTGATGATAATACCAATTGTGGCTACCATACTGATGCTTTGCCAGTGGGGTTCTTCTGGAATAAAAAGGCGGTTTACTGCTTCATACCCAATAGAGCCCACCGCGACCAATAAAAGGATGGCATTGGCCAGCGATGCAAGTATGGTGCCTTTGCTATAGCCGAAGGTGTAATTCTCATTGGGTGATTTAGCAGCCATACGAAATGCCAGTAGTGAGATAGCCAATCCGGCCACATCACCCAGATTATGACCTGCATCTGCCATCAGTGCGAGTGAATGAGACCAGTAGCCATAGAGAAATTCAATGACCACGAACGCCATGTTTAGCACAATGGCCAGGATAAATGCTTGGGTATTCATGCTGCCCTGGTAAGCGGCATGGGAGTGATTATGCTCGTGGTGGTGATGCCCGTGGTTGTGCATCTTTCTTGTGTTACAGACCCAGCACGTTTTCTTCGGGGCGTTTGCCGTCCAACAGCATTTCCGGGTTTTCCAGGAGGGTTTTTACGCGAACCAGGAAACTCACGCTTTCGCGTCCATCGATGATGCGGTGGTCGTAGCTAAGGGCCACATACATCATGGGTCTGATTACGATTTGACCGTTCTCTACCACTGGGCGCTCCACAATATTGTGCATACCCAGAATGCCGCTTTGAGGCGGATTGATAATGGGGGTACTCATCATGCTTCCAAAAACTCCACCATTGGTGATGGTGAAGGTTCCACCGGTCATCTCATCAATACTGAGTTTGTTGTCCCGGGCTTTGGTAGCAAGGCGTTTTACTTCGGTTTCTATTTCTGCAAGACTCAAATTCTGTGCACTGCGAATGACCGGAACAACCAGGCCTTTGGGGGCACTAACGGCTATGCTGATGTCGCAGTAATCATGGTACACAATTTCTTCACCTTCAATACTGGCGTTCACTGCGGGCCAATCCTGGAGGGCAATGGTTACGGCACGGGTAAAGAAACTCATGAATCCCAATCCGATTCCGAATTTTTCTTCGAAAGTCTTTTTATACTTTGCCCTCAAATCCATGATGGGCTTCATGTTCACCTCGTTGAAAGTGGTGAGCATGGCAGTCTCATTTTTAGCGGCTACCAATCGTTTGCTGACGGTTTTGCGCAGATTGCTCATTTTTTCGCGTCGCTCGCTGCGTCCCGTGGCGGGACGGTTGCCTGTTTTGTTCACCCCAAGTTTTACGATGGCTTCCAGTGCATCCAGTTTGGTGATTTTGCCATTACTGCCGCTTCCTGCTACGTTTTCGGGGGCAATGCCATATTCGGCCAGTAACTGGGCAGCAACCGGTGATATAAGGACATTTGAAGCTGCAGGAGTGTGGGTGACAGCGGGTTTGGCTTCTGCCTTGGGCTTTTCTTCAGCGATAGGGGCTTTGGGCTGTTCAGCAGCGGGCTTGGGCGCTGCTGCCTTGGCTTCGGCGGGTCTGGCAGCTTCGGTATTAATTACCGCGATAACGCTGCCTACAGGGATGGTATCACCCACATTGCCGATCAGTTTTTCGATTACGCCGGCCTTTTCGGCGTTTACCTCGAAGGTTGCTTTGTCGCTCTCAAATTCTGCAAGGGGTTGATCCATTTCCACCCATTCACCTTCTTTTTTCAGCCAGTTGGCAATGGTTACTTCGCTAACCGATTCGCCGGGGGCCGGTACTTTGATTTCTAAAGCCATTGGTAGGGCAAAGTTACACATTTTTTGTTTGGGCGTAAACAAAGTATGGAACTTGATTTAAAGTGTGTAAAAAACAGGTCGGGTTAATAGAATAAATCTATAGTACATATCAAGCGGTAAATCTTAAAAACGAGGGTAGTTATGGAACATTTTTTTGGATGAATAGTGATGTATTTAATTACAAAATAAATAAGTGTTTTGCAATTGTAAAAAGGGTTATGTAATTTTGTCTTTGAATAAGATTTTATCGAGGTTGAAATTATTTTCTTTAGCACCAACTAGGGTTTAATGATATCTCTATAAAAAATATATAAATAAAACTTGATGAATAACTTAAAATATTGATATGAAACCGGTTGTTTTATTATTTTATTTAGTTATACCAATTTCAGTAGTGAATGCACAGACCGGTAAATTCGGGGCATTGGCCATTGATAAAACCAACGGATGGTATTATGGCTGGGCTTACGACTATAATACGCAGAGTGAAGCTGATGCAAGGGCGTTGAAGGAATGTAAAGACCGAGGTGGTAACTGCCACATCGTAAAACGATTTGGAGCCGGCTGGTGCGCCGTTTACCGCACCATAGATGGAAATAATGTAGGCGATGCGTATGGTTGGGGGGTGGCAAGAACAAAGACTGAAGCGGAAATCATCGCCAATAACGAATGCTTAAAAAGAAGTCATGGTGTTCCATGTAATAACCATGTTTGGGCGTGTAATTCCAGACTTCCAAAAGAGGAAAAGGAAAAAGAAAAAGCAAAAGAAGAGAAGCAAAATAAAAAAGAAGATGATTATTGGTCCAAGGATCAGTCAACCAACGATAATAATAAGTCAGGCAATACAGGCTTTTGGGATGGTAAGGGCAGTGCTGCGGAAGAAAAACACTTTGAAAGTCAGACCAAACCTCCGCAGAGCAACCAGTTTATTGGTGACATAGAAAGTTATGGCACCAAGTATTTAACGGTTAAATGTATTGACCATGGAACCGTTGATGGTGATCGAGTAAGTGTAAAGCTGAATGGTGAGTTAATAAGATCAGATATTACCCTCACAGGATATTATACTACTTTCGAAATTCGATTAAAAAGTGGACAAAACCGTATTGATTTTACTGCCTTAAATGAAGGTTCTATGTCTCCTAATACAGCCAAGTTTATCATTATAGACGATAAGGGGAAAACCATTTCAGATAAAGAATGGAATATTACCCGTAATTATACAGCTACACTACTCATCGTAACCTATTAACTAAAAATCTCATGAAACAAATAATAACCATAATGATCTGCCTGTTTGCATCACAGGTCATTGCACAGGATATCAATATTGATCCAAACCAGAAGGCAAAGTTGTATTTTACGGAAGCAGAAAGGCGTTTTAATCAGAATGAATATAAAACCGCGCTGGAATATATTAAAAAAGCTGAAAATGAACTTGGTGAAACCAATGGTCGTATTTTGAACCTAAAGATTAAAGTTCTATACAACGATGGGCAGTTTGAGCAGGCCCAAAAAGCATTGGCACTGTTTATCAATGATTATGCCAACACGGTTACTCCGGATATGAAGGCGGAAACAGAAACATACTTTCTGAAACTGGAAAGATATTTTGAAATGAAGCAGGAAGAGGAGAACAAGAAGATGGCTGAAAATCGGAAAAAAGCCGAATCACTCAAGCATTATAAATATGTGAGCTGTACCAATAGCTATTGCAGTCGCGGTCAAGTAAACGATTATTATTATGAAGAGTGTGGCAAATGTGATGGCACCGGAAGGATTACTCAACAAAATTATGCAAATGCAATTTCTAATGGGCTTAATGGAACCAATTACCCAACATCCACCAGGGTAACCTGCACTCGTTGTAATGGTGCCCGCAAATTGAGACAGGTTAGGCAAATTAACTGTTCAACCTGCGATGGAAGGGCCAAGCTGCTTAAATACTCCGGTTCAGATTATATACCAAGTTCTGAGCAGGAATATGCAATTAAATATAAGAAAAGTGAAATTAATTATTATATTGATTTAAGATCTAAAATAAATGATAAACCAACCCAAAAATTATTTCCTATGAAAGATTTTAGCACAGGAAAATATGGTTTTTGTGATCGTAATTTGAAGTTGATTATCCCTTATTATTATGATCAAGCAGATGTGATCAGTGATTATGCCGCCATTGTTAAATCCAACTCAAAATATGGGATTATCAGCAATGAAAATAAATTACTTCTTCCTGTTGAATACTCGGATATACGCAAACTTTCCTCAGTTTCACTCTTGTTGAAAAAATCAAATATTTGGTATTTGTCAGATTACAAAGGAAATAAGAAAGGTGAAAATGTAGAGAGTTTTTTAGCTTACGGAGATTATTTAATGGTATTTAAGAAAGATTCAAAAATTGGCATAATGGATTTTGAAGGAAATATTGTTGAAAAACCTACCTATGATGAATATGAAGTTATTAGTTGGAGACCGTTTTTGGTGGCATTCAAAACCGGATATAGTTGGAGACTTAAAAAGCTTACTTCCACCATCAGTGACCCATATAATGAAAGTTTTACAGAGATAAAAAAATACACTGCAGGATCTAATAGTATTATTCTTTTAAAGGGAGTTAAACCTAAACTGGCCAATGCAGATGGTTCTTTAATCTCTTCAGAGGGTTTTAGTTCTGTAGAATATAATGAAAAATTGGGAATGTTTGTTTTGCAGCAAGGTTTATATTTTGGTTTATATGATATTGCAAATAGCAGTCTTGTTTCTCCTAGATACTCGTCCTTATATCTAAATCCTAACAACCCACAAAGAGCTCTGGTTGTAAGCAATGGTCTTTATGGGGTAATCGATTCTCGTGGTAATAGCATTATTCCTGCTATCAAAAACAGAATCTGGTTCTATGAGGGTAAAAATAGATTTATTGTAAGGGAGAAGGAAGGCAGCCGAAAGCGTTATGTATATAGTGAAGATGGCAAGGAATTGTATGATTATAAAAGTGATGATTGATTTTGCTAATACAACTAACATTCTCAAAACATCCTAAATCGTTTTCTCATAACTGTATTAAATATAACCGTGATAACATGAAGTTATTCGGGATATGAGGGGTTAATTAGGCCGCTTGAAGTATCAGCTTTATGTTTTTATTAGGGGACGCAACAATAGTTTGGCCCTAATATTAGCCATCTTAGAATTTACCGAACCTTATTGGTAAACTTCATGGTATATCCTATCGGTAATTTAGGCATGATTACCCAGTTAGGACTGGTAAGTTCTGAATTACAGCCCCTGCAGAGCTGCTGCTCTATGTAGTAAGTGTAGGTTTTGGTACTGTCGTCAATTATTAGCTTGCGGTGAAACGCCACATTGCAAGCATAGGTTTTGAGTTTGTAACTTACAAGCATGTGACTTGTGAAGTCTATGTTCTCGAGTTTTAGTGTATCGCAAAACTTAAGGTATTTTTGCTTGAAAGCGGTCCATTTTCCTGCGTCATCTATCACCACCTGACTGTCTAAGCTGGTATAAAGAAAACAATCCCCAAAATCATAGGCCTTAATGATTCCACCGGATTCGGTATTGGCCAAATTTCTGCATTCACGGTTGCATTGTGTGAAAAATGCCGAAATCAATAACGCTATAGAAAGAATCCTAAATCGCATGTGATGCAAATGTAATCAATCACGCATCAATAGGCACATTTTTTGCTTTAATAATATGAACTTATTTAGAGGACATAAGCATGAAAAAATCTACATATAAAACGATTGCTTTCTCTGCAATTCTGCCCTTAATATGCGGCTTTATGGGTGCCTGGCTTTACATGAGTAGGAGTCTTCCTCAGGAAGTTACCCAATTTCAGTCACCGAATGCCGGGGCCTACCGCAATGTCAATTTGGCAGAAATGCCCAACGGTTTTGTAAAAGCTTCTTCCATTAGCACACCCTCCGTGGTGTTTATCAAGACGCAGAGCACCGTTCAAATGCAAAGCCCCTTTGGCTGGTTCTGGGATTTTGATCCGTTTGGCAGCCGCGGGGAAGCTACTTCCACCGGCAGTGGCGTTATTGTGAGCAAGGATGGATACATAGTGACCAACAACCATGTGATAGCAAACGCAAACAAGATTACCGTGGTGCTGAATAAACAAAAGCAGGAATATACTGCCAGGGTAGTTGGCACGGAGCCCGGCGCCGATCTTGCTTTGTTGAAAATAGAGGCAGACAATCTTCCGGCCATTGTCATGTCGAACAGCGACGATGTGCAAGTGGGAGATTGGGTGCTTGCGGTGGGTAATCCGTTTAACCTTACCAGTACCGTTACTGCGGGTATTGTGAGTGCAAAAGGCCGCAATATCAATATCGTTCAAAACCAGTTTCCCATTGAAAGTTTTATTCAGACCGATGCAGCAATCAATCCCGGTAATTCCGGTGGAGCCCTTGTTAACACTGCCGGTCAGCTGGTAGGCATCAATACCGCCATACAAAGTAATACGGGTAGTTATACGGGCTACGGTTTTGCCATTCCTGTGAATATTGTGAAGAAAATTGTGAAGGATCTGGTGGAATTTGGTGTGGTGAAACGTGCGCTACCCGGTATGGAAGTTATAGACCTTAACGCTGCTAAATCCGCATCAGCCAAACTCATTCAAGAGGCCGTGGAAGTGCGCGAAATACTGGAGGATGGCCCCGCCTGGAATGCAGGTATACGGAAAGGGGATATTATACTGTCGGTGAACGGGTATGCTACTACTTCCAAGGCATTGTATGACGAATATCTCTCGTACCTCAGGCCCGGCGATGAAGCACGTTTGGTATTATGGAAAAACGGTGAGGAAAAAACAGTTTCCTTTAAGCTCATTAGTAAAGAAGATAACAGGGCGCTTGCCCTAAAGGGAGCGGTAAACAGTAAGGTACTGGGTGCCGATTTTCAGCCATTGAGTGCCGGTGATTTGGCCAGGTACAAGGTTTCTTCGGGAATACGGCTGGTCAATATTGTACAGGGTGGATATATTTCACGCATGGGCCTAAGGGATGGTTTTATCATATTGCAATTCAACGGGCGTAGCTATTCAGAGGCAGAAGAGCTCATCAGTGTTATGGAAACCACCTCAGGACGCATCCGTATTGAAGGAATGGACCGCAATGGGAACCGCAGCAGTTATAGCTTTTACAGCAACTGATGTGGTTTGGAAAGTAGGGTGTAACTTTGTAGCATGCCACTACCCAGTATACCCGGTTTAAAGCACACTGATTCAGGTAATTTTTTTCTAATGGCGGGCCCTTGCGCCATTGAAGGCCGTGAAATGGCTTTTCAGATTGCCGAAAAACTGGTTGCTTTGTCCAATACCTACCGGATTCCGCTCATTTTTAAAGGGTCTTATCGCAAAGCCAATCGCTCTCGAATAGATTCATTTACGGGCATTGGTGACATACCCGCCCTGGAAATACTGGCCGAGGTGGGTCGAACTTTTGGTATTCCCACAGTAACGGATATTCACGAATCAAATGAAGCTGAAATTGCCGCCGCATACGTGGATGTGCTTCAGATACCGGCTTTCCTGTTTCGGCAAACAGAATTGCTGGTGGCAGCGGCTAAAACAGGTAAGTACATCAACATAAAAAAAGGACAATTTGCGGCCGCAGGTGCCATGAAACATGCGCTTAACAAGTGTGTGGACAGTGGCAACAACCAAGTAATTTTTACAGACCGTGGCAATACCTTCGGCTACACCGATCTGGTGGTCGACTTTCGCAATATTCCTGAAATGGCCGCCATGGGCGTTCCTGTGGTCATGGATGTTACGCACAGTTTGCAGCAACCCAATCAAGAGAGTGGAGTGACCGGTGGAAAGCCCCAGTTAATTGAAACCATTGCTAAAGCTGCCATTGCAGTGGGTGCTGATGGATTGTTTATCGAGACGCACCCGAATCCTGCGGTGGCTAAAAGTGATGGTGCAAACATGCTGCCCCTGGATAAGCTTGAAACCTTATTGCAAAAATTGCTTAAAATCCGACAAGCTGTAATTTGATTCATTGAATCGTATAAAAAAAGGCCGCATCGCGGCCTTTTTTGTTGCATATTAGTCAAGGATTACTTTGTTCCACCTGTGGGTGCTGGTTTTGGCTTTTTCGGTGCCTTTTTGGGAATCAATACCAGCTCAGTGTCTGTTTTGTAGGATTCTGTTTTGAAGGGCTTGAAGAAGCTTTTACCCAGTGTAGGTTGTTCAACTTTATCAGAAATGGTAAACTGAACTTTCTCAACCACATAAGTGCCAATGGTAATTTTTGGAACCTCGAATTTATTGCTGGGAAGTTTAACATCACCGGCTCTTATTTTCTCACCTTCCAAAAACATTCCTTTGTTGATGATTTTGGATTTCATCCATTGGGCAGCTACCTCAGCCGGCACAGCGGTTAATTTACCCATCATATCAAAGGCAAACTGCACACTTTCCATATCCTGAACCATAGCGGCTACCATATTGCTGTTGCCTTGCTTGAAAATGCGAACTTTCACTGCATTGGTTTCGTCTATAGCAGGTTTGGCAGGCGTGTTGGGTTTGGCAGGATTGGCTTTATCTGCTCCGGGTCCATTGGTGTTGTTGCCATCAATTTTAGTGTCAACTTTCACACGGGAAGAGAGCCCTTCGCGCGAGAAAAGTACTGTGGTACGACGGTTTTGCTGGTGCTGGAATTCATCGCACAATACATAATATTTACCCGCCTGAACCTTTATTTCCTGAGGCAAATAATCTTGGTATTCCATTTTTATCACATTCCCTTTGTCATCTTTGGTAATAACTGCTTTGCGTGTCTTTTTACGAACACCGGTAGAATCTACGAAATCGTAGTAAGGTGTCATGCCGGTTACCTCTGAACCTTCGCACTTACAGTCGTTGGTAAGTTTAGTCTCACCATAACCCTTCGCTGTTATGCGTTTTGGGTCAACCTTGTGCATGCGGACCAGGTAGGATACGGCACTGTCAGCGCGTCTTCCTGCAAGTCTTTCGTTGTACTCTGTGCTGGCACGGCAGTCGGTGTGAGAACCAAGTTCTACGTTAAGTTTCGGATATTTTGCCAATACGTTTCTGGCAAATGTGTCCAATACGCGCATGGCGTCCGGGCGAATTCGGGCAGAGTCCAGATCGTAGAAAATGGGCAGTGTAATGATTTCATCAAGCGGATTTTTCAAACAAAAATCCTGAATGAGTTCTGTTGAGAATTTAATTCCTTTGGTAGTGCGGTCAACCGGAGCACCATCGAAGTAATATTCTTCAGGGTATTTGGCCTGCAATGTATAATTATAATTGGCCTTTAGCGTTTGAAAATAACCGCCCATCGCATCGGCTTTCAAAACGAATTTTGACGTGTCTTTATCATTGGTAATATAGACAGTTGCATTGGGAAGTACTTTTTTGGTATTACAATCTGTCACCACACCGCGAATGGTAATTACCAGCGGCTTGATGGTGAAGTGGTAGATATCGTCGTTGTTTTTGCGGTCACCGCGGTTACTGGTAAAATAACCCTCTTCAGAATTGTTATTAAGGAAGGTAATGCCAAAATCATCACCACCGCTATTGAGAGGTTCACGTAGGTTTTCCACTTCTTTCCAAACAGAAACCTCATCGGTGGGTATGGCGGTAAAGAGGTCTAGACCTCCCAGACCGGGTAACCCGTCTGAAGACCAATACAGCTGATTGTTATGGTCATTGAGGTAAGGGAAATATTCATTTCCTGCAGTATTGATCATGGGACCCAGGTTAACCGGTTCACCCCAAGATTTTGAGCGCTTGCTGTAGCTAACCACCCAGATATCAAATCCACCGAAACCACCATTGCGATCGCTGGCAAAATACATTTTGGTTCCATCGGGTGAGAGGGAGGGATGGCCATAGCTGTGAGCAGTATCGGCTTTGCAGAAATCCAGTGGATCGCCCATTTCCCAGTCTTTCCCTACTTTTTTCATTTGGTAGATGGCGCATTTTTCCGCTTTCCCGTCAAAACCGCCACACTGGGTCATGTACATAGCGCTATAGCGTGAATCAAAAGTAATGCCCCCTTCGTTATACTTGGTGCTGGCTTTTTCAACAAAAACAGGAGCACCCCATTTTTCTTTGTTCTTTTTACCGGTCTTCTCCACATACCAGATGTCGCTCCAGAAATTCATGGTACCGGCATAAATGCGTTTGCTTTTACCGCCTTCACGGTCAGAGGAGAAGAAAAGCAGGTTATCCTTCTTGCTGGCAATCATTGGAGCCCAGTCGTTTTCCTTGGTGTTTGCCGGTTTGAAGTTTTCAACCACAAAACGAGAGCTGTCCGGAGTCCAACGCAGCGCCAGTTCGGCGCCGGCCTTTTTGTTTTCAGCAACGCTGTCACCGGGAACTTCCTGAAGGTATGTGGTGTATGCCTGAGAAGCTTCGCGGTATTTTTCCATCTTCTTCAGCATATTGGCACGCATGAGTAACGCCCGTGTGTTTTTGGGGTCGGTTTTCAGCACCTTTTCGTACAGACGGTTTGCCTTTTCGTAATTATTGTTCAAGCGATAGGCTTCTGCTGCATAGAAAATAGCATCTTTTTTCTGGTTTTTGTCTTTGGCTTTTTTGGATACGGCTTCGAACATATCGGCTGCCTGCCCATAATATCCTTGTCCATAAAGCTTCATGGCTTCCTTGTAGCTTGCGCCTCCACATGCGGAAAGCGTTATACTGATTGCTATGCCAATTGTCAGAATCCAACCAAAAGTGGGGTGATTTGTCAGATTTGAAGGAGTTTGTACCTTGGTCTTTTCGAACCTCATCATGCTTTTTGTACTAAATAAAACGCTAAATAATGCAATATCTCTCAAACTTAAAAAGATTTGAGAATAAATTAATGAAAAAATGTTGTTGAAACTTGCCTGTAATGATTACAGGTGTTGGATTTTTAGGCGCTTTACGATAGACTGATTGCCGGTGCTGAATTTAACCAGATACATGCCATCGGGAATAGAAGCGGTATTGAAAATAAAATTATTCCCCTCACGGCGCCATTGTGCATCTGATACTTTTTCACCCAATAATGTGAAAATTTCAGGGTGATGTGTTTCCATAGTCTGAATTCCCTCAATCCTAATAATGGTTTGTTGGTTGGCAGGATTGGGTGTGATGCCCATTCGGATATCGCCTGCGTTGGCAGTGATAACTGCACTCAGGAGCAACGAGAACAAAATGGGTTTCAGGAACTTCATATCAGTAAAGATACAAAGTGTATGCCATATTTACAAACCTACAGTCAGTTTAATGCTTCTTTTTTGTTCGGCAGTATATCCACCCGTTTCCAGCATGCGCTTCATTATTTTTTGATAAGCTGTTTGCTGTTTGAAATATTGTAAAACATCTTTGGCGGGACCGGCCAGTCTGGAGTTGAAATTCAGGATACAGGCATACAGATTTTTAACTACAGCATCGTTGCAAACATTGAGTCTTTGCAATGCCTGCATCGCCAAAATACGTGTTCTGAATTCGTATTTGTCGCTGCAAAAATCGGTGAGAATCATGATGGCGTTGCCTTTCATATCGGGGAACACTTCGGTACTTAGTTCCAGGTAGCGTATTTTTAAGTTATTGGTATATCCATCAACCCCTGTAATGGCCTGCAGATAACGAGTTCTTTTGCTCTCATCGGGCATGGATTCCCACAATTTCAGCAGCGCCGCTTCGATGATAAAGTAGCTACTGTCTTTCAGGGCTGTTTCAAAAATGGCCAACGTGTTGTCATTCACTGTCAAACCTTCAATGACGGCTCTGCGCACTTCTGTTTGCCGTACTTTAATGGCCTGATTGGCAAAGATTAGGTCTTCATTGTTTTGCAACCACTGTTTGGCGATTTCTGCGCGAATAGATTTATGGGTTTCTTTTGCAAATGCAGTGGATAGTGCATCTTTTTTCTTTTCGAAAGGAACTTTGGAGAGCGCAAGCAATGCATCGTAACGGTCCAGCATGTCGCGGGCACCCAAAAATTGTTTCAGGCATTCCTCGGCAGATTTTTCAAAAGTGAGTTTTTTAAGGATATGGCTGCCTTCGTCGAACAAGGTAAATGCAACTGTTTTGTTGCCTAGGTTAGGTACTATAACTTTTTGAAAGACCTTATCAATATTGAAGGTAAGGCGTGAAACACTGCCGTCTGTATAATAAACAGCAAAATCAACAGGCATGCGGAATGCGCCCACGGTGGGTTCCATTTTATGGATTTGTTCCACGGTAAATTCGGTACCTGCGGTTACGGATTGCCTTGATACCTTGTAATGAGGCTCACCACCGCGGTAAATCCACTGGTCAAAGAACCAGTCCATGTTCATGCCGGTAGCATCAATCATGGCTTTTTCCAGGTCCACGGTCATTACGCCGTCAAATGCATGTCGGTCAAGGTATAGCTTAATTCCGCGACGGAAATTGTCACGGCCCATCACGTGTTGTAGCATGTGCAGTACTGAGGCACCTTTGGGATAATGACGCGCGCTGCCGGCCTCACTATTGCGCACAGGCAGACTGTTTTTTTCTCCGGCGGCAATGGCCCCATTCATGTTGCCACGGAAATACCAAGCCGATTCATCGGGTCCATATACAGAGCCCACAAACAAACCGGGGTAATAGGTAGCAAAACTTTCCTGCAGCCAGTGATCGGCGTCGTTGCGGGCGGTGATAAGGTCTCCGAACCACTGGTGGGTGGCTTCGTGGGCGTTTACTGTTACATAGTTTCTGTCGAGGAATGCGCGGTTGTCCACCCAAAAGAAATCACCGAAGGTAGTAGCTCCGGTATTTTCCATAGCGCCATACAGGAAATCCTGAATCATCACCTGACTGTAGCTGCCCCATGGATATTTTACGCCCGTTTCGTCTTCCAGAAATTCAATGATGCGTTCGCTGTATAAGCTGGATGGCTCCAATCTTTCCGGATGTTCGGGATAGTACCAAAATTGTATGGGTGTTCCGCGCTTGGTGGTGGTTTTTTTGATGGCGTATTTGTCTATGGCCAGCATCAGCAGGTACCCTGCGTGACGGTTGTTGATTTTATAGTGCCAGGTGCGTGTTTTTTTGTCTTTATTTTCTTTGTTGGAAAGCAACTGACCGTTTGAAAGTACATTGTATTCTTTGTCAAAGTTTACCTGTACTTCGGTAACGAATTTATCGCCTCGGTCGTCGATCATGGGAATCCAGTGGCGGTTGTCAATACCTTGTCCCTGGGTCCAAATCTGGCGTCTGGTTTGGTGAACCGGGTCGTCAATTTCTGGTACGTTCCAGCCGATGAAATAGATGCCTTTTTTAGGTTTGGCGGTATATTTAATTTTCAGGTTATGCTGTACATTGTAGGCCTGTTTGAGGTTGGTATTGCAAATCAGTCCGGCGGCGTTGTAACGGAAGCTGATGGATTTGCCATTTAGCCAAACGCTATCGGCGGTAATGCCGGGTGCGTCGAGGAAGATGGTATCCACATTATCCTGCAGGCAGCGAAACTGGTGGGTGACGGTACCCATTACAGTGCTTTGTGCCGGTTGAAAAGCGACATTGAGTTTCATGTGAATGATGTCTACATTTCGGTTGCGTTCATGTCTACCGGGATCGGCATGGTAGCAGAGTAGGTCGTTGTGCTGAGCGGTTGCAATGCCTGAAAGCGAAATGGCGAAAATACCTGCGATGATTTTTTTCATGAATGGGGTACGAAAATAGGCAAAATATGCCAATGGTAGTGTCAGCTGGCTTTGCTGCGGTCTGAAAGCATAATCAGCAGAACGATGATGAAGGGTGCCAGCATAGAAATACAAATATACGAAAAATGGGGGAATAAAGAGGCTGTACCAAGTCGGGTGACTTCGGATAGCGTCTTCAATAAAAAAAGCCCCTAAATCGGGGCTTTTGATTGCGGACCGGACGGGGCTCGAACCCGCGACCTCCGCCGTGACAGGGCGGCATTCTAACCAGCTGAACTACCGATCCGTTAGAACTTTCATATATTTTTATTTTTTACTGTCTTTAGGTTTTGTTCCCGTGACAGGCGGCTCCCGATAGCTATCGGGAAACCAGCTGAACTACCGAAAATCTGCCAATCATTGATTTGCTGGATTTTCGAGGACCCTCGATTCTTTAAGCTCTACCGAGCAAAGAATCGGGGCTACCGATCCGTTAGAACGTTTGTTCTCCATTCCTGCGAATGGGACTGCAAAAATACTATTTGCAATGTATTTGTCAAATGTTTCCTTAAAAAAATTATTGTCTGGGTATCATCCTCAGTAAAATATAACCTAACAAAGCTGCAATGACACTGCTAATCAGCACTGCCAGCTTACTCAATTCTATTTTCGAAGCATCGTCAAAAGCCAGGTTACTCACAAACATCGCCATGGTAAAACCAATTCCTCCCAAAAGGCCGGCACCGATAATATGCCTGAAATTACTTCCTGAAGGAATGCGTGCAATATTTATTTTTACTGATATAACCGAAGCCAGATAAATACCCAGTGGTTTTCCAAGCATCAAGCCGGCGGCTATGCCAATAGGTAGTGTTCCTGTCAGTGATTCTAGCAGGTCTGTATGCAGCGGTATGGCTGTGTTGGCTAACGCAAAAATGGGAAGTATTAGCCAAGCAACCGGCTCATGAAGTTTGTCCATAAGGTATGAAGATGGCGAATTTTCCGATTCTTTTTTCCCAAAAGGTATAGCAAAAGCCAGTAAAACACCAGAAATGGTAGCGTGTATTCCACTTTGCATCATGCAATACCATAACATAAACCCGGCTGGCAAATACACCCAAAGTGTTTTTATACCGCCACGTCTGCTAAGTAGTAACATGCCAAAAATACCCAGCGCTGATGCAAGCCATGCCCACTGCACGCCATCCCCGTAGAAGATGGCAATAACAAGAATGGCACCTAGGTCATCAATAATTGCCAATGCTGTGAGAAATATTTTAAGTGATGCCGGGACCCGATTGCCCAGCGCCGACATGATCGCCATAGCAAAAGCAATGTCTGTAGCGGTAGGTATGCCTGCACCACGCCATAATTCAGAATGGTTTATATTGACAGCCAAAAAGACAAAGGCCGGCACCAACATGCCCCCTATGGCAGCCATAACGGGCAACATCGCCGTCCGTCTGTCGCTAAGTTCCCCGGTAAGCAGCTCACGCTCTATTTCCAGCCCAACCAGCAGAAAGAAAATGGTCATCAGCCCGTCGTTTATCCAGTGGGTGAGACTGTGTGCGTGCAAGCCAGGTAGGTGCGGATTAATTTGGGTATGCCAAAAATTTAACCATGCCGATGCCATGCCGGAATTAGCCAGTATCATTGAAGCAACTGCACATATTACCAGCAGTGCGCCTCCTGCCGCCAGTTTCCCGTAGAACTCAAGAAAAAGTCGGGTGAGGGCCTGATTTTTCACCTTGTTGATAACCCTTTTCACAGGAGCAAAAATACGCAATAACTTCGCAAACTGTGAGTGAACATGAGGTTTACATGCGCCGATGCCTTGAATTGGCCTCAAAGGGGTTAGGGCATGTTTCGCCTAATCCCATGGTTGGAGCGGTGGTGGTCTATCAGCAGCAAATAGTGGCGGAAGGATGGCATCAGCAACATGGTGGTCCACATGCCGAACCCAATGCACTGAGGGCTTTGCCAAATGAACTACCATTGAGCGAATGTACATTGTATGTGAATCTTGAACCTTGTTCTCACCATGGTAAAACCCCGCCCTGCGCAGATTTGCTGGTAGAAAAGGGCATCGGTAAAGTGGTGGTGGGCAGTGCCGATCCCAATCCCCTGGTAAACGGGCGCGGCATTCAGCGACTGAAAGCGGCCGGCATTGCAGTGGAATCCGGCGTTCTGCAGGATGAATGTGATGCGCTGAACAGGCGCTTCATGACCTACCATAAGGAAAAAAGACCTCACGTTATTTTAAAATGGGCATGCACCGCCGATGGTTTCATGGCGCCGGAAAACCGGGAACGACTGCAGATTAGCGGTGAGGAAGCAAGAATAATACTGCATCAATGGCGTGGACAAGAGGATGCGGTATTGGTTGGGGCAACGACAGCGATTATGGATAAACCCATCTTGGATACAAGGCTTGCTCCCGGCAAAAATCCGGTTCGTATTGTGCTTGACCCCAATTTGCGTTCACCACAATTAACCGGTGATATTCAAACGTTGATTTTGAATACCCATTCGGAAAAAAAAGAAGGAAATTTTGAGTGGATAAAAATGACGCGAGACTTTGTTGTGGCTGATGTTTTGGAGATATTGTACAATAAAAAATTACTGTCAGTGCTGGTAGAAGGCGGTGCTGATACCCTGAAACGATTCATTGATAGCGGTTTTTTTGATGAAGTACGTATTATTAGAAGTAAAAATATACGTATTGGAAAAGGGGTTGAAGCCCCCAAAATCAATATGAACATGTTTAAAACAGATGAAACATCCACGGATTTTATTGAATATTACGGAAAGGGAGAACTGTTATGTGGCTGATTTTTAGTGTTTTGAGCAGTGCTGCTTTGATGGTGATTTTTAAGTTTTTTGCACGATTTGAAATTCGGGTGTTTCCGGCCATCGTGGTTAATTACATAACCTGTTTTATTTTGGGGAATGTATTGTTGGGAAAACACAACATTGTATCGCAGGTGGTGTGGGTACAACATTGGTTTCCTTTTGTGGCAGTGATGGGATTGCTTTTTATATCGGCATTTTACCTCATGGGTTTGGGAACCGGGTTAGCCGGGGCAGGTGCTACATCGGTAGCGGCAAAAATGAGCGTGGTTATTCCGGCAGCAGTGAGTATGCTTTTGCTAAAGGAATCTCCCGGTCTTTTCATCATCCTGGGAATGATACTGTCAATATTTAGCGTGTATTTGATGCGCCCCCTCAATAATGAGGGTAATGGAATGCGAGGGCTTTGGGTGTTGCTGCTTGTATTCATTGGTTCGGGCATGGTGGATACGGGCTTAAATCTGGTGAAACACCATTTTGGTGCTGAGGTAGATGATTACACCATGAGTACCGTGGTGTTTGGCGGTGCCGGCATAATAGGACTAACGCTGATGTTACTGCGTCGGGGTAACATACCCGGCTACCGTGAATTACTGGGCGGAATCGTTTTGGGATGCGTAAATTATGCTTCACTGATTGCCATGTTTGGAGCCATTGGCGCTTACAAAGGCCATACCGCATGGTTTTTTGCGGTCAATAATATTGGCGTGGTATGGGTGAGTACGATCATTTCCATTCTGTTTTTCAAAGAAAAGATTAGCAAGGCAGGATATGTTGGATTATTGCTGGCAGCGCTTGCCGTATTTTTTATGAATATCCATGCTTTTTTCGGATGAATATTTTGAACCTGCAGGAAGTGCAGAATCTTCTGTAAGGGAGCGAGGAAGCCGTTTTCTAGGATTTGTGTTCCCCGTCCGCACTGAGTTGGAATACAAAAATAAATTGCATGCAATCAAACAGCAATACCCGGATGCAACCCACCATTGCTTTGCAGTGGTTATGCATCCCGATCAGTCCTATCAGCGCAGCACGGATGATGGCGAACCGTCCAACACCGCAGGAAGACCCATTCTCAGGGCCATTGTATCAGCAGGTCTCACTAATGTGCTTGTGATTGTGGTCCGATACTACGGCGGAACCCAGTTGGGCATCCCCGGATTGATTAAAGCTTATGGGGAAACAGCACAGGTTGCTTTGTCGCTGGCAGGTAAAGTGGGCAGATTTGTGGAGGATGAGGTGTTGTTGGGCTGTGCTTTCGAACATGAGCAAGATATTTACCGGCTCGCTGAGAAGTTTGAAGCCGGAATCAGAATGAGAGATTATCAGGATAAAGTTCAAATTGTGGTGACCATGCGCCGAAGCCGACTGGATGCTTTCAAAAAATCATTGACCCATTTTCCGATGATTTCCTTGCTGAAAGGCTAATTTTCGCAGCAATAAAACATTCAAAAGGGCTATATTCGCGGCTTATTATGAGTAAGATAAAAGTTGCAAATCCTGTAGTAGAACTCGATGGGGATGAAATGACCCGAATTATCTGGCATTTTATCAAAGATAAGCTCATTTTGCCCTATCTGGATATAGATATTAAGTATTATGATTTAGGCATGGAAAACCGCGATGCTACCGATGACAAGGTGACTGTAGAAGCCGCAGAAGCTATTAAAAAATATAACGTAGGAATCAAGTGTGCCACCATTACCCCCGATGAGGCCCGTGTCAAGGAATTTAACCTAAAGCAAATGTGGAAGAGCCCCAACGGAACCATCCGTAATATTTTAGATGGAACGGTTTTTCGTGAGCCCATCGTTTGCAGCAATGTACCCCGTCTGGTGCCCAACTGGACAGCGCCAATCTGCATTGGTCGTCATGCTTTTGGTGATCAGTACCGTGCTACTGATTTCGTTACCAAAGGCAAAGGCAAACTGACCGTGAAGTTTGAGGGTGAAGACGGAACCGTGCAGGAGTTTGAAGTCTACAATTTCAAAGGAGATGGCGTTGCATTGGCCATGTATAATACCGATGAGAGTATTGCCGGATTCGCCCGCAGCTGCTTCAATATGGCCATCGCCAAGGGTTGGCCTTTGTACCTAAGTACCAAAAATACCATTCTGAAAAAATATGATGGTCGTTTTAAGGATATTTTTGAGAATATCTACCAGTCTGAGTTTAAGTCTGCTATGGATGCCAAAGGCATTACCTACGAGCATCGCCTGATTGATGACATGGTGGCCAGTGCGCTGAAGTGGAATGGTAATTTTGTGTGGGCGTGTAAAAACTACGACGGCGATGTACAGAGCGATACGGTTGCTCAGGGGTTTGGTTCGCTTGGACTAATGACCAGCGTGTTGATTACGCCTGATGGAAAAACCGTAGAAGCAGAGGCGGCCCATGGAACGGTTACACGCCATTTTAGGATGCACCAGCAAGGGAAAAAAACCAGTACCAATCCCATTGCCAGCATTTTTGCCTGGACCCGTGGTTTGGAGCACCGCGGTAAGTTGGATGGCAATCAGGCACTAATTGATTTTTGTAATACCCTGGAACAAGTATGCATTGAAACCGTAGAAAGCGGTAAAATGACCAAGGACCTGGCTGTTTGCATATACGGAGATAAAGTAACCGATGGTCAGTATCTTCACACGGAAGATTTTCTGGAAGAACTTAACAAAGGACTTAAAACAAAACTGGGAATAGCTTAATCAGCTACTCTTAGAACATATCCTTCATCCTATCGAAAAAGGATTTGTCTTTTTCCTCGGGTTTGAAGTTTTTGCTGTCTTGCAGTTTTAGCAACTGTTCTTTTTCTTCAGAACTGAGTTTGGTGGGTACATATACCTGCACATGTATAAGCTGATCGCCTGTGCCGTACCCATTTAGGTCAGGGAATCCTTTCCCTTTCAGGCGCAAAACTTTTCCGGGCTGTGTTCCGCTGTCAATTTTAATTTTAGCTGCACCATCCAGCGTGGGCACTTCCACCGATGCGCCCATTGCCGCTTCCGGGAAGGATAGCCACAGGGTGTAAATAATGTTGTTGCCATCGCGCTGCAGTTCTTCGTGCTCAATTTGTTCAATCAGCACAATTAAATCACCGGCAGGGCCGCCTCCAGGGCCGGCATTCCCTTGGCCATTAACACTTAGCTGCATGCCTTCGGCTACACCTCCGGGAATTTTGATGGTAGTTTCAAATTCCTGTCCTACGAGTCCTTGCTCATTGGCTTCACGGGGTTTGGATGTGATGGTTCTGCCCATGCCCTGACAAACCTGGCAAGGGGCGGTTGTGGCCATTTGTCCCAGAAAAGTATTGGTAATTTTGCGAACACTACCGGAACCGCCACAATTTTTACAATCGCTGTATTGTACCCCTTCCGCCTCGATCATGCGACGGAATTTTACTTTTTTCTCAACCCCATGGCGCATTTCAGCCAAAGTGAGTTTTATACGGATGCGGATATTGCTGCCGGGTTGTCTTCTGGGGCCACCACGTCTACCGCCTTGTCCGCCAAAAAATGAACCAAAAAAGTCATTATCGCCGAAAATGTCGCCAAACTGACTGAAGATATCATCCATGTTGAAACCACCGCCACCACCGGCTCCGCCCATACCGGCATGGCCAAACTGATCGTAGCGCTGTTTTTTCTCAGGATTGCTCAGTGCATCATATGCTTCAGCCGCTTCTTTAAATTTTTCCTCAGCGTCTTTATCATCCGGATTTTTGTCGGGATGGTATTTAATGGCAAGTTTACGGTATGCCTTTTTGATTTCATCCGCACTTGCATTCCGTGAAACACCTAAAATGTCATAGTAATCGCGTTTTGCCATGGTTTATTCTCCTACTACCACTTTGGCAAATCTAAGCACATGCCCGTTTAATAGGTAACCTTTTTCTACTTCGTCCATCACCATGCCTTTTTCTGCTTCACTGGGAGCAGGGAATCGTGTGATGGCCTCATGGAATTCTACATCGAATGGTTTTCCTTTGCAATCCATGGGCTTCACGCCACGGCTATCAAGCTGTGAGGTAAGTTTTTTATAAATGAGTTCGAAACCTTCCAGTTTTGTTTTAACTTCCCCTTCAGCATTGTCTAGAATTTTCAGCGCACGTTCAAAGTCATCTACCACCTCCAGTAGGGATAATATGACATCTTTTCCGGCAGTTTGCAACAACTCAAAGCGCTCCTTGGTTGTACGACGCCTATAATTTTCAAATTCGCTGTACAACCTTAGGTATTTGTCTTTTTCCTCTGCCAATAATTGTTCGAGAGTTTTAGGTTCGGCAGTTTCAGCGCCTTCCTTTTCCTTCTCAACCGTGTTTTCTTTAGTTGGTAGCTCTTCTGCAGAATTTTCAGTTTCGCTGTTTGGCGTTTCGTCAATCATTTGTCCACCTATCCTCAAACGGTTTGCCAAACACCTGAATGTGTCATTGTGTCAGTTGTTTATAATATTTTCACGAACTTTGTCCGCATGTTTACCGGTATAGTTGAGGGCATAGGAAAAGTACTTCGTACAGAAAAAGACGGCAGCAATATTCATTTTTATTTGGAAAGCCCTTTTACGGCTGAATTGCATGTGGATCAGAGTGTGAGCCATGATGGGGTTTGTTTAACTGTTACCGGCATTCAATATCCTGAATACTGTGTCACCGCAGTGGAAGAAACCCTAAGCAGAACCACCTTGTCGGTATGGAAACCCGGAACTCTGGTGAATTTGGAGCGATGCATGCCAGCCCATGGCAGATTTGACGGGCACATTGTTCAGGGGCACGTTGATGACAAGGCTGTTCTGAAAGGACTTGAAGACCGCAATGGCTCATGGAAACTGACATTCAGTCACGATGCAAATGCGGGTTTGACAGTTCAAAAAGGAAGCATTTGTGTAAATGGCGTTAGTCTTACAGTCGTTGATAGTGATATTGATACGTTTTCTGTGGTTATCATTCCTTTTACGTGGGAACACACCAACTTACATCGGCTCAAGCTGGGTGAAGCGGTAAATATTGAATTCGATATTTTGGGAAAATACATGCAGAAGTATTTAGCCAATGCCAATTTGCACAGATAATTAAGGATTTGTGTAAACCTTATTGAAAAAATCTACTCCTATTTTAAGGTTTGTGGGTAAATGATCAATGATGCGTCAGCGACAGTTGTTAAATTTGCATCTGAAAACAACTAGCTTACATAAGCATGAAATTATTCTCTTTTCTATTCACATCCACCATCGGCCGAAAGTGGTTAATGGGTTTGACGGGGTTGTTTCTCATTTCGTTTTTGCTGGTACATTGCGGTGTAAATGCCTGCATATTCTTCAATGACGGTGGAGAGACTTTTAACATGGCTGCTGATTTTATGGGTACCAACTGGATTATCAGATCCATGGAATTTGTGCTGTTTGCTGGTTTGCTGCTGCACATTTTTCAGGGTTTGTATCTGTGGAAGTTCAATAGCGATGCTCGAAAGAAACGCTACAGCGTTAGCGCAGGCAGTGCCAATAGTACTTGGTATTCCCGCAGTATGGGTATCCTGGGGACCTTGTTGCTGCTTTTTCTGGTAGTGCATTTAAAAGATTTTTGGGTGACAAGCCGTTTTACGGATGTGATTACTTCCGGAGAGAAAACCCTCTTTCAGGAAATGATAGAAATATTTGCCAATCCGATTGCGGTTGTAGTTTACGTTTTGGGATGTATTTCACTGCTGTATCACCTGCTTCACGGGTTTCAGAGCGCATTTCAGACCCTGGGTATCAATCACAAATCATATACGCCCATCATACAATCAACCGGAAAGATTTTTTCCATTGTCATATCGCTACTGTTTGCAGCCATGCCTGTAGCCATGTATTTGGGCTGGATTCAATAATTTGAGAGACATGAGCAAGAATATCAAACTCGACTCCAAAATTCCCGCAGGAGAATTATCACAGAAGTGGACACAGTACCGCAGTTCTGTGCCACTGGTAAATCCTGCCAATAAGCGCAATCTGGAAATTATTGTTGTGGGAACAGGGCTTGCCGGTTCCAGTGCCGCCGCCACCCTTGCTGAAATGGGCTATAAGGTAAAAGCGTTCTGTTTTCAGGATTCTCCGCGCAGGGCGCACTCAATTGCCGCGCAGGGCGGTATAAATGCGGCGAAGAACTATCAAAATGATGGTGACAGTGTTTACCGATTGTTTTACGATACCATCAAGGGCGGCGATTATCGCGCCCGTGAGGCCAATGTGCATCGTTTGGCAGAGGTTTCAACCGCAATCATCGATCAGTGTGTGGCCCAAGGCGTGCCGTTTGCCCGTGAATATGGCGGAACCCTGAGCAACCGTTCGTTTGGCGGAACCCAGGTGCAGCGTACATTCTACGCCGCCGGACAAACCGGTCAGCAGCTGCTGCTGGGGGCTTATCAGGCCCTGGAAAGACAGGTGGGTCTGGGCAATGTGAAAATGTACAGCCGCCACGAAATGCTGGATGTGGTTGTGGTTGACGGGAAAGCAAGAGGTATTATTGCCCGCAATCTGATTACCGGAGAGCTCGAAAGGCATTTCGGCCATGCTGTGTTGCTGTGCACGGGCGGCTATGGAAACGTATTCTATCTCAGCACCAATGCCATGGGAAGCAATGTGACGGCTTCCTGGAAAGCACACAAGGCCGGTGCTTTATTCGGTAACCCCTGTTTCACACAGATTCACCCCACCTGCATTCCTGTGAGTGGTCATTATCAGAGCAAACTTACCCTGATGAGCGAATCACTTAGGAATGACGGTCGTATTTGGGTTCCCAAGAATAAAGATGATAACAGACATCCCAACGATATTCCTGAGGAAGATCGCGATTATTATCTGGAGCGTCGTTATCCTGCGTTTGGAAACCTGGTTCCTCGCGATGTGGCAAGCCGCGCTGCCAAAGAGCGCTGTGATGCGGGCTATGGAGTTGGCGCAAGCAAAATGGCGGTTTATCTGGATTTTCGTTACAACATGATTAACAAATACGGCCGTGCAGAAGCTAGCCGTTTAAACATAGAAAACCCGGATGAGGCAACCTTGCTGAAACTGGGTCAGGAGGTAGCCAAGGAGAAATACGGAAATCTATTTGACATGTACAAACAGATTACGGACGAGGATCCATACGAAGTACCCATGCGTATTTATCCGGCTGTTCACTACACCATGGGTGGCTTATGGGTAGATTATGAACTTATGACCAATATCCCCGGTTTGTATGCACTGGGTGAGGCTAATTTCTCTGACCATGGAGCTAACAGACTCGGGGCATCAGCGCTGATGCAGGGTCTGGCAGATGGATATTTTGTAATTCCTTACACCATCGGTTCCTATCTGAGTAATGAAATTCGTACCAAGAGCATACCTACCGATAGTGACGAGTTTGTGGCTGCAGAAAACAAAGTTCGTGAGCGTTTACAGCAATTATTGTCTATTAATGGAACACAAACTGTGGAGAGTTTCCACCGCCGTTTGGGCCTGATTATGTGGGATAAATGCGGTATGTCGCGCAGCGAAGAAGGGTTGAAACAGGCCATTGCCGAAATTAGGGCATTGCGCGATGAATTCTGGAAGGATGTTCGAGTGCCAGGAACCATGGATTCATTCAATCCTGAACTGGAAAAAGCCGGCAGGGTAGCTGATTTTCTAGAGCTGGGTGAATTGATGTGTATCGATGCACTGGAGCGCAATGAAAGTTGCGGTGGGCATTTTCGCGAGGAGTTCCAAACGGAGGAGGGCGAAGCAAGGCGTGATGACGAGAATTATAAGGTCGTTTCCGCATGGGAATACAAAGAGGGTAACGCCTGGGAATTGCACAAAGAGCCTCTGGTTTATGAAAATATTAAAATTGCACAGCGTAGCTATAAATAAAGGAAAACGATTATGTCAAACAGCAATATGAATTTAAAACTCAAGGTCTGGAGGCAGCAGAATGCCAAAGATGAAGGACATTTTGAGGATTACACGGTTCAGGCCAGCCCGGATATGTCATTTCTGGAAATGTTCGATGTGCTGAACGAGCAACTGATAACCGAAGGCAAAGACCCTGTTGCATTCGATCATGACTGTCGGGAAGGTATTTGTGGAATGTGCAGCATGGTTATCAACGGTAGGCCACACGGACCTAAGGGCGGTGTAACCACTTGTCAGTTGCACATGCGCAGTTTCAGCGATGGTGATACCATCGTAGTTGAACCCTGGAGATCCAATGCTTTTCCGGTGATTCGTGATTTGAGTGTCAATCGTTCAGCATTTGACCGAATCATTGCTTCCGGTGGCTATGTGTCTGTAAATACAGGTAACGCAGTGGATGCCAATGCAACACTCATTCCCAAAGAAACTGCCGACGAGGCGTTTGAGGCTGCCACCTGTATTGGATGTGGGGCCTGCGTAAGCGCTTGTAAAAATGCCAGTGCCATGCTGTTTGTGGGAGCTAAAGTTACCCAGCTGGCATTATTGCCGCAAGGGCAGGCCGAAGCGTCGAAACGTGTGGTGGCAATGGTAAATCAAATGGATGCAGAAGGTTTTGGTGCCTGCACCAATACCGGTGCCTGCTCTGCAGAGTGTCCCAAGCAGATACCGCTGAGCGTAATTGCCACCCTGAATAGAGAATACATCAAAGCCAAATTAAAGGGTTATTAAGTTTACTAAATTGTGAATCGACGAATTGCGATTTAGCAATCTCAAAGGGGCATTTAGCCCCTTTTTATTTTATCCGGATTATTGGCAATAAATTGTTTCCAACCACCGCCTGAATTGTTTTTCACACCAAATTGTTTAGGGTTTAACTGAAAGAAATGACAAACTGCGGCCGCCACCGCATCCGAGGCATCGCTGGTTTCAGGTTGTTCTGTGAAGGTGAGAAGGTTTTGCAACATGGCGCTTACCTGTTCCTTGCTGGCATTGCCATTCCCGGTTATACTTTGTTTGATTTTTCGGGGTTCATATTCATATACTTTCAGCCCTTTGCTGATGGCTGCGGCTATAGAAACTCCCTGAGCCCTGCCCAGTTTAAGCATACTCTGTACGTTTTTTCCGAAGAATGGGGCTTCAATGGCCACTTCAGTGGCGCGAAAACCATCAATTAAACCCGAAATACGCTCAAAAATGTGGTGGAGTTTTTCGCCATGGTCTGCCAGTTTGGCAAGCCGTACTACACCCACAGTAATCAATTCCATCTTTTTACCCTCTGTGCGGATGATGCCATAGCCCAATAAATTGGTACCCGGATCGATGCCAAGAATAATGCGTGGGTCAGACATGGGGCAAATGTATCTAATAAAAAACGCCCCGAGGGGCGTTTTTTATGCGTTCAGTGTGGATTATTATTGTTTCACCAGTTTGGTTACTTTCTTCTCACCGCTTTCAATGTCTGTCACCCCAACCAGATAGATTCCGTCAGACAGATTGCGTAAATCCAGTTTGTATGCTCCGGCACCTTGCAGCAGTTCTGCAGACAGTAGCAGGTTTCCGGTCAGGTCATGCAGTGTGATGAGGGTTTTGTTGCCGGATAGAGCGAATTGAACACTGGCCATGTTTGCAGTGGGATTGGGCATCACATTCACGAAATTCTGTTCTGGCAACGGATACATATTTTCATTAACCGGGTTGATAAACCATCCACCAAACCGATAATCATGATTGCCCGATTCTGCATGTAAAATATCGTATGCAACACTGGCGAACGGGCTGCTGCTTTGGGCTATTTGTGTCAGCTTTAGTTTATCGCTTACCGTTAGTTTGCCGTTTAGGTTCTTAATGGGCAGCAGGGTTAACCAATGTTCTTCTTGATCCAAATCTGTAGCCGGATTGGCAGTATTCAGTATTTGCAGAGCGTTGTCAACATTGCCTTTCCGAATTTCTAACTGTGATTTCAGGTAATCAATTTGCCATGGTGAAAGGGCTTGTTCCGCGCTGATTTTTTGTAAAAATGCGTTGAACTCCGGATATTGTTTATTGTGTATGAGTGAGAGTCCGGCAGATAATAATTCTCGAGGCGCAATTTTGCCCGGATTAAGTCCATCCAATTTCACTACACCTACCCCTGTGCTGCTGATAACGTCAAAAAGTACATTTTTACCGCTGTAGTTTTCACAGATATCCCATTTGTCCTGCCTGTTATGCCTTGGATTATTAATTTGCTGTCCACAGGCTGCGGTAGAACTTTGCATAGTGTTAGTTGGACACACTGTGGTGGTAACACCTGATCCATTTCCCAGCACGCCAAAATTGCAGCTTTCACTGATGCTGCCGAACGGGAAGGCGGTAATTTCGCGTGCGCCACCGGCGTAATTATTGCTCACGAATGTATTGCGTCCGGGCTGTGTGGGATTTCCGATGCTGCCTGTATGGTTAAGAATATTAATACCGGCGGTGAGGTAATTATATAAGTAGTTATTTATTACAAATGGAACAGGAATGCCGGTGGAGTTGCTTCTTAGGAAAATACCGCGGCGGGTATCGAAAATGCAATTGGTGTAGATGTTGTTGGTGTTGTTTCCTGCCTGCATGTAAATACCCACGCTGTTGCAAGAGGTCAGCATTCCGGTTTTACAATCTTTCAGACGAATGACATTGCAGTTAATATCCAGTTTTCGGCTGAATGAATCCAGAATCCCAATGTCGCCGCCTTGGTCAATGTCGTTTTCATTCACAATGCATCCTTCCAATCGTTTTGTCCAGATTCCTATATCAAATCCTTTTATGTTGTTGTCGCGGATATTCAATCCAAACATATTCTCGGCAAAAATGCCTACCGTGCCAGTATGTTTGTTGTCGGAATTACGTAGTTCATTGCCAAAAATCAGCATGGGTTCTTTATGATCACTCACACGGATTTGGACATCGCTGGCATAGCGTCCCTGCGAGGTTTTTTCAATTTCGTTATTTTCGATACTGACAAACCCTAGTCCGAAAGCTGCATCAATACTGCGGTACATGTTGGTGAAGCGGTTTTCGCTGGCATTAAAGCCGGATCGAAGTGCATAGATGCCATAGTAGCGATTGGGTTGATTGAATCGATCAGAATTACGGAAATCGTTCTGACTGATAATTTCTTCCATACGTACGCCATTGAGCATCAAACCAAAATAATCAAAATTGGGATATAGGCCGGGTGCAGTGAAATTGTAATTATCAATCACAAATGAGTTTTTGGTAATGCCTTCATTCCAGTTTCTTCCGCCTCTCAAAATGCGAATGCCCATGTGACAGTTGCTAAAGGTATTGTCGGTGATTTTAATGCCCTGAGGACCCTGTGTATTAACATCTATGGCATGTTTGGCGTTTTTGAAAAGACTGGTATGTATCAATCCTGAACTGGAGTCTTTAAAGGTGAATCCTACCCAAACATCATGTAAATCACAGGGGCGGAATACGCTGTTATTGGCTCGAACCTGGCTGCTGTCTTCAAAAATAATTTCTCCATCGCGGTCAAATACTACATCGATGGTGGTCATGTCCAGCACTGCCTTGTTTCGCACAAACAATCTGCCTGCCACGAAGTATTTCCCGTCCCACACCTGGTCTGTAGTGTAAACGGTGCTATCCTGAATGACCGTGTAATCCACGGTTGAATCCCAGCAACAGTCGCCTTCTTTTACGATAATGGTATCAAAAGCTTTGCAGCATTCACTTTTGAATGCCTGCAGAATGTACACGCCGGGGTGGCATACTGTAAGCGATGTGCCGGTATTGGGGAGTAGGTTGCTGCCTTCGTACCATGTATACACAATATCAGATGCCGGCTGATCTACCGTTACAGTGATGCAGGCCTGCTGACCTACGCACAGAGTCGGATTGGGTGATGGACTATTAATATTGGCCACCGGCCCTGGCACCAAGGTAACACTGAATGGTGCTGATACGGATTTACAATTCGTGTTAATGTTGGTAACTTCAAGGTGATAATTACCCCCTGTATTAATAGAAAGATTTTGGTTTGTACTAAAAGGACTGTTATTCAAAAACCACTGATAACTTAATGGTTGGCCTGAAATTGCATAAGGCCCACAGACTTTGATCGGTGCGGCTGTTGAGCAAATGGTGTAGCAGCCTTTGGGTACATTTCGGATATCCGGTCTTTCATAAATATTGTTTACATAGGCCTGGGCATCTACAATGCAACCTAAAGGACTTGTTACCGTAACATTATAAGTTCCATTTTGATGAACCCAGATACTGGTAACCCCGGTTTGTCCAGTACTCCAAACGATGCTGTTGTATGCCCCTGTAATGTTAAGCGTAATCTGGACTGAATCGCCTTTGCACAAAGGTGCGTATGTGCTGTTGCTAATAGAAACGGTGGGTGCTGCCACGCCAATTACCAGCGCTGTATCCCTTGCTATGCATCCGTGGGTGTTGGTGATTTGCAGGTAAACATTCACGGGCCCTGTAATTCCCGACCACCAAGCTGTTGAGCCGGTTCCGGAAACCCCTACCGGTGAGCTGCTCCATGCATAGGAATAACCAACTCCCTGCAGTGCTAAAATGGATGTCCATTGATTGGAGCATATTGAGTCTGGTGCCAGAATGGTAGCGTTGGGTCTGGGGTTTACAATCACCTGGAACGGTCCAAGCGTATCGGTGCAGCCATTGCCATTGCCAACAATCACCCAGTATAGGCCTGATTGTTTTATGGTGTCTGTATTACCGCTTTTGCCATCATTCCAGCTGTAGGTCCAGTTGCTGTTGAAGGGTGCAGTGCTTACAAATACATCACCTTCGCAAATCTGGTAAATGCCCGGGCTGCTGGGGGTGGCTGGTAAACCATTGTTGGTAAACGTAAGACTCCCTGCATTGAATACGGTAATTGTAATGGGGTAAGTCTGTGAATCTTTACAGCCCTGCTGATTGGTGATGACTAGTTTAGGAAAATAGGTAATGGCGTTGTTGTAAATATGAAAGGGACTTTGAAGATTGGATGTGGTTGCATCTCCGAAATTCCAGTTCCATTGCACAATGGGTATTGGCGAACTGCTTTGATCTACCAGCTGCACGGGTTGGCCCACACAACCATTGCAGAAGCTGAAATCTGCATCGAAGTATTTCATTTGAACAGTATCTTTAATTACCACTGTGCATAGCGGATTGGGAGCAGTAACTGTGTAGGTGATGATGAAATCCGTATTTCCTGTGTAACTATACGTATGATTCTGGGGCAGGGTTCCGCCTACATATAAGGGTGAGCCATCTCCCCAGTCAACGTTCCATGTAACCCCGGATCCCAGCACTACGGAAGTAGGTGCATAATTCAGCTGAATGGTGTTGTAGTTGCAGTTTATAGGGAATGTTACTTTTAATTTGGGTCTGAGAATGTAGGGGACATTTACCGGTACTTTTACGGTAACCCAAGAGCAATTACAGTAATAGCTAAGTGTGGCCATGAATGAACCTGTTGTGTAATACCAATGCTCAGGGTTTTGCTGATTGCTATAAAAGCCATCACCAAAATTCCAGAAATAGGCAATGGGACTTCCACTAACCAAATTGGCTGTGAATTGCCCTGTACAGGGGTCGTAGGTTGGGTTTACCACTGCATTGCATGGAGTGGTGCAACCATTACCCGGATTATAGACAACACAACTTCCGGAAACGGTAATTGAGGCGGTATCTTTACACCCATGTTCATTGGTAACAATCACAGTGTGGGTACTTCCGGATACGGTAGAATAATGCTGATGAAGGGTGTCTGATGCTCCGGGGATAGCCGTTTGTGGGCTCCAAGAATACTGCCAGTTTGGATTGTATGTGGCCGTCATTTGATAGGGAATGGGCAAATTGGGCGCAGTCATACAATTAAACACCACATTTACGTTGGGTTTGGGTAGTCTGGGAATGGGGGCAATATTTTGTGTCAACGTGGTGCTGCATCCAAACTGAGAAATAATGAGGGTGTACATTCCGGGGGTGTTGGCCAGGAATTGCTGATTGCTTCCGGTTCCAGTCGGGCCACTCCAGCTGTAGGTGTAGCCGGGAGGGCCAAATAATCGAATAGAATCACCACTGCAGTAAGCGGGTCCCAGCGTAATTGCTCCAGTGGGAATGGCATTGATGGTTACCTTGCGGATGCAAAGCTTAGGACATATTGTATTTTGTAGAATAACTTGCCCCTGATTAATGTTGTTCCATGTTACCGATAAACTAGTGGATGTTTGAGAAACTATGGTACCTCCGATGACGCTCCACTGCCAAATGTTGCCGGGATTGGATGCGATATTATACGTGCTGGTTTGTCCGATGCATGCCGATGTGGGTCCGGTGAGTGAAGGGCAAGCTGTATCTACTACCGTTACGGATAATTGCGATGAGGAAGTGCAAAAATGGGGGGGCTGCCCGGTGTAATTCACCGTAATAATGTAGTTCCCGGGCTGGGTAAACAGCACATTCTTGGTTTTCGCCGAGGTGGTGGTGTAGGTTACGCCGGTTGAGGGAGAGATGCTCCACACACAGGAACTGATCAAATCGGAAGAGTCGAAGGAATAAATAGCCGGTGTTCCCTTGCAAAGTATGGTTGGGCCGTTAATGGCCGGGTTAGGAGGGCTGGGCACCAGCACTACGGGCAGGGTGATGTCATTATCGCAGACCAAATTCGGTGAGATTGCAGTAGCTCTGATGTAGCCCAAATCTGCAGCACCCCATTGAATAACGCAGGAGGTAGTGGTGCTGGACAGTAGGGTTCCATTACCAATGGGCCCCCATATAACGGGTACACTCGATGTGTAGCTGATGGTGCTGAATTCACAATGTTCTCTGGAGCCATTAATTTTGATTTTATCCTGAACAACGATGGTTTTCTGGGTTTTACCTTTGCAGCAAACGAGTTGGTTTTCCGCATCCAACTCCAGGGTATAAATGCCCGCCGATGAGAATGTTCCGTTAATTTCATTTCCGGGGTTATTGGAAGGTGTAACGCTAACGTTGTTGCCCCCGGGGGTAGTGGCAGTCCATGAATAGCAACTGCCGGGGATAATGTCGGTATTGAAATTTACATTATCGCCGACACAGACGGTATCAGGTCCATAAATGTTTAACGTTGAGGGAAATATTGGCACATTCACAGAGTTACGACCACATTGATAAGGGCCACCCGTTACATTCAGGGTAATATTGCCATCGGGTCCATTCCCCCACAAAACGCAAATACTGTCACCGTTGGCGTTTGGGGTTGCGATTCCACCGGTAACCGTCCAAGCGTAGGTGGCACCCGCGAAGAACGGCGTACCATAGCAATGCTTGGTGTTGTGACATACGGTTCCAACACAATTAATTGGCGGCGCATTGCCGGGTTTCACAAGCACTTGCACGGTAGTGTCATCCGAGCATCCGTTTGCATAGGTTACAGTTAGGGTTACCGGATAAATACCGGGCGCGGGAAATGTCCAAGCGAAATTTCCGGTATTGCTATTTTGTATATTTCCATTGCCCAAATTCCATGCAAATGAGGTAATCTGCCCATACAGGGAAGATGCAAGTGCATTGAAATTGGTTTGGGAGGTAAGGCAGGCAGTATCTGCGGTGAATGAGGCGGTGGGTGATGGGCAGATATCATAGACACAGGTTCCACTATCCGTGCAGCCAAAGGGATTTGATACCACCAGTGTGACGGTCATGGTTGGTCCCGCACCCGCCTGTATTTGAGGAGAATTGGTGCCTTGACCACTGATGACGGTGCCACCGATTACAGTCCATTGGAATGAATAGATATCATTGCTCATCAACTGGAAGTTTATGTCCAGGGCTTCAAAATCTCGAATCGCATATTGGCAAATACAGGGGATAGAGGAATCTTTTGGGTTTCCGGCAGAGCCTTCTTTTCTGCCATTGCAGAAATTGCCCAGTCGGGGTTGATTGGCCACCAGAACTTTGATGGTTTTGGTTTTGGAACATCCAAAAACGGTGGTTTCGGTTACGGATAGGGTATGCACACCCGGCGATGGCCAGTTTACATTGACACTGCTGCCGTTAGTGGCTCCGTTGATAATGCCGCCCGTAGTGGTCCAGAAATAGGTAGAACCCGAAGTTCCGGTAACGGCGTAATTTTCGGTGGAGCCATCGCAAACAGTGTCTTTACCGGCTATGGTGGGGTTGGGACGAGGGTGAACGGTAACGGTATGAGTTACTGTGTAGGGATTGCCATTCACGGTGAATGTAAGCTGAACCGAATAGGTGCCCGGATTATTGAATGTATGAACCGGACTGCAGGCAGTGCTGGTGTTGTAAATGCCACTCAGTGGATCGCCGAAATTCCAGGCATAAGTGCCCGCTCCACCTGACGATGCATTGTAAAATGTGGCGGTAAATGGTGCACATCCCGACCACTGGGCCGCACTAAAATTGGCTGAAGGGGGTGTGGGGTTGGCTTTAGACAGGTTGGCTGTAAAAGCAGCAATGCAAAACAGCAGGGTAATTATTTTTTTCATAGGCGGTTTGCTTTTGTGTTTAACAAAAGACCCATACAATATTACACAATGTTTCCCTTAAACGGAATAGGTTTTATTGCACAAATCTGACAGAGATTCATATTCGTATACACTTTTAATTGCAGTTGCAATCTTGCTAAATGTGTTGGGAATTCACACATAAAAAGCCGAAATTTGCCACCAAATTCAAAACCATGTTATTCGACCTTGACCTCATTGCCAAAGTGTATGAAAGAATGCCTGAAAGGGTAAATGCAGCCCGCAAAATGCTGGGTAAGCCGCTAACACTCACTGAAAAAATACTATACAGCCATTTATGGTCTAGAAATGTGGATGAATCATTTGAGAGAGGAAAGAGTTACGTGGATTTTGCCCCCGATCGTGTTGCCATGCAGGATGCTACTGCCCAAATGGCATTGCTTCAGTTTATGCAAGCGGGTCGTCCCAAGGTGGCGGTGCCTTCCACGGTGCACTGCGATCACTTGATTAACGCCAAAGTGAATGCGGAAACCGACTTGGATTTTGCGAACCATGAGAGCAAAGAGGTGTTTGATTTCTTGAGCTCGGTATCAAATAAATATGGGATTGGTTTCTGGAAACCCGGTGCAGGCATTATTCACCAGGTTGTGCTGGAAAATTATGCTTTCCCGGGTGGAATGATGATTGGTACCGATAGCCACACCGTAAATGCAGGTGGACTGGGTATGGTTGCTATTGGCGTGGGCGGTGCGGATGCCTGTGATGTAATGGCAGGTTTGCCTTGGGAGTTGAAATTTCCCAAATTAATTGGGGTTAAATTAACCGGTAAACTCAGTGGCTGGACTGCCCCCAAGGATGTGATTCTGAAGGTGGCCGGTATTCTCACCGTAAAAGGGGGAACCGGTTGTATCGTTGAATATTTTGGTGAAGGTGCCGAAGCCATGAGCTGCACCGGAAAAGGGACTATTTGTAATATGGGTGCGGAAATAGGGGCAACAACCTCAACTTTTGGTTATGACGAAAGTATGGAGCGTTACTTGAGAGCCACCGGACGTGCTGCCGTTGCCGATTTGGCGAATGGAATAAAAGAGCATCTCACCGCTGATGCTGAATGCTATGCAAATCCTGAGGCGTATTTTGACCAGGTGATTGAGATTAACCTTTCAGAGCTGGAACCCCATATTAATGGACCTTTTACACCGGATTTGGCCACACCCATAAGCAAAATGAAGGAAGTAGCCGCTGCTAATGGCTGGCCCCTCAATGTGGAGGTGGGTCTGATTGGTAGCTGCACCAATAGTAGTTATGAAGATATTTCACGCGCTGCCAGTCTCGCAAAGCAAGTGGCGGAGAAGAAGCTTAAAACCAAATCGGAATTTACCATAACTCCCGGTAGCGAACAAGTGCGATATACCATTGAAAGAGATGGTTTTATAGATACATTCCACGAAATTGGAGCTACTGTATTCGCAAACGCCTGTGGTCCTTGTATTGGTATGTGGACCCGCATGGGCGCAGAAAAGAAAGAGAAGAACTCCATTATTCATTCATTCAACAGAAACTTTGCCGCCAGGCAGGACGGAAACCCTAATACCCACGCCTTTGTGGCAAGTCCTGAGATAACCACGGCAATTGCTATTGCAGGTCGTCTGGATTTTAATCCGCTAACCGATACCCTCACCAATGAAAACGGCGAGCAGGTGAAGCTGGATGAACCAACCGGCATGGAATTGCCCCCCAGCGGATTTGCGGTGGAAGATGCCGGTTTTCAGGCCCCTGCTGCTGATGGCAGCGGTGTGGTAGTAAATGTTTCTCCAACATCCAGCCGGTTGCAGTTGCTGGAACCCTTTGCGGCATGGGAAGGCCATGATTTAAACGGACTTAAATTATTGATTAAGGCCAAAGGTAAGTGTACTACCGATCATATCTCTATGGCAGGACCCTGGCTGAAGTTTAGGGGACACCTTGACAATATCTCCAACAACATGCTGATAGGTGCCATTAACTTTTTCAATGAAAAAGCCAATAGTGTGCTCAACCAAATGACCGGCGAATATGACGAAGTTCCTAAGGTACAGAGGATGTACAAAGCCGCAGGTGAGTTTAGTATTGTAGTGGGTGAGGAAAACTACGGAGAAGGATCTTCGCGTGAGCATGCTGCCATGGAACCCAGGCACCTGGGGGTGAGGGCTGTTTTGGTAAAATCTTTTGCGCGTATCCATGAAACCAATCTAAAAAAGCAGGGTATGCTGGCCCTAACTTTTGCCAATAAAGAAGATTACGACAAGATTCAGGAAAAGGACAGCATTGATGTGGTTGGGCTTACAACATTCACTCCCGGTAAGCCGCTTGAACTCGTACTCAATCATGCTGACGGAAGTGTGGACAGAATACATGCCAACCATACCTACAACGAGCAACAGATAGAATGGTTTAAGGCAGGTGGTGCCCTGAATATTATTCGCAGAAATATTAAGTAAAAAATGAAGGAAAATTTTTGGGGTTGCTAAAATCCCGAAGAAAATGACTAAATTTGTCATTGACAAAAAATGTCATTTATGAAAAACTTTTCAGCCCTTATTAAAGAAGCACGAGTGGCCCGAGGTATCTCGCAGAAAGAGCTGGCTGCTTTGCTTCAGATTGATTCCTCGCTAATCACGCGCATGGAAAAGGGAGAGCGTTTGCCCGTTCGCAGTCAGGTGGTGCAGCTTGCGGCTTTGTTGGATATCCCTGAGAAGAAGCTGCTGGTTCGATGGATGAGCGAAAAGATTTTACGGGAGTTGGAGCATGAGCCGTTTGCCCAAGAAATGCTTATAGCTGCCGAGGAGCAAGTAAGATACAGGGTCATGCCTCCAAAATCTGTTTCGGGCGGGTTGAAAAAAATCCTGAAAGAAATAGATGCATATAAGCAACGCCTTGATAAAGTCAGGCACATGGGGAGTCCCAAGTTTTCTGAGGCATATGAGGTGGAATACACCTATCATAGCAACCGCATTGAAGGGAATACCCTTACTTTACAGGAAACGGAGCTGGTTGTCAATCATGGAATAACGGTTTCAGGCAAAACCATGCGAGAGCATCTGGAGGCAGTTAATCATTACGAAGCAATCGCCGTTATTCAGGAAGTTGTTGCAGAAAAGAAGCCATTAACCGAGCGGTTTCTCCTGGGTTTGCATGCCCTTGTCCTCAGGGGAATAGACAAGGAAAATGCAGGAAAATACCGGGATGTCCAGGTTAGGATTGGTGGTAGTATTCATATACCGCCCAGTGCTATGGTAGTTCCACAAAAAATGGAAGAACTATTTGACTGGTATTATAAAAATCAGCATATGCACCCGGTGTTGCTATCGGCTGAAATGCATGAACGGTTAGTTACCATACACCCTTTCATAGACGGAAACGGACGCACTTCGCGCCTCCTCATGAATCTGATTTTATTGCAGCACGGATACGTAATTGCCAATTTGAAAGGCGATAAAGAGCATCGTTTTCGCTACTATGACTGTTTGGAAAATGCCCGCGCTGATAATAAAGAAGCATTTCTTCTGTTAATAGCAGAAACCGAGCTACGCTGTATCAGAGAATACGTAAGTTTGCTGGAGTAAGTCTGTTCAATTGTCACAATATGTCAGAGCATTCTGCTTCCGCCGGTCCTAAGTACTTATACCGTTTTACCCTGGCGGTTTTTATTGCCTATAAAATCTTTTGTGTTTTTAAATTAGGTTTTCAATATACCGACAGCGATCAAACTGTGATGTGGCAGGCAGCTATGGATATGGCAGAAGGAGATTTTCATAATTTATTCTGGTATGGCCAAACCTACAGCAGCAACCTGGAGTCTCTGCTGGCGGTGCCCTTGCTATGGTTGAAGGTGCCGGTTTATTACGCCCTTCCCATAGTGAGTGGGCTGCTGTCGCTGCTGCCCGTGGTACTTTTTGCCGACATTGCTGCCCGAAATGGGCGCCTGATGGGTGCCATTTTTGTACTTATCTTTTCACTGGCCTTTCCGGCAGAGCACTGGCAAACAACCATGCTGAGTCGTGGGTTTATACAGGGAATCGCCTGTGTTTCTTTGGGTATTTACGTCATTTACAGAACCAGAATGAGTGTAATGTTTGCACTAGCAGGTTTATTAATTGCAGGTGGTATATGGCAAAATCCGAATTCGGTATTTCTACTATGTGCAATCCCGCTTGTGTTGCACAGGTTTCGTCCATTGAGCAGAATCACCATTGCCCTGAGTGGTGCTGTAGCAGCCACACTCATGTGGTTTGCATTAAGGGCTTTGGCTATCCGGCACATGGATTATGTAGTTCATCCGGAACCGGATTTGGAATGGTCTTTACAGCAAGTAGGTTATCAATTTAATAATTTGGATGGATTTATTTCTCATACGCTGCCATTAGGACTTAGTGCCATTTTTATCTTGTTTTTATATCTATATATTATTCCGAAGAATTTGAAAATATATGCAACACTATTATTTATAGTATGCATATTTATTTTTATTTCCGGATTTAAAAAAACAGCAGATTATTCAGATAATATTTTTTTCGGGCCCGGTCGTTTTATTTTATCCTTACCCTATGTTTTATTATTTGTTTTATCATTCACAGAAATAAACACATTGAACATCAGTAGAAGGATAATGAAGGCATTAGTTGTGATATTATTTGTTTTATTTTCTTATGATTTTTCCAATAAAAGTAATATTGAATTTATGTGCAGGGAGTACGCACCGGTTTTTGCGGAAAAGATTACTGAATTGAATAAAAATTGTAAAGAAATAAAACGTGTTTCAGATAAAAATCATGTGGAATTTATTTTAATGGGAGATCACTACATGTTAGAAACCATAACCTGCGGATGCAGGGGTTTTATTAGAGACTTTCCTGTTGCTTTAAGACCAAAATACGAACGACGTGGTTGGTTGTGGGCTCAGTATGGCAAACAGATTCCCGGGAAAGTCTTGCTTTTGGAGAGTCACTTGCCGGAGGATACACTCAAACAAAAATGGAAGATTGAGCGAGTGGATGTGAGAGGCAACGGATTTATTCTCACAACAGGAAACAAAACCAACAGAGAAATAATGCAAACATTATTTCCGTCCGAACATTTTCACTGATTCTTTTACGTACAGCTGAATGCATTCCGGAGTGGGCAATTCGCCTCTCTGTTGTCCTGCGCCGGTGCGCACAATAATGAGGTTTTGAGACGGGACAACCGCGATATACTGACCCTGAAAACCATGCATAAAGAAAAACGGATCTTTTGTTTGGTTGGCAATCCAGAATGAATGTCCGTAGTGGTCTGCTTTGTAGGGTTTCCTTGCTTCCTTGATGAAGTTGCTATCTACAATTCCCATCCCCTGGTGTTCCAGAAGTATTCCCAGTCTGGCGTAGTCGCGGCTGATGGCATTGAAGCAGCAATAGCAAAGCTCGGTTCCGTTAGTTTTGTCGAGATGCCAGTATGCGGGGGCTTCCATGCCCATTTTCTTCCACAATTTTTCGGAGGCATACTCAGAGGGTGATTTGCCGGTGGCTTTTCGTAAGGCCATGGAAAGCAATTGGGTACTGCCACTCTGGTATTGGAATTTCTCGCCCGGTTTACCTACAACAGGAGTAGATTGCATAAGTGCGTCCACATCGTCGCTATAGTAAGCTTTAGCCATAATACTGAATGGGTCTTTATATTTTTCGGACCATGCTATTCCGGCTGTCATTGTGCTGAGGTGTCGAAGGGTTAATTCTTTGGCATACGGCCCGGTAAGCCAGGGTAGGTAGTTAATGGCCTTGTCATCCCAGCTTTTTATTTTTCCTTCCTGAATGGCAATTTGCACCATCATGGTGATAATGCTTTTGGCCATGCTAAATGAATTGGATGCTGTGGTATCGTTGTGTCCATTGAAATAATGTTCGGCGATGATGCTGTCGTTGCGCAGTACGAGAAAAGATCCGGTGTTGGTTTTGGTCAGCATATCCTTGATTTCACCCGTCAGTTCTGCTTTATTGTAATATGCCGATTTGGGAAGTAGTATTGTTTCAGCGCCTTTTTCTATTTTTCTCAAATCAAAATCCTCTTTGTCATAAAAATTGGCTGAGCTTTTACCTTTCAAATACGTTAAGCGAATTCCCTTTAATAAGTAGCGATACGGAGAAATATATAATATGGTTATGATTGCTATAACTGCTATAGCCGTGTAGATAAGACCTTTTGTGAGTTTTTTCATAAGAATTTTCAATCTTACCCATAATTAACAAATAAAAAAAATATTGTTTCTTCAATTATACAATTTAGATTTTTCGTAAAGCAACAATCCCTGTTTTTATGTGGTAACTTTGCCTGCTCAGAGTTATGGCTGATCCATTAGAAAAAGAACTCAAAGCACTCGAGGCCGAATTGACTGAATATAGCGGTCAGTTGCTGGAAATCACACGAGAGCTACTAAAGGAGCGGGTGTCTGAGTTTCCCATTTTTATCGCACATCAGGCAGATGTGTATCTGGGTGAAATTATCATTGATAAAAATGAGTATGAGGTGGATTTTTCGCTGAGCGTAAGCACGGTTGAGGAATTTGTGGAAACGGGTCTTATTCAAAAGGAAAAACTGGCCGCCTTTCGGGAGGCATTTGGAAATCCGTTAAAGAATATGTGTGTGTTTTGGGTTCACGGAGATAATGCCCGTTATATTTTGTTCCCTTTTGCCGGCCGGAATACGGATACCGATTCATGAGCATTTCAGTAGATATTGTTATTCTGAATTATAATACCCGCTCATTGCTGGAAGATTTATTGCCCAAGGTTATTGAAAATAGTCAAGGTGAAAATGTAAAAATAGTTGTTGCCGATAATCACAGCAGCGATGGGAGTGCAGCTTTTGTTGCGTCAAATTATCCTGATATTGAATTGATTCGTATTTCCGAGAATTTGGGCTATGCGGGCGGTTATAATTATTGTCTAAAAAACAGGAAGTCGGATTATTTTGTGTTGCTGAACAGCGATGCTGAGCCGGCTCCGGGTTGGATAGCTGCGCTTATCGATCTGGCAAAACGAAATCCTAAACTTGGTGCAGCACAGCCCCATATTTTGGATTATAATAACCGCCATAAATTTGAGTATGCAGGTGCTGCGGGCGGATTTATGGACCGGTATGGCTACCCTTTTTGCCGCGGCAGAATTTTCGGCAATGTAGAAATAAACAATGGTCAATACGATGATGAGATGCCATTGTTTTGGGCAACTGGAGCAGCCTTGTTCATTAAACGTGAGGCGTGGGAAAAAGCGGGCGGACTGGATGAATTGTTTTTTGCTCACATGGAAGAAATTGATTTGTGTTGGCGATTGAAAAATATGGGTTATGAAATATGGTCATGTCCCAATAGTAAGGTCTATCATATTGGTGGAGCCACATTGAGCAATCAAAGCCCACGGAAAACCTATTTGAATTTTCGCAATAATTTATTGATGCTCTACAAAAATTTAGAGGAACAGGAGCGCGATGCTATTATTTTTAAAAGAAAATTATTAGATGGTCTTGCAGCTTGTTTTTTTATTTTACAGGGAAAGATTAATCATATCCCACAAATTATTAAAGCCCATCGGGATTTTGAGAAATTAAAAGTAAAATTAAAAAGGATTGAGGGCAAAAAAAAGCTTGCAGAACTCAGTGGGGTGTTGCATGCCGGGTTGGTATTTGCTTTTTTTCTAAAGGGGAAAAAAACCTGGAATAAACTGGGTCTTTAATTGGGTGATTTCCCTTTTATTTACTGACTACGTGGATGAAATTTATGAATGGTATCGGCCAGGAAACTACGGTCCAGGTGGGTGTATATTTCAGTTGTGGTAATGCTTTCGTGGCCCAGCATTTCCTGCACTGCGCGTAAATCGGCGCCCGCTTCTACAAGGTGCGTTGCAAATGAATGACGAAAAGTGTGCGGACTAATATTTTTGGAAATACCTGTTCTATTTGCCAGTGATTTGATGAGTAAAAACACTGATTGCCGACTGAGTTTACTACCTCTTCGGTTCAGAAAAACAATATCTCTGCTGCTTGGATGAATGTTCATGTGGCGGCGCACGGCATCGCGGTATAGATTTATGTGTTTGAGTGCTCTGCCACCAATGGGAACCAGTCTCTCTTTGTTACCTTTGCCTATCACACGCAAGTAGGAATCTTCGGCAAAAATATCAGTGGTTTTTAATCCTACCAGTTCACTGACACGTAACCCGCAGCTATATAGGGTTTCGAGCATGGCAACATCCCGTTCGCCTTCAGGTTTGCTTCGGTCTATTGCGGCAATCATGCCGTCAATTTCCTCGGGGCTAAGCACCACAGGCAGTTTACGGCCAGTTTTTGGGGGTTCCACAAAATCAGCCGGGCTTTCCGGAATCACATTCTGCAATACCAAAAAACGGTAGAATCCTCGAATTCCGCTGAGTATGCGTGCCTGTGATGTTGCGCTGAAACCGATTTCGGCCAGCCAAGCAGAAAAGGCCATCAGGTCCTGCAGATTAAAATCTTCAGGGTTTCGGTTCATGCCCCGGAGTTCTGCCCATTTTCGCAGGGCCTCTGCATCGTGAAGATAAGCTTCTATGCTGGGAGCTGCCAGCGATTTTTCCAGCAGCAGGTATTGTCTGAATTGCTTAAAATAGCTGTCCCAAGTACCACTCATGGTTTGAGTTTTACCTCGGCAGATTGCAGAATTTCTTTGGTGGCGGCATCCACAATCCACACCATGGCATTGAGGTTTTCGGGTTTCCAGTTATAGCGGGGACTGATGTAGTAATGTTTTTCGAAAATTTTACCAGGAGCCGGATTCTCTTTCAGCGTATCTCCGGTAACAGGAGTCATCAATTTTCTCAGCACGTGCATAAACTTATACTTGTAGGAATAGCCACTTGCAGAATCGTTATTGGCTTGTTTGCCAACGATGTTGTCTTCCGTTACCCCAATGTAGATTAGGTGTTTAGCCGAAGGGGGAAGGTTTGAATGGTAGTTGGCTTTGATCTCCAAGCGTGCTTTGTTTTCAGCGGTCAGCCATTTTGAAGCAAGATCTATATTTAATGGAGACGTTGTTGTTAGTCTGTCGGTAACCGTTCCCGCCCATGAAGGGGTAGGTATAAAAAAACTCCCTCCCAGTTTTATTTGATCAATAATGCCTGTAGGCAAGCCGGTAACACTGCCCAGGTTTGAAACAATGCCATCTGCATCAGCCGTAACCAAAGTATCATATCCGCCCCACGGATTTGTCAGGGCATTGCCGGGTGAAATAGCAGGATACAAGGCCAGAACATTGATACGGCCGGGGTTTGCGATTTGCAGGTTTTTGGCCAATGTGGCGGCTTTAGGGCAATTGGGACAATTTACCCCGGTTACATCCATCAATAGTATCATTTTGGGTGTGGGTGCCGGTGCTATGCCGGTATACACTGTATCCAGCAGGGGTTTTTCGGGGTCTGTAAAGCGCACGGGGGGTGGCTCTTCATCACAGGATACCCAGATTATGGAGGCCAGAAGCGTTACGATGAGCAGATTTTTCATGCGTAGCCACGAAGTTAAGCAAACTGACATTGCATAAACAATAACCGCATATTTTTGTTGCTTGATTATGATAAAAAAAGCATTTCGTTTTTTCTTGTTCGGTGGTTTGATACTGGCCGTTCAAGGTTGTTTTTTCGCCAAAACTAAAACTGTAGATACAAACATGATTAAACCTGCTCCTATATCTTTTTACACGCTCAAGTTAAAATCACTGGATGGCAAAGAGGAGTGGTCTTTTGAATCCCTCAAAGGGAAGAAGGTGCTGATTGTCAACACAGCCAGCGAATGCGGTTACACGCCGCAGTATGAAGGTTTGCAGAAACTTCATGAAAAGTATGGTGATAAGCTGGTGATTATTGGTTGTCCCTGCAATCAGTTTGGCGGTCAGGAACCCGGTGATGCAGCCAAAATTAGATCTTTTTGTCAGAAAAATTATGGAGTGAGTTTCCGCATCAGCGAAAAACTGGAGGTGCGTGGAGAAAACCAGCACCCTGTTTACCAATGGCTATGCAATAAATCGCAGAATGGTGCTCTTGATGCATCCGTGACCTGGAATTTTAATAAGTTTTTAATTGATGAAAACGGTAATCTGTTGGGCTATTACCCCAGCCGTATAAATCCGGAAGATGCTGAATTGGTATCGGCGATTGAAAAATAACAAGGCAATTCGTTCGCTACATCGTATTTTCGCGGAACTTTACGAAGCATGAGTATACTGGTTAATAAACATTCCCGCATCATAGTACAGGGATTTACCGGAAACGAAGGAACGTTTCACGCAACACAAATGATAGAATACGGCACCCAGCTTGTGGGTGGCGTAACGCCCGGGAAAGGTGGTAGTACACACCTTGACAGGCCTGTTTTTAATACGGTTGAGCAAGCCGTAAAAGACGCCAGTGCAGATGTAAGTATAATTTTTGTTCCACCGGCTTTTGCCGCCGATGCCATTATGGAATCAGCCGATGCCGGCATCAAAGTGATTGTGGCCATCACGGAAGGCATACCTACCCGCGACATGGTGAAAGTAAAGCGTTACCTGGAAGGGAAAAAAGCTACCCTGATAGGTCCCAACTGTCCGGGTATCATTACGCCTGAAGAAGCCAAGATTGGGATTATGCCCGGTTTTATCTTCAAAAAAGGCCATATTGGTGTGGTTTCTAAAAGTGGCACTTTGACCTATGAGGCGGTAGACCAGCTCACCAAACTTGGGCTAGGCCAAAGCACTGCCATCGGTATTGGTGGTGACCCCATCATCGGCACCACCACCAAGGAAGCTGTAGAGTTGTTTATGAACGATCCTGAAACTGCCGGTATTGTGATGATTGGTGAAATTGGCGGTGGGATGGAAGCGGAAGCTGCGCGCTGGATTCAGGCAAACGGAACAAAGCCGGTGGTTGGGTTTATTGCCGGACAGACGGCTCCTCCAGGTCGCAGAATGGGCCACGCCGGTGCCATTGTGGGCGGAAAAGACGATACAGCGGCTGCTAAAATGGCTATTATGGCTGAATGTGGTATCCATGTTGTGGCCAGCCCTGCTGAAATTGGTCAGCGTATGAAAGAAGTTCTTTAATATTAAAAACGATTCATAAAAAAAGGCTGCAAGAACTCTTGCAGCCTTTTTTATACAGTTATTGATCGTTTTTATTTCTTGGTTAAATCCACCTCAGAAACCCCGGGATGCGCTGAGGCATTCCACTCAAAGAAATTAGCAGGGAGAGCGGTATTGGCGGTAAATTGACCAATGCCATATATGATTTCAGTGCCATTTTTATAATGCTGAATCATGCGCTGAATTTTGTTGGTAGATTTATCAATTTCCAGTTTAATGTAGCTGTAGTTGACTTTCTTTTTGGAAACCATTTTAATGACCTCATAGGTTTTTCCGTCTTTCACGGTAGGACCTTCGTAAGCATTTTTAAAATCGCGGTTATAGATGGTGAAAATTTCATTGGGGGTGATGGAGTTGTCTTTCACCTTGTAATTTTCCTTGGTCACCTCATTGTCTTCTTTATTATAAGTCCAGATGAATTTTCCATTACAAAAAATTTCCTGCCCCGCGTAGTCAAGCTTGTAATTTGTGCCCTTTATCCAAACTGTTCCATTGCTACTGGTGCTCTTGCCCTGTGCGGAGGTGGTGGTGATGCTAAAAGTGCTTTTAATATTTGAATAGCTCTTATACAGCTTGCTTACTTTATTCAGGATACTGGTGGCTTTAGGGTCGCTGGTTTTCGGGTCGGGTTGTTGGGCGTTCAGGATTGGCAGAAACAATAGGAGAATGCCAATAAGGAGGTTGTTTTTGTTCATAAAGATGCAAATCTACTACAGGTTATTCAAAAACTGTTCCAAGCTGGCTTCATCCGGAATACGCACTTCTCTTGCCTTGCTTCCCAGGTTGGGGCCCACCACACCCGCATCCTCCAGTTGATCCATCAATCTGCCTGCGCGGCTATAGCCGATTTTCAGGCGGCGTTGTATGAGACTGGTACTGCCTATCTGGTTTTGAACCACCACTCTTGCTGCATCTTCAAAAAGGTCGTCCCGCTCGTTGGGATCAAAGCTATCTCCGCCACGTCCTTCGCCCGATTCATCTTTCACTTCGGGCAGAATAAATGCAGTAGAGTAGGCCCTTTGTTCTCCAATGTACTCAACAATGCGTTCCACTTCCGGAGTATCAACAAACGGACATTGCAGTCGAATCATTTCATTTCCGCCACTGTACAGCATGTCGCCCTTTCCGATGAGCTGGTCGGCGCCATTGGCATCGAGGATGGTTCGGCTGTCAATTTTACTGGTTACGCGGAATGCAATGCGGGCCGGGAAGTTCGCCTTAATCATGCCCGTAATTACATTCACGCTGGGTCGCTGGGTGGCCAATATCAGGTGGATGCCAATGGCTCGGGCCAGTTGTGCGATACGTGCGATGGGGGTTTCAATTTCCTTGCCTGCGGTCATCATCAAATCAGCGACCTCATCTATCACCACTACAATGTAAGGCAGGAATTTATGCCCATTCTGCGGGTTCAGTTTTCTTTCCAAAAACCGCGCATTGTATTCTACAATGTTACGCACCATGGCATCCTGCAGCAGTTTATAGCGGTTATCCATTTCTACACACAGACTGTTCAGGGTATTGATTACTTTGGTATTGTCGGTAATGATGGCTTCACCATCACCGGGCAGTTTGGCCAGAAAGTGCCGTTCAATTTTGTTGTAGAGGGTTAGTTCCACTTTTTTGGGATCTACCAGTACGAACTTGATATAGGCAGGGTGTTTCTTGTATAGTAATGAAACCAGGATTGCATTCAGCCCGACTGATTTACCTTGTCCGGTAGCACCGGCCATTAGCAGGTGGGGCATTTTGGCAAGGTCGGTAACAAAGATTTCATTGCTGATGGTTTTTCCGAGGGCAACCGGCAGCTGCATATCGGCTTCCTGAAACTTTTTGCTGGCCAGTACCCCTTTCATGGGCACCATCTCTGGGTTTTTATTGGGAACTTCTATCCCAATGGTGCCTTTGCCCGGTATGGGAGCGATGATACGTATGCCCAATGCTGCAAGACTCAGTGCGATATCATCCTCCAGGTTTTTAATTTTAGAAATTTTAACTCCGGGTGCAGGAACGATTTCATACAGTGTAACGGTAGGACCCACGCTGGCCATGATTTTGGATATGCCAATGTTGTAATTTTTCAGCGTATCGATAATCATGGTTTTACTACTTTCAATTTCACCCATGTCAATTTCCTGTTTTTTGCTTCCGTAGTCATTTAGCAAATCCAGGGTGGGGTGACGATAGTCTCTCAATTCCAGGGTAGGGTCGTAAGCTGTGTCTATCCCAAAGTGGGTAGCCGCAGTTTCTCCCAGATTTTCATCCACAAATTCATCGGGGTTATCAGTTTTTACTTCTATCTGGAAATTATCATCGTCGCTAAGATTGATAATCTGAGGTTCCGGTTCAGCCACAGGTGGGGGAGGTGCCACAACCACCGGAGGTTCTTCTTTGATTTTTAATTCGATGGGAGGCAGGGCAGCAACGTCTACGGGCCGGTAATCATCGTCCTCATCTTCGTCCACAAAAACAATATCCGGGTCGGTTTCAGGCGTTGGGTTCTCATCGTCCTCATCTTCTATGATACGGGCTCCGGAAATGGCCTCTTCGACTTCCTCCGTTACTTCTTCTATTTCAGGCGATTTCGAAGGCAATTTGATGCGGTCGAACGGATTGAGGTTCAGGAAGAGCATCACATAGACTACGGCATAAGAAACCAAAAAGATTAGGGATCCCGGCCAGCCGATAATTTGATTGAGTTTATCTATGCCAAAATAGCCAAAAGTACCGCCCATGAGAGGGAACCAGGGATGAAAAATAAAACCGAGGGTTAAGCTGAACCAGGCGGTGAACAGGATGGTATGAATGGCGATGCGAAGCAACGAGAAGGGTCGGTAACCAAACAATAAAAACAGGCCGGAAAGGGCCACGTAGGGCAGCAATGCGAACGCTGCAAGCCCAAAGCCATTGTGTATAAAGTAATATCCGAGGCGTGCACCCAATAGCCCCATGGCGTTTTCTACTTTGCCATGGTTGGCCTTGAATAACTTCCAGTCACCACCTGCCAGAAAATCCTGATCGGATTTCCAGGAGAAGAAAAACGAGATAAAACTGATTAGCAAAACAGCGGTCAATACCAGCAGCAGAAACCCAAACACTTTGCGGGCCTGTTCATTTTTAAGGGTGGCAATATCTGCTACCTGTTTGCGGTCAATGGGTGCATTGTCCTTGCCTTTATCAGATTTTTCGAAATCTGCAATTTTGTCTTTATCCTGTTTTTTCGCTGGCATGGGGGAGTTGCGAAGATATCCAAACCTGCGTTTAGCGGGCTTTAGAGTTATTAACGCAGTAAAAGGGTGTTTATTATAGTGGAGGGCTCAGAGAACAGTACCTGGTAATAGTTTCCAGATAAACTAATTTATTTTCAATTGCTGCATTTTTTTTCTGTAATCATTCAGCAAAATTTCAAGCATGATGTAAGCATTGGAATCTATTAGTGGTGTAATGCCGGACATGGGAACCTGATATTTGAGTGTAATGCCCGATTTATCTGTTTTTTGATGAACGTTTAAATAACTTTTATTATTAATATCGCTAAAATAAATAGAGTCAAACGCTGAGGGCACATCATAGTAAAAAACCTCAAGTAATTTTTCAGGATCATCAGGATAGGCTGTGTCCTGCATAAGTGTATTGATTTTAATGGTATGTAGTTTTTTAAAATCGGGTTCTGAAATTGGCTTATTTAACCCATTAAGTAACAAAAATTTATTCTGTTGAAAATCTGCAAATAACTGGTTACGCCAATAATCCAGAAGTGCAGAGCCTAAATAATCTGCGGTATTAGGCTGGGTGTAGGTAAGGATTTTGTTTTTGGACAATGTTTCCAATATTGCCGGATATACATTGGATCTGTTTTGCTCAGCCAGTGCCTGCACATGCCAGGTGTAAGCTTCAATAAACTTGATATCATCATTGCTTAACAATGATTTTATGGATTTGTAAGAAAACCAACCGGTTGGTATGTTATATGCAAGCCCATTCAATAGGCGCTCGAAATACATTGGGGCTACACTTAAAATATCCCTTTGTGATGAACCGTGTTTCAATGAAGTAACCTTGAAAGAGCAGCCCAAATCTGAAGCCATCCTGCTTTCATCCAGCGGAATAGTATGTAATGAGTCTCTTAAGTCTTCAGAGGTTTTGCTGTCGGCAATTTGTGTAACTACCATCATTGAACCTTGCATTGAATATGTGTCTTGTGTGGTTTTATTTTTTAATGCTGCATCATGAAAAGGTTGAATCTTTCCTGATAATGCTGCATTGTGAATTTTCAATGAAATCTCTAATAGTTTGTTTGGAATGGCTTTAGAAAAATCAAAAGTCTGTTCCATTTTCTTTGCATAGAAATTTTCCAGGCTTTGCTCATTTCCATACCCTTTGCTTAGCAGTCTGCCAATATTTTCAAGGTATACAATGCCAGAGGGGCCTTTTGCACGGATATTGGTAAACATATAAAATACAGAATCCAATTTATTTTCTTTTAATATTAATTGAATGGGCTGTAGTGAATTTCCGGATACCGATACCTTTTTAGGACCGTCTCTCGATATTAGTATAAAATCATAGCTGATAATTTTATATTGTATGTCTTTTCTTGTCAATCCATATAATGTTGCTGTCAGTTCCGGTTTTTTCATAAGATAATCCCATTGCTTTTCAAATGGCATCCAACTTAATTCTATGCTGGGTCTGGGTACATTTCGAATTTTGAATTTTTTTGAGCCCATATAAATGACTGAGTCTTTTTTCTTTTGGTAGATATGCGCAGTTAATTCGTTGTGCATTCTGCGTATTATGTGCAATGTGTATTCGTTGGCTGAGGTCCTGCTTATGGAGTAAGCACTTGAATCGAGCTCGTTTTCATCGTTGTCTGCGAATTTTATAAACAACTGTTCTGACGGTATATGGTTAACATTACATTGAATTTTATTGGTCAAGCCCACATACACTACATTCGTTTCATCGGTAGATACACTGATGTCAAATTTTTCCTGAGCCGTCGTTTGTTGAACTCGTAAAAGGAATGTCGCTACACAAATAATTTTAAATAAAATTTTCATATTAATTAATTTCTATAAGGATGTTTGGGTATTGGATGGTTTTATTATCAGGAGCCAAAATATGGATATTGCTAAATTCGAAGCGATCACCGGTATTTAATTGGCTAAGTGCGGGTTTTATGGGTGCGAGTGTTGAGCCATCTACGTCAATGGTTTTTATTTGCAGTGTCGCATAATCAAAATATTTCATCCGGTATCCTGTAACCTTATATTTAACGCCATCGTAAACAAAATTTTCTAAAACGGCCACCATGATATGTTGCACCATAAGCGCAGATTTTGATACGTTATTTGAAGGGTCCAAAGCACCCAAACGAATTTTGGGTTCCGGGATGTTTTCTACCGGAAATACGAATTTTCTTTGCAGGGTTGAATTTTGAAGGCCAAAAACAATGAAAGCACTGTCTTCCTTTACGTTTAAACAGTTTAAATAAAACCGTCCGTTTTCATTTTTTACCTCCAGTGTTTCGGATTTTTCCTTAATAAAAAACGAATCTTTGTTGCCGCAGGCCACAGAAACAGGGTTAGGGAGGCCACGGTATATAATGTTGGTCTGTTCAGATCCAATATTGAACTGTGAAAATACTGAATTACAACCTAAGAAAAAACCGGATATAATAAAAAATTTGTTCATGATAATATGAGAAATCTATATCTCCATAACGCAGAGATAACCAATAAAATTGTGCTGGAGAATACGACTAATCGGGTTTTGCTTTTTATACCTGCACTGTCAAACCCTCATGGGCCAGCAAAGATTCCGTAAATTGTTCTTGGGCCTCTAATAGCAATTCATCGGTCTGGCTATATCTGCTGCTAAAATGCCCTATCATCAGTTTACCTACACCTGCTTTGGCTGCAATCTGCCCCGCCTGTTTTGAGGTGGTATGATGCGTTTCGGTGGCCCTGTCTATGAGGTTGTGCAGAAAGGTGGCCTCATGATACAGTAGGTTGCAGCCCTGAATATGGGGAACGATATTTTCATCGTAGATGGTGTCTGAAATATAGGCATAGCTGCGGTTGGGGTTCCCCGGCAGGGTAAGTACTGAATTGGAAATTACGGTTCCATCTTCCCGTGTCCAGTCATCACCCCATTTTAGGGATTCATACCATTCCACAGGAACGCCTAGTTCTTCGCAAGCAGACGCATTTAGACGAAGTTCAGGGCCCTGTTCACGCAGAATAAATCCGGTGCAGGGGATGCGATGTTTAAGTGGCACGGTACTCACACTCCATTTGCGGTTTGCCAGCACGGTTTCGGATTTTGCCGGGTTGGTATGGATGTATTCAATCTCAAAGGTAACCCGAGATTCGGTGGTGTTTATGATGGTGTCCAGTAGATTTTTTAGGGCTGCGGGACCCACAATGGTGAGTTTTTCGGTTCTTCCAAACAGCGACATGCTACTGATCAGTCCGGGTAGGCCGTAGAAATGGTCGCCGTGAAGGTGTGTGATAAGTATGTAACGAATACGCTGCATGCGCAAGCCCAGTCGCACCAACTGGTGCTGTGTGCCTTCCCCGCAGTCTATGAGGAAATAATCCCCCTCAAGCCGCACCAGCTGACTGCTGGGGAAGCGGGTTTTGGTAGGGGATGCGGACGATGTGCCCAAAACAGTAACCTCAAAACATCGGTGCATGTGTTACCAAATATACAACAAAATCAGGGAAAACCCTCAAGTAAAGCTGTAAAAAATTAACGACCGTCTAAAGATTCCTTAACATCATTCCCAGCGCATTTTTGGCTTCATCGAGGGTGATGCGGTTAATGCACGGATTTTCCGGGTAACGACAATGCACCTGATCGCAGGGATTACAGGCCAACACTTTATGGATTACCGCAGATTGCGGATGTTGGGGATAGAACACATCTTTTACGCCGGGACCAAAAAAAGAAAGCGAGCGAATGTTCATGGCATCGGCTATTTGCAGTGGACCACTTTCATTGCCAACGAATGCATGGGCTTTGGAGATGAGCGAGGCCAGTTCGGTTAATGACATCTTCTCTGCCGCTATCAAAGCCGGTGTTTGCATTTGTTGGGTAATGCCCTCTATTTGGGGGAGTTCATCCGGTGTGCCAACAAAAATGCTTTTCAGCTGAAATGTTTGGTATGCATAATCTGCCAGTGCGGCAAAATGGGCCGAAGGCCAGCGGCGAAGAGCTTTTCTTGCACCGGTGTGATAAACAATGAATTTATCGGTATCTGCATCTTTTAGGAATTTTGAGATGCGGATATCATCCGTTTCCGAAATGGCAATGAAAGGTTTGTGCACAGGCGTATTGCCAAGCACCGGCGACACTATGCGATAGTTGGTGACCGTCTCGTGGGGCTGATTACCGCGCTGTAGGAAACGCACCCAGCCACGGTCCAGCCGATATCCGGGCATGTATCGGAACGTTCTAAAAAAAGATTTCCAGGTACCCCGGAGTTCTATGTGTAGGTCATAACGGCCTTTCCAGTCTCCAATTTTGGATGAAATGCAGTCCAGATTGGTGTCGTATTTCACCAAAGGCACATTCTGAGGTTTGGTGATGAGTTCAATGTAAGCCGCCGGAAACCGTTCTCGAAGCATAGAGAATATGTGGGTAGCGGTGACCAGATCGCCCAGCTCATCCCATTTAATAATTAGGATTTTATCCGGGTTTACATTGCCGGGACGCTTGCCCACATTCACCATGCGGGAAAGCAGCATGTTACAGAAATACAGCCATTTTTCGCTTTTCGCGTTCAAGGATTTACCTGAATTAAAGGATAAACTATAGGTCTTGAGGGAGCAGCATCCGATTCAATGGGAGCAAACTGCAGGTTTAGCAGGTATAATCCATCCTGCAGCATTTCAGGCACCACAATCAATTCGGTAATGGAAGCATGGTTGCGCGGATTTTGCGGATATTGCCACCAAACATGGTGCGAAGCCAGTGCTCCACCATCCTCTTCACGGTCTATGCTGGGCAAATCGGTTAGAATGTGCTCATATCCTGCATCAACAAGCTGTTGAATGACTGCGGGTTCGAAATAGCAGGGGTTGGTGCCGCTCCAGTTTTTGCCGCGTATATCGGAAATATTGTTTGTTCGGATAATAATAGCCGGGGTTCTGTGCAATGGACTATCGTTTAATCCGGAAGCCGTTATCACCCAGTCATTGCCTTGTTTTTCGGGGGTTACAGAGACTAGGCAAGCTGTCTTTAATCCTGAACCAATTAGTTTGTTTACGCTGTGTCTTTCGCGGGTAATATGTCCAATGCATTCTGTATG
>CAYYXG010000019.1:0-48840 GCA_964475595.1 uncultured Flavobacteriaceae bacterium
TAACCAAATCCGGCAGTGGCACCGAAATTTTAACCGGTGCTAACACCTACACCGGAACTACAACCATCAGTGGAGGCACCCTGCAACTAAACTACAGCAGCGGAAACACCATTCCGTCAACCAATAACGTTGTAATTAATGGTGGAATATTAAAAATAAGTCAAAACCAAACCCTCAACGAGGTAACGGTCAGCTCCGGAGAACTCATTATTGACGCAGGGGTAACATTAACCATTAATGGAACATTCACCGGTGGAGGCACCATCACCAACAATGGAACCATCGTGCTGAATACTGCCTCTTTTCCCGGTAGCAGCAGCACCATCAGCTCTATGAATAATCTTACCATTGATAGAGGATTGAATGCTCCCATCATTTTAAATAAATCCATAGAAGTAACAGGCACCTTATCCTTGCTAAGCGGAACTTTGGATATCAGCGATAAAACGCTCACCATAAACACCTCTACCATCACGCTCGGAACAGGTGATTTAGATGCAGACATGGGAAGCATTATTTTCACCAATAGCAGTCCCATTACCATTCCAAACCAAACGTTCTTAAATAACAACCTATTAAACTTAACTGTAAACGGGGCCGGTGTTACTACCCAGCAAAGTCTCAATATTACCGGAGATTTAACCCTGACTGCAGGCACATTGGATATTGGCGGAACAACCTTAAACTATTCAGGTAGCTCCATAAGCAGAACATCCGGCGAAATCGATGCAGATGCAGGAAATCTGGAATTTGCCAATACTACAGCCCTAACCATTCCGGCCTCCAGCATTAAATCAGGACTTATAAAAGACCTCACCTTAAATGGAAGTGGTGGGGTCACCATTTCTCAGAACACAACCATTAGCAGCAGCATTGCCATGAGTAATGGAGTATTTTCTATTGGCAATAACACCCTTACGCTTGATGGTACTATTTCCGGAACCCCGGGAAACAGCTGCTATATCGCAACCAATGGCACAGGTACCCTTAAAAAGAAATTCACCGGTACAGGATTATTCTCTTTCCCAATTGGTGACGGAGCTTACGCTCCCATTTCATTGGACTTTAGCAGCGGCACCTTCAATTCCGCCTATGTTTCGGTACGAACCGACAATACCAAACATGGCAGCAATATCTCCAACACCCACTATATAAACAGACATTGGGTTGTAAATCAAACAGGCATTACCGGTTTTAACTGTCAAGTCGTTTGCAACTATACCAATGGGGATATACCACCCGGTGCATCTGAAGCCAATATCTATTGCGGTAAATTCAATGGTTCTATCTGGACTTTAGGAAACCTGGCAGATGCAGCAAACAATACCCTCACGTTCAGCAATAACACATCCTTCAGCGACTTTACCGGGGGTGAACTCTCCGCAATGCCTGTGAGCTGGCTGTTTTTTAACTGTAAACCCGATAAAAACCATATCAACCTGAACTGGGGTGTCTCTGAGGAACCGGCAACAGGGATATATACCATTGAAAGATCGATTGATGGACGCAATTGGGAGGCCATAGGAACCAAAACTCCCTCTAGCCAATCATTCACTACCACTAGCTATCATTTCACCGATTTAAAGCCTGCTCTACAAGCTTATTACCGTATTAAACACACAGAAAACATCCAAGATATACAATATACTGAGTTGTGCTTTGCGCAGTTAAAACCGGAAGAAAAACCCATCATTAAGCGGGATGTCATCAATAACCAAATAATTGTCTCACTGCCCAACCTTTCAGAAAATACCGCTACGATCAGTTTGTATGACCTTTGCGGAAAAAAATTAAAATCTATACTTGCAGCGAGCACCCACGGTCACATAAATACTACAGACTTACCTCCAGGTATCTATGAATTAACCATAGAACACCCCGGATACAGGCATGCAGAAAAGATACTTATTGTAAATTAAACAGGAAGTCCTCGCTGACGCACTACCTCGTAAAGCGCAATACCCGCTGCCACTGAAACGTTCAGGGAACCCACCCCATCCCTGAGCATGGGAATTTTGAACAACACATCGCACAGTTTCCGGGTATCGGTACTCAGCCCTTTTTCCTCATCGCCCATAATTACTGCCAGTGGACCCGTTAGGTTCGCTTCAGATAGCATGGTGGTGGTTTTCTCCGTGGCACCGGCCAGCATCAGGCCACTATTTTTGATGAGCTTCAACCCATGGTATAAACTCTGAACCCTGCAGATGGGCAAATGCATGAGCGCACCGGCCGATGTTTTAACCGCATCGGCATTGATGGCGGCACCACCCTTTTCCGGCACCACAATGCCATGAGCACCTGCACAGTAAGCTGAGCGGGCAATGGCACCGAAATTACGCACATCGGTAACGCCGTCCAAGACAATCAAAAATGGATCCTCCCCTTTCTCAAAAGCACCCGCCACCACTTCGTCAATAGTAGCAAAATCAACCGCTGACAGTGCGGCAATAATTCCCTGGTGGTTGCCATTTACCATTCGATTTAGCCGCTCCGCAGGCACTTGTTTCCACAATATCCTCTGGTCGCGCAGCAGGCCTAAAACCGTCCTCAAGGCTGGACTTACCGTACCCTCTTGTACCCATACCTTATCAATGGTTTGTCCGGAAAGAATGGCTTCCTCCACCGGATGTATCCCGTATATAAAATTTCCTTTCTTCATGATTAATCCATAAAAAACCCCGCCAAAGCGGGGCTTTCATATTTACAATTACTGGGCTATGCTTTGCAGCATACTTTTATACTTAGATTCCAGGTCTTTCATACCCTGCTGCCCTGCAAATAACATGGCTTGCTGAATTAAATACTGACTGTTTCCAATTTCGCGCTGTGCCCATACTTCATCGTCCCATTTGCTAAAATATTTGGCAAATTGTACGCATTCTTCCATCGCCCTATTCAGCACTTTTTTACCTTCCTGTAAATCACCCAGATAAATAAGGGTGATACCCATCTCCGTTTTAATATCACGGCGCATAGGACACACCTTTTCCGGCATCTCTTTCAGCATTTTGTGAATTACCTCAATTCCTCGCTTGCGATACACCTCTACGCTGTCACCCATTACCTTTTCAAAGGTGGCTACGTCCTTATATCCCGGAGGTGGGGTGGTAATCCTGATGCTATCTTTGGCCTTCATGTATCCTCTGAAGTTATCTATTTCCGCATAATAATACTTAGCCAGTATCAGAGCCATCTGTTGTAAATCACCGGGTACGTAGGCCGCTTTGTCATCCAAATAAAAGTTCTTTTTCTCTTTCATGCCATAGTAGCCGTACTTATGCACCAGATTTAGATAGGTTTGGTAATCATTGATTCTGCGTGGCTGTCCGCCATCAGCACCGCCGTTTATGGGAACAAACTTGTAGACCAGTCCTTCCAGCTGCAGAAAACTGTTTAGGCCATTGAAATCATAACCACTTACAGACGTGAAATAAATGGGCCTTTTCCAACCCTGTGCAGCGTTTGTAGCAATTAAGTCATAAACCACTATATCGCCTTTGGTGATGTAATTTCCACCAATATTGAATTTCAACGTATCGGTAATCAGACCCTGATCCTTCGGACTCACCACTCCGGCTTTAATTACGGCCTCTCTGTCAATGGGCAGGTATGTTGCGAAACCATTTAATTTCACACTTTCAGAGGCTTCATTGCGATTGGCTTTCAACAGCTCGTCAATTAAAACCCTCAAAGACTTGGGACGAGCGCTGCTGCGATCAATCTCAACTCCATATTCAAAGCTGCCAGTTTGCAAATCACGCTTGGTTACCGTTAAGGGGAGTGGTTCAGAGTCATACACTTTATCCAAAAGCACAGAACTATACCATTCTGTTGGCAATAAACTTTGGTTGATGATACGAACATCGGTTCTTATACCTTCCACATTCTGCGCATACCAGAGCGGATAGGTGTCATTATCCCCATTACAGAATAGAATGGCATTGGGTTCCAGCTGATTGAGGAAGTTTTTCGCCATATCAATGCCGATGTAACGGCCACTGCGGTCGTGATCATCCCAGTTTTGGTAAGCCATATTAACAGGCACCAGAATGGTACAAGCTGCAGCTGAAATTGCCACTGCTGTTTTTCCCAGTCTCTTGGTCAGTATATCTGCCACTGCAATAACGCCCAGACCCACCCATATACAGAAAGTCTGGAACGATCCCACCAGTGAATAGTCACGTTCACGGGGCTCGTAAGGCGGCTGATTCATGTACACATTGATGAGCACACCGGTGAAAAGGAATAAGGTCATCACCAGCCAAAAGTCTTTACGCCTTGCACTGTAATGGGCCAACAAACCCAGTATGCCCAATAAGAGCGGCAGGAAATAATAGGCGTTACGGCCTTTTTGATCTTTGTAATAATCAGGTAAACCCTTTTGTGGGCCCACTACCAATCTGTCTACCGGACCAATTCCTGAAAACCAGTTTCCGTCAAATCGGGTGTTGCCGGTTACTGCCTGCTGATCATTAAAACGACCTACAAAATTCCACATGAAATAGCGGATGTACATGTGGCCAATCTGGTATTTAAAGAAAAACTGCAGGTTGTTTTTCATGGTAGGAATTTCATATTCCAGATACTGCAATTCCTGTTGTTCTTGGGGCGTAAGTTTGCCTTTGCTTCTCAATTCTTCAATGCTGGACTGCACATCGCCCATGCCACCCCACTCGCGATAACCTTTGGCATCGGCGGGCTTATTGCTTTTGCCCATGCGAGGAAATAAGGTTGAAAATTCATCGTCATAGATGGGCTCATAATTTTCACCGCCCTCTTCATATTTTTTCTCCCCTTTGAAATACTTCTTATGGGTAGTTTCATAATCCACCTGTGGAGCATTGAAAAATGGTCCTTTTAAAAGCGGACGATCACCGTACTGCTCACGGGTAATGTAACCATAGAACTTGTAAGGATCTTCCGGATTGTTCATATCGATGGCGGTATTGGCCATAGAACGAATGATTACCATGGCGTATGAGGAGTAGCCCACGATAATAAAGGTAATGCTCAACAGCAGGGTATTCCAGTTTTTAAAACCTTGCTTGTGTGTGTACCACAATAAAACACCCAATACCAGGAAAATGGCAAACACAGAGAAAATAGCGCCACTGTAGAAAGGCAAGCCAAAATCATTGACAAACAGCTTGTCGGTGCGGCTAATCAGCCATGGAATGCCGGGATAAATAATTTTCATCACAAAACCCAACGCCAGTATGGCAGCGCCGAATGCCAGCAATACCCCTTGGGTATTGGTTTTATGCCGACGGAAATAGTAGGCCAGACAAACTGCAGGAATTACCAGCAGGTTCAGCATGTGCGTACCCAGGGCAAGACCGGTTATGAAACCGATGAATACCAGCCAACGGTCGGCATTGGGTTTGTCTGCCTGCCTGTCCCACCGCAAGATGGCCCAGAAGGTAAGTGCGGTAAAGAAAGAACTCAGGGCATATACTTCCGCTTCCACGGCGCTGAACCAGAAGCTGTCTATGAACGTATTGGTAAGGGCGGCTACAATGCCGGAAGCGATGATTAACAAGTTGCGATTTTCCCGTTCTGCAGATACAATTCTGTCGGCAAAATGGGTGGTAATCCAGAAAGTGAACATTACACAACCCGCACTGGATACTGCCGAGAGCATATTCACCCAGAAACCTACTTTTTCCGGAGAATCAGCCAGCAGTGAGAACAACCGACCAATCATGAGGAAGAATGGAGCCCCCGGAGGATGCACAACCTGCAAACGGTATGCTGCACTGATAAATTCACCGCAGTCCCAAAGACTGACAGACGGTTCCAGTGTGAGCGTATACACTACCAGCGCGATGGCAAACATGGCCCATCCGCCAATTAGATTCATCAATTTAAAGTTCTTCATTATCGTATATGGTTTCGAAAAGAGATATTTGGCGAAATTAACAGATTACGGGTGCTTATGAAAATGAAATTTTTTTAACAGCAAATTCCAAACGTTCCAGAATGAAATCCCGCCCGATTAAAGCAATCATTTCCCAGATCGGCGCACCTGCTCCTTTACCGCTCACAGCAAGCCTCAGCGGCTGTAGAAGCTCTCCTGTTTTTACACCGGACTTCTCACAGTAGTTTTTGAATGCATTTTCATAATCTATGGCGGAAGCAGCATCGGAAAGACCGGTAAATATATTGCGAATACCCTCAATGTGAACGCCCGTCTCGGCCTTCCATTTTTTAGCTATAATATCTTGATCAAATTCCCCGGGTGCTTTAAAGAAATAATCTCCTTCTGTTACAATATCCTTGGCAAACTGCACCTTTTCCCTCATTAAATTCACTACTTGTTCCAGGTATTCATCGCATACATCATAGTTGGCTGCGCTCACCTGTGGCCTGATCATAGCAACTACTTCTGCAGCGGTTTTCTTTTGTAGATACTGCTGGTTGAACCAAAATGCTTTCTGAACATCAAATTTGGCTCCGCTCTTGCTCACTTTTTCCAGACTAAAAGCATCAATCAGCTCATTCATTGAAAACAGCTCGCGGTTATCGCTGGGATGCCAGCCCAGCAATGCCAGCATATTGGCCACCGCATCGGAGAAATACCCACTTTCTCTGAATCCGCTGCTTACTTCACCGGTTTTGGGATCGGTCCATTGAAGCGGAAAAACAGGAAAACCAAGGCGGTCGCCATCACGTTTGCTGAGTTTTCCATTTCCTTCGGGTTTTAACAACAATGGCAAATGCGCAAACACGGGCATTACTTCTTCCCAGCCAAGGTAGCGATACAACATCACATGCAGCGGAGCACTGGGCAACCATTCCTCCCCACGAATTACATGGCTGATGCCCATTAAATAATCATCCACCACATTGGCCAGGTGATAGGTTGGCATTCCGTCGCTTTTCAACAAAACCTTATCATCCAGCTGTGCGCTGTTTACAGTCACCCACCCGCGGATGCTATCATGAAAACGTATTTCTTCCTTTCGGGGAAGCTTAATTCTGATCACATAGGGTGCACCGCTTTCTATTCTGGTTTTCACATCATCAGCAGGCAAAGTCAATGAATTTTTCATACTCATACGGCTGATGCTGTCATAAGCGGGCTGCATCTGGCTGGCTTCAAGTCGCTTCCGCATTTGTTCCAGATCTTCTTCCGTATCAAATGCATAGTAGGCATGCCCCCGCTCCACCAAATCGTATGCGTATTGCGCATACATTCCCTTACGCTCGCTTTGCCTGTAAGGCGCATGCGGTCCGCCATTTTCCGGGCCTTCGTCAATTTCAATCCCCACCCACTTCAATGCTTCAATGATGTAGGATTCTGCACCGGGCACAAACCTGTTCTGGTCGGTGTCTTCAATTCTCAGAATCATGGTACCCTTGTGTTTTCGGGCAAAAAGGTAGTTGTACAATGCCGTGCGAACTCCACCGATGTGAAGAGGCCCGGTTGGACTGGGAGCGAAACGAACTCTAACGGGACGGGACATAAAAGGTGCAAAAATAACAATTTCCGCCCGGATTTGCCCAAAATCAGGCGGTGGCAGCTTCCACGGCTTTACGCACGCTGCCATATTTGAGCAACAAATCTCGTGACGCGGCTTCGGAAAGTCCCGTGGACTTCATCACCATTCGGGTTCCACGCTCTATGAGTTTATCATTGCTCAGTTGCATATCCACCATTTTATTGCCCACCACGCGACCCAGTCGTATCATAACGGAAGTAGTAATCATGTTCAATACCATCTTCGTAGCGGTGCCTGCTTTCATGCGGGTGCTTCCGGTAACAAACTCAGGTCCGGTCACAACCTCCACAGGCGCATCGCTGGCCGCGGCAATGACAGAACCCGGATTACAAACGATACAACCGGTAGCAATACCTTTTTCGCGACATGCATTCAGGGCACCCAGCACGTAGGGTGTGCGACCGCTGGCGGAAATACCTACCACCACATCGTTCTCATTGACCGAATAAGCTTCCAGATCCTGAAAACCTTGAAGGGTATCATCTTCAGCAAACTCAACGGCTTTTCTGATGGCAGAATCCCCTCCGGCAATGATGCCAATTACCAGGCCATGTTCCACACCATAGGTAGGTGGGCACTCACTCGCATCTACTATGCCCAATCGGCCACTGGTTCCGGCCCCCAGATAAAATAATCGGCCACCCCTGCACATGCGGTCGTAAACCAATTCGCAGAGTGCCTCAACTTGATGCAGCTTCTCCTTCACAGAAATTGCCACCCCTAAATCTTCTGTATTGATTCCTTTCAGCAATTCTCCAAAAGGGAGGGAATGCAGGTCCTGATGGTTTGAATCCTGCTCGGTGATGTTCATGATGCTGGCTGGTTTATATACGAATTCACGTGCTCAACCCACAGCGGATAAAGATTATCTGACAAAACCCGCGGAAACTTGCTTTGACCACCTAATTTGAGGTGCTTATCCAAAAAAGTAAGAAAAACTTCTTCCGGTAAAATATGCATATACATGCCGGTTAACACATGGTTGCGTTCAGTGTGGTAATCGTCATTCAGCTCACGGAGGTGTTGGTCTAATCTATCTTTAATTGCCTCTGCATTCAGCTCGGAATTGTGATTGGAAACATACCAATGGTGGGCAAACTGGCTTCCCTCCTTAACCCCTTTTACGGTAAATTCAGTAAAATCCGTCTGAAAATCTGCAGCGGTCCTTCTAAGTCCTTCTATCATGTTGTCTACGCTCAGGTGTTCTCCGGTAATACTGAGAAACTGCTTGGTTCTTCCGGTTATTTTAATTTCACATGTTTCCGGATTGGTAAACCGGATGGTATCTCCAATCATGTAGCGCCAGGCACCGGCTGGCGTGGTTAAAATGATGGCATAATCCGTATCTGCAACTACATCCTCTAGCCCTATGGCTGTGGCTGTTGGCTTTAGGTTACTGTCAGCATCAAAGTTATCTTCGTTGAATGCCACAAACTCAAAATAGGTATTATTGCGAAACACCAGGCGCATGCCACTTGCATCGGGCTTAGTCTGATTAGCCACATAAGCTTCGCTTGCCAGATAGGATTCCATGTAAATAATCGGCCTTCCCATCATTGCATCCAATGACTGACGATAGGGTGCCAGTGCCACAGCTCCCCAGCAATAAATGCTCAGGTTGGGCCATATTTCGTGAATGTTATTTACCTGATAACGTTTGATGATACGCTCAATCAACAGTCTCATCCAAGACGGTGCTCCTGCCAGCATTACTATATCCCACTGGGGTGCCTCCTCTACAATCCGGTTTACTTTTTCCTCCCAGTCTTTGATAGCGGTAATTTCCGGACCCGGGCGGCTGAAACGCTCAAACCAGTTGGGAATATTGGCCGTGGTAATTCCACTCAAATCACCGCTGTAGCTGACTCCATTATAATTAAGGTCTGTACATCCGCCGAGCATCAGGTAATCTTTGGTCAGGAAATCTTTGGGAATATCCGTTAACGCCACGGCAAGTAATTGCCTGCGCGATGCCCTGATCATGGCTTTTAGCTGGTCATTGGTAACAGGTATGTATTTACTGGCCCCTTCTGTAGTTCCTGAACTCAAAGCAAAATGAGTGCATATTCCCGGCCAGGTAATGTTCGATTCTCCATTATATTGCCTGAGCCACAATTCGTGCATCTGGCTATACGTTACCAGAGGCACTCGTTTACGATATTCCTCCACCGGGTTTTTAGAAATCAAAATATCGTCAAAGCCGTACTTTTGGCCATATTCAGTATCTCTGGCCATGTACAACATCTTTTTTAGGGTGGTTTCCTGCCATTTAATCGCTTTTGAGCGCGTAAAATTGAAGATGTCTGTAATTTTCCGGCCCCGAATCATCAATTGCGATAAGAAATCACGTCCGTTCATTGCAGCGACAAAAATACGAATTTGTAAAGCATATCGAAATTATGATGCTTCAGTGAGAAAATAACCGAAATTTGCCCTGTGGAAAGCCCCCTGTCGTTAAATGAAGAAATCCGCCTGAAATGGGCCCGGATTATGGATTTTTTTGAAAAACAATTCGATAAAAAACCCGACCTCAATGCCATTCTTTTTCTAATAGGCATCAGAGAATTGGGAGAATTGCCGGAAAAAAAATTCACCAAGGAAGAAAAAACCTATTTGATGCACATGGCCAACTGCAAACTCTTCAGCTATTCCGGTTATTATCAAATGAATGGTGTTGACAATAAAGGGTGGCCTGTTTGGGAAAATCTGAAACCACTGCCCAACCTCACCCTATTTGAACAGGAAAACATTCTCAGACAACACATTATCGAATATTTTGAAAAGGAAGAAATAATCAACTTTAACCTATGAAACTATACATTGCAGTTACCGCTTGCCTGCTGATTACGCTCATGGCATGTCAGCCCAAAGGAAGCGCAACAGATCAAGTGGACAGCACCCGAAAGGCACTTACTGAAAACTACCGGCCGCTGGCACCCGACACTGCCGGCATGGCAAAATTTACCCGTGTAGAAATAATTACCAACCTGGGCAATATAGAGCTGGCTTTGTTTGATGCCACCCCAAAACACAGGGACAACTTTTTAAAATTGGTTCGCAGCGGTTTTTATGAAGGAACACTTTTTCACCGAATCATCAAAGAATTTATGGTCCAAGGTGGCGATCCTGACTCTAAAAAGGCCGCGCCCGGCGATATGCTGGGACAGGGTGGTCCGGGTTATACCCTAGACGCTGAAATCTTAGATACCCTATATCATTTTAAAGGTGCACTGGCAGCAGCCAGACAGGGCGATGAAGTGAACCCCGAAAGAAAAAGTTCAGGCAGCCAGTTTTATATAGTGAGCGGAAAGCCGGTAAACACGGCCGAAATGAAGGACGTGCTTCGCCAAAAAGCTTTTATGAAGTTTATGCAAGACCCTGAAAACATTTCCTATCAAATGCGCTATCAGGTAGCCACTCAAAGACAGGATGGAGCTGCTTTGCAGGACTTGCAGAACGAACTGGATCAAAAAGTTGGACCGATGGTTGATTCCCTTTACCAGAAAATGCCTGAGCGCGTCAAACAAATTTATGCAACCTGGGGCGGATCGCCTTTTCTGGACCGCGATTACACCGTGTTTGGATTTGTAATCAAAGGGTATGATGTACTGAATGCCATGCAAAACACCGAAACAGGCAACGGCGACAGACCGACTCAAGATATTCGTATCAAATCTATGCGGATTTTACCCTGAAAACTTGCACAATTCAAAAATTTATCGTATATTTGCATCACTTTCCTAAAACAAATAACGGAAGGGGACAAGCCAAAAGCAGTCCCCTTTTTTATTGACTATGGCAAATTTGGAAACCAAACTCAAAACACTCGTGGAGCAGGAAGCCACTGCTTTCGATTTGTTTTTGGTTGCCCACAGCGGCAGCCCTGCGGGTTTCTACCGTTTTTACATAGATGGTCAGGAACCTGTTACCATGAACCGCCTGTCTGCTTTCACACGCCACATTTCTCAAAAAATTGATGAGGGAGATTTTGGCGACCGTAAGTTTACTTTCGAAATTTCAACCCCCGGGGCGGACAAACCCTTATCCGATATCAGACAACTGCCTAAACATTGTGGAAGAACCCTGGAAATTGAAACCACAGAAGGCGTTAAAATGGATGCTAAACTTATTGCCGTAGATGGCAATCAACTCCAATTAGAAGAGCTAATTCCCCTCAAAGGCAAAAAAATTGAGACCAGACCGTTAACACTGGACTGGGATAATATAAAAAGTGCAACAATAAAAATAACTTTCAACTGATATGAGCAAAGCCAAAACTAAAGAGCTGGGCATGAGCCTGATTGACAGTTTCTCTGAGTTCAAGGAATTCAAGAACATTGACAGGGCCACCATGATGCGTGTACTGGAAGACGTGTTCCGTAGCATATTGCGCAAAAAATACGGTCCCGAAGCCAATTTTGACATTATCATCAACATCGAAACCGGTGACATTGAAATGTACCATCTGCGCCTGATTGTGGAAGAAGGTGAAGTGGAAGACCCCAACCTGCAAATTAGCGTGAGCGAAGCACAGCAGCTGGAACCTGATTATGCAGTGGGCGAGGATTGCATTCAGCAGGTATTTCTGGACGACTTCGGTCGGCGCAGTATACTCAATGCCCGTCAAACCCTGATGAGTAGAATTATTGAACTTGAAAAAGATGAACTATTCCGCAAATACAAAGACAAACGCGGCGAAATTCTGAGCGGTGAGGTATACAACGTATGGAAACGCGAAATCATGGTGCTGGATGATGAAGGAAATGAACTGGTTCTTCCCAAAGAACACATGATTCCCCGCGACATGTACAAAAAAGGAGATACCTTGCGTGCCGTTATCCACGAAGTGAATATGGATAAAGGGGCACCCCGTATCATTCTTTCCCGCACAAGTCCTGAATTTCTGGAACGTTTATTCGAACTGGAAGTGCCTGAAATTCTGGATGGACTCATCACTATTAAAAAGATTGTACGAGAGCCCGGTGAACGCGCGAAAGTGGCAGTAGAAAGCTACGATGACCGCATCGATCCGGTGGGTGCATGTGTAGGTGTAAAAGGTGCCCGTATTCACGGCATTGTTCGCGAATTGCGCAATGAAAACATTGACGTAATTAACTACACCACCAACCTATCTCTCTTTATTCAGCGTGCATTGCAACCGGCAAAAATCACCCGTATGGAACTGGATGATGTGAACAAAAAAGCCGATGTATTCCTGGATGCTGATCAAGTTTCACTGGCCATCGGCAAGGGTGGGCACAACATCAAGCTGGCGGGTAAATTATCCGGATACCAAATTGAAGTTTACCGTGTAAATGTTGAAATCCAGGATGAGGATGATGTGGAATTGGATGAATTCTTGGATGAAATCGATGCTTGGATTATCGATGAATTCAAGAAAATTGGATTGGACTCTGCACGCTCGGTGCTGAGAGCCAGCAGCGAGGATCTCATTCGCCGCACTGAATTGGAAGAAGAAACTATTCAGCAGGTGAAAGACATCCTAAAGGCTGAATTTGAAGACTGACAGGTGAGGATGCTTTTCATTCCATGAAAAATATCGTCGCCACAGCGGTGGAAATATGCAAAGCAATGCCGCATATAGCCGCCGACATAGCGAATAAACAGGTTTAGTTCCGCCGGCCCGCATGCCGTCGGAAACAATCCTGGATATTCCGAATTGGCATTGCAGAGGATAAAACGTAAATTTGAAAACCAAACATGGCGGAATACCGTTTAGCTAAAGTTGCCAGCGAGCTCAATCGCAGTTATCAGATTCTGGCTGAAACCCTGAAAGGAAAGGGTTTTAGTGTAGAAGCAAAACTTACTACCAAAATAACCGAGGAAATGTACCAGGTGCTGGTGCAGGAATTTGCCGCGGACAAAAGTGCCCGTGAAGAGGCCAACAAACTCAAATCCAGTAGGGATGCAAAACCCACCCCTCCCCCTCCTGTAGCAAAAGCACCCATAACCAAACCGGAAGAACCCGAACCGGTTACCCCTCCGCCTGCAAAGCAGGAAGTCGTTACCGCTGCACCGGTTGAAGAAACCGAAAAAATTGAAGCCCGTAAAGAAGAATTAAGCGGACCTAAAATTTTGGGCAAAATTGATATTGCACCTAAAAAGGGTAAATCTGTCAAAAACGAAGAAAAAACTACCGAAAAAAAGGTTGAAGCCAAAGTTGAAACGCCCACTGTGGTGGAAACCGAAAAACTGCCTGAACCTGAAGTGAAGGCGGTGCCTGAGATAATCGCAGAAGAAACCGAAGAAGAGGTAGAAAAGGTAGAAACCAAATTTGAAAAACTATCCGGACCCAAAGTGCTTGGCAAAATCAATCTTCCCAAAGATTCACCCAGTGGGGTAAAAAATCTGGCGGACGAAGCCCGGGACGAACTCAGGGAAAAACGCAAGCGCAAACGCAAAAAAGTAGGCGGCGAAAAAGTTGCCGTTCAGGATAAAATCAGGGAAGAAGAACGCATTGCCAAGGAAAAGGAAAAAAGCACCGATCCAAAAGCTGAAATTTCGCAAAAAGATGTCCGTAGCAAAGTAAAAACCACCATGGGCAAAATGGGTGGTGCAGGACAGACTCGCGGCCTGAAACAAAAACTCAAAACCCAGCGCAAAGAAGCCCGTGCCTTCGAACGCATGGAGGAAAGAGATCGCCTTGAAAAAGAAAGTAAAATCATTAAGGTTACGGAATTCCTCACTGCCAATGACCTTGCCAGTCTCATGAACATGGCAGTAACGAAAGTAATATCGGCCTGTTTCACTCTGGGCATGATGGTGAGTATCAACCAGCGTCTCGACGCAGAAACCATTCAGCTGGTGGCCGGAGATTTTGGATTTGAAGTGGAATTCGTAGATGCAGAAGCGCAGCTGGAGGTAGAAGAGGATGAAAATGATGCACCGGAAGACCTGAAACACCGACCTCCCATTGTAACCGTGATGGGTCACGTGGACCATGGAAAAACCTCGCTGCTGGATTATGTGCGAAAAGCCAACGTAATTGCCGGTGAAGCCGGGGGCATTACCCAGCACATCGGTGCCTATGAGGTAACCCTGGCAGACAACCGTAAAATTACCTTTTTAGATACACCCGGTCACGAGGCATTTACCGCCATGCGTGCAAGAGGTGCCAAAGTTACCGATATTGCCATTATTGTAATTGCGGCCGACGACAGCGTGATGCCACAGACCAAAGAAGCCATTGCACACGCACAGGCAGCCGGCGTACCTATGGTGTTCGCCTTTAATAAAATTGATAAAGAAGGTGCCAATGCCGATAAAATACGCGAACAGCTAGCAGGCATGAATATTCTGGTGGAAGATTGGGGAGGAAAATTCCAGTGCCAGGAAATTTCGGCTAAAAAAGGCCTGAACGTAGATAAACTGCTGGAAAAAGTGCTGCTGGAAGCAGAAATCATGGAGCTTAAAGCCAACCCCAAGCGGAAAGCCAAAGGCACGGTGATTGAGGCCACCATGGAAAAAGGCCGTGGTATTGTATGCAGTATGCTGGTACAAACCGGCACGCTGCGTGTGGGCGACAACTTGGTTGCAGGCCCTCACTATGCCAAAGTACGCGCTCTTTTCAACGAACGTGGCAATAAAATAGATTTTGCTCCGCCAAGCACTCCGGTAAAGATGCTGGGCTTTAGTGAAAACCCCACTGCGGGTGACGTTTGGGTGGTAATGGCCGAAGAGAGTGAAGCCAAAGAACTGGCCACCAAGCGCATGCAACTGGTGCGTGAGCAAGGCATTAGAACCAAACGCCACATTACCCTCGATGAAATTGGGCGCCGTCTGGCCATTGGTAACTTTATGGAACTGAAAATCATTGTTAAAGGTGACGTGGATGGTTCGGTAGAGGCCCTTTCCGACGCCCTGCTGAAACTCAGCACCGAAGAGGTGATGGTTTCGGTAATACACAGCGGTGTGGGTCAGATTTCAGAAAGCGATGTATTGCTGGCTTCTGCTTCCGATGCCATTATTGTGGGCTTCCAGGTGAGGCCGAGCGCCAAGGCGCGTCAGCTGGCCGAACAGGAAGAAATCGACATCCGCCACTACTCCGTAATTTATCAGGCCATAGAAGAGGTGAAAAGCGCCATGGAAGGCATGCTTAGTCCTGAAGTGGTTGAGAAAATCGTGGGTAATGTGGAAGTTCGCGAGGTATTCAAAATCAGCAAAGTGGGCAGCGTAGCCGGTTGTATGGTTACCGATGGAAAAGTAGAGCGCAAAAACAAAATACGCGTTATCCGCGATGGTGTGGTCATTCATACCGGCGAACTGGCGTCGCTGAAACGCTTCAAGGATGACGTGAAAGAGGTCTTGCGCGGCTTTGAATGCGGTCTGCAGATCGAACGCTTCAATGACATTGAAGTAGGCGATTATCTGGAGGTATACACTGAAGAGCAGGTAAAGCGCACATTGTAACGCTGCAAGATGCGTTTAATACCTCTTTCGGCTTTTTTAGCTGTGGGATTGCTGTCCGGTTGTATTTGTGATGGCCCTGCGAGTATTCAGTTTGTGACCGGAATAAACCAGGTATATTTTGCAGATTCGATTGCCAACATTAACGAATCGGTTATACAATTTACCTACGAGGTAGAAAATAATAGCGAGCGCAATTCAAGGAAAAAATCAGGGTGTATTGGCTACAGAAAAGAACTGGAATTCAGTGTACGTACTTTTGTGCTTTCAGATAGTGTAAAAGTAACCTGCAACAAAGATTGACCGGGAACACCTGCCGGGATAAACCTGGAAGGCAATCCATTTGTGTAGGTAATGAAAATAAAAAATGCCCCTAATAATGAGGAGCAGCTCAGAACCTATTCTTTTATTTCCAACTGGACGGTGGCTTCATGGCAAAGTATGCCCGACACCGCAGAGCTAACCTTCCGCTTTAAACTGAACACCGGCGAAATCATCACCAAAAAAAATAAAATCGTATTTGTTAAATAAAAAAGGCCGCTTTGGGCGGCCTTCAAAGGTTTTCATGCTCGTAAATTACAACTCGTCCTCGTTGAAGAAATAATCTTCATCGGTAGGATAATCACTCCAGATTTCCTCAATACTTTCGTAGGGTTCGCCGTCATCTTCCAATTCCTGAAGGTTTTCTATTACCTCCAGCGGTGCGCCGGAACGAATGGCGTAGTCTATGAGTTCGTCTTTGGTAGCAGGCCATGGAGCGTCATCCAGATAGCTTACAAGTTCTAATGTCCAGTACATAATTTTGTTAATCCGATTGTCTCGCGAAAGTACACTTTTTTTTGAAATCTCAAAATTTTTTCATTTTTGTTTAAAAAATCTTTTAAAAACCGATTGAAATAATCGTAATTACTTGATTTTCAGTATTTAAAAGATATGTTAAAATCACTATTTTTAATGCGAACTTTGCCTCATGCACCCAGACTGGCAGGATGACCTGCATCAGTATTGTGAAAATCATAGCAGTCCGGAGCCGGAATTGCTCAAAAACCTCACTGCTTACACCTGGCGGAATACCACCAATCCCCGCATGCTGAGTGGAAAACTGCAAGGCAGGTTTTTATCCATGATTGCTTCATTAATACACGCAAAATGCATCCTGGAAGTTGGAACTTTTACCGGATATTCGGCGCTTTGTTTGGCAGAAGGCCTCGCACCCCAAGGAATGCTCCATTGCATAGAAGCCAATGCGGAATTGGCCTGGAAGGCTCAACAATGGGTAAACAAACACCCTAAAGGCGAACAGATAAAAATTCACATCGGTGAAGCCCTGAATGTTATTCCATCATTGCATATCCAACCTGATTTAATTTTTGTGGATGCCGACAAACAACAATATGCCGATTACCTGCATTGCTGTTTGCCGATCTTGAACCAAGGTGGCATTTTGCTGTTTGACAATACCCTTTGGAGTGGGCGTGTGCTGAATACTGAAGACTGCTTGCATGATGCCGATACCCGCAGTATGCACAATTTCAATCAAATAGTAGCCGAAACTTCAGGCGTTGAAGTGGTAATGCTTCCATTGAGAGATGGCCTTACCATGGTAAGGAAGAAATAGTCATTAAAAAAAATGGTTTTTGCGGTTTTCTGAGAATCAGCCCCTCAGTTTATCCAATAAATCACTGAGCTGCGTGGCTTCATCATCACCCAGGTGCACCATCATTGGCTCCATATTGTGAACCTCAGGATCTGTCTGTTCCAATACTTTTAACCCTTTTTCGGTGATGCAAATATTCATTTTACGTCGGTTTACTTCGTCTATGGTTCTGCTTATCAAACCCTGCTTGCACATGCGATCGCAAAGTCTTGTCAAGTCCGGATTTTTATCCAGCATAACCGCTTTAATTTCTCCGGGATTGGCCGACTTCGGATATTTACCCCTTAAAATGCGAAGAACATTGTATTGCTGAAGGGTAATGTGATGCGTTTTGATAATTTCTCTTAACCTGGCATGGGCCCAGTTGGCTGTAAAGATGATATTCACCAGCACCTTCTGTTGTGCGGAGGTAAAACGAGTTTGTTTTATTTCATCTTCCAGTTTCATAATATGACTAAAATTCTTTGCGAGTTTAATGAATTTATGCGAGTCCACAAGCAGGCAACTGCTTAAATTTGCCGCCATGAATTTTGCCAATTCTCTTTCGTTTGCCGAAGAACTAGACAGGGCAGATGTTTTGGTTGCATTTCGAGATGAATTCTTGTTTCCTACCGCAGAGAGCGGCAATTCCCTCATTTATTTATGTGGTAACTCGCTGGGGCTGCAACCAAAAACCGCCGGGCAATATTTACAAGCCGAACTGGATGACTGGCAAAAATGGGGCGTAGAGGGCCATTTTCACGGCAAAAAACCCTGGTTTCATTACCACAAATTTCTAACCGAACATACCGCAGAACTTGTGGGTGCTCTGCCCCATGAAGTGGTAGTGATGAATCAACTAACGGTAAATCTTCACCTGTTGATGGCAAGTTTTTACCGGCCAACGGAAGATCGATATAAAATCATCATGGAGGCAGGCGCTTTTCCCAGCGACATGTATGCCATGCAAAGTCAAGTTGAGTTTCATGGTTTTGAATACGATGATGCCGTCATTGAACTAAAACCACGGGAAGGCGAACACACCCTTCATACGGAAGATATCATAGCTGCTATTGAGGAACATGCAGATCAGCTGGCGTTGGTATTTTTTAGCGGAGTACAGTATTATACCGGTCAGTATTTCAATATTCCCGCCATAACCGAAGCTGCACACAAAGCCGGAGTTCCTGCCGGATTTGACCTGGCCCATGCCGCAGGCAATGTTGCGTTAAAACTACATGAATGGAATGTGGACTTTGCCGCCTGGTGTAGTTACAAATACTTAAACAGCGGACCCGGCAATGTATCGGGAATATTTATTCACGAACGCCACGCACTGAACCCGGAGACGCCAAGATTAGCGGGCTGGTGGGGCTACCGAGAAGACAAACGTTTTCTGATGCAGCGTGGATATGAACCCGAACCGGGAGCCGCCGGGTGGCAACTTTCCAATGCTCCGGTTTTTGGAATGGCCGTTCACGCAGCCAGTCTTGACATTTTCCATCGCGCCGGCATGCAAAAACTGGCAGAAAAAAGCCGGTTACTCACCGCCTATCTGGATTTCATGTTAAAGGACTGCCGCAACCATAACACCGATTTGCGTTTCAGCATCATCACCCCAGATGCCGAGCGCGGTTGCCAGATAAGCCTCTTAACCAATGAAAATGGGAAAAAACTGTTTGATCATCTCACAAAAATGGACATCGTTGCTGATTGGCGTGAACCCAATGTAATCAGAATGGCACCTGTGCCACTATACAATAGCTTCACCGACATCTGGAAGCTGGGGCAGGCACTGCTAAGCTTCAGGATTTCTTAACACGGAAGCGTTTCTTCCAAAGCTGCTTTACGATACCATCCTTCAATCCCACGTTAGGAGCGTATATTTCATGGATATGGCAACTTTCCATAATTTGTATGAAAATATTGCCGGCATGGTTGATTACCTCAGCCCTGTCCGGATTCAGTTTCAATTCATATACCCTATCATGATGGCTAAGCGACTCTATATAGGAATTGGTACTTTTTAAATGATGCAGATTCATGGCCTCTCCGGGCGCTGTGCCTGCCAGAGCATGCAATTTTACAATGTTGCCTCCGGTTCCGATGGCTTTTACCGCTTCATCCGCAGGAAGAGGCAATGCCGAGAGCCATTTTAGCATGTTTTGTATTTCAGCAGGCTTTACTTTACCCTCTCGCATTCTCACCGTGCCTATATTGAAACTCTCGTACAGCTTGGTTTTTCCATTTCGAATAAAACTGATTTCCGTGCTGCCTCCACCCACATCAATGTGCAGAAAGGTACTCTTTCCCGGCAAACTGTCAAGAATGGCGGCCTGAATCAGTCTGCTTTCCTCCTTGCCGGAAATGATGTCTATTTTCAACCCCGTGATTTTACGGATGTCTTTGGCTAATTTTTCGCCATTTTCGGCATCTCTCATGGCGCTGGTGGCGCAAACTCGCACCGTGTCCACATTGTATATCTCCAGCAGCAATGCAAACGATTGCATGGCCTTAATAAGCAAATCAGATTTTTTTTTCCCTATTTCCCTATTTTTAAATACATCATCCCCTAAACGAAGTGGCAAGCGGGTAAATTCCACCGATTTAAAATCCGTATCCTGCAAATCTTCGTGCAAAGGCCTTCCTATGTACAACCTTACAGCATTGGATCCAATGTCTATGGCAGCGATTTTCACGGAGGCAAATTAAAGGGTTTTTAAAAATCCGTTTTTATCATCTTGCCAACATGCCTCATATTCAATAAAGGTTAATAAATTCATACTAAAAATTAAACGGTTTTGAAACATATTGTTGTTTTTTAATTTAGAAAGTGTACATTTGACACACCGAGGAAAATCTTATGATGAAAAAACATACTATCATTCTTCTTCTGCTGCTATTTTTAGGCATAATGCCGGGTATGTCGCAGAATTTAACCCTTACCGGTAAGGTTAAGAATCAGGATGGCGGCGTCATTGAAGGGGCCGTTGTAAAAACCGGAAGTGCATCTGTTATCACAGATAAAAATGGCAATTATGTCATTGCCTTGCCTGCGGGTGTACACACTTTATCCGTTTCTGCCAAAGATTACAAGCCGTTTTCGCAAACCGTTACAGTGAAACCCGGTCAAAGTAATTTGCCGGATTTTGCGCTGGAAGCGAGTGCAGATGACATGGACCCTGTAGTGATTATCGGCTATGGTACTTCGACCAAGCGAGACCTTACAGGTTCCGTTACTTCCCTTAAAGGGGCTGATGTGCAGGATATGCCCACACCCAGTTTTGAAGCCGCTATCCAAGGTAAAGCACCCGGTGTACAAATCACTACCGGAAGTGGTGTTGCCGGGTCGGGCACATTGGTAAGAATACGCGGGGTTGCCTCAATCTCGGCCGCCGGTGATCCTTTGTACATTGTAGATGGAATACCCATCTCCCAGAACTATTTTGTCAATGGAAACAATGGTGGTTTTAACAATAACCCGTTGGCTACTTTAAACCCTGAAGATATTGAATCCATTGAAATTTTGAAGGATGCGGCAGCTACGTCCATATATGGATCAAGGGGTTCAAATGGTGTTATACTTATCACCACAAAACGCGCAAAAAAAGGAGGACTTAAGTTTGATTTTACCTCGCGCCTTGGAACTTCACAACCCACATTTAAGCCCCAGATGCTGAATAGCAGTCAAATGTTGCAGTTATACCAAGAAGCATGGGAAAATGATGGCGGAACCGGCCGTGCACCCCTGCCCAACAATATTTCCTGGGAAGATGCACTAAAAACAAATACCAACTGGATAGACGAAACCATGGGTATCGGACTGAAACAAATGTATTCATTGGGTACTACTTACAGGAAAAACAAGTTTGGCGCTTACCTTGGACTTACCCATGATAACAATGGTAGCTTTGTTATTGGCAGCCGTTACAAGCGCAGTTCTGCACGTCTAAATCTCGATTACGAACCCATTAAAAATCTGACATTAAGCTTAAGTTCTTCTTACACCCAAGGTATAAACAACCGGGTGGATGGTGCATGGAGCGGTGGATTTGGCGCTGCCATGAGTACCGCTTTGCCCATTTATCCCATTTATGACACTACAGGAAATTTCTGGAGACCCGGGAATGGGGGGATAAACCCTGTGGCAGTAAGAAAATTAAAGGATTGGAGAACCACAGAAAACCGAACCATCAATAATTTCAAAGCTTCCTATAAAATCTCAGACAAATGGGTAGTGTCTGCATTTGGCGCTATCGATAATATGGACTTCTTTGAAGACATATACGAGCCAAAAGCGCTAATCAACACCAACCATGCGGGTATAGCTAAACGCTCACCCAGAAGCACATTCAACTACAACTACAACCTGATTACCAACTACAACATTCTGAATAGTGAGAAACAAACCCTCGATGCCATGGTGGGAACTGAGTTTCAAAAGTCTATTGTAAGATCCAGCTACATAGAAGTTAGCGATATCAGCCACGCCTTATATAAAGGAGAACAAGGTGGCGAAAATTCAACGCGATTGGAAAGGAAAAATGCAACAGAAGCTTTTGCTTTTGCTTCCTATTTCCTGCGCATGAACTACAAACTAAAAAATAAATACATTTTCCAGTTCACCATGCGCTCCGACGGTTCTTCCCGCTTCGGACCCAATAATGCCTATGGATTTTTCCCTGCTGTATCAGGTGCCTGGGTTATTAGCGATGAGAATTTTATGCGTAATTACCGCCGAAACAATTTCCTGAAAATTAAAGCCGGCTTTGGTAGAACAGGAAATACACCCAATGAAAATTATGCATGGCGTGGAACCTTCACTCCCCCACAAAACTCGTTTGGTTACAATGGCAATCCCAGTATTTTCCCAACCAGACTCGAGAACCCTGATTTGAAATGGGAGACTTCCGATGTATTGGATATTACACTGGAAGGCGGACTCATGAAAAACAGAATTACCTGGGAACTTTCTTATTACAACAAAACCACTAATGGTGTGATTCTGGACCTGGCCGTTCCACGCTCCCTGGGCTTCTCGTCATACTACGACAACGTAGGGGCAGTTCGCAATGCCGGTTTGGAATTCTCTTTCACCTCACGCAACATTGTGAAAAAGCTATTCACCTGGACTACCCAATTTAACATTGCAAGAAACTATAATGAAATCCTGAATATTGGCGTTTATACCCAGGATGCAGTATCAGGCGGAACCAATGATACGCGCGTTGTTGTGGGTCAGCCCATCGGTACAAATTACCTGGTTCGTTTCTCTCATGTAGATCCTGCAACAGGAAGGCCTGTTTATTTGGATAAGAATGGAAATGAAACCTTTACCTGGACTAACAATGACCGGGTAGCGGTAGGAAGTGTGCTTCCTAAGGCAGTTGGCGGTTTAACCAATAATTTCACTTGGAAAAACTGGAACCTAAGCTGCCTGTTTGTTTACAAAATCGGTGGAAACATCTATAACTCCAGCGGCAAGAGACAAAATGGTGTAGTGACCGACTGGAACATGACTACCGATTACTTTGACCGCTGGCAAAAGCCGGGCGATATTGCCAAATATCCCAAATTGTCCATGCAGACCAACGAATACGGGTTACCTCCTGACCCTTACCAATACAACACAACCCTGTTTTTGGAAGACGGAAGCTACCTGCGTTTGCGTAACCTGTCCATTGGCTATCGCATTCCGGCCAAATGGTTTGGTAAAACCATCCAATCCAGCCGCATTACATTCACCGGAACAAACCTGTTAACCTTTACCAAATTTACCGGTGGAGACCCCGAAATCGCCCGCGATTTTGAAAATCCCGCCGACCGTAATATGAGCTCCAACATTACGTACCTCACAGCTCCTCAGGAAAAATCGTATAACCTAACCCTCAACCTTACTTTCTGATGAAAAACACATTCAATACTTATATTATCGCAGCAATACTGGGTTTAAGCACCCTCGGGGTTTCCTGCAAAAAAATGCTGGACCTTAAGCCCGAAAATTTAACCCTGGCTGACGATGCATTAAAAACTACCGCCGATGTTCAGGCATTGCTAAATTCCTGTTATGATGAATTTGCGAATCTAATGAATGGGTCTGTGCAAAACCTGCATGAATTACTGGGTGAAAATGTGGCACAACCCCAGAATTCGGCCGGAAGTCTCTATTATACCGTTTGGAACCGTGGTACTTTTTCTTTCAGAACAGCTGACCGAGAATACCTTGATTTCTATAACTGCATCCTGCGCATTAACACCATTTTTGATCGCATCGATAATGTGGCTGACATGACACCGGAGAATAAAAAACGCATTCTTGCAGAAGGGTATTTTTTGCGTGCATGGTGCCACTGGGAATTGGTTAAACTATGGGCTCAACCCTATGGCTATACCGCCGATAATTCACACCCTGGTGTTCCCATACGCTTAAAAGCCGACAAAACCATTGAGCTGAGAAGTTCTGTAGGGGCTGTGTATAATCAGATACTGTCTGACCTGGACGCTGCGATTGCAGATTTGCCTGCAGACAACAACAACTACGCGACTAACGATGCCGGAAAAGCCCTCAAAGCCAAGGTGCTATTCATGATGAATGACTTTGACGGAGCAAAAACGCTAACTGAGGACATACTATCAAATGCCAAATACTCATTTTCAGATAGTTTTTCACGATTTGTTAAAGGCGCACCGGAGGAAATTATCTTTCAGCTCATCAGCACCGGAAACAGCGATAATCGGGGCAGCAGTTTTATCAATAACTATCGCTCCGACAACAACCCTAATCCTGTTCTTAGGCCCTCTGCAGACTTTGCAATGATTGCCATGCACGGTTATGACAAACGCAGTGCGTTCTATGAAGTTAAGAATAAGGGCAAAGCCAACGAATTTTATTTATGTCACAAGTTTGACAAAGATGTTTTCAATGTTCCTTTACTTCACTTAACTGACTTCATTCTTATGCGAGCCGAATGCATTACTGAGACCGGTGGAGATAAAAGCATTGCCATTGCAGATGTAGATAAAATCCGCAAGCGCGCATACGACAGCACATGGACGGCCATCGACCCGCTCATCAGCACTTCGGCACTGAAAGATTCGATTCGCCTGCAACGCAGACTCGAATTGGCTTTTGAAGGCGACTGGACCCTGCAATTGAGGAGAAGAGGTGCTAAAGGTGAAAATATCAAAATAAGAAACAGCGACTGGAACTGCCCCGGTATGCTGATTCAGTTTCCCCAAAGTGAAAATACGGCAGGATTTATTTTTAACACAGAAGGAGGATGTAACTAATGAAAACGATTACACAAATTGCTGCCCTGAGTTTTTTATTCATAACCATCGTGGGTGGCTGCAAAAAGAAAAGTCGCGACCTTGAAGATCCCTCTAGCAAACTGGAAGGCATTCAGGATGTATGGATTTTGGAACAGGTACAACAGCTAGACCCATCCAACAAGGATCTGGTCATTGATGTGACCGATGTGTTCAGGGACTCTACCCCCATTGAACTTGATGTTAAATCTTCGGATTTTTCCTACGCTTTCAACCGTTCAAATCCTTTGTTTTTGGGAACCAGTGGTACCTGGAAATTTGATGATAATCAATTTCCAACTGAGATTGAAATGAGTGGCGATGCAGGTGTAGAAACCGTAAAACTACTCCAAACTATCAGGACGGTAGACCCCAAACTTAAAATTCAGCTTACCCGCTACTGTGGCGGTGGCACAATCAGTACCATTTACCAATTTAGCTTCACAAGAAAATGAAAAAGTATAGTTTTTCAATGTTAGCAGGAATCCTAATGGGATTGTTTTCCGTAAATGTATACGGACAGGCTGCTTTTCTGGATAAACCGGATGAATTTGATCCCACAAAACCCTGCAAAATCATGGTTAACCTTAAATTGACCAGCAATGACTGGGGTATTGTTGATCTAGCAACTACCGAAGATATGTACCTGTGGATTTGGAAACCTAAGGAACATCCTGCCGGTCACCCACTGGCAAACGGTACCGGCTCGGCTGCTTGGAAAAGCAGTAATGAGGCATTAAAAATGACAAAAGAAGCGGAAGGTTTATATAGTTACACATTTACACCCACAGTTTTCTTTGAGTGCGATGCAGCAACCGTTTACAAGGAAGATTTTCACTTCTTAGTGAAACCCAAAGACGGTGGTGGATACGGAGATCCTGACAAAAAAACAGAAGATTTAACCATCGCTGTAGATGCACCTTCCGGACCTGTGGTAAAAATTCAGACCATACCCGTGGGCAAAGGACCTAAAAAAGACACCATGATTACCACCACAACGGACGTTTTTAGTATCATTTACAACAACACCGCAGAAGAAAAGGTAAGCATGCAAAATGCCACAGATTTGTATGTGTTTCCCATTGCCTACGATGCCGCAGGAACCGCCTACAGAATTGCTTCCAATGCAAAACGGGTTGGTGATTTTCCGCAACTAAAAATGAAGCAGACCGCCAAGGGTATTTTCCAGTTTAGCATAATCCCGGAAAAGTTTTTCAAAATACCGGCAGGTATACAGCTCTATCGCATCGAATACCAAATTGTGAAACCCAATCTGGTTAACTCTAATGATGCTGTGGATGATTTAATGATTTATCATTTCAATCAGGGCGGTTGCTAAGAGATTCAAAATGCAACTAAAAAAGGCTGTCCATGGACAGCCTTTTTTAGTTATCGCGCCATTTGCGAAATTTATATTATTTCAATTGTAACACTTTATAACCCCAAGGCCCGAGTTTTTTGCCCGGTGTACCCATCAATAGCGCGCCTTTTGGAGTCTTAATTCGCTTTTTACAACCAGTTCCTGAAAGGTTTAGACAAACCCAATAAGTATGTTCATTGTTGCCTCGGGTAAATACCAGCAGATTAGGAGACTTTTGGGGAATGAACGATATGTTGTTTGACGCTGCTGATGTGCCAAGTCCATGGTACTCCCTTAAATCACAAAGTATCGAGTAAAATCCAAAGTAATTAAAATCATCGCGTTTTTGTATCGTGTCTTTTTCAAAGAAACGCAGTCTGCGATTATTTCCATATTCCTGCCCTGTATATAAAAGCGGTATACCGGGAGCAGTGAAGGTAAATACAGCCATGGCTTTCCATGCATCTTTCATTCTCTCAAACTCGGTTCCATTCCAGCTGTTTTCATCATGATTGGTAATGAAGTTCATGCTGTATACATTGTTTGGAAACTTATTCAGCTTCTTAGTCAGCGTTGAATCAAGGTATTTGGCTTTACGTTTACCCTGGGCAACTTGGTTCATAACATGATGTAACTCCCAGCCGTAGTAAGCATTAAAAGCACCCTTAAACTGTCCCATATCGTGTTCTTCGGATTCTGCCAACATAAATATGGGTTTTACCGTTTCAATCTCTTTTCTGGCGGCATCCCAAAAATCGGCCGGAACGTTCATGGCTACATCGCACCGAAAACCATCAATATTGCATTCCTTAACCCAATACTTCATATCCTGTATCATTTCAACCCTCATTTCCCGGCTTCCATAATTTAAATCAGCCACATCAGTCCAGCCAATACTGTTACCCTCCTCATTCAGGGGATCGGTAATATTGCCATTTTTGTCTTTGGTATACCAATCCGGATGTGCTTCAATCCAGGGATGGTCCCAGGCGGTGTGATTGCCAACCCAGTCCAAAATCACTTTCATTCCCATTTCATGACATTGGTTTACGACTGATTTAAACTCCTGCAGGGTTCCAAAATCCGGATTCACCTGGGTGTAATTCCTAATGGAATATGGGCTTCCCAGATAACGTAGCTTTTCTTTTGGGTCTTTGATATCTTCCACAAAAAGATCACCTTTGGCTTTGCGTTTTTTCTCACCAATGGGCTGCACAGGCATCAACCAAAGAACATTCACCCCAAGGCCTCTTAATTTGGGCAATTCCTGCTTAAATGCTGCAAGGGTACCTTCGGGCGTATGTTGGCGTAAATTCACTTCGTAAATGATGGGATTCTCAGGCCAGTCTGCCGGCTGCGCAATTACTGCATTGAACCCAAGCGATAGCATTCCGGCTAAAAGTATTATGTGCTTTTTCATGTTAGTTATTCGAGTAAATGAAGATGGCCGATTGATGGGGTTTTAGCATTGTCCCTTTGCGCATACCCAAAAATTCTGCGCTGTCCATATTAGACCAAACGGCTTTCTGATTATGGCTAAAATTATCGATAGTTTTTTGAAACCCATCAAGTTCCATAGGTTTTTTGCCTCTGTTTATGGCCATTACAGCCATTTCATTCAGGTACCTGCGGCTAATTACCACCTGCGAATCATTGCAGCTCAACACCTGATAATCGCCGTAACACAAAGCCATACTGCCCAATCTGAGTTTTGCCAGTTCTGCAATTTTAGTTTTAAATTGAAATTGCTGCGAGGTTAAGCTATCAAACTGCATCATGTTTCTGTTTCCCGGATCATTGCCTCCCGTCATTCCAATTTCATCGCCATAATACACAACAGGAATGCCGGGTGCGGTAAATAACCATGTGTAAAAATGAAGAAATTTCTGGTATGCCGAATCGTTCTTTAGAGGTAAATCGCCCTGATGTCCCATCTTTTTTCCTTCATTCCAAGGTGTTTTGCCGGTTATGGTACCGTCGGCATAAGACATAAACCTGGGCTTATCCTGATTGCCGGTGATATTGCCCATCAGGTGGTGATTTCCATACTGACCAATACTGCGCAATTGTTCTGTTGCCAGCCCGGTAAATGAACCATTCCAGGCAAAGGTTCTCAGCATCGCATCGTACAGGTTAAAGTCAAACTGCGCATCGAGCAATCCATGTCCCAGATAGGAGCCAATGAGCTTGGTGTTGCCATAGGTTTCCCCAATCTGGTAGATGCGTTGGTTTCTTGCAGGTTCAATTTCCATGCGAATTTTGGCGGTGAGCAGGCGTGTAAAATTATCAGGTATATGCTTGGTGGCATCGTGCCTAAAACCGTCAAAATCGAATTCTTTGAGCCAAAACAGGGCAGAGTCCACCATGTAGGATGCCACTTCGGGCCTTCCCAAATCCAGGGTGGGCAGAAATGTATCAAACCATGTGGTTAAACGCTGTTCGTCCCACAACTCGGTGTTCATGCGCCCATCAGGCAAATAAAGGGGAGTGACCCAATCAGGATGCTGCCTGTATATGGGGTGTTCTTTGTGCACATGATGAGCCACATAGTCCAGGTAAACGTTGTTGTTGCGGCTGTGCGCTATAGATAGCATTTGTTTCAGGGCTGTTGCGTTTCCAAACCTTTCATCAATGAGCGTATTGGAAACGGGCCAGTAACCATGATATCCGCTGAATTTTACATGCGGATCGGGGAAATCACCCCATGCGCCTTTTGGGTTTTGGGAAATGGGACTAATCCAGAGAGCATTCATCCCCAAGCTATCAAAATATCCCTCTTGAATCTTTTGGGTTATACCCTGCAGGTCACCTCCCTGAAAATTGGTTCTTTGCGTTACTTGGGGATGGTTCAGTGGTTGATCGTTGCTTTTTTCACCATTGTTAAAGCGGTCAACAAACGCAAAGTACATAACGGTTTTTTCCAGATCCTCCCTTGAAAGTTGTTTTGGGTCTGTTACGGGTATTCCATATTCAAGCGGAATCAACAGATCGTTTCCGTGAACAAATTCCGTTGCACAAAACACCCTGATATAGCTTCTCTTTAGGGACTTAGCATCTGCGGGGATGGTTAATTCCGGATTGGACCACTGTACCACCCTGTTCTTATCCTGGCTGTTAACTGTCTGATAAATTATCTGATTGTCCCAAAGGGCAATAACATGAAGTTTTTCCGTCAGCAAGGGTTGATCAAAATTCAACTGCAATGCTTGATTTTCCCATTTCGCGGCGATGTGCGGAACAGGCCTGCTTTCGGCCACAGTTAATACGGAATTCTCGCCGCCAAAACCATTGCTCCTTTTGTTGGGATTGGAAACATCAAATACACCTTTCCCATCTGCCACAAACTGATATCCATATTCACCCGGATCCAGTGAAAGGGTAATCTGATAAACGGTATCGCTGATTTTTTTAAGCGGGTGCGATTTAGAATTCCAGGCATTAAAATCGCCTTTCACAAAAACACCCTTTTCCACTTTTCCCTTATAGGTGAGGGTTACAGGTATAGTTACCGTTTTTTTCAACACCCAGTCACAGCGCTTATTATTCTGAAGATTTACGAGGATAACCGCATTAAGAACACCATTCTTGGGTGAAACCACCCTAAACGCTTGGTTCACCATGGTAGTATCTGATGAAAGACCCGGCAGCAAGGAAAGTCCTCCGGTTTTGTCAGTTGAACCCGCAACCACCACACCCACCTTCTGATTCGGAAAAATATCGCCCGTGTTTAGCGCGGTGGTATCACCGGAAAGCCATGCCGGCATCACAGGTGTGGAAGGATGTAAATAGGTCATCCACACTGTTTTCTTTCTTACAATTCCGCAAGAGCATAGAAAAACAGTAAGAAAAACTACCGATATAATTTGCTGTGCCCTTTTCATGCAGCAGAAACCGGGTTTGACTGAGGCAAATGCTGTTCAATTCCATTGATTACAGCACTGGTATCGGGTCCTGAGATATTGGTAACCTGAACACCTTCTTTTGTAATTTGAATGTAAAACTGATTTTCCCTGAATCTCAGGTTAAATGTCAAGGATTTCCATTGATTGGGCAGCGCGGGGTTGAAGTGAAGCTTTCCATTCTTTACCCGAATGCCCGCGAATCCCTTGCTAATGGTCATCCAGGTACCTGCCATACTGGTAATATGACAACCATCGCAAGTATCATTGTTGATATCATTCAAATCTAGACGTGAGGTGCGCAGGTAAAATTCATACGCTTTTTCATAGTTGCCAATCTTATTGGCCAAAATGCTGTGAATACAGGGCGACAAAGAAGATTCATGTACGGTGAACTGCTCGTAAAAATCAAAATGCCTGCGATGTGAATCCATATCAAAATCATCCTCAAAAAAATAGAAACCTTGTAGTACATCGGCTTGCTTGATGTAACAACTTCTGAGGATTCTATCCCAACTCCAGTGTTCTACAATGGGACGCTGCGAAGCGGGCAAATCACTAACCGGGATTAGTTCTTTATCCAGAAATCCATCCTGTTGTAAAAAAACATTTTGGTCCGAGTCGTAAGGGAAATACATATTGGCCTGAATGTGTTTCCAGTTAGACACCTCCTCGTTGCTCAGGGCAGTTTTGGCGGAAATCGCATTCATGGCTGAAGGGTTGGCAGATTGCAGCCATTCATATTGTTCGGCGGCATAACGCAAGCACCACGCTGCAATGTAATTGGTATACCAGTTATTATTGACGTTGTTTTCAAACTCGTTTGGCCCAGTAACCCCCAGCATCACAAACTTATTTTTATCATTGGACCAATTTACCCGCTGTGCCCAGAAACGGGCAATACCAATCAGTACCTCAAGTCCATGAGAGGCCATATAATCAGCATCTCCGGTATAATTGATATAGTCGTAAATGGCATAAGCAATGGCACCGTTGCGGTGTATTTCTTCAAAAGTAATTTCCCATTCGTTGTGGCACTCCTCCCCATTCATGGTTACCATCGGATACAATGCTGCTCCACCTGAAAAACCGAGTTTCTCAGCATTTTCAATGGCTTTGGGCAATTGCTGGTAACGGTATAACAGCAAATTTCGTGAAACCTCAGGTGAGGCAGTGCCCAGATAAAATGGAATGCAATAGGCCTCCGTATCCCAATAAGTGCTGCCACCGTATTTTTCTCCTGTAAATCCTTTTGGACCAATATTCAGGCGGGCATCATCCCCGTTGTAGGTTTGGAATAACTGAAAAATATTGAATCGGATACCTTGCTGTGCAGCATCATCCCCTTCAATCATAATATCCGCCTGTTTCCAGATAGCAGCCCAACCTTGGATTTGTTCTTCAATGAGTTTTTGATATCCGGTTTCCACGGCGGAAGTTATTGTACTTTTTACAATATCTTCGAATTGTGCGGGCTGATGATACAGATCGGATAGCACTACCACATACTTTTCAAGTTTCAGGGGTTGCCCCGATTTTAACAAAATCCTGAATTGCGCCTCAGACCGCATTTCATGGTTTGATAATGTACCCAAAACCATTTCATTTCCCTGCTGAACGTGCGTTTTAGCACCTGCTAATACTTTGAAGCCGGTTTTACGGGTTTGCTGACCTACCCACACCATGCCTGAATTTTCATACGCCCCGGAGACTGTCTGTTCCCAGAAAAATTCGTCATAGTTTGAGTCTTGGTTATACACTGCGCCATCGAGGTAGCTGTTAATCTGCAACTCACAATCTTTAGAAGCAGTAAGTTCCAGACGAACTACACCCAAATCTTTTCTTGTAATGTGGCAAAACCTTGTCCATTTGAAATTTAACCGATTGCCATCTTCCAATAATACATCATAGTTCCTTTCGAGCAAACCATGCTGCATATTCAGCTTACGTTGAAAACCTTCAGGCCGAATTTTGGCTAAATCAACAGCAACACCATTAACCAAAATATCTATGCCAATCCAGTTGACAGAATTAAGCACCTTGGCAAAATATTCGGGATAGCCATTTTTCCACCAACCTACGCGGGTTTTATCAGGATAATAAACGCCTGCCAGGTATGAACCTCTAAGGGTTTTACCTGAGTAAGATTCTTCAAAATTGGCACGCTGCCCCATTCTGCCATTCCCTATACTGAAAAGACTCTCTGAAACCTTGTTCAATGCAGGATCAAAGCCCTCCTCAATAATATTCCACGGATCTATTTTGATATAATCCTTCATAATGATTAATACTTCTTACGAAAAAAAATGCCTGATGAACTGTGCATCTTTATCCACCAGATTTTGAATGCAAACATCAGCCTGTTGCAAATTACCATTGGCACTTATTCCCAATACTTTCATGCCTGCTGCTTTCGCGGCCATAACGCCCGCCTCGGCATCCTCCACCACCATGCATTCATGCTCACCCAGTCCCAGTAATTGAGCAGCAAGGGTAAAAACTTGAGGATCCGGCTTGGTTTTTTGGACCATATTGCCATCGACCACTGCATCAAAACTATCAATAAGTCTGAGTTTATTTAAAATAAAATGGGCGTTTTTAGAGCTACTGCCTACTGCTGTTTTTATGCCATCACTTTTAATATTATTCAAAAATTCCACAACGCCGGGCAGAATATCCATTTCGCTTAGCGATTCTATGAGGAATAGGTAATGATCATTCTTTTGAACGAGCATTTTTTGTTTTTCCTCTTCAGTTTTCAGGGAATTGGCCCAGCCGAGTATTAAATTAAGACTTTCTGCCCTGCTCACCCCTTTCAGTTGCTCGTTGTGTTCCTCGGTAAGGTCAAAATCAGCCTCAGCAGCAATGCGCCTCCACGACTGATAGTGATAGATAGCGGTGTCCGTCAACACTCCATCCAGATCAAAGATGACACCCCGAATCATGCCTTTTCTGTATTGTTGAGGGTTGCCTCTCTGGCCAGGTGATATTTCAGCAAAGACATGCCGGGATTTTTATCGATTTTGCCCAAAATGAAACCCTTTTCTTCGGCAACCTGTTGGAGAATTTCTGTGAAATAGAAAGCTACTGAGCCCACAAAATGAACCGGCACCTCTCGGTAATTCGGGTAGCAGCAGATGTGAATGTCTGCAAACCTGGAAAGACCTTCGTATACCATTTGACCAATGTAGGGGTGATCCTTGTGGGGCACGATAAATCGCATAAATGAGGCAAGAAAGACATTGGCCTTGTTGGTATTGTATACCTGATGAAAAATTTCCTCTTTTTGCAGTTTATACTGTTCAAAGAAGGCGCCCTGTAGCTCTTTGGGAAGCCTTTTGTACAGATAATCGGCCACCAGTTTTTTACCAAAATATGATCCGCTGCCTTCATCGCCCAGGATATAGCCCAGTGCAGGAACCTGTTCCGATACAGACACTCCGTCATAATAACAACTGTTACTGCCTGTGCCGATAATACAGGTTATGGCAGGCCTTCCGTCCCAGGTAGCAAATGCCGAGGCATTCAAATCGTGATTAACTTCACAATGTGCATTGCGGAAAAACTGCACCAAAGCAGATAAAATTACTTCATTGCGCTCCGGGCTGGAACAACCGGCACCATAAAAATATACAGCAGTGGCCTTGGATGCAACCTGGCTAAGATCCTGATTTCCTCTCAGGTGTGTTAAAATCTCATCCGGCTGATGAAAGAAAGGATTAAAACCCATGGTATGTGTTTCCAAAACCCGGCTATCTTCATGACTGATCAACCAGTCACATTTGGTAGAACCACTTTCAGCTACAATTATCATTGTTTTCGAATATCTGCAAACTTAGTGTAATTATTACACATACCCAATCGAGAAATGTTCAACATATTGAATATTCACAAAGTCATTATATTTGTACACCCCTTGCTATGACTGACCATGCTATTAATCCCAATGTTTCTGTTGATTGTGTTATTTTTGGATTTAACAATCAAGAACTGGAAGTATTACTCATTGAGCGATCTGCCGGCAACACAGAACAAGTAGACGAAATAAAGGCACTGCCCGGAAATCTTATTTATGAAGATGAAAATTTAGATGAGGCGGCACAGCGTGTTTTATGTGAATTAACCGGGCTTTCCAATATTTTCCTGGAGCAGGTATACACCTTTGGCGACCCTAACCGCATCAGTAAAAAACATGATCAGGACTGGCTCAGAAGCATCAGGGCACATCCGGAGGCCAGGGTTATTACCGTTGCGTACACCTCATTAATTAACAAAGAACGTTTCAACCTCACACCCTCTAGTTTTGCCCGAAATGCAGTTTGGGTAAAAGTGAAAGATGTGCCGCAGCTGGGGTTTGACCACAATGAAATTCTGGAAAAAGCCCTCGACCACCTCAAACATAAAATTTACCTGGAACCATTGGGTTATGAGTTGCTGCCTGACCGATTTACGCTGGCCCAGCTGCAAAAACTCTATGAAGCTATTTTAGTAGACACTTTTGATAAAAGGAATTTCAGGCGTAAAATTCTTCGCACATCTTTCATTGTGCCCTTAAATGAAAAACAGAAAGGGGTGGCCCACAAACCTGCCAGCTTGTATCGCTTCGATAAAAAGTTGTTTCACCGGATGTGAGCCCGAACTAAATAGTGTGTTATTGACACTATGAATTCAATTCCGTAGATTGCAAACCCAATCTTATGGAAAACAAACCCAACCTTACTACCGCGCAAATCATCTGGATGAGCTTTGGCTTCATGGGAATACAATGCGGTTTTGGACTCCAAAACGGCAATGCCAGTCGCATTTTGGAAGATTTTGGTGCCAAAGTGCATGAGTTAAGCTGGTTTTGGCTTGTTGCTCCACTCACAGGAATGCTCGTACAACCACTCATTGGTTATTTCAGTGATAAAACATGGACGTTTTTAGGACGTCGCAAACCCTACTTTTTAGCAGGTACCTTGCTATGCTGCGTGGCTATTATTGTACTTCCAAACAGTGCTGCCTGGTTCGCCGGCAAATCTGCCCTGCTTTTCGGGGCTGTTTTTCTCGCCCTGATGGATGCAAGTATCAATGTGGCCATGGAACCTTTTCGGGCCTTGGTAGCCGACAACCTCAATGACAAACAGCGCACCCTGGGTTTCAGCATTCAGACATTTCTGATTGGCATTGGTGCGGTTTTGGGCAGCTGGTTGCCATGGATAATGACCAATGTTTTCAACGTGAGCAATTCTGCCCCAAAAGGCATGGTGGCCGATAACGTGGTATTCTCTTTTTACATCGGTGCCGCATTTTTTCTGGGTTGTATTCTGGTTACGGTGCTTTTTGCCAAAGAATATGATCCTGAAACCTATGCCAAATACCATGGTGAGAACCCTCACAATGAAACGGCAGGGCTGTCAGCAATTTTCAGAGATTTCGCAAAAATGCCCAAAGCTATGCTGCAACTGGGTTTGGTTCAGTTTTTCAGCTGGTTTGGGTTGTTTTGTATGTGGGTTTACACCACCAAAGGCATTGCTGAAAATGCCTTTGGTTTGCCCGTAGGGATTTCGGAATATGAAGGTGCTCAGAAAATAGCATTTGGAAAGGCCGGTGACTGGGTGGGCATTTTATTCGGGATTTATAATGGTGTGAGTGCCATCTATGCCCTCATTCTTCCCGCCATAGTCAGAAAAATCGGTAGAAAACAAACCCATGCATTTTCATTGGTATGCGGCGGCATTGGCCTTATTTCCATGTTTTTTATCACCAACCCGGATATGCTTATTTATAGCATGATTGGCGTCGGGATGGCCTGGGCCAGCATACTTGCCATGCCATACGCCATTTTGGCAGGAAGTATCCCCGCCGGCAAAATGGGTATCTACATGGGTATTTTCAATTTCTTCATCACCATCCCCCAGATTGTAAGCGCTTTGCTGGCAGGCCCTATGGTTTCTTTTCTCTTTGACAACCATGCCATCTATGCGCTGGCCACCGCCGGTTTCATGCTGCTGCTGGCTGCAGTTTCCATGATTTACGTTAACGACGGTAAGCTTATTAAGGTGAAATAGTTGGTTATTGGTTGATTGGTTTATTAGTGGATTGGTTTATTGGGGACTTTGCATTCACCATTAAACTCTTCACCACTAATTTAGTGGTACATTTACATCAGGCACTAAATTGGGCTCTTAGCGTCAAAACTGCCATTCATTTCCCTTGCTTTGGGTAGTGTATAACAGAAACTCCCATCGGTGAAACAGAAGGAACCTGCGAACCTCTGGTCTCAGAATTCAGAATCACATTTCCATTGGCCCATACAGCAGGAATATCGGGATATTTTAAAGGATGTATTCTGACTGGCATGTCCGATTGATTCACAAAAACACCCAGTATTTCTTTCTCCCCTTCAATAAAAAATGCATACAGGCCTTTCTGAGGGATGTATTGGGTGCGTTTGCCTGTTTCAAACAGCGCTGCATACTGCGAGCGAATACCGGCAAGGGCTTTAAGGTAATCGCACATTTCGGCCTGATCCGGGCTTCTGCCTGCAATTGTAAATCCATTATTGGAATCTCCCGACCAACCTCCGGGCGAATCTCTGCGGATGGCTCCATGAGCACCCGTGTCAGAAAACAACCATTCTGTTCCATAAAAAACGCATGGAATACCCCTGCTTAAATACATGAGGGCAAGTGCCATCTTCGTTTTTGTCAAATTTCTGCCAAATGTAGCATGCATGCGGTTCAGATCATGGTTATCGGCAAATGTTACCAGGTATCTGGGATTTTGGTATACGTAATCGGATGCCATCAGGTAATACATCCTGCTTATGCCCGTATTCCAGCCAAATGGCTCATTCAGCGCCTGTTGCAAACCAAAACAAAACTGAAAATCCGTAACAGCATCCGGCAAGGCATTTGGGCTTCTATTAAAATGATTGGGCGCAAAAATGGCCTGCGCAGCCAGAGTATGCTCCCAGGTTTCGCCAAAAACAAACAATCCGGGAAAGGCCTTTTTCAAATCCAGATTTAGCTGATGCAAAAACGAGGGCTGCGAATACGGATACGTATCAATTCTCACACCCGAAGCCCCCGAAACAGCAATCCACCACAGGGTATTCTGAATGAGATAGCGCTGCACATGGGCGTTCTCTTGGTTCAAGTCAGGCATGTGATGATCAAACCATCCTTCCAGCATGGCATCAACCTCAGATTGGGCGGCATAGGGGTCACTCAGTGTCGCTACGCGATAGTTACTCCTGAAAAAAGTATCACGCAGGTGAAACCAGTCATCCGATATGCGCTTTTTGTATAATTGGTGCTCGTTACCTACATGATTGTATACAACATCCAGCACCCATTTCATTCCGCTTTCCCGGGCTTTTTGGGACAGTTTTACATATTCTTCCAAGCTGCCGAAACGGGCATCAATTCGGTAGTGGTCGGTGCAGGCATAACCATGGTAGCTTTGGGATGGCTGATTATTTTCCAGTAAGGGCGTCATCCATAACGCATTGAAACCAAGGTCTTTGATATGATTCAAGTTTTGCGAAACTCCGGCTATATCGCCACCATGCCTTCCGTGCAAATCTTTTCTGTTGGGCTTTTCAAGCATACCTCTGACGGAATCGTTGGATACATCCCCATTGGCAAATCTGTCAGGCATCAGCAAATACATGCGATCTGCCGGACTTATTGACGGAGCCAAAATAGGTTTTTCCTTTATTTTGTATTGGAAACTATGTTTTTGATTGCCTAGGGTCGTTTGAATGGTAAAACTGCCTTGTTTTTGGGGGTTTAGTCTTAAATAAAGCAGACGGTATCCATTATTCAAAACCTTAGGGGCGGATAACAATTCCGGCCCACCCGAAACAGCAATATCCGCCAAGTGGATTGAATCGCCGTATAGCAATAGCTGAAGGGTGTCCTGACCCATATTTTTAAACCAGTATGGTGGATCAACCCTCTGTATATGCTGTGCGTTTAAAGGCACGGCTAATTGATTAACAAGCAACACTAAACATACAGGAATGCATAATAAAAACTTCATGTTTTGATTAAAAATTATTCAACAAAGTAAAAATATTTTGTTCAAAGTGTCGGAATTACACTTATTACTTTTTAATTTTGCTTTCAATAAAACCAAAACCTATGATTAAACAATACTTAACCTTGGGTGCATTTGCTGCAATCACTTGCCTTAATGCACAAACTGACGTTACCCTTACGGTTAACGATCAGAACAACAAGACAAAAACCGCCATTACTTTCAAAGGGCAGTTCAACAACTGGGCTTCTGTTACAGCTTATGATGACGGAACCAATGGTGATGCCACCGCAAATGACAACATTTGGTCATTAAAAATTACCGGAGTTGCCGACGGAGACTACGAATGGGGTGCTGAAGATCAAGACAATAAATGGTTACTTCCTTCTGGCCCGAATTATAAGTTTACAGTTTCAATGGGCTCCGTAACAGGTCAGACAGAAGTGGTAATTCCAAAATCAAAACCCACCCATCCCGTAGTTTTCACCATTCATGACCTCGCTAAAAAAGAGTCCGCTCTTAAACTGAAAGGTTCCATGTTTGGTTGGTCAAGCAAAGACATGTATGACGATGGCACCAATGGCGATACCACCGCCGGTGACAACGTTTGGACTTTGAAAACTGACGTAGAAGAGGGTGACAACTGGGAGTGGGGAATTGAAAATAACTGTGGCTGGAAATTGGTAGGATCCAATCGCAAATTCAATGTTGCGGTTGGCGGTGCTGTTACCGGTGATGTTACCTACAGCATTCCTGCACTCAATGCTCCCATTAACGTTACTTTCCGTGTTTACATGGGTGATGTAATCTTAAATTCTGCCGGCTTATATGTGGCAGGAAACTTTCAGGATGCTATTGCCGGTAAATCAATCTGTAACTGGAGTAAAGACACTTTGCGCCTAACGGATGCCAACAACGATGATGTGTATGAAATTACGGTGAGCATGTCTCCCGGAAATTATGAATACAAATATTTCAACGGACGTGGTGGTGACCAAGACGGTGAAAAAGGCAATTTCAAAAAAGGCGGTTGCGGCGATACCAACAACTTTAATGGTTACAACCGTAAAATTGATTTGAGTTCTTCAACTTCCGATGTTGTTATCGATATTTATAAATTCGACAGCTGCGTAGTTTACCAACTTCCTACAACAGGCATTAAGAAAACCAATGCGGTATTCAGCGGCGTTTATCCAAACCCTGCCACTTCATCTGCCAATATTGCTTTCACCAACAAAAACATGGCTCATACCGTGGAATTGCTGGACATCTCTGGCAAAGTAGTTGTAAAAACTAACTATGCTGCCGGCGTTAATTTCGGCACCATCATGAAGCCAAGCGCAGGCACCTATTTTGTAAAAGTAGTGGCTGCTGATGGAGCTTCTGCTACATCCACTCTCGTATTTGAGTAATCGATTTTTTCCATATAAAAAAGGCAACTTTCATTTGAAAGTTGCCTTTTTTTATAATAAATTTGAATAAACACCATGACTAAATTTTATACTATAGTTTTTGCCTTTCTGCTAAGCAGCAACGCTTACACGCAGATGACATTAGACCCGGTATTCGCCACGCAAAATGATAGCGTTACCATTATTTATGACGCTTCTAAGGGTAATGCTGCACTCAAAGACTTAGGTCCGCCGGAAGTTTATATTCATACAGGGGTTATCACAAATCTAAGCACCGGAATATCGGACTGGCGCTATGTTAAGGGAACCTGGGGGACAGATGATGCCCCTCGTAAAATGACATACGCAGGCAATAATATATATAAAATTAAAATTTATATTCCTACATTTTATGGTGTGCCTGCAGGCGAAAATATCAAGCATATTGCTGCAGTTTTTAGAAATAAAGACGGCAGCAAAGTGGGTCGAAATATAGATGCTACCGATATTTATGCGGACATTTTTGAAGCCGGGTTGAAAGTGAGCTTCACAAAACCCGCTGTTATCCCCGGCATATTCGAAACCACTGACAATATAAATTTTGAAATTACCGCCTCCGAATCTGCCAAAATTACCCTTTTTGAAAACGGTAACCAGATTGACAGCACTACTGCCGCTGTTTTTACCAAAACTTTAACCGGCAGAAACCCAGGCCGCTACACTTATGTTGCTAAAGCACAGAAAGGCAATATTACCGCCACAGATACCATTCAGCTGAGCATCAACCCTTCCGTTAAAAGCGAAGCAATGCCTTCCGGAATGCTGGATGGTGCCAACTATGTAAACGATACAACAATCCTATTTTCACTAGTGGCGCCGAATAAAAAATATGTTTACCTAATCGGTGATTTTAATAACTGGCAAGCACTTCCGGAATATTTCATGAAAAAAACACCCGATGGAAACCGCTGGTGGATACAGATTTCAGGACTTAAAAAAGGCCAACAATACGGATATCAGTACATGGTAGATGGTTTATTGCGTGAAGCTGACCCTTTTAGTGAACTAATTCTGGACAACTGGAACGACCCGTACATCAACATGGCTGATTTCCCTGGACTGCCCAAATATCCCGCCGGCAAAAGCACCGGTCTGGTGTCAGTCATACAGCCGGGTAAAGCGGCCTATGCATGGAAACACGATACTTTTATTGTCCGTAATCCGGCAACGCTGAATATTTATGAACTGCATATACGCGACTTCATTGCAGCACATTCCTATACAGTATTAAAAGACACCCTTTCCTACCTGAAAAAACTGGGAGTGACTGCCATAAAACTCATGCCGGTCAATGAATTTGAAGGTAATTCCAGCTGGGGCTACAATTCATCTTACCATATGGCGTTAGACAAATACTACGGAAACGCCAATCAACTGAAAGCTTTTATTGACGAGTGCCATAGGCAAGGAATTGCGGTTTTTCTGGATGTGGTTTTCAACCATGTTTTCGGACAGAGCACTTTATGCCACCTGTATTGGAACAGCGCTTTGAACCAGCCGGCCAATGATAACCCCTGGTTAAACCCGGTTGCCAAACACGATTTTAATGTGGGTTATGATTTCAATCATGAAAGTCAGTTTACCCAACAGTACATGGACCAAATCCTCAAATACTGGCTCACTGAGTTTAAAGCCGATGGTTTTCGGTTCGATTTATCCAAAGGATTCACTCAAAAAAACACGCTGGGCAATACAGGCGCCTGGGGTCAATATGATGGCAGTAGAATTTACCTCCTGAAGAGGATGCGAGATGAAATCAGAAAATATGACAACAATGCCGTTTTGATTCTGGAACATTTCGCAGACAACAGTGAAGAAACCGAACTTTCCAATGAAGGCTTCTATTTCTGGGGCAACGGAAATACCGCCTATTCTGAAATTGCCATGGGATATGGTTATGATATTTCATGGGCCAGCAACTACAAAACCCGCGGATGGAGCAATCCCAACCTGGTATCCTATATGGAAAGCCATGATGAAGAAAGAATGATGTACAAGAACATCAATTTTGGAAACATTAATGGTTCCTACAATATTAAACAAATTCAAACCGGCCTGAAGCGCTGTGAAATGGCAACCGTCCTGTTCTTCAGCATACCCGGACCAAAAATGATGTGGCAATTTGGTGAATTGGGATACGATGTAGGCATAAACACCAACGGCCGCACCGGAGAAAAGCCCATTCGCTGGAATTATCTGCAGGATCCGAATCGGCAGAAATTGCATCAGGTGTATTCCACCATGATGAATCTGCGAAATAAATATCCGGTTTTTCATACCACGTATAATAATTTCAACCTCGGTGGCACAGTAAAAAAAGCATGGCTTCAGTACTTTGACCATTATGTGCATGTGGTAGCAAACACCGATGTAAAAACGGTAAGTACCACCTATGATTTCCATGATACCGGTAAATGGTATGAAGTATTTTCAGGTGACAGCATTCAGGTAACAAACATCAATATGCCTGTATCTCTCAATGCCGGCGAATATCGCTTATTTACCAATAAGCGCATGGAACTTCAACCCATCGTTCAGATACCAAACCGTGTAGAAGATGCGATTTCCAATGGTGGAATAACCGTTTACCCCAATCCTGCCAGTGAAACACTGCGAATTAACAGTAAAGAAAAAACAGACATCACCATCTGGAATACTACCGGCAGAATGATGTTTCAGGGATCTATTCATAACCAGTCTCAGGAAATTAACACATCCCAGTGGTCCAACGGAGTTTACCTGATTCAAGCCAGAGGCAAGCAAAATACCTGGTCTTTAAAAACCATTATTCAGCACTAAAACTGCATTGAAAGCAATAAAAAACCCTGCTAATTTGGCAGGGTTTTTTATGTAAAAGAACATTCATCCTAAAATGCGATAGTTTTTAGCCACTATAAATGTTAGCTTTGTAGTGTATTTCTGTTTGGCTCACCTTTTGCCATCAGATTGATAACTGAATAATGAGCGAAATTAAAAACAACAAACCCAAACCCGGAGGTTTCAGGTTTAACCCTTACTGGATCTATGGCATCATCTTTATTGTGATGATTGTGCTTACTTTCTTGCCTCGTAGCTCAGGCCGAAGCACCAACTGGACCGAAGTAAGAGAAATGATTGTGCAGGGCGATATTGAAAAACTCACTATTGTCAATGAACAAATCGTAGAGGTTTACCTTACCAAAGACGCTACCGGAAAAGAGCAGCACAAATCCAGTGCAAAAAAAGAAGATATGCTGGGTGCCAACCAGCCCAACTATTATTTCGAAATTGAAAAAGGTTACTTCAATAGCGAAATAAAAGATCTGAAGGAAGAGCTTAAGTCTAAGAAAGACGCACCTCAGATTCCACCCATAAGTTATGAATCGCACAGCGACTTTGTTGGTCAACTCTTTCAGTGGCTGTTCTTCATTGGTATATTCCTTATTTTTTGGAGCATCCTATTCAGGCGTGTAGGCGGCGGTGGCGGTGGCGGCGGATCCAATATTTTCAGTATTGGACGTGCTAGAGCTCAGCTTTTTGATAAAGATACCAAGGTGAACATTTCATTCAAGGATGTAGCCGGATTGGAAGAAGCCAAAGTGGAAGTGATGGAGGTGGTAGACTTCCTGAAAAACCCCAAAAAATACACCAATCTGGGGGGTAAAATTCCCAAAGGAGTGCTGTTGGTAGGCCCTCCCGGTACAGGAAAAACTTTATTGGCAAAAGCGGTTGCCGGTGAAGCAGGCGTGCCCTTCTTTTCACTCTCGGGATCTGACTTTGTGGAAATGTTTGTGGGCGTTGGTGCCAGCCGTGTTCGCGACCTTTTCAAACAAGCCAAAGAAAAAGCCCCCTGCATCATCTTCATTGATGAAATTGATGCTGTTGGCCGAGCCAGAGGCAAAAACCTGGTACAAGGCAGCAATGATGAGCGTGAAAATACCCTTAACCAGTTGCTGGCAGAAATGGACGGCTTCGGCACTGACAGCGGTGTAATCATCATGGCAGCAACCAACCGACCTGATATCCTGGACAGCGCCCTGCTGCGACCCGGACGTTTCGACAGACAAATTACCGTTGACAGACCTGACCTGGCAGGCAGAGAACAGATTTTCAAAGTTCACCTGAAACCCCTCACCAAATTGGCCAGCGATGTAGATGCACACAAGCTGGCCGCGCAAACACCGGGTTTTGCAGGAGCTGAAATTGCAAATGTTTGTAACGAAGCTGCCCTGATTGCAGCCCGTCATGGCAAAGAACATGTAGACATGCAGGATTTTCAGGATGCCATAGACCGGGTAATTGGTGGTTTGGAAAAGAAAAATAAAATCATTTCACCTGAAGAAAAACAGATTGTTGCCTACCATGAAGCCGGGCATGCCATTGCAGGATGGTTCCTCGAGAATGCCGATCCCCTGCTTAAGGTGAGTATTGTACCCCGCGGAGTTGCAGCATTGGGATATGCCCAGTACTTACCCAAAGAACAATATCTATATCGCACCGAGCAACTGCTTGACAGCATGTGTATGACCCTGGGTGGCAGGGCCGCTGAAGATATCTTTTTCGGAAAAATCAGTACCGGAGCTCAAAATGATCTGGAACGCATTACCAAAATGGCCTACAGCATGGTCACCATCTATGGTATGAGTGAAAAAGTGGGCAACCTATCTTTCTATGACCCACAGGGTGAATATGGCTATCAGAAACCCTACAGCGAAAAAACTTCAGAGCTAATTGATGAAGAGGTGCGAAACATTATCGCCGGCGCCTATACCCGCTGCAAAAATCTCCTCACCGATAAAAAAGAGGAACTGAAAGCCGTGGCCGAAGAACTGTTGCAAAAGGAAATCCTGTTTCAAGCAGATCTGGAAAGACTGATAGGAAAACGTCCTTTTGATCAAAAACCCCTACTTACCGAGGCCGCTTCTGATACCCCTGTAGCGGATTTACCCCCTGCCACCGAACCGGAAGCCCCGACAGCCCCCGCAGAAGGACCTACTGATATTGAACCCGAGCTATAAAAAATGGATAGGCCGGCTGGCATTGATTGCCATCCTATTTGCAGCATGGTATCTGCGCAGTGTAATTGTCTATTTTCTAACAGCAGCGCTGATTAGCTTTATAGCTGCTCCGCTCATGAACATCCTGGAAAAACATGTCATCTGGCGGAAAAAAGCCCTGCCTCGCTGGATGTATGCCCTAGGAATTATTATTTTATTGCTCGCGTCCGTTTTTGGTTTACTTAGATTAATCGTTCCACCGCTACTGGAACAGGCAGACCGCATTAGCCACATATCCAATGAGGATTTTAAACGCAGTTTTGGAGCCCCTCTGGCCGATCTGCAGCAATATCTCAGCACATGGGGCATAGAGGGTCATTCCTTTAGCGCAGAGCAGCTTAAACTGGATTTTATGCAATGGATGCAGTCAGTGGATATACGCTTGGCCATTGCCGAAATTCTCAATGGTGTTAGCGCTGCCGGTGGATGGATTTTCTCGGTGCTATTCATCACTTTTTTCTTTTTAAAGGAAAAATTTCTGTTGTATCGGCTTATTCACACACTCACTCCTGACCATATAGAACCCAGAATTCAAAAGGTGTTGCGCGCCATTCAGTCGCTGCTGGGCAACTATTTCAGAAGCATTCTGCTTCAGATTGTGGTTTTCGGAAGCTACATTTTTATTGGTCTAACCATTGTAGGTGAGCCCTACGCCCTCACCATTGCTGTATTTTGTGGATTGATTAACCTGGTCAATTATATCGGACCCATCCTGGGTCTTTCCACAGCACTCCTCTTCAGCATTGGCGGACACATCGGCGCTGATTTTTATGCGGTAATATTGCCTCACCTCATGGAGGTAGCTACGGTTTTTGGCGTTGCTATTTTGCTCGACAACCTGGTTTCCTATCCCCTTATTTTCTCCAATTCATTGAAAATACACCCGCTGGAACTCTTCTTTGTGGTTTTATCAGGGTTTCAATTTGCCGGACTGGGGGGCATGATCGTGGCAGCACCCGTGTACACCATGCTTAGAATCATTGCGAAAGAGTTTTTACAGGGCTTTGATGTTGTTCGCAGCATCACCCGCGGTGTTTAATCTTTTTTTGCAACTTTAAATAATAGGCCGTTCCGAGTAGCAGACAGATGCCGCTTAAAATTATCAGCCATACCCAATCGCCCATGCGCGTATATAGCGTCATTCTGCGTTCACTGTCTATCACAATTTCCTGAGACAATGCGGTCTTTTCCCACCAGTCTGTTGCACTTACCACTTCGCCAAACGGATTAATAAAACTCGAAATTCCGGTGTTTGCACTGCGCACTAACCACCTCCTATGCTCTATGGCACGCAGGCCGGCATAGGCAAGATGTTGCTTGTATCCGGGCGTATTTCCCCACCACGCATCATTGGTAATCACACACAACACGTCCGCACTGTCTCGCACAAACCTGCCTGTATAGTCGCCGTAAATGCTCTCATAGCAAATAATGGGTGCCGCTTTGATTTTGCCGGCATTAAATACCTTGGGCGCGGGGCTTTTACCCAAACTCCCCGATATCGAATTGTCGTCTAGCTGCACCGCCAGTTTGTCTATCCAAGAAAATTGCTGTGCGAATGGCATCTGCTCTGTCCCCGGCACTAAGATGCTCTTATGATAATATTCAATGGGGCCTGAGCCAATTAGCAGTGCGCTGTTGTATGCGTTCCACCACAAGGTTGGATCTTGTGTGGGCCTTGCTGTTCCGTTCGGCTTTTCCCTGCAGTTTTCATACACCTGCTGCATATCAGCCCCTGTAAGGATATTCAATGCAGGATATTCTCTGTTTAAAGCTGCCACCGACTGCACATCAGGGTGCTGCCTAATGTGGTCCACATCAACGGCAGAAGTGAGTGAAGTTTCAGGCCATACCAACAGGTATGTATTTTTATCCAGTACGGTTTTGCTAAGGTTGATTAACTCTATTACCATCTCCGATGATGGTCTTGCAAATTTCTCTGTCCATGGATCATAGCTGGGCTGACAAACCGCCACTTTTATGGTTGTATTGGGCTTTACCGTGCGCCTCCATTTCCAGGTATTAAACACAGAAGAACCCCATACAAATACCAGCAGGGCTGTGGCTGCAATGCCGTAATTTCTACTACGGTATTTCCAAGCTTTCCAGATTAACACGTTCATGGCCAACACAAAAGCCGATCCGCCCAAAGTACCGGTAATGTCATACCACTGCACCAGCCAGGGTGCCGATGCCAGTCCGTTGCCCAATGTGAGCCATGGCCAACTTAAATCCCAGCGATGATGCAGATATTCATACGTTAACCAGAAAATCACAAACAAGTACACAGCCGGATCACCCAGCTTTTTTCGGCTATATCTGTACAGCACCCAGGGAATGGTCATGAAAAGTGTATTGAGTACAAGCATGGCCACTGCTCCCGGCAATGTGCTGTTCCATACCCACCATGTGGTAAACAGATTCCAGAAAAACAAGGAGCCATACAGCCACATCCACCAGCGAATACCGCTGCGATGTTGCCACGCTTCTTGCAGTTGTAACAAAGGCACAAAACCCACAAAAAGCAACACAAAAATGCCTATAGGAGGCCAGGCCAGCCAAAGGCAAATCCCAGGCACCAACAGATAATAAAGCCATTTCCACCTATGCATCATCACCGCTCTCCTCCACATAATCAGCTCCCTGCAACACCACCACAAATTCACCTTTGGGTGCATGTTGGGTGAAATGGCGAAGAAGCTCTTCTACCGTGCCATTCAACGTTTCTTCAAATTTCTTGGTTAACTCTCGGCTCACACTCATTTTCCGATCTCCGGCACCCAAGTCTTTCAGTGCATTCAGGGTTTTAACCAGCTTGTGCGGACTCTCATAAAAAACAACCGTGCAGGGCTGTTCAAGCATCTGCAGCAATTTGGTTTGACGGCCTTTCTTCTGGGGTAAAAATCCTTCAAACACAAAGCGATGCAATGCAAAACCACTTTTCAGCAACGCAGGTACAAACGCTGTGGCTCCGGGAATTACCTCAACCGGAATATTCTGCTCGATACAGGCCCTGGCAAGTAAAAAACCGGGATCTGAAATTCCGGGAGTGCCTGCATCAGAAATCTGGGCAAGTACCGCACCTTTCTGCAGCCGTTCCAAAAGACCCGACAACCGCTGATGTTCATTATGCTGATGCAAAGACTCCAGGGGAGTTTGTATGCCGTAATGGTTAAACAAAACCTTACTGCTGCGGGTGTCTTCAGCCAGAACAGCGTCTGCGGTTTTAAGCGTTTCTACCGCCCTGAATGTCATGTCAGACAAATTGCCGATTGGCGTGGCCACAAGGTAAAGTTTGCCGCTGCTCAACTTTTGTTGATGTAAAGTTTTTCTGTTTTAACCGGCTTTTTACTATCGGCGCGACCCAGCTGAAATACATATACGCCCGGCGCAAAACGCATGGTAGAGATAACCACCTCATTGCGGTCTACTGGCAAATCAGCTATGATCTTGCGGCCTGCAGCGTCATATACATTCAGGGTGAGGGCATTGATCAAATCATCATTGGTCACCTCCACCACTGCGGTTTGGTTGCTGTTGCGTGCAAATATTTTTACCTCGTTATACGCAAACGTATCGAAAATGCGCATCCGCTCCACAATCTCAACCTTCACCGGTAGACTGGATCGATAATCTTTAATAACATTACGCATCACCTGTATTTGCTGACGGCTAAACATATTCTGGCAGCTCTCCGAACTGTAATCCATGTAATTCTCAATCATATCAGGCAAATCGTCCTTCGCGTCAAAACAGGTGTTTGAACCCTGATTGCAGTTAAAGTTACTTCTGCTCCCCTGATTGGGCGTATCAAACAAATAATCGTCCACCAAACATCCTGAGGTAAAGAACGGTGGATCTCCCCAGATGTGACGCAACCCAAAATAATGCCCAAACTCATGGGTAGCAACCCTTCCTTTTCTGCTGCTGGCAAGAGAACCCGTGGCTCTGGGATTGTTACGGCCAAATATCTGGTAGTGTAACACTACCCCTTGGTTATTGTTGCCTACCCAGGCAGAACTGGGCCAATTGGGATGTCCAAAAGGAGGATAAGCATAACCTAAAATCAAACTCCCCTGATTGGGTACCTGCAAATCACCCACCCATACGTTAAGATATTTGGCTGTATTCCAGGCATTGTCACCCCCTTGAGAAGAGAATTTGATATTATCATTGGTGGTATTGAAATTGGT
>CAYYXG010000019.1:48940-55045 GCA_964475595.1 uncultured Flavobacteriaceae bacterium
AACTCAGGTTTTCGTTTCTCATTAAAAGCGGTTACCCCTTCGCGGTAATCTCCGCTTCTACCGGCTATTTCCTGACAATAGGCCTCGTACTGCAGCATGGTATCCAAATCGGAATGAGTGGCTTTGTTTAGCATCTTTTTAATCATTCCTATGGCCAGGGTAGGCGCGTTGGCATAATAATCTGCCACTTTTGCCACTTCTTCATCCAGGCCTTCTGCGGCAACTACCCGATTGATCAACCCCCACTCCAGCGCCTGCTGTGCCGTTACTTTCTGCGCCATGGTACACATTTCAAAAGCCCTGGCCGGAGATATTGCTTTGGGCAAAAAATAGCTGCTTCCGCTATCCGGAACCAGGCCCACATTCACGAATACTTCAATCAGCGAGGCATGTTCTGCCGCAATGATAAAATCGCAGGCCAGCGCCAAAGAGGCCCCGGCGCCTGCAGCTACGCCGTTGATTCTGCCTATAATGGGCTTGGGCATTTCACGCATGGCTCGAATAATGGGATTGTAACGCTTGTAAAGACTTTCGCTTAAACTGCGGTTTTTGCTACCTGCAATGGCCTTCAAATCCTGTCCGCTGCAAAATGCCTTTCCGGCACCGGTTAGCACAACCACACGTACGTCTTCGTCCTTGTTTGCCTGCTTCAGCGCATCCTGAAGCTGATAGCTCTGATCGTCATTAAAGGCATTAAAAACGTCGGGGCGATTTAACGTAATAAAGGCCACATTGCCCTTTTTTTCATATAAAACTGCAGTTGATTCCATGAAGGGTAAGCAAAAAACAAGCTATTGCAAATGTAACGAATAATCCGAGGCAAAAACCCAGAATCAGTTCAAAATGAGAATGCGCTGATAATCCCTTGCGCGCCATATAAACCAGTACCGCAAGAAAAACTACCGTTAAAACCGTTACATAATCAGGTGGCAAACACAATACCCATGCCAGCAAACCCGATACTCCGGCCATGTGAGCAGAGGCCTTATAGCCGATGTAATTAATCACGAACAACAACAACATTACAACCGTATTGCACAAGCTCCAAACCATAGCCATAACTGCATTTTCCCTAAAAATCAGATAGGTCGTCAAAGCCGCAAACACGATTCCAAGGGCATATAATTGATGCCGTTGTTCTCGTTGAAAAACAAACACATCTGAAACCCTACCTAAACGAATAAAAACAAATAAGAATAAAAGAGGAAAAAATACTACTCCAAAAAGAAAAAACACCCAGACCACCCAAGAGAAGGGCGAAACCGTATGCGTATAGCCAAGACCCAAGGCGGCAATACTACCCGGATAAAAAACATAAGAAATGCCACGAAATAACGTTTGCATTGCCCAACAAATATAAAGCTTGAGCCATTCTTTACTGCAAAGCGTCTGCGCTGAAATGCGGCATTTTATCCCTCACTTTTTATTTTACCCAAATCTGTTCCCGATGCAATCTCTCACCGGTCTGAACCTGAAGAAAGTACAATCCCGGTGTTAAAGTTAAAAGCGAAATAGCTGCCTGTTTACCCAGTACATCTCCACGAATTACGGTCTGTCCGGCGTGGTTAAACAAGGTGTATGCTGCGGGCCCTTCTGCTTGTTCAATATCCAAATAAAGTGTGGACCCTGCCGGATTGGGGAATACACGAATATGGTTTTCCGCCCTATCATCAAAGGCCTGAATACTGCAAATTTCAGAATAAGCGATGCCGCCCACCTCTGACAACATCCTGATCCGGTAGGAAGTCAATTCCTTAGGCGCTGATGGGTCCTTGTAAAAATATTGCTGCGCAACATGGCTGATGCCCGCTGCCGGTATTTCACCTACAACCTCAAAAACGCCGTTGGCATTGCTGCGTAAAATCTGAAAACTTTGGGTATTGTTTTCACTGGCGGTAGCCCATTTCAATTCAGCGGAATTTTCATCGAGTCTCCGGCAATGCATATACAACCATGCCACCGGTAAAATAACAATGTCATCACCGATTGCAAATGAAGATAAACTACCTGTAAATCCCGTGTAGGTAAGTGCAGTTCCGGTTACCGAGGTACTTCCCGTTTGCATCTGCCAACCACTGCCACTATTTAGATATAATCTTTCACTGTTAATTCCACCAGACTCTTCACCAGCATTCCAGTTGAAAGTCATGTTGATACCGCTTCCGCTATTAGGGCCGGCCTTGCCAAGGTTCCAGGTACGCCTAACTCTCGGTTCTGAAGCCACATCGCCCGTAAGACCTCCATAATATACTTCATCCAAAACCCCGGCACTAAACTCGTCCGCAGACCCTGTGTTATTGGTTATACTCACCGGATTATAGGCACTGTTGCCTACAGGAAACGTAAAGGTTGAACCGTTGGCTATCGTCTTTTTCATTACGCCACTGCCGTTGGTTTGTACATAATTAGTGCTACCGGAACCTATCACCGCACCGGATAAATTGAGATTATATGCACTCAATGTAATTTTGTTGTTTAAGGTCATGTCCCCGGAGATAGTTGTATTACCATCCAGGGTTTTACTGCCACTACCTGCGATAATAAGGTTTTGATATGGAATCGCTGATGCTATTGTTTGGGGTACTGTACCATTATATTCCACGGTATTTCCTGTGGTAACCCAACTGCCTATATTGGTTGCTGAAACATTGAGCGACCCACTTACCTTTATTGTGCCGGAAGGCAGGGTTACAACGCCGGAATTTTTGTTACCACTAATATTCAAATTATTGTAATCTAATAACAGTATCTGCTGTCCTGAAGCACCGTTATAATTAACGGTATTACCCGTGGTAATCCAGCTACCCAAACCGGTTGCACTCACTGCAAAATTACCTGAAACCCCTACCGTGCCTGCGCCCAATGTAATTGAGGGTGAACTTGTTCGAGCACCCTCCACAATCAGGTTATTGTAATGAATGGGCGCAATGATTTGTGCACCGGTACTACTATACCTAAAGGTATTGCCTGTGTTCGTCCAGCTACCGGCATTGGTGAGGGTATGCGTCATGGTACCGCGTACTGTAATATTGCCGTTGGCCAAAGTCATGGTGCTGCCCCCGCGATTATTGGAAAGCCCCATATTGTCATATATCCCCTCAGCAATGGTTTGCGAGCCTGTTCCACTGTAGTTCACCGTTGAGCCGGTCTCACCAACGATACTTAGTCCTGTTGAATTGGACGCAATGTCTAGGGTAGCATTATTGGTTACTTTGAAACTACCGCCAATTAAATGGGTGCCTGTATTCATTGTTACAGCATTGGTGCCATCACCTACCACCACCATAGAATTGGCACCTGAAATTAGCCAGTTGTTGTTAAGATCGGCCGTAGCACGATTTTTAACCACAAAAATCTGGTCAGCTGCAGTAAAATTTACAGGATTATTTCCTGTACCATCAGCATTGTCTCCCCAAGTGGCAACGTTGTTTAAAAAACCGGTGCCTTTGGAATAATATACAACAGGACCGCAAACAGAGCCGGAGGAACCGGAATCAATAATGCTCCATGCCTTGGTTCCCACAAGCTCATTTCTGAGAAGCGACACATTGGTTCCATATACCTTACCCAACGCACCCAGTTGTCTATTGGTTGCCGAAGTTGTCGAGCCCCATAGTGCCAATGTCCGGGAATAATTATCACAAGTCAATCCGGAACGATTCAGCATACTGGTAAGATTTACATTGTTATTCAGCGACCAATAACCTACGTTCTGATTAAAGGCAGTAGCATTGGTAAACATATAACTCATGTTAGTTACGTTGCTTACATTCCAGTTCTTTAAGTCCTGGTTGAAAGACGTGGCATTATAAAACATGGCACTCATGTTGGTAACACCACCAACATTCCAGTTGCCAATGTTCTGATTAAATGCGGTTGCATTTTGAAACATGGATAGCATATTGGTTACTTTACCCGTATTCCAGCTTCCGATATTTTGATTGAACACCGATGTTGTATGCCCATAAAACATGTAGCTCATATCGGTAACGTTTTCGGTATTCCAGCCACCAATATCCTGATTAAACGCGGAAGCCCCGTAAAACATGCTATTCATATCCGTGACCTTACCCGTATTCCAGCTACCTATATTTTGATTAAATGCGACTGCATAGGCAAACATGTAGCTCATATCGGTAACTTTGGCGGTGTTCCAACTCCCAATATTTTGATTAAACAGCGAATTCAACATAAACATTTGTTTCATAGTGGTGACGTTACCGGTATTCCAACCTCCTATATTTTGGTTAAAGGAAACAGCAGATTCAAACATTCCAGTCATATCGGTTACGTTGCCGGTGTTCCAGCTGCTTATATTCTGGTTGAAGGCGGTTGCAGAATTAAACATTCCTACCATATTTATCACGCTGCCGGTATTCCAGCTGCCAATGTTTTGGTTAAACTGTGCTGCTCCTAAAAACATACCTGCCATAGTAGTAACATTACTCACATCCCAAGAAGCAATATTCTGATTGAAAACACCGGCATAGGCAAACATGTTCTGCATATTGGTGATGGTACTCGTGTTCCAGGTACCCATGTTAGCCGGACCATTTAACCCACCGCAGAAATAAAACATCTCTCGCATCGAGGTTACATTGCTTAAATCGGGTATATCCGTGGATGTTATGTTTAGGTTGTTACATCCACTAAACATACTCATCATGCTGGTCCAGGAAACACTGCCCCACTGAATTACATCCACCAAACGATCCCTGTTTACGCCGCCGGAAATATAAAAGCGCTCCAAATTAGCAGGTGCAATACTCAACTCAATAATGGAGTTGGTAGGCAAACCGGTGATATTCCTATTTTGGGCAGTGCCAGCAGCAAAACTCCCGGAGCCACTGGCAGATCCCGGTGAAACTTCTTGCCATGTGTACGCAATGGAACCGGAAGCATTGGTGGTGTAAAAGGAAATACTATTATTGCCGGAAGCTCCGGCTTTAGACAAATCCCAACGTGTGATAAAATCACTGCCCTGCAGGCCCAAAATTCCAATCAAAATGAACCACAGACTCGAAATTTCACGTTTGTAAATGCTTCGTCCAACGATCTTTTTAAGCGACATAGTAAGTATTTAATCTACAAATATACAACAAAAAGTCGATTGCTGGGTGATATTATTATCATTTAGAATTTTTTTTAATCATTAAAACAATAATTATGTTTATTTGCTGAACTTTTATAAAAATATCAGCACTTTTATAACCAATAATTGTCTTAATTCTCATTAAACAAAGAATACCCATACGCATAACCATGGGCTTTGGTTATAAATAAGATAAATGAGAAGTATACCAATTGTCCGGCATCACGCAACCGCGCACATGGTAGAAGTGCCGATTTAGGGTGATATTTCCTTTAAACCCTTAGCCGTAAGGACAAACCTCACCAACGTGAGTTTATCCGGAGAAAACATGGTCAAGGATTTGCCGGTCACATCCTGGGCTTTTACATAGCGGTAATGGACCAATGTGCGCACGATATCCAGGGCTACTTTAGGGTGGAACTTAGTCTCAGACACCACCGTTTCCATGCTCTCGGGGTGGAGCAGGCAATTCATCACCTTCAGTTCATCATCCCCGATTTCAAGCATACTTAATCCTGTGATTTCTCAGGGCGCATTTGCGGGAAAAACAGCACTTCCTGTATACTCTGCTGATTGGTGAGCATCATGGTCAGACGGTCTATACCCACTCCCAAACCGCTGGTGGGAGGCATGGCGTATTCCAGTGAACGGATAAAGTCAAGGTCCATACTCATGGCCTCGTCATCGCCTCGTTCGGCCAGTTTCAGCTGTTCCTCAAAACGCTCTTTCTGGTCTATGGGGTCGTTTAACTCCGTATAAGCATTGGCAATTTCTTTCCCATTTACGTAGAGTTCAAAACGCTCTACCAGACCGGGCTTGCTGCGGTGCTTCTTGGTCAATGGGCTCATCTCCACCGGATAATCGGTGATGTAGGTTGGCTGTATCAGGTGCTTTTCGGTGGTGGCCCCAAATATCTCATCGATGAGCTTGGCGCTACCCATTTGAGGCGTTACTTCTACTCCAACTTTTTTTGCCATTTCACGCAACTCATCTTCTGATTTTCCTTCCACATC
>CAYYXG010000020.1:0-48380 GCA_964475595.1 uncultured Flavobacteriaceae bacterium
GATAGGCTAATTTGGTCAGGCCCCAGTTTTCTTCATGGACCATCTCCCCACCGTTACCTGTGATCAGCTCTCTGTAGCCTTTAACAGCATCTTTCATCTGTTGTTCAGAGAGCACGGGTGTTAAAATGATCACGGTTTCATACTGATTGTGGTTCATTGTAAAAGTGCTTTTTTAGGGGGTGCAAAAATAGGGAAAATACTTGATATTTCAAAGGAAAATCGGAATATTCAATCAGGGAACCGGATCATATCCGCTTCCACCCCAGGGATGACAACGTCCGATGCGCTTAGCCGTGAGTTTAAATCCCTTGAAAAAACCGTGTTTCTTAAATGCCTGCACCCCATATTCACTGCAGGATGGCTCATACCGGCAGCTTTTGGGAAATAGCGGACTAAGCACATACTGGTAGATACGAATGAGGAAGATGGCCACCCTACGCATGATTTATTTTCCTCTCCATTTTTTGAACACACTGCAACAAACATGTTTGCATCAACTGAAACGAAGGCAATTCATTACCCGTGAATATCAGCGCCATCTCCATCCGTTGATCTGTAGGCAATTTTATTGCCATAAAAGCAGCTTGGTTGAGCCTGTAAACTTCTCGCAGAATGCGCTTGACACGGTTTCTGTCTGTTGCTTTTTTAAAACGCCTCTTGCTCACACTAAAAAGCACTAGAACCGGCGAAACCCCGTCTGCGTGGGGTTGCAAGAGATAATTGATGCGAAGCGGGTAGCTGCTAACAAAAAAACCGGGCTGAAATAACCCGGTAATGGCTTTTTGACTGCGCAGAATTTTATTTCTAGGCAGTGTATATCGTTGCAGTGGCTTTGGAGGTGTCAATTTGCACCGTCCTTTCCATCATTAACCCTTGTGGCCTCTTTCGTCGGAGGTAGTGAGTTTGTGACGGCCCCTGGCGCGGCGCGCAGCCAGCACGCGTTGGCCGTTTGCAGAACTCATGCGCTTGCGGAATCCGTGTCGGTTTCTGCGCTTTGTTTTCGAAGGTTGGTAGGTACGCTTGGTCATGTCAATCCTTGATTGGGGGTGCAAATCTATAAAAACTTCGGAACTTTTGCAAGTAAATTCCTCAATTTACCGCAGGATTTCATTTTCATCCAATATTCTTCACCCTTGCGGCGTTATCACAGGTAAGCCCGTTCTGTAACATCCACTTTTAAATTTATGCATTATGAACATCATCGCCATTGTATTGCTGATCAGCACTTCAGCCCACCCAACACCGGAAACTTTCAAACCCGGCATTTACACGCAAAAGACTTCAAAAAGAAGTTTGAATGTGTTGAAATTGTATCCCGACCAAACCTATAATTTTTGTCGTTACAGACCCACCAAAATTCAACGCGACACGGGCGTTTTCCAAGGACATAAAAAAATCAGGTTCACCTCCCTGGAAAAAAGACATGGGTTTAATCCACTCACCCAAAAATCGGTTTTCAAAGGCAAAAAGGGCATTTACCTTAAACCCTTTAAAGGCATACTGGGTGGAACTCCTGACTTTTTCACCGTACAAGATACCGATTATGCTAAACCCTGGAACTTCAATCCTCTCACCCAGAAAGTGGAGGCGAAAGCCGCCAGTACCCAAAAACAAGCAGACATAAAACCCAAGAATCTGGGTGCAGTAGAAAACGCCAAAAGGTATTTTATACAAACTGCACAAAATTATGCACCCGGCTATGAGGCAATCTTGCAGGATTATTACTGCGGTCCCGGGCAGTACTCTACCTACATCAACGGTAAGTTTGTTCCGTGGAATGAAGATACCAGAGACGAGGCACTGTTTGACGAATTCAATACTGTCATACACGAATCGGTACACAAATTCAACTTTGATCGCTACCTCATTATTCCCGGAATTGTTATTCCCGTGAAAGAAACCACCGTTTGCAAGTCAGAGGAATTTAGCCCACTGATTCCCAGAGAAATTGCATCAAAAATATTTCGATATAACACCTATGTGTCTAAAGGATCCTCAGTATCTTCCAATCAAAGCGGGATTTACGGAATTATGGACGAATTTTCTGCGTACATGAATGGAACCCGGGCGAGTCTGTTGCTTTCAAAAAAGCTAATGATCGAAGGGAAACACCAGCAGGCAGATTTACAAATGAAGGAAGCCGGCAAAACGTTTTTTGCATGGTATGAATTCCGCCTTTTTACCGCGTTGTATTTGCATCACACCCATCAGAACCGCCGTGAAATCTATAACAAAATCATGGAAAACAACAACCTCAGATTGGCGTTTACCCTGATTGACGATGAGTTTGAAAAAATATCCCTGGAAGCGCAACAACTCTGTATAAACGATCATTGCGACGCATGGCAAAACTTTGTATCGCTCTTTGACAAATATGTAGAACCCTGCAAAAAGATGCTGCAAAACGAGGAAAAGTGGCTGACAGACTTCAAATTACAGGGTGCCAATACCTACAATTACCGGGATTACCTGTCGCCCGCGCTGGCAAATACTAACTAACTGAACTGCCCGGCTGTACGGCCTCCGTTGGCGATACAAACACCAGCTTACCATCGGCATCTTCTGCCATCAGAATCATTCCCTGGCTGTCGATACCGCGCATTTTCCTAGGAGCCAGATTGGCCAGAAAAAGCACTTGTTTGCCCACAATGGCTTCGGGCATGAAATGCTGGGCAATGCCGCTTACCACAGTGCGCTCCTCTCCGCCCACACTGAGGGTCAGCTTAAGCAGTTTATCGGCCTTTTCCACTTTTTCAGCGGTTATAATCTGAGCGATGCGCAAATCCAGCTTGGCGAAGTCATCATACGTAATCTCGGGCTTGGCAGGCGTTTCCTCCTGAACGGGTGCAGTGGGATTATTTTCCATGGATTTATCTTGCAGTTTTTGAAATTGAACTGCCATTTGTTCGTCTTCTATTTTGGTGAAAAGTAATCCGGGTTCGCCCAATGGATGTCCTTCCGGAAAGGGTTTCAGCAATGTACCCTGATTCCAGAAAGCCCTTACCATAAACTCCAGCGGCAATAGATTTAGCTGGGCACAGAGTTTTTCGTGGGTATGGGGCAAATACGGTTCACAGGCAATGGCGATATTGGCCAGTATTTCCAGTGCGAAGGCCATGGCTGTAGCCGTAGCTTCCGGATTTGTTTTTTGTAGTTTCCAGGGCTCCGTTTCGGCTAAAAACTTATTGCCGGCGCGCGCCATATTCATGAGCGCAGCAAGTCCATCCCTAAATCGATATTCTTCTGTGGCCCGGCACAACTCTTTTTGCAAATCGGAAAGCTCCTTTCGGACCAGCCCTATCTGTTCAGCAAAGTGGGCCTCTGAGAATGCAGGCGTCTTACCCTCGTAATATTTTTGGTTCAGTACGGCAACCCTATTGGCAAAATTGCCCAAAATGGCCACCAGCTCATTATTTACCCTTGCCTGATAGTCTTTCCAGGTAAATTCACTGTCTTTGGTTTCGGGGGCAATACTACACAGTACATAACGCAATTCATCCTGCTTACCGGGCAATTCCTGCAGATATTCATCCAGCCATACGGCCCAGTTGCGGCTGGTGCTGATTTTTTTTCCTTCCAGGTTTAAAAACTCATTGGCAGGCACATCCTGTGGCACCACAAATCCATCACCCCGCAGGTGCAACATGGCAGGGAAAATGATGCAGTGAAAAACTATATTGTCCTTACCTATGAAATGAACCAGCCGGGTATCACCTTTCCACCATTCCTGCCAGTCATTGGGGCGCAATTCACGGGTGGCGCTGATGTAGCCGATGGGGGCTTCAAACCACACATACAACACCTTACCTGCCAGATCTGCGGCCTCGTGACCGGGCAAATCAGGAAGGGTTACCCCCCAGTCCAGATCACGGGTCATGGCACGGGGTTTGAGACCTTCATTCAGCCAGCTTTTACACTGCCCCAGCACATTCGATTTCCAATGGGTATTGCCCGCTATATAATCATTCAGAAATGCGCTTTGCAGCTCATCTAAGGGCAAAAACCAGTTGCGGGTAGGCCTGAGTACAGGCGATGCGCCGCTGAGGGCGCTTTTGGGGGTTTTTAGCTCTGAAGGGCTCAGTGTACTGCCACATTGTTCACACTGATCGCCGTAGGCATTTTCATTGGCACACACGGGGCAGGTTCCCACGATGTATCGGTCTGCCAGAAACTGCCCTGCTTCCGGGTCGTAATACTGCTCTGTTACTTCTTCGGTAAAAACATTTTTGGCATACAAATCTGCAAAAAACTCACGGGCAGTTTGCTTATGAATTTCATTGCTGGTGCGACTGTATATATCGAAACTAATTCCAAAATCTTTGAAACTTTTGCCAATGATATTATGGTAGCGGTCCACCACTTCCTGGGGTGTAATACCTTCTTTTCTGGCCCTGAGGGTAATGGGAACACCGTGTTCATCGCTACCACATATAAAAATCACATCGCGGCCACAGTTTCTGAGGTAACGCACATAAATGTCTGCCGGAAGGTATACTCCGGCCACATGACCAATGTGAACGGGCCCGTTGGCATAGGGCAAAGCAGCAGTAACCGTGGTGCGTTTCATACAGGGTACAAAGTTATGTACTGAGTAGGGCAGTAGAAATTAGATTTTTGCACGGTGTCCAATGGACTGTTATTCCCCTACAATCGGGTGGCCCGCTTCATCGAAAAATTCGAGTCTGGAAAGCCCATAATTAGGGGCTGCTTCCAGCTTCAGCCAACGTTTGTGCTTGAACCACCATTTTAGGCGAATGCTGATGATGCCCTGTTTAATATAATTAACAACCAGCGGGTGAGCTTTTAATTTCAAGTGCTTGTGGTTCATGTTATCCCACAGGTAAGCCACGGTATTTTCCAGCCGGTTGAGCAATTGCACGCTGCTTTCCATGCGCCCGGTACCATTGCAAGACGGACAAACCTCATTGGTTACGATCTCCATGGCCGGCCTAACCCTTTCGCGAGTAATCTGCACAAGGCCGAACTTACTCATAGGAAGAATGGTGTGTTTGGCACGGTCCGTTTTCATGGCCGTGCGAAGAGCGGTATGTAGTTCGTTGCGCTTTTTGGGATCCTTCATGTCGATAAAATCGATCACGATAATTCCCCCCATATCCCTCAATCGAATTTGCCGGGCGACCTCATCCACAGCCTCCAGGTTTACTTTCAACACATTTTCATCGCGGTTCTGCGGGTCAAAACTGGTATTGCCGCTATTCACATCAATTACGTGCAACGCTTCGGTGTGTTCGATCACCAGATAGGCGCCACCACTAAAAGTTACGCTTTTCCCAAACGAGCTCTTGATGGCACGGTTTATCTGAAACTGGTCGAAAATATGGTTTTTACCCTGATGAAGCTTGAGGATTTTCTCACTGCCGGGAGAAATACGCTGCAGATAAGTTTTAAGGTCCTGAAGCAGGGTCTGATCATCCACCGCAATCTGGGTAAATGAATCATTCAGTATATCGCGAAGCAGGGTAAACAACCGATTACCTTCGCCTAGTACTAAATCGGTAATTTTGGCCTGTTTAAGGTTATTTTTAAGCTCATCCCATTTTTTGATTAGCCCCCTAAGATCGCGGTCAAGTTCTTCAATTTCGATGCCTTCACTGACGGTGCGGATTATAACTCCAAAATTCTCCGTTTTAAGAGAAGCAGCCAAATCGCGCAGGCGTTTTTTCTCGGAAGGACTGCCAATTTTTTTGCTAATGGAAATGGTATTGGTGAAAGGAACCAGCACAAAATACCGGCCTGCCAAACTAATATCGCAGGTGACTTTGGGGCCTTTGGTAGACATGGGCTCTTTGAGCACCTGCACCAAAATTCGGTCACCCACTTTTAGTACCTGACCTATTTTGCCCGTTTTTACCGTCTGTGGCTCAAGCGTAAAGCGCTCGAGATCCGCCTGTTGCATGTTGCCATGCTGAACCAGGTGGGTAAACTTTTTAACCGAAAGCACATTGGGACCCAGGTCGAAATAGGTAAGAAAAGCATCCCTCTCCGCACCTACATCAACAAAGGCGGCATTCAGGGTTGGAGAAATTTTCTTGACCTTTGCCAGATAAAAATTACCGACCTGAAACGAGGAACCGGAAGATTCCTTATGAAACTCGATAAGTTTTTTTCCGCTGATTAAGGCTATTTCAATCCCTGACGAATTTTTATGAATAACTAATTCGTTTGACAAGGGCGGGGATGACCTTAGTTCGGACGATTATTTCTTTTTGTGTCTGTTCTTGCGCAGGCGCTTTTTGCGCTTATGGGTCGCAATTTTATGACGTTTTCTTTTTTTACCGCTTGGCATATTTACTTTGTTTTATTTCTGTTTTGTACTTTAACCGCCAGATTCAAGTATACCTTGGCATTGACGGAATCCCCCATAAATCCATATATATCACTTGCCTGGAAGTACCATACAGGGTTTTGGGGTTGCAAAGATATTAATTTTTGGCATTCCTCGGCAGCTTTTTTCCATTGGGCTGATTTTCTGAGCAGATTTAGGCGAAGAAATCGGGTTTCGAGATTATTGCTATCCAGGGCTATGGTTTCTCTCAAAGTTCCCAAAAACTTCATTGGCTGATTCTCATATTCGCTTTGAAATACGATGAGGGCGTTTCGGGCAGGAATATTTTCGGGATTGATTTTCAATACGGTATCAACCAGTCGCTTGCCTTGCTGGAAAAGGTAGGCAGCCACCACAGGATTGTCCATACTTTCCGATGCTGCAAAAATGAGGGTACGTGCGGCAGTGGTGAAATTATCTTCACCTCCTTGTTTTTCAGCCAGCAAACTCTGCAAATAACTCACCAAAGGAGCATTGGAAGTTTCCGTTGCCCATTTGAGGGCTTTCTGCAACGTATCTTGTGGATAGTCCGGCAAGGACTGAAACAGCATTTTGCCAACCCATTCCGGAGGTCGGGAATTTGTAAACAGCGCATTGATAAAATCTTCTTTGGCAATAGCTTCCTGCGGCAACGCTTGTGTGCCGGCATTAATATCTTTATTGGCGGACAATGACCCCGTAACAGTCTTGTATTTGGGCAAATACAGCAAGACAAGAATCAATGCCAAAAGGACAAGCGGCCACAGAGCGCGGTTTTTGATTTCCACGCGACAAAAATAACCCTAAGGATTCTATTTACGGCAATTTAATTGCCGGAAACCCGCTTGGTTAGCTCCTTGCTATCCTTCACCTGCGCAGCAAATTCCTTGGCAGGTTTGAATCTGGCTACATAGTGAGCGGGAACCACCAAACTGGTATTTCGCTTTATATTGCGAGCCACTTTGGTTTTACGTAGTTTTAACTCAAAAGTTCCAAATCCTCTCAGATAGATGTTGTTTCCACCAACCATAGCGTTCTTCACAACCACAAATAAATTGTCGATGGTATCAGCAATGGCCGTCTTCTCAAGTCCTGTGCGGACTGCAATCTCATTCACGATTTCTGATTTTGTCATTTCTTTTTATGTTGGGGGGAAATTTGTTTGAGCAAATAAAAACTATAACGAAACAAAATTTCACATAATTATGACAAGAATGGGATGTACGCTTGAAATTTGGTATACAAAAAACGCCAGAAATTTGCCATGGAGACACACCTCTAACCCTTATTTTATATGGGTTTCAGAGATAATACTACAGCAAACCCGAGTAATGCAAGGTTTACCATTTTATTACAATTTCATTACAAACTTTCCTACCATAAAATCGTTATCGGAGGCTCCTGAAGATGCGGTTTTGAAAATTTGGCAAGGTTTGGGCTATTACAGCAGGGCTAAAAACATGATGAAAACAGCCCAAATAATCATGAATCAATATCAGGGGGAATTTCCGGCCGACATAGCCGAATTAAAAAAATTACCGGGTATTGGAAACTACACTGCATCTGCCATTGGCAGCTTTGCTTTTAACATTAAATCGCCGGCTGTAGATGGCAATGTCAGAAGGGTTGCGGCACGGTATTTTGGGCTAGAAGAGCCCATTGGAACACCTAAATCCGATCAATGGATTGAAAGTTTACTGTTTGAAGAAATGGGAGAAATCCAACCGGCAACATTCAATCAGGCCATTATAGAACTAGGAGCACTGGTATGCAAACCCACATCCCCTTTATGTAGCGAATGTCCACTGCAAGATAATTGCCAAGCAAATTCCAGAAATCTACAGGATATTTTACCCATTAAAATGGCAAAAAAGGCGCCTAAAACCATGTATTTAGACTACCTATTCATTCAAAGCGAAAAACATACCTGGATTGAAAAAAGACCTGATAATGGCATCTGGAAAGGATTGTATGAATTTCCAAACAAAACAGGCAACCCCAGCAAAGAGAAAGCAAATCCTTTTCACGACTGGTTTATCAAATCCGCTGAAACCATCATACATGAACCCAGAACCTTCAAGCATCAGCTCACCCATCAAACTATTTTCGCCACACTTTGGCAATTTTCATGCAAAGAAGCTAATATTGTAAAAGAGAAATTGACAGATACAATAAAAATAGACATTTCGGAAATTCACCATTTCCCGGTTCACAAATTGATGTTTCGATTTTTAACAGAAGTAAATTAATTTTATACGATGATTAACAAGGTAATTTTATTGGGCAGATTGGGGAAAGACCCCGTAGTAAGGCATTTGGACAATGGACGTGTAGTGGCCAACATAGCCCTCGCCACCAACGACTATTACACCAAAGACGGTCAAAAAATGGAGAACACAGAGTGGCACAATCTTGAATTATGGGATAACCATGCTCGTCTTGCGGAAAATTATTTAAGAAAAGGAAATATTATCTACGTTGAGGGAAAAATCAGGACTGATAAATACACAGATGCCGAGGGGGTAGAAAAACAAATAAAAAAGATCCGTGTGCTGCAAATGCAAACCATGGGGGGACTGAATAAAAATGAGGATGAAGAATCTATTACACGGAATGCAGGAAATGAGCATGATACCGTTTACAAAGAACCGGAAAATCGCAATGCAGGTTTACCTGAGGGCCCTGAATACAAAGATGATTTGCCTTTTTAATCCGAAGATAGCATAGATGGATGATCCCGGCCCTGCAGTCATGAACCTTTTAACCGGTATTTTGAGACCGGTAGACCATGCAGCAATTCCCGGCCTGATTGGGCTTGCAATTATTATGCTGCTATGTTTGATGGTAACCGCCATATGCGCTGCCTCAGAAAATGCATTTTTCAGCCATCGGGAAAGTGATCTGGAAGATTTGCGCGCTTCAAAAAAACAATCAGCCAAAAATATCCTTCATTTGCTGTCTTATCCGAAGCACCTTCTGGCCACTATTTTGGTGTTAAACAGTCTTGGAATGGTTGCTTTTGTGGTGGTTTCAACCCTATTTAACGAAACCATCTTTGCGCTGGATGACCAACCCTTGCTCAGATTTTTTATTGACGCCATCCTGGTTACCCTGATCATTCTCATTTTTGCCGAATTAATGCCCAAGGTCTATGCCACCCAGCATTACAGGCGTTCTGCCAACTTTCTCAGTTATCCCATGCGTGCCTTTATGTTTTTGTTATGGCCATTTACAGGGCTATTGGTAAAAATGGGCAGTCTGATCGAAAAAAAAATCAAGCAGCGCACGCCGGAATTAACGCCGCAGGAACTTAGCCATGCTATTGATATGGCCTCTGATCCGGATGATGCTCAGCAAGAAAAAGACATTTTAAAAGGCATTGTTAACATTGCCCAGATTCAGGTTAGGCAAATTATGAAACCCAGAATGGACATGGTGGGTATTGAGTCTGAAACCGCGTTTCATAAACTCATTGATATCATCAGGGAAATGCGTTTCAGCCGCATGCCGGTATATCAGGAAAATCTGGACAACATCATCGGGATACTTAACATAAAGCATCTGTTGCCCTACTTGAACGAATCTGACGATTTTGACTGGAAAAAATTAATGTCACAGCCATTTTTTGTTCCTGAAAATAAAATGATTGATGATTTGCTGCACGAGTTCAGACATAACAGGAATCATCTGGCCGTGGTTGTTGACGAATTTGGCGGCACTTGCGGCATTGTTACCTTGGAAGATATTCTTGAAGAAGTGTTTGGGGAATTGAATGATGAATTTGATGATATTCAGGAACAATACAGCCGCCTGGATGAGAATACATTCCTGTTTGAAGGGAAAATACCCCTGGTAGATTTCCTTAGAATTACCAAGCTTCCCATCCAATTTTTTGATGATGCCGGAGATGAAATGGAAACGTTGGGGGGCTTTGTCACCGAGCTTTCGGGCAAAATCCCTAAACGGGGCGAATCGTTTTATTACAAGAATCTGCAAATTGTAATAGATGCCGCAGATTTACGAAAAATTAACCGCATAAAAATCACCGTTCATGAAGATAATCAACGCTAGTGTATCACTTTTAATCGCACTGCTAACCGCTTGTGGTGGATCTGATTCTTATGTGCCAAAACCCCGGGCCTTCCCCAAATTATCGTTACCCGAAATCAGTTACCGCAAATTTGATTCGACCGGTATTCCCTATGCATTTGAAATTCCCACCTATTCGGCCATGGAAAAAGACACCCTCAATGTGTATACCCGGCAACCTAACTGGTTCAATCTGAATTTTAAACCCTTCAATGCCACGTTGCATATCACGTATTATCAATTTCAAAATCGTCGCGAATTTGATTCACTGATAGACGATACCCGAAAACTGGTCAATAAACACATTCAGCGGGCTGAGGACATTATTGAAGAACCATTCGTTTATTCACCATCAGTAAAAGGAATGGTGTTCGATATTGAAGGCAATACAGCCACCAATTTAAACTTTTACATCACCGATAGTTTACGCCACTTTTTAAGAGGAGCATTGTATTTCAACAGTCAGGCGGCGGCAGATTCTACAGCCCCGGTCTTTGAGCGGATGAAAATGGATGTTGGCCACCTGTTAAAGACTTTTCGATGGAAATAGCATATTGGTACTGAATTTGAGCACTAATAGATATGAGAGTTGCATTTTTAATGATATTAACGTTCGTGGGGTCTTGTGCCACTGCCCAAAAAGGCAACCGTAAAAAGGCAGAAAATGAGTTTATTAATGCATTTAAAGCCTATTCTGACGGGAACAAGACTGCCGCGCTGCAGTACATTAAAAAGGCCCTGAAATCAGACATCACCTTTGGCAATGCATGGTCTTTACAAGCTGATATTGCCGAAAAATCAAACGATACGACACTGGCCCGTACCTCCTATGAGGCCTGTATCAAATATGAACCCCTCTTCCAGAACCATTATTTTTACTATGCAAAATATTGCTTTAGGCAGGGGCAGTATGAAAAAGCAATTGATTTGTTGGCCAAATTTAATAATGCTCCCAACGAAATCGGATTTGATCATGCCAAGGATAAAGCTTCAGCAACCATTAAAGCCCAGGCAGAAAAACTGGGCGAAAGTTGCCGTCTGGCCATGGAGGACCGGCAAAAAATCGAAGATCTGGATATTCGCAACCTTGGCCCCGGAGTGAATTCTGCCAATTATGAATACTGGCCTGGAATGACGGTGGATGGTGAAACCTTAATTTTCACGCGATTGGTGAATGGACAAGAAGATTTTTATGTCAGCTCCAGACTCCAGGATTCATGGATTAATGCTCGTCCATTGCCCGGAAACATCAATACCAACAATAATGAGGGATACACTTCGGTAAGTGCCGATGGACGTTACATTTTTTTCTCCGTTTGCAACCAGGATGGGTATGGCAGCTGTGATATTTTTTACAGTTTTCTGAAAGGAAATGCATGGAGCCGTAGAATGAACCTGGGAGACCGCATCAATTCTGCCGCCTGGGATGCGCAACCCGCTATTAGTGCCGATGGGAAAACCCTTATTTTTTCGAGTGCCAGACCGGGCGGTTTGGGAGGAAAAGATCTTTGGATAAGTTACTGGAAAAATGGGAGCTGGACCATCCCCGAAAATCTGGGTAAAACCATTAATACCGCTGATGATGAAGAAGCACCGTATCTTCATTATGATGGAAAAACACTGTATTTCTCCAGTTCAGGGCATACCGGCTATGGGCAACACGATATTTTCAGAAGCCAGATGCTGGGAGGCGGACAGTGGACCATCCCCGAAAATATGGGCAGAGGCATCAATTCTGATGCAGACGAAGCCGGATTCTATGTAGATTTCAAGGGAGAACGCGCCTACATTGCCAGTTCGCGGGAAGGCGGCTTCGGAGGACTGGATATCTACAGTCTGAAACTCAGCCCGGATAAAAAACCCAATCCTGTAACCTATGTTAAGGGCACCATTCTGGATTTTGATACAAAGAACGAAATTGCAGGCCGCATTGAACTAATAAACCTGGGAACCGGAAAGCCCGTGCTGACAGATTCTTCTACCCGATTTTTTACAACCCTGGAACTACACGGCATGTATGGACTCAATGTATACAGAAATGGGTATTTGTTCTATTCAGCCAACTTCCAACCCACCGTATCCACCCAGGATTCCCCATTTTTAGTAACTGCACTGCTCAAACCCATAAAAATTGACCAAAGCGTGGTTTTGAACAATATATTTTTCGAAACAGATAAATTTGAGCTACGACCTGAGAGTTTTCCTGAACTTCAAAAATTATATACGCTGCTAAAAAACAATCCTGACGTGCTGGTAGAAATTTCAGGCCATACGGATAATCAGGGTTCTGAATCTCACAATACGATCCTTAGCGACAAACGGGCAAAATCTGTGAAAGAATATCTGGTCAAAGCCGGTATTTCTCCTAATGTAATTAAAACAGCAGGATATGCAGCTTCGAAACCCATCGGAGATAATAACACAGCATTCGGCAGATCGCAAAACCGCCGGATTGAAATGAAAATTATAGGTCTAATTAAAAAATAAAAATATGTCAAAACACTTAACACCTGAACAAGAGCGACGAATCAAACGCGCATTCTCCAACAAACGTTGGCCCGAAGTGGCAAGCACCATGAGCTGGAGCATTTTTAAAATCATGGCTGAATTTGTAGATGGATATCAGGCACTGGCCAGAATCGGGCCTTGTGTTTCCATATTTGGCTCTGCCAGAACACAAAAAGACCACCCGCATTACAAACTTGCTGAAGAAATTGCTCAAAAACTGTCTGAGGCAGGTTTGGGCATCATTACCGGTGGTGGCCCCGGAATCATGGAGGCTGCCAACAAAGGCGCCAAAGCCGGGGGCGGTCCCAGTGTGGGACTGAACATCAATCTGCCTTTTGAGCAGGACCCCAACCCCTACCAAGACCGCGACAAAGAACTCAACTTTGATTACTTCTTCGTTCGTAAGGTAATGTTTGTAAAATACGCACAGGGCTTTGTGGTGCTACCGGGCGGATTTGGAACCCTCGATGAACTATTTGAGGCATTAACCCTGGTACAAACCGATAAAAGAGCCCAATTCCCGATTGTATTGGTTGACAAAGCATTCTGGGCACCCATGATGGATTTCATCAATAATTCATTGCTGAAGGAATACGAGTATATCAGCCCGGGAGATCTGGCCCTATTTAAGCTGGTAGACACGTCGGACGAAGCAGTTTCTGAAATCCTTGACTTCTACAGCAAGTATTCGCTGAAACCCAACTTCTGATAAAACTCAGTCTTTTCCGTGCTCTTCCCGGCCTTTCATTTTGCCGGATTTAACGGCTTTCTCTAATTCCACGTCCTCCGGATCAGGAATGATTTCTCCGGATATCCCATCCAGGTTGGGCTGTCCGGCATTTACCCAGGCAGTATACCAGAATGAGGCCACTGAGAATATGGCTTGTCTCATCCTTCGCTCCACCATATTGCCCATCATTTGATGATAATCATTACAAAATGGGACAGAATAGACCTCCATGGTCTGGGTTCCCCTTGCCTCGAAACTATACTTATTTTCAGGATGCATGGTGGTGGCCACACGTTCTAATTTCAGCACTGAATCTACCAACATGTAACTTCTTCCCATGGTTCCCCAAATAAAATCTGAGGGTTTATATAAATACACCGCAGAACCGGATAGCAAATCAAAAGAATCCACGAACAGCTGCGGTATGCGGCTCTCCCATAGCGCATGAATGCCCTCCTGCCCTGTGAGCTGACCATTGTAATTTCGGCTGCTGTGCAATGGGACATGGGCATCCGCAATGTAATGCCCGATATCAGCGCTCAGCTTTAGTATTTTTTGTAAATTCTTTTCCTCAAATGCTTTGGTGAGGCGGCTAAGCATAGCCAGACAATGCCAGGGCACAATACCATGGCTGAGGAGCGTGTCCTCAGTATATTTTTCTACGGCCTCATGCCACCGGTGAGGAATGGTATCCAGAGGAGCGGCTTTTTCGTAACGATCACAATCCAAATAGTGACGGCAAGCTTCTTCTGCCATCATGTATCGGCGGCTGTCTGGATCTACGCTGTGTTGGGTAATGTATTCAATGTGCTGCTTGTAGAAACCAAACATTTGCGGAGGCAAAGCAAATACTGCACGGTTATTGATAAGTCTGTGTCCTAAAAATCCCCATGCTGAAGCGTTGGTACTGACGAACAGAAGAAAAATAAAAAGAGCAATTTTTACGGTTCTCATTTCAGATGGAATATACGAAAAAAAAGTGAAAAATCAAAGTAAATTCAACTGGGGCTCATCACCGGAACCCGGGGTATTCTCCATGATGTCTGCAGACAAATTATTTTGAACCGGCGCGGGTGGTGCTTCCCCAATCCTCGGGCTTTCCAGAACCACTTTTTTCACCTTATCTGCAGTAAGTTTTTGCCCAAGGGTTTTCCATCCACGCACTTCCATAAAAGTATCCATTTGCAGGGTCAACTCCTCCTTCTCCCCCTTTTTATTTTCGGTGGTTACTTTCACCAAAGCATCCTGCACAGTGCTTGCAACCAGCATTTGAGATCCCTTCTCCTCTGAAATGAAGGGGAATTTTTTGCTCAGGGTTGTCGTTTCAATCAGGAATCGTTTGACAAAATAATTTTTGGTTTTGCCGTCCACATAAACGGTGCTGATTACCTGAGCAGGATAAAATTTCTGTATGAGATATACCTGATCCGGTTCGTATCGGTTGATGAGTTCGTAGTTGGTGAGTTCATAGTTACCGTCTTTGTAGATCACCAGCACACGATCTTCACCGTCAAACTCTCCCAAAAACTGTCCTCGGGCTTCACCACTAAGGCGGCCGGTCATCTCATCGAACCAGATTTTCACTCCGCCAAGGGTACTCACGCCCTTTTCCTTCAAGTCTACACGGCGTATGGGATAACGGGTAAGCAAATTGCCTTGGGCCGTTTTGCCTTTGATAGCCAATTGGGAAAAATCATAGTCAAACTGTTTGATACGGGCGTTGGCCATGCTACTAAGATGCACCACAACCCTTTCTGCTTCACCGTTAGGGTTGGCGGTAAAATACAGCACCTCATTTCCAGCGCCTCCTCCTGTAGCATCGTATTCTTTGTCGCGGATCAGCCCGGTTGCATTGAAGCGTTTCACCATAGCCCGTTTTGCAGCGCCATCCCAATACACCAAATTATAGGTGGTTCGTTCATCATTTTTGCGCCACACATCCACATGAATCAGGTCTTTGCCATAAAACGACTTATCACTTACCTTAGAAATCATGTATTTTCCATTCTTTCTGAAAGCGATAATATCGTCTATATCACTGCAATCAGTGATGAATTCGTCTTTCTTGAGGGAAGTTCCTACAAAACCTTCTTTGAGATTTGCATATAGCTTTACATTGGCTGCCGCCACCACATTGGCTTCTATGGTATCAAACGTGCGAATTTCCGTTTTGCGCTCTTTGCCTTTACCATATTTCTTGATCAGGTTTTTGAAGTAATCAACCGCATAATCTACCAAGGTATTCAGGTGATGTTTCACCATGGCAATGTCATCCTCTAGGGTGCGGATATATTCATCGGCTTTAAAACTGTCGAACTTAGAAATACGCTTAATTTTAATTTCGGTTAACCGTACGATATCATCTTCGGTTATCTCACGTCTGAACCTGGGCTTAAAAGGTTCAAGTCCTTCATCAATGGCAGAAATTACCGCTTCCCAGGTTTCGGCCTCTTCAATATCCCGGTAGATTCTGTTTTCGATAAAAATCTTTTCCAGACTGCTGAAATGCCATTTTTCCTCCAGCTCATGCAATTGAATTTCGAGTTCTCTTCTCAGCAAATGCAGGGTATTCCGCGTACATTCCTCCAGAATTTCATTCACCGACATAAACCGGGGTTTTTCATCCATGATGATACATGCCAGCGGCGAAATGCTCACCTCACAATCCGTAAAAGCGTACAATGCATTGATGGCAAGGTCTGTGCTCACACCCGGTGTCAGCTGCACTTCCACATCCACATTGGCAGCGGTATTGTCGATTACCTTTTTAATCTTGATTTTACCGCTATCATTGGCCTTAATGATACTTTCAATCAGCGAACCCGTAGTGGTTCCGAAAGGAATTTCACGTATGCGCAGGGTGCTTTTATCATCTACCTCAATTTTGGCCCTTACACGCACCCTACCGCCTTTTTTACCGGCATTATACTGGCTGAAATCGGCTTGCCCACCGGTCGGAAAATCAGGTAGGATTTGGGTTTTCTTGCCCCTAAGAATATCAATACTAGCTTCGCACAATTCGATAAAATTGTGCGGTAGTATTTTGGTACTGAGGCCCACGGCTATCCCTTCCACACCCTGGGCCAGTAGCAATGGAAATTTTACAGGAAGTGTAACCGGTTCACGTTTACGCCCATCGTAGCTCAGTTGCCATTCAGTGGTTTTTTCATTGAATGCCACTTCTTTGGCAAAGTGACTCAATCGGGCTTCTATATAACGAGGTGCTGCAGCACTATCACCGGTTCGCACATCGCCCCAGTTTCCCTGCGTATCAATGAGCAAATCCTTTTGCCCCATATTTACCAGCGCATCACCAATTGCAGCATCACCATGCGGGTGATAGGCCATGGTAGCACCAATGATGTTGGCAACCTTATTAAAACGGCCGTCATCCATCTCGTACATGGCATGCAAAATCCTGCGTTGTACCGGCTTGAGGCCATCCTCCATAGCGGGAATGGCACGTTCCAGAATCACGTAAGAAGCATAATCGAGAAACCAGTTTCGGTACTGCGCACTTACCGGCAATACAGAACCCAGCTGACCATCGGTCTGCTCCCCCCCATTTTGTTCTTTACCATCCAATATTTCTTCGGGGTCGTTGTCTGACATGCAACTGCGAAGAAACACAATTCCGGCTTTCAGTTCCATCAGAGTTGTACACAATGCAACCACAACACAAAACATGGCTATATGACCTGAGCCATTTTTTACACCCCAAATACTGCCATTTTGTCATATTGGCCTTATATTTGCATTCCGGAATTACACTAATTCATGGAATTAATTCAGGTTAAACAAAGATTTGGCATTGTAGGAAACAGCGTTATGCTAAACAATGCGCTGGAAACTGCCATCAAGGTGGCGCCCACCGACATGAACGTGCTGATACTGGGCGACAGCGGTGTGGGTAAAGAAAGTTTTTCAAAAATCATTCACCATCTCAGCGGTCGCAAACACGCACCTTTCATAGCGGTAAACTGCGGTGCCATTCCTGAAGGTACCATAGACAGCGAGTTATTTGGCCATGAAAAAGGGGCATTTACCGGTGCTACAGACAAGCGCAAAGGATATTTTGAAACGGTGAATGGGGGCACCATTTTTCTGGATGAGGTGGGTGAATTGCCCCTTGGAACCCAGGCCCGACTGCTGAGAATTCTGGAAAACGGCGAATTTATCAAAGTAGGTTCCAGCATCGTTCAGAAAACCGATGTTAGGGTAGTCTGTGCAACCAACCGCGATTTGCTGGAAAGGGCAAGACAAGGAAAGTTTAGAGAAGATTTATATTATCGGCTTGCCACTGTACCAATCAGGGTTCCCAAACTGGCTGAAAGGCGTGAGGATATTGCATTGCTCTTTCGCAAATTTGCCAGTGATTTTGCCGAAACACACCGCAGTAGCCACATTGACCTCACTCCGGAAGCACAGCAACTGCTTGCTCAATACGCGTGGCCGGGAAATGTTCGCCAATTAAAAAACGTGACAGAACAAATTTGCGTATTGGAAAATCCCGGAACCCTCACAGCAGAAACCATTGCCAAATATCTGCCTCCCGCAGAGCCCAGCTTACCTGTTTTGCTCGGTAAATCTGAAAACTATGGAGAAGGCCTCAGCGAACGGGATATTTTTTACAAAGTACTCATTGACCTGAAACGTGATGTAACCGATTTAAAAAAGCTCGTATTCGGCATGCTGGAAAACCCTTTGGCTTCAGCTCCTGCCAATATGCCGGTTTCTGCACCCACACAAAATACAACGCCTCTTCAGTTAGGTTCCACCATAGACACTCAAACGCTAAAACCCCTCCAATCCGGTTCGGAAAGCAACGTGATTATACAACCCCAAAATGAAAATCCCATTGAGGTTGAACATGAATATGTAGAGGCGGTTTCATACCCTACAACAGATGACAGTTTAAGTCTGGAAGAAAAAGAATTGGAAATGATCAGGAAGGCCCTTCAAATCAGCAAGGGCAGGAGAAAAAAAGCGGCTGAAGCATTGGGTATTTCTGAAAGAACACTGTACCGCAAAATCAAACAATATGAACTGGAGTAAGTGGGCTGTTTTCACGCTGTTGCTGACGGGTTGTGGTTTCTTTAAAGCCTACGATCCCCGGGGAACCTTCATTCCTGAAGATGTGCAAACCTTTTCTGTTGATTTTTTCAACAACGAAGCCGCCATTGTCAATCCGCAGTTAAGTCTTCAGTTTACTGAAAAACTAAAAACCAAATTTCAGTCTGAAACACGGCTCAAACTTATCAATGGAGATGGTGATTACAAACTGGGTGGTGTCATCAAAGACTACCGCATTGAACCGGCCACCCGAAATGCCAATACAGGAACAGCCGAAAATCAATTAACCATTACGGTAAGACTGGATTTCGTTTGCGATAAACATCCGGAAAAAAATCAGACCAGGGAATTTTCGTTCTTCCGAACCTATGATGCCACCCAAAATCTGAGTGCCGTGGAAGGAAACCTATCTTCAGAAATTTCGGATAATATTGTGCAGCAAATATTCGCAGCAATAGCATTAGACTGGTGAACAGTGAGCATTTAACCCATATCGCACAAAATACTCAACGCATATCAGGGCAAGACGCACTTGAATTGGAGGAGCTATGCCGTAAGTTTCCCGCCTTCCCTACACCATTCATACTGCTGGCCAAATATTACCACCAAACCGGCGATTACCGGGCTGAAGAAGCCATTCAAAAGGCAGCGCTCAGGGTTCGTGACCGCTCCTGGTTGGCGGATTTTATTGTAGATAGAACAGCGCAAACCACCGCAGACACTCAGTTAACAGAAGAAAATCAGATTGAAATAGCTACTCCAGCCATCGAAAATGAACGGGAAGAAAACAACACCGATGAAGCAGTGTTTGTAGCAATACAGGAAGTTGAAACCCCACACAGCGTGGTAGTGCCTGAATTATCAATTAATCATGAAACTGATATTGAAACCGTAACCGAAATTACGGAGGATATTGATCATTTATCACTGAACGAAGTTTCAACGCTCTTTATCCCTGAAGACCCCAATGACTGTGTTTTCGAAGAAATTGAATCTTTTGAAACCGGAATTGAGGCGTCAATGCTTGGATATGTTACTACTGAAAAACAGGGAGAGGAGGAATCTGCAAACTTTATTTCAACCCATGAAGCCATGGGGGTTGGAGGCCTTATTTTGCCTGATACAGAGGAAACCACCATGTCTGAAATTGGGCCGGAATTAACAATTCAATCGGAAAGTGAAACCCTGTTTATCGCGGCAACGCCTTACCAAATAGAACAATTTTACCCCGAGACAGGATTTGATTCCGGCGAGCAACCCGTCGATTTTTATAGTTGGCTAAACAATCCCTCCTCCCGAACAGAAGAAGAGGTACCCGAAGATGTTCAGCCGGAAATTACGGATCATCCAAAATCGCAACAGCGGTCTATTATTGATAAGTTCATTGAAACGAATCCAGGCGTAATAAGACCCCGAAAAGACTTTTTTACACCGGAGACAGCCGCCAAAAAAAGTGAGCATTTGCCCGAGAATTTAGCAACCGAAACCCTGGCAAAGGTTTACTTGCAGCAAGGGAATACTGATGGAGCAATTCGCATTTACGAACGATTAATGTTGAAATTTCCCGAAAAAAACACGTACTTTGCAGGCCTTATAGAAAAAATCAAACAAGAAAACAACCCATGACCATTATACTCATTCTCGGAATCATCGTTGCCATACTATTAATGTTAGTCATTCTGGTGCAAAACCCCAAGGGTGGCGGACTGGCATCGAATTTCAGCCAGGGAAACCAGATTTTCGGCGTTGAAAAAACCACCGACATCGTGGAGAAAATCACCTGGGGCGGAGCCGGACTAATTTTGGTAATTTCCCTGCTTGCTGCCGGTTTCAATGTAAAAAAGAAAGACAACAACAAACCCGGTACCCAAAAGGCGAAAACCGAACAAACAGAATCCGCCGAAGAGTTGCCTGATATCAAGGCACCCAAGGGTAAGTAATTGTGTGTTCAGGCATTGCACCTGAGAAACCAAGGCCCTTAACAGCCTCAAACCACAACATTGGGGGCATGGCATTGCAATTTAAACTCCTGAAAACTGTTATTTTTTGGGGTGGCTTCATCATCACCCGTTCCATATCTGCCCAACCAGAACCCATTTCAGGCGGAGTGGGCGTAGTTCCCGGAACCATTTTTAACCTTCAGGGAAAATCCGGAAATGCCGCATCAGTAGCCCTACAGGCGGAAGGCAGAATACCCTTATTATCTACATTAATCAGCGCCGAACCCAATGTTGGATGGGAATATGCACTCACGCGAGTAGAAAGCAATAACGCGGGTAAAACACTGCAGACAGCGCGGGCACAGTATCTCCGGGCAGGGATGAATTTGAATTTGCGGGTTTACACTTCTAGAAAACAAACCGGACTCGAACTGGGTGGTGGCGTTTTATTCAGAAAAAAAATTCATGAAAGCAGCGACTGGCAACTGGCAGGCAACAATCCCCTTACTTATTTCCCCACATCCCAAATGCTGATTCCTATGCAGCTGCTTCGTTTTACCGAAAACGACAAACGAAGAATCAATGTTATTGCTGGTGTTATTTTAAATGCTGACAATCAGGGCAAATTACTGAACGGATTGTATGCAGGATTTCAATGGCAATGGTATGCTACACAGCGCAAGCATTATTTCAAGGGCACCCACAGAACCATGCAGCACGACGATGTATGGCCGGCACAACAGCCCTAAACATAAGGGTTCCCTCGGTACCTTCTAATGGTTTTAAAACTTTCTATTAAACCCAGAAACAACATTGAAATAATTGGTATTGGAGCAAAATGAACAATGGGCGGAATCTCAAATCCGAAAAACACCTGCAAAGGCGGAAGCCAAAAAATCAACATCAGCACAACCCAAGACACGCATAATATCAATGCCGGTGATGTCCCTAACGAAAACAATTCAGTAAAAAAACTCCTGGACTCCGACAATCCTGAAATGATTAACATATTCATGCCCAAAACTAGTGCCGAGAACGACAACACCCTCACTTCTCCGGCATTGTGGCCCTGTGCCTGACTCATTAAATAAATAAAAATGACCATCCCTAACAATGCTGCACCCTTGAGCAGAGCATATCCCATTGCCCTACCACCAAAAAATCGGGTTAAAAGATTTCGGGGCTTGCGGCTCATAATATCGGGTTCTTCCTTCTCCGATTCAAATGCAATGGCACAGACCGGATCTATAATTAACTCAAGAAAAACGATGTGAATGGGAAGCAGTAAAATCGGCAAATTAGAGAAAAATGCAGGTAGCAATGTGAGACCAATAATAGGAATGTGGGCTGAAAAAATAAAAGACAGGGCTTTCTGCAGATTGTCATAAATTCTTCGGCCCATTCGAATTCCGGAAACAATAGAAGCAAAATTATCATCCAGCAAAACCAGCGCAGCAGCCTCCCTGGCCACATCGGTGCCGCGGTTTCCCATGGCAATACCAATATCTGCCGCTTTCAGTGCAGGGGCATCATTCACCCCATCACCGGTCATAGCTACCACCTCTCCGGCTTCTTTCAGCGCGTTCACAATGGTTAGCTTTTGACCCGGGGTAACCCTGGCAAAAACAACCGCTTTCTTTACCCTTTCAATCAGGGCCTCACGGCCCAAAAGACGCAAGTCTTCTCCTGTCATAATTTCGCCACTGGGCATTCCCGCTTTTTGTGCAATACTGATAGCGGTAACAGGGTAATCACCGGTAATCATTACAGGCCTAATTCCGGCCATTACACAGGCTTTCATAGCATCAATGACCTCAGGCCTTAGTGGATCGTAAAATGCTGCAAATCCTACAAAAGAAAAGGCAAAATCGGACATATTGGAAGTCATGATGTTGCCCTGTATTTTAGCCGAAGCAAGACAAAGCAAACGAAAACCCTGATCTGCCTGCTTCTGTAAATGTTGGAGGATGGTCTCTTCCTGGTCTAAACCACAAAGTTTAAGAACCGATTCCGGAGCTCCTTTGCAATAAACCTCCGTAATGGAAGACTCTTGGTTATGGTATGCCATAGCCATAAGAAAATTTTCATCATCAGGGGAGATTTCCCAAATTCGTTGTCCGGGATGAACAACAGCGCCGTGCCTGGATTGCCATTCACGTATCACTGCGTTGTCTATGGGGTCGGCTGTGCTTGACAAACTGCATAAAGCGGCTGTTTTCAATAATTGGATGGCGGGTTCAGGCAATGAAAAATCATTCATGGAATATATATGGTTACCATCCGATACCTGAACCAGGGTCATTTTATTTTGGGTAAGCGTTCCGGTTTTATCTGTGCACAACACCGTAGCCGATCCTAAGGTTTCAATGGCAGATGCTTTGCGCGTAAGAACCTGCTTGGCCGATAAGCGCCATGCCCCCAGCGCCATAAAAACCGTGAGCACCACCGGAAACTCTTCAGGCATAATGGCCATAGCAGATGATAAACCTGTCAAAAGTGCCTGTATCCAATTATGACGGGTAACATAGAAAATCAAAATCACAGAAACGCTGATACCCAGACCTGCCCAAGCCAATTTACGGGTAAGGGCCTTCAGCTCCTTTTGCATGGGTGTTTGGGTTGCTGCAATGCCCTCCAACGATAAAGCAATCCCCCCAACTTCAGACTGCCCGGCTGTTCTCAGCACCTCTGCCTCGGCACTGCCTTTTACCACCAACGTCCCTGAATAAACAAGGTTTTCATCCTGTTTAATGCGTTTATTTACAGGCATAGATTCTCCGGTGAGGGTAGATTCATCCACCATCAATCCCTGCGAAGAAATTAATACGGCATCCGCCGAAATTCTATCCCCTTGAGACAGCAACATAATATCCCCCGGAACTACCTCGCGGGCCGGAATTCTGCAAGTATTTCCTTCTCTTCTTACCAAAACCCTCGGTGCTGATAAAGCACGTAGCGCATCCAGGGTTTTACGGGTTTTTTGTGATTGCCTAAAGGTGATGCCCATGATAAAGCTAAAGGCCACCATCAATATAATCCCTTCCCTATAGTCGCCAATCAGCACATACAATAAACCGCATGCCAACAGCAATAAGAACATGGGCTCGCGCATTACATCCTTCAGCGTTTGCCATGCCGAAGGTTTCCGGGAAATGTTCAGTTCGTTATACCCGTATTGTTTCAGGCGCAGAGCGGCCTCTTGATGACTCAAACCTTCACTCATGGGCCTTTATGGAAGCTGCACCCAAACCGGCAGGGTATCGCCCGGCAAAAATGAGTCTCCGTTGCACTGCAGCGGATGCAAATCCCTAAGTGTTTTGGTAATAATAAAGTCAGAACGGGCAGCAATACCCCGTAATTGATAATCCCTAAAAACATCATCGGTAAGGGTCTCGAAATAAGAAACAAGACGTCCTTGGCGGGTTGGGTCATTCACAAAAACAGCCACATCCGACCATGTTTCGAAACCAATATGATAGCCGATATGCTGACCGCGGATGAGTTTATCTCCCACAAAATATTCCCTCAAAGGGGCTACATGGAAAAGCATCACCCGAAATGCAGGATATTCATCTGATTGTATCTCAAACTTAAATCCTGCCCACTCTTGTTCAAACCGGGTAACGGTACCCGAAATGGGCGAAAACATTTGGATATCTTGCCAATTTATTGTATCTTTGGGATAGAAGTAGTGTTTCATACTTCTGCATGTTTCAGTAAAGTCGCTGTAATCGTGTCCCGCAGACGACCTAAACCTGGAGATTCGGCTTATTTTACTCAGTTCCAGGTAGTGTCCGGTAAACCTTGGAACACCCTGCGATTCAATATCCCAGGTATCTTCAGTCTGTCCATTGTTATTTTTCTTTTTGCATGCTGACTGACAAAAAACTCCGACAATCGCAATGCCTAAGCCCAGTAATTTACATATTCGCCAATAATTCACCTGAGCAAGTTAGCCGTGTGTACAAGCGCAAAAGATGAGCAGAATCAGGTAAAATTAAGGAATCAATCAGCCAATGCGGGCTGCCAAATCCAGGCCATGTTTGCGCGATGTTTCTCTGGCAATCTCATAGCCGGCATCTGCATGCCTGATTACACCCATCCCCGGATCGTTGTGCAGCACACGTTTCAGGCGGGCTTCCGCATCATCGGTGCCGTCTGCCACGATTACCATGCCTGAGTGAATGCTGTATCCCATGCCCACGCCACCACCGTGATGCAAACTCACCCAGCTGGCACCGCCACCTGTGTTCACGAGGGCATTGAGGATGGGCCAGTCGGCAATGGCATCGCTGCCATCCAACATGGCTTCCGTTTCGCGGTTGGGCGATGCCACAGAACCGGTATCCAGGTGATCGCGGCCAATTACAATGGGGGCTTTTACCTTGCCCGTTCTCACCAGCTCGTTAAACATCAGTCCGGCTTTTTCCCTTTCACCTTGGCCAAGCCAGCAAATGCGCGCAGGCAGCCCCTGGAAAGCAATTTTCTCTTTGGCCATGGTCATCCAGCGTTTCAGACTCTGGTTCTCGGGGAACAGCTCCAGAATGGCTTTATCGGTGGTGTAAATATCTTCAGGATCACCGCTCAGTGCGACCCAGCGGAAAGGTCCCTTGCCTTCGCAGAAAAGCGGGCGAATGAATGCCGGAACAAATCCGGGAAAATCAAATGCATTTTTCAGGCCTTTTTCAAATGCACGTCCACGCAGGTTATTGCCATAATCGAAAGTGATGCTGCCTCGTTGTTGCAATTCCAGCATCAGCTTTACGTGGTGCACCATGGTATCGTAGCTGAGTTCGGTATATTTTTCGGGATCGATGCGTCGCAGTTTATCGGCGGCTTCCACATCCATGCCTTCCGGATAATAGCCGATCAGCGGATCATGTGCACTGGTCTGGTCTGTGAGGGTTTCTGGTGTGATGTTTCTGGTTATCAATCTTTCCAGTAGTTCTACGGCATTGCAAAGCACGCCGATACTCACGGCAGCACCCTTTTCTTTGGCGGCCAGCGCCATGTCAATGGCTTCATCCACATCGCGGCTCATTACATCCAGATAGCGGGTTTCCAGGCGTTTGCGAATTCTCCATTCCTCAACTTCGGCTACAAGGGCCACCCCTTCATTCATGGTAATTGCCAATGGCTGCGCACCGCCCATACCACCTAACCCGGCTGTTACATTCAGGGTGCCTTTCAGCGTACCGCCAAAATGCTGTCTCGCACATTCTGCGTAGGTTTCATATGTCCCCTGCACAATTCCCTGAGAACCAATGTAAATCCAGCTTCCGGCGGTCATCTGACCATACATAATCAGGCCTTTGGCCTCCAACTCACGAAAATGATCCCAGTTGGCCCAGTTGGGCACTAGTTGGCTATTGCTAATCAGTACCCTGGGTGCATCCTTGTGGGTAGGAAGAATAGCCACAGGCTTACCACTCTGCACTATCAGGGTTTCATTATCATTCAATTCCCGAAGGGATTTAAGAATATCATCAAACGCCTTCCAGTTTCGTGCAGCTTTGCCCAGACCACCATACACAATCAGATCTTCGGGTTTTTCAGCCACATCCGGATCCAGGTTGTTCTGAATCATTCGGTATGCTGCCTCCTGAATCCATCCTTTACAGTTGAGTTGGGTGCCGGTTGGGGCGGTTACAATACGCGGTCCTGATGCGGGTTGAGTCATGCTGCAAAATTACGCATAAGTTGCCTTTTTGCGGGCAAGAATGTTTTATTTACCGGGTGAAATCCCTGCACAATCAGCCGGAAAATTTCATGGTTAAACTGATTCGCTTTCGCTGAACATCAACATCCATTACCCGCACCTTTACATGCTGCCCCAGCGAGACTACTTCTGTGGGATGTTTCACAAAACGGTTGCTGAGCTGACTCACATGCACCAGCCCGTCCTGCTTGACCCCGATATCCACAAAAGCGCCAAAATCCGTGATATTCGTGATAATTCCGTTGAGTTCCAGCCCGGACTCCAGGTCGGATATACTCCTAACCTGATCACTGAAACCCACTGCCTGAAATTCACCACGGGGATCCAGACCCGGCTTTTGCAGCTCTTTAATAATATCATGCAGCGTGGGCAACCCAATGCCCTGCAATTCGTTCACATACTTTTCCGGTTTTACGGTTTTTACGAGCTCTGTATCGGCGAGCAGGGAGGCAACAGAATATCCGGTATCTGCAGCCATCCGCTTCACCAAATCGTATCTTTCAGGGTGAACCGCACTATTATCGAGGGCATTGGCAGCACCCCTGATTCGTAAAAAACCGGCACTTTGTTCAAATGCCTTGGCTCCCAACCGTGGCACTTCCTTTAACTGTTCACGACTTTTGAAACCGCCCAGTTTTTTGCGCTGCTCCAGGATGTTTTGTGCCAAAACAGGCCCCAGGCCGCTCACATAGGCCAACAAATGCTTGCTGGCCGTATTCAGGTTCACGCCCACAGCATTCACAGCACTTTCCACCACAGCATCCAGGCGCTTTTTCAGCAAGGTTTTGTTCACATCGTGCTGATATTGCCCCACACCAATATTTCCGGGGTCAATTTTCACCAACTCAGCCAATGGATCCATCAATCTGCGTCCAATGGAAATGGCACCGCGCACGGTCACATCCAGGTTGGGAAACTCCTCGCGCGCCACCTCTCCGGCGCTGTATATACTTGCACCGGCCTCATTGACCATGTAAACCGGAATGGAATTGGACAGACAACCTTTTAAAAATGCTTCCGTTTCCCGTCCGGCTGTTCCGTTACCTACGGCAATGGCCTCGGGATTATACTTTGTAACCCAATCCTGCAGTGTTTTTCCTGCACCTGCAACATCTTGCTGGGGCTCGTGCGGATACAACGTGGTGTGCTCCAGAAAATTCCCTTTCTCATCCAGTGCCACCATTTTGCAGCCGGTTCTGAAGCCGGGGTCAATGGCCAGCAAACGCTTTTCGCCCAAGGGCGGCGATAACAGCAACTGACGAGCATTTAGTGCAAACACAGCAATGGCCTCTTCATCGGCTTTTTCTGCTGCCTTGTTTAGCATTTCACTTTGCAACTGTGGCTGAAGCAGCCGCTCCCAGGCATCCTGCAAGGCCATTTTTACTTGTTCTGTGGCATCAGAATATCCTCGCAACACCTGCCGACGAATTATTTGAATGGCTTTGTCTTCATCAGGGAAAACGGATATTTTCAAAAAACCCAATGACTCCCCCCTAAACATGGCCAAAAGTCTGTGAGAAGGACATTTCAGTAAATTTTCGCTGTATTGGAAATAGTCTCGAAATTTCTGCGCCTCCTGATCTTCCTTTTTACCACGGGTAACCTTACATGCAAGAACCCCTTCTTTTTCAAACAGCAAACGCAGATTACCTCTCACCGTAGCATTTTCACTAATCCATTCGGCAATTATATCGCGGGCTCCCTGAAGGGCTTCCTCCCTATTGCCTACCTGTTCGTTAATAAAATTATCCATTTCCTGCCAAAAACGATCACTTTTCTGTTCAAAAATCATGGCCGCCAGCGGTTCAAGGCCCTTCTCTCGGGCAGCGTCTGCCTTACTGCGTTTTTTGGGTTTGTATGGCAGGTATAGGTCTTCCAGTTGCTGAATCTCCTGTGCAGTTTCAATCGCCTGTTTCAAGTCCGGTGTGAGTTTGCCCTGCTCTGCTATTTGCTGAAGAATATACGCCCGTCGCTTTTCCAGCTCCTGAAGCTCTTCCCATAAATCCTTCACACGCTGTATCTGCACCTCATCCAAGTTTCCGGTCACTTCCTTGCGGTAACGGGAAATGAATGGTACGGTGCTTCCCTCGGAAAATAACTTGAGTGTACTTTTTACCTGCGATTCACGAATACTGAGTGTTGTGGCAATCCGTTTTTCCAACATAGAGTCACGAAAATACGTTTTCGTAACGGGCTGATTTCCTCAAATTATTGACAATGGCAACGCCATCAAATCCGCCATGTTCTGAAATTGTCCATCCCGGGCATCTACACCCATCCAGGAAGCAAACTCCTTAATCAGTGATCCCTGTTGCTTTCCCACCGCATTGCCCAGCGATTTAGAAAGCTTTTCACCTTTGCTGTCCAATATTAATTCATGATGTTTAAACAGAATATTATCATATTCCGAAATCGCTGCCGCACTTGCCATCTCTTTCTGCAGTTGGGTGGATTCTTCTAAGTCTTTACCGCGAAAAACATGCGTAACCCCATAATCCACATCATCACAAATGCTGCCTATGTGGTAAGCCGGTATACTATCCTTCCTCAAAACAATCGGATCGCCGGATGCAAATCCAAATGCCTCTCGGTTGAACCTAAGTGAAGTGCTATTTTGCTTAAAATTCATACTTTTTTTTCGGCAAATTCCCGGATATTCACCTGAAAACCCTTGTTCATGCAGTGATTTCCTACTGCATTCACACCCATACGTAAAACCCTTATCTGATAATGTTTTTATCAAATCAACATACCGGTCGGTACGGTGTTTTTGCGACCATTTTTTATAAAAATCATCCGGTCCGGAGGGACCGATATCCCAGTCCATTCCCATGGCTTCCAAATCCCTGAAAATGGCCTCAACAAACTCCGGTTTTGCCCTTTCTGAATCCATATCATCAATTCGTAAAAACACCTTGCCACCGCATTTTCTGGCATACAGCCAGTTCAGCATAAAATTAAACAGGTTTCCTTGATGAAGAAACCCACTAGGGGTGGGTGCCAACCGGGTGATAACCTCAATTTTTTTCATGGATTCGGCTTTGAGTCACCCACCTAAGCATGCCATAGCTGTAGCTTTCATCCAGTAAACTTTTCACTGCGGTTAACGATGGCTCCTCTGCTTTTTCCATGGCAGCGGTGATTTCATGAATTTGCTCGGGGGTCAGCAGCTCTTCTACCTGCAATTTGCCGGCCGCAATGCAAACGCCCAGATGGGTTTCAACGGTTCCAGGGGTTATCCCCCGCATTTGGGCAATATCCTCAATGGAATGGCCTTCGCGGTGGAGCTGCAGGGTAATTTCCTGAGATTCACCCTTACCCGGTTTCTTACCTTTTGAAACCGCCACAACCTGCGCTTCAGGCATGCTGCGTGTAATTCTGGATTGTCCAATGTATAAAGGGTTGCCGTTCAAACGCATACCATACAGGTTATTAAGACTAAACCAGAGTCTTTCCAGCAGGGTATCGGCTTTTTCAAAATACTTCTTAACGCGTGAACGCACCGACAGCGATTGGTGTAAAGCGGTTAGTGGTTCAATAACCCGGGTAAACAGCTGCCCTGCAAAATAATCGGCTCCTTTGGTGATGCGGTCTGCGAGGCGAGACACTTCTTCTTCACTTTCAAAATCCTGGGGGAAAATCTGCATAATCTCGCTTCGAAAGCGCAAAGCCACTTCCTCTATTGCCATCAGTTCTGCTGACCAGTTGTCCGCCTTTTCAAATACTTCTTTAGGCAGCGCTGATGAATACTCTCTGTTCTCATCACGCCATGCCTGCATCTGGTTCAGGGGTTCTTCAAAACTAAACACCCTGAGTAACCTGGCACGCACATACATTTGTTGCTCCTGCCAAAGGCGGTCATCCAGTGCCGCGCGTCCGGGTTTTACGGCAGTGAACTCCACTATGCGCGGGTCGCACTGTATACTTCGAGAGGTAATTTCACTCTTCAACACCAGCCCATCCATGCTGCGACAGCGGCTAAGGGCCACATAAACCTGTCCCGGAGCGAAGGATTTACCGGCATCAATCACGGCTTTTTCAAAAGTAAGGCCCTGACTTTTATGGATGGTAATGGCCCAAGCCAGCCGAATAGGATACTGAACAAAACTTCCCAGGACTTCCTCATCCAGTTTATCACCGGCTTTACTAAGAGCATAACGCTTATTTTCCCAGGTTTCCGGCTTCACTTTAATGACTTGCCCTGTTTCGGTAAACAACACTTCAATATGGGCTTCGTCTATGGAGTGTATAACCCCAATTTTACCGTTGAAGTAATGCTTGTCTGCAGAGGTATCATTTTTCACGAACATCACCTGCGCACCCAGTTTCACGCGCAAAGCACTTTCAGTAGGATAAAGATTTTCGGGAAAATCCTTGATAATTTTTGCAACCAGGTACTTTTCTTCCCCATCCAGCTTTTTCAGCGCCTCCTCGTTCATTCGGTCGGCAATGGCATTGTGGGTAGTGAGCGTTACAAATCCCGACTCTTTCTCCGGCTCAAAATCCGGTTTGTGGTAGCGCATTAAAGTATCGTAATCATCACGGTCAAATTCGGCATGGCGTATTCGGTTCAACAAGCCCACAAACTGCCGGTCGGTTTGTCTGTGGACCGTCTCAAGCTCAAGTTGAACGGGCTGTATTTTTTTATATGCGTGGGAATCAAAGAAATATCTTCCACCGTAATACTGGCCTAGCAATGCTGCTTCTTCCTCTTTGATTACCGGTGCCAGCTGATACAAATCTCCTATAAGCAGCAACTGAACCCCACCGAAAGGTTCCGGATTTCTGCGAACAGTCTTCAAGGCCAGATCCACCGCATCGAGGATATCCATCCGAACCATGCTAACCTCGTCAATTACCAACAGTTCCAACTCCCGCAGCAATTCACGTTTTTGGGCAGGGTAACGAAAATGACGGAGCATCATCAATGTATTGTTGGCAAGATTGGGATCTACAGGATCTGCTGAAGGGATAAATGCCTTGGTAGGCAAACCAAACAGCGAATGCAGCGTAACACCGCCCGCATTAATCGCCGCTACACCGGTTGGTGCTGCCACTACGTATCTTTTGCCACAGGCAGGTACTATGGTTTTCAAAAAGGTGGTTTTGCCGGTTCCGGCTTTGCCCGTCAAGTAAATGTGCGCACGGGTAGAAGAAATAAATTCAGAAGCTAAATCAAACATAGAATCACTCATAATAGATAAAAATAAAATTGTTCAAATATACCAAAATCGCCTGATTTTAAATCTCATTTTTTCTTACAAATGCGTTTTTTATTTTATTTTTGTCGACAATTTAAACCCTTCAGTTTACTTTCTTTCCGACATGCTTCCCTCAAAAAAAGACATAACCAAAACCATACAGCAATATCATTTTAAGGAAGGGCTAACACAAGAATTTGAAATCATCGATATTGAGGAATTATATTCCAAAAATAAAGAACAACTCACAACACCGCACCGTACCGCCTTTTATCACATTGTATGGTTTGAAGAAGGCAATGGCACACAGTTTATCGACTTCACTCCGGTTTTAACATCACCGGGCAGTTTGCTATTTATCCATAAGGATATGGTAAAACAATTTGATGTAAAACCTGAGTTCAAAGGGAAAATTATTCTGTTTACAGACACCTTTTTCAGTACACAGCAACATCATTTGTCATACCTGAACACATCCGTGTTATTTAACGATTTCTTTCATGTGGCACATCTTCAGATCCAGAACGACAATTCATCTCCTATTGCATCCATTTTCTCCCAGCTGGAAATTGAATTTAAAAACAGCTATGATGAATATAAACCCATCATTCTACAGAATCTGCTGCACAATTTGATGTTGAATAGTGAAAGACTTTACAGAATTTTTCATATGCAGGAAATTAAAAAAGGCAATGCGCTGAATGTATTAATCCAATTTAAAAACCTTCTTGAAACCCATTACAGTCACTATAAAAAGGTTGCTTTTTATGCCGATAAATTGAACCTGACAGAAAAAAAACTAACCAAGTGCACCCTGGAAACCATAGGCAAAACGGCCAAAGAAATGATTCAGAATCGCACCATTTTGGAGGCCAAAAGACTGCTGGCACACACGCATCTTAGTATTAAAGAAGTCGGTTTTCAACTGGGCTTTGATGAACCCACCAATTTTGTGAAATATTTTAAAAACACAGAAAATATCAACCCATCTAAATTTAGGAATATGCACCAATAAGGTAAAAATCACCCTATAAAGTACCGATTTTATCATTTCTAAGCACATGATTTGTGACAGTTTTGAGCCGTATTAACAATCGGCTATGCAAATCACACTCAAAGACGCTGCAATCTCATTTCTATCTGCCTACAGCAAGAAAAACCCGCAGGCGCTCGAATTTATTCATCCCAGACATTATCGCTGTAACAGCAATTTTCATTATCCGGGTTTACTAGGATTTGCGGAAAAAATGTTACGTCAACAACAATTGGCCACCGAAATCAAGCCCATTAAAGCCATTCAGGATGGCAATTTCGTATCTACTTTATCGTTTATCAGTGGCGTTTTTTCCGGCATGAGCATTGATATTTTTAGATTTAAAGGCAATAAAATTATTGAACATTGGGAAAACCACGAAGCAGCCCCCGCAAACTATTTTGAACACAGTATTTCCGGCATTACAGAATCTGAAATTCAGGATATAAACAAAACCGAAGTCTACAAGAAAATGGCTTTCGATTTCGTAACCCACGTTTTCATTGGAAACAATCCCAAATTGCTAAAAAAATACACCCATCCGATTCAGTTTAAATGCTACAACCTTCAACAAAAACTGAATGAAGCAGGAAACGACTCCATCAGAACTTTTAGCCAGAATATTAAAAAACAAACCTATCTAAATATCTTGAACGTAATTGGAGAAGGAAACCATGTAACCGTCTATTGCGACGGAATGAAACAAGGTAAACCCTATCGTTTTTGTGATCTGTTTGTATTTTTAGACAATAAAATTATCGAGCACAGGCAAATTGCATCCTTTTCAGGAGCCAATCAACCCTGATTACATGTTTCTGCGATACTGCCCGCCCACTTCGAACAAGGTTTGGGTTATTTGACCCAGGGTGCAAACCTTGGCTGCTTCCATGAGCTGTTCAAACACATTTCCATTGCGTATAGCTGCATCCTGAATAGCATCCAATGCGGCCCTTGCTGCTTCTTCATTCCCTTTGTGTATGTTTCTGACGGTGGCAATCTGACGGTCCTGCTCATCGCGGGTGCTGCGAATTACCTCCTGCGGCAAAACGGTGGGAGAACCCTTACTGCTTAGGAATGTGTTTACACCGATTATGGGCAATTCTCCGGAATGTTTGAGGGTTTCGTAGTACAAGCTTTCTTCCTGAATCTTACTGCGCTGGTACATGGTTTCCATAGATCCCAACACTCCACCCCGTTCTGTAATGCGGTCAAACTCTGTAAGCACGGCCTCTTCCACCAGATCGGTAAGTTCCTCGATGATAAAGCTTCCCTGCAAAGGGTTTTCATTTTTAGCCAAACCCAGTTCACGGTTAATAATCAGCTGTATGGCCATGGCCCGGCGCACACTTTCCTCGGTGGGCGTGGTAATGGCTTCATCGTATGCATTGGTGTGCAAGCTGTTGCAATTATCATAAATGGCATACAGGGCTTGCAAAGTAGTCCGAATATCATTGAAATCAATTTCCTGGGCATGTAAGCTGCGACCGCTGGTTTGAATGTGATATTTGAGCATCTGACTGCGCTCGTTGCCCCCGTATTTCAGCTTCATGGCTTTGGCCCAAAGCCGCCTGGCCACCCGGCCGATTACGGCATATTCAGGATCGGTTCCGTTGCTAAAAAAGAAACTCAGATTAGGCGCAAAGTCGTCTATATGCATACCTCGGCTGAGGTAATATTCTACATACGTAAAACCATTGGCCAGGGTAAATGCCAGCTGGGTAATAGGATTGGCGCCTGCTTCCGCAATGTGATAACCAGAAATACTTACACTGTAAAAATTTCTTACCTTGTTGCTAATGAAATGTTGCTGCACATCCCCCATCAGTCTCAAGGCGAATTCCGTACTGAAAATGCACGTATTCTGCGCCTGATCTTCCTTAAGAATATCTGCCTGCACGGTACCGCGCACCTGGCTGAGGGTGTAGGCCTTTATCTCTTCATAAACTTCTTTAGGCAGCACCTGATCGCCGGTAACCCCGAGCAGCATTAATCCAAGTCCGTCATTTCCCTCGGGTAGGTCGCCATGGTAACGAGGCCTGGGCACCCCCTTCTGTGCGTAAATGGCTTCGATTCTGGCTTCCACTTCTTTTTCAAGACCCTGTTTTTTGATGTACAGTTCGCACTGCTGATCAATGGCGGCATTCATAAAAAAGGCAAGCATCATCGGAGCCGGCCCGTTGATGGTCATGGAAACTGAAGTTTTGGGATCAGCCAGGTTAAAACCACTATACAATCTTTTCGCATCATCCAGGCAGCAAATACTCACCCCTGAATTTCCTATTTTACCATAAATATCGGGTCTTGTATCGGGGTCGCGTCCATAGAGTGTAACGCTGTCAAACGCAGTACTCAATCGTTTGGCGGGCATCCCCAGACATACGTAATGAAAACGTTTGTTGGTTCGCTCCGGCCCACCTTCACCGGCAAACATGCGCGTTGGATCTTCACCTTCCCTTTTAAATGGATATATACCGGCTGTGTATGGGAAAAATCCGGGGGTGTTTTCCTGCATGGCCCAGCGCACTTTATCACCCCAGCTCTGCATACGCGGCATTGCCACCTTTGGTATTTGCAGATGGCTGAGACTTTGGGTGTAATTGGGCACCCTAATTTCTTTACCCCTTACATAATATACATAGTGCTCGTCTTTATACTTCTGTTCTTCAGCATTCCAACCCTGAATCATATCCCACACATGTCCGTCCAGGCTGCGTTTAAGTGCATCAAATTCCGCCATCAGCACATTCAGTGTATCAATATGTTGTTTCCCTTCTTGCTGCTGTTTCACAGCAGCAAAAAACTCTTCAACGCCCACAGACACCGACATTTCGACACCCGATAATGTCTCTATCGAGCGCCACAGGCCATACATAGCATCTGCAATGCTGCTCTGCTTCTTCACATGCTTGTCATACTGCCGGTTATTGTCACTAATCTCGCTGAGATATCGCGTACGTGCCGGAGGGATAATGAATATTTTTTCACTCATTTCCGAAGCCGACTTCCACTGACTAAGCAGCGGCGCCTGTGTTTTCGCTGCTATAGTCTGCATGAGCGACAAATACAGGGTATTCATCCCGGGGTCATTGAACTGACTTGCAATGGTTCCGAATACCGGCATTGTATCGGTGTCTTTATCAAAAAGTTTGTGGTTGCGCTGAAACTGCTTGCGAACATCGCGAAGCGCATCCAATGCACCCCGCTTGTCAAATTTGTTTAGGGCTACAACATCGGCATAATCCAGCATGTCAATCTTCTCCAGCTGGGTAGCAGCTCCATACTCGGGTGTCATCACATACAGACAAACATCGCTGTGTTCAGTAATTTCCGTATCACTTTGTCCAATGCCGCTGGTTTCTACAATGATGAGGTCGTATCCCGCCAATTTAAGGATATTTACTGCTTCATCCACATGACCGCTTAGCGCCAGATTAGCCTGACGGGTTGCCATGCTCCGCATATACACCCTATCGTTGTGAATACTGTTCATGCGAATCCTATCGCCTAACAAAGCCCCGCCGGTTTTGCGCTTGCTGGGATCTACGCTGATAATTCCAATGTATTTATCCGGAAAATCAGCCAAAAAACGCCTTACCAGCTCATCCACCAATGAACTCTTTCCGGCGCCTCCGGTCCCTGTAATACCCAAAACCGGGGTTTGTATTTCCGCAGCCCTTTTCCGAATTTCATCCAGCTGGGTTCTGTGTTTTTCAGGATGATTTTCTGCAGCAGAAATATAATTGGCAATTTGCCGCTTGTTGGCAACAAACAGATCATTGACATTTCCTTTTAGCGTTTCACCTGCAGAAAAATCGCTCTGCTGAACCAAATCATTAATCATGCCCTGAAGACCCATTTCTCTGCCATCATCCGGGCTGTAAATACGGGTTATTCCGTAGTCCATCAGTTCCTTGATTTCTTCCGGAAGTATCACACCACCACCACCACCAAAAATACGAATATGTGAAGCCCCGCGTTCATTCAGCAAATCATACATGTATTTAAAGTATTCATTGTGGCCGCCTTGATAAGAGGTAAGCGCAATGGCATGTGCATCTTCCTGTATGGCAGTTTCTACCACCTCCTGAACACTGCGGTCATGCCCCAGGTGAATTACCTCACATCCGGTGGCCTGTATGATTCTTCGCATTACATTGATGGCCGCATCATGACCATCAAACAAACTGGCTGCAGTTACAATACGTACGTTGTTCTTGGGCTGATAAATCTGTATTTCAGACATATATTCTGCAAATTTACACAATACCCTCCAATTACTTATTTCCTTTGGATTTACAGCGATTTAGTTTAGAAACAACCATCCTTTAAAAACAAATAATTCAACAATAAAAAGAAAATAAATTACCAATATAAAGCAAAGTTATTTTACTGATGATTATGAGTTTTACTCTTTATAAATTCACTGGAATAGTAATAGACAATGATTAACATCCCCGATATAAAAAAGGGTTTGACCCATTCCCTCAATCCATCATTGTAATAGAACTCTCCCGTCATCCACAACGAATTACCGGTTATCCAGCATGAAACTGCGAGATTGTGAAAATAATCCATGCGGGTATAACGACTTTTATAGGTGAGCCAAAAAGAAAGCAAAATGGTAGGCAAAGCCATCAGCATACCCAGCATTTTATAGTTTGCCAGCCATGCAAAATCCTTGATCAGCCAGAAAACTACATGAAGATTTTCTTTTTTCCTCAAATCCAGATTCATGCAGCAAAAATATACATACCACAAAGTCTTTTGATTTATTTTGCAACAATGCCGTCCGAAACCCTCAAATTCAAACAGAACACCCACTTCCCGATTTCCAACCTAAAGACCGTAGACCTTAATTCCCGTTTCTTTTTCATGGGTTCTTGCTTTTCTGAAAACATGGCTGCACGCCTTGAAATGTCAGGCATGAACTGCTACAGCAATCCCTTTGGCATTTTGTACAATCCCTACAGCATCGCTGCAGCTTTGGAAAGAATCGCATCCGAATATCGGTATAGTGCGCATGATTTCACCTACCACGCAGGCGAATTTCACAGCATGCAGCACCATGGCAGCTTTAAACACAAGGATGCGGAGTCACTGTCACTAAAAATAAATACCGCCATAGAACAAGCACACGAATTTCTAACCACGGCTGATATTGCCATCATCACACCCGGAACGGCCAAAATATGGCAAATGCGAGAACCCTCCATGATTGTAGGAAACTGCCATAAAATGCCAAATCATGAGTTTAATGCGCGGATACTGACGGACACTGAGATTCAAAAAGCCATCATAGATACAATCTATAACCTTCGCCTGATTAATCCCGGCATTACAATCATGTACACAATTAGTCCGGTTAAACATTTGAGAGAAGGGATTCAGGAAAACCTGATCAGCAAAAGCAGACTCATCAGTGCACTCGCCTCGGTGAGGGCTGAACACCCCGAAATTCTGTATTTCCCAGCATACGAAATTGTAACAGAAGAACTCAGGGATCATCGCTATTACGCAGAAGATCTGGCACACCCTTCAGAATGGACATTACAGTACATTTTTCAGCGTTTTTGCGAAAGCCATATGACTCCAAGAACACTGGAGTACATCACTGAAGCATGGAACTGGCTGCGCATGAAACGACACCGACCCGGTGCAGAAAACAACGAGATTTGGGGCAAACAATGCAGTGATGCGCTGGAGCAGCTACAAAAACGATTTCCCGAAAAACTACGTTGGCCTAAAGAATGGCATTAGCGTAGAGTTTCCGCAAAACTTTCAACATCATCTGCAATCCTGCGATAGGTTGGTTCCACCGCATTTAACCGGCCCAAAGTTTCATCCACATCTGCCTTTAACACGGTAATGGCACCCATCAATCTTCTGTATTCTTTTCCAAAGGCAGGTAAATCCTGATCAAAAGCACCTGCCTTCACTTGTTTATCGAGGGCTTTTATCTCATAAAACAACTCCTCTGCCTTAATGACGTTTTGTTTATACCTGGGTGAAAAACCCTTGTAGATTCTGTAAACGGAATTGTATTGCAAAATTTGTGTTTTGATTTCGGGCGATATCTGATTGTCATCTGCGAATTTCAACCACTGTAAAACGCTGTCCATCTCGTGACGCCGCTCATCAATTTCAGTAATTTTATAGCCAAACCGACCCCTGATTTCATTCAGCGATGTCCACAGGGAGTCCATGCTGCGCGTACATTCAGCCCTGTTTCTGGAAGTTGCCTCACCGCCGCAGGAAGTGAAAAATATGATAAAAACAGGGACCAAAACTGCCATTATTAACCATATTTTCGTTGTTTTGCTATATAAATGCCACATAATACCACAAAAATAGGAAAATTCAAGCAGTGGCAATTTCTAAAATCGGCATTCTGGTTGGGCTGTTTTGCTTTTGGAGGTCCGCAAATGCACCTTCCATTATTCAAAAAAAGACTGGTGGATGGCAAAAACTTTCTATCAGCAGAGGATTTAACAGATATCAACGCATTTTGCAGCATACTTCCCGGTCCAAGCACTACACAGACTATCACTGCCATTGGCTTTAAGCTGGGAGGCCCCGCTCTGGCATTCATGACCCTGCTTGCATGGGTATTACCCGGCGCTACCATTATGACGATTTTCACGCTATCACCCATTTTTCTGGAAAAGGGACATTTGCGTTTTCTTGAACCCATGGTGGCCGCTTTCCTATGCTATGGGGTCTACAGCATGTTCAAATTGATACGTAAAGACCAAATCAACTATCTGGTTTTCATTTTGGCAGGCATAGCAGGTTTTCTTTTTCGAAATCCCCTGATTTTCCCCCTGGGAGTTGTTTTGGGCGGCATAATGAGCAGCAATTTCGGCAATAGGGTGTTCACCCCTAATTCTCAGCCTTTTGGGAAAATCCGTTGGGCCAACCTGAGTTTGTTATTGCTCATTTTTTTACTCATCGGTGGACTTGGCATGATTCTAAGTGCCAATGAAGACACCCTTGGACTTAGTAAACCCATCGTTTTATTTGAAAATACCTATCGAATGGGGGCACTCTCTTTTGGTGGTGGCAACATTCTTAGTGCCATGGCCATGGAGCACTATGTTTACCACAAACCATATATGAGCATGGACCAGCTTAACACAGGGCTGGGCCTGATTCAAGGCATGCCGGGGCCCAATTTTAACCTGGCGGTTTACCTCAATGGCATCGCGATGAGAACCTCAGGTTTTGGGTTTGATGGCCAATTGCTGGGGTGTGGAATTGGATTGGTTGGCATTTTTCTTCCGGGAATCTTGATGGTTTTCTTCGCATTCCCCCTTTGGAGCCGACTACAGACCTACCCTATTATCAAACGCTCACTCGACGGCATTTTTGCGGCCTCTGTCGGATTTATTCTCTCTGCTGCGCTAATCATCAACCAGCACTTCTGGAAACAAATCAGTGACATCCATGCCGATGCCCCTTCAATAGGAATATTCATTGTAGCAGCAGCCCTCATACTCTCCGAAAAAATATCTCCACCTATCATAGTGCTTGGCACGGTCATTGCCGGAGTTGTATGGACAATAAACGGTTGGTAAATTTGGAAATCAGGCAAAAAATGCGTATCTTTATGGATAAAATGGGGTTTAAATCTTGGATCCTCGGTATTATGGTCATCGCGGCCATGCTCCCACAACAGTCAAGTGCGCAAAAAAGCACCAACCCCTACATATTGTTCACCGGTCTCGTACTTACCTCAGACAGCTTAAAACCCATTCCCTATGTGGCTATAAAAAATGGTCGCCGTGGCCTGGCAGGCTATACCGACTTGCTCGGACATTTTGATATTGTGGCTCTAAAAGGCGACACCCTATGGTTCACCCAGGCGGAAAAAACTGCCTCCTGGCATGTAATTCCGGATACCCTCACCGCAAACCGATACAACATCATCAAAACCATGGTGCAAGACACCATCGATATTCCCGTGATTTTTATTCGTGCACTCCCGTCTAAATCATTTTTTGACCACGAATTTGTCAATACGGTTCCCCCGGACGATGCCTATGAAATCGCCCGTAAAAACCTGGAACTTGAGGCCGCCAAAGAAGAATTGAAATTGCGTCCTGCAGACGCCAAAGCCAGCCAGCAGATGATTGCCCAGAGCCGCGTGCAACAACTATACTATTACAAGCAGGCCCCACCGCAAAACTACCTTAACCCCATGGCATGGATGCAGTTTATCGATGCCTGGAAACGCGGTGATTTTAAGAAAAAAAAGAAAAAGTAATTACCTCGCTGTATCGGTGCTGTGGTTGAGAATATACTCCAGCTGCTGCTCGGGTGTAACAAGTCCCTTTTTAAGCATAGCGGATGTTTGAGAACATTGCTTACCCAACTTGGATTCCGGTTCCCGTAATGCTGCCTTGTCATAATAGTCAATGGCCTTCTCAAACTGCTCAGTTTTCTCATAATTATGGGCTGCCGCCACCATGGCCGGGAATACATATTGGCCCTTTGGATAATGTGCAACATACATTTCACACCATTTGGCACACTCAAAATAACGGCCGCTGCGCTCAGCAATTAACGTAGCAGCATACAGCAGCTTTTCACTGGCTTTGTGTTGAGGGTACTGGGCGGCAAATTGCTGAAAATGATTGGCCATTGAATCCGGAATGCGGTTTATATTCATCGAATCCTGAACCTGAGCCAAAAAGGGGTTTATCATAGCCATTTTCTTATCTAATTCAGTTTGACAAGAGAAAAACACGACCGGCAAGAGTATAAAAATCAATAAACGCATGTGCAAATTTATGAAGACTGTGAACAACTATGGTGGAGCAAACCCATTTCCGAATATAATATTGCAATTATGACAGAAAATACGCCCAGGTATACCGAAGACGAAATCCGAAGTCTTGACTGGAAAGAACATATCCGGCTTCGTCCGGGCATGTATATCGGCAAATTGGGTGATGGCACCGCAGCCGATGACGGTATTTATGTACTCGTAAAAGAAATCATCGATAATTCCATCGATGAACATGTGATGGGGAATGGTAAAAAAATTGAAGTGAAGGTTGAAGAGCACAGGGTTACAGTTAGGGATTTCGGCAGAGGCATTCCGCTCGGAAAAGTGATTGACTGTGTAAGTAAAATTAATACCGGTGGCAAATATGATAGCCGAGCATTCCAGAAGTCAGTGGGGCTAAATGGCGTAGGTACCAAAGCCGTTAACGCTCTCAGCCACTATTTCTGCGTGCAAAGCTTCCGCGATGGCAAAACCAAAAAAGCAGAATTTTGCCGTGGCGAACTAAAAGAGGATGTGCCGGAATTTGAAACCAAAGAATCCAATGGTACTCTAACTATTTTTGAACCGGATGACACCATTTTTAAAAACTACAAGTTTGTCAATGATTACCTGCGCGAACAGATTAAAAATTACACCTATCTGAACGCCGGTCTCATCATTCACTACAATGGTGAAAACTACAGCAGTAAAAGAGGTTTGCTGGATTTACTTGAACACAAAGTAAACCCCGAAACCATGCTTTATCCTGTGATGCACGCTAAAGGAACCGATGTGGAAATCGCATTCAGCCACACAGACAGCTATGGTGAAGACTATTATTCATTTGTAAACGGACAATACACCACACAAGGGGGCACACACCTACAGGCGTTCCGCGAAGCCATGGTGAAAACCGTACGTGAATTTTACAAAAAAGAATTTGATGCCGCAGACATTCGAAGTTCCATCACAGCGGCCATAAGCGTGCGCGTGCAGGAACCCGTTTTTGAAAGCCAAACCAAAACCAAACTTGGCAGCACCGATATGGGACCCGATGGCCCCAGCATTAAAGTGGGTATACTGGAATTCGTAAAAAAACAGGTAGATGATTACCTGCACAAAAATCCTGCTACCGCCGATGCACTGCTTAAAAAAATCCTGCAAAACGAGCGCGAAAGAAAAGATATGGCCGGCGTACAAAAACTGGCCAAAGAACGCGCCAAAAGAGCCAATCTGCACAATAAAAAACTGCGTGACTGCCGCATACATCTTCCCGATGAGAAAAATGAAAAACGCTTCGAAACCACGCTGTTTATCACAGAGGGAGACAGTGCAAGCGGCAGTATCACAAAAAGCCGAAATCCCGATTTGCAAGCCGTATTCAGCCTTCGAGGAAAACCCCTGAATTGCTATGGACTAAAGAAAAAAGTGGTATACGAAAACGAAGAGTTTAACCTGCTTCAACATGCCCTCGATATTGAGGAAACGGTCGATAATCTCCGATACAACAAAATAGTACTGGCTACCGATGCCGATGTGGATGGGATGCATATTCGCCTGCTGATGATGACTTTCTTTCTGCAGTTTTTCCCCGACCTAGTAAGAAATAGGCATCTGTATATTCTACAGACCCCCCTCTTCAGAGTCAGAAATAAAAAAGAAACCATTTACTGCTATAGCGATCAGGAAAGACAGCTGGCCATAAGAAAACTGGGCGGCAAACCTGAAATCACCCGTTTCAAAGGTCTGGGCGAGATTTCACCGGATGAATTTGCCCGATTTATCGGTTCAGATATCCGCCTCGAACCGGTGGTGTTGAGCGCTGACAGCAGTATCGAAAAAGTACTCAACTACTACATGGGTAAAAACACCCCGGAAAGACAGGAATTTATCATCGATAATCTGGTCATTGAAAAAGATCTTTCTGAAGATGAGTCTGAAAAACCGGAAGACACGGAAGAAACCGCAGCGGCTTGATCTCCTACCTTAGAAAATATATTGCGCAGGAAAACCTCTCTGGGATACTTGGATTTTTAATGCTTGCCACGTGGCTTGGTGCGGTGGTTTATTACGCTGTTCCGCGCTGGTTGCACACAGATAGCGCCTACACATTATTTCGATTACTGAATAAAGAATCTCTGGTTTATGACCGATTTACCAACTTCCTGCAATTGGCTCCGGCAGTGCTATCTGTTAAAATGTCCCTTCCGGCCAATGTAGTGTTGCATTTGGCAAATATCACACTACCATTGCTTTTTGTTTTCGCTTGGTTTTTCACCCGTCGTATTTCGGCAAATAAAGCGCTGGTCCTCCCCCTTGTACTGTGGCTTTCCGGTCCGGAAATGATGTTTATTGGTTACTCCGAAATACACATGGCGGTGCTCTGCTGCTGTTTGTTTTGGTTGTTAAGCACAACAACCAATCCGCCTAAATGGGCACTATTCCTGACATCCCTTGGCGCATTCATGGCCCATCCTGCTGCACTCATGCTGATGGGTGGCACCCTGTTGGCAGTATGGATGGACGCCAATACATCAAAAAAATGGCGTGTTTTTATCTTGATAAGCATTTTGGCTATTATACTTCAATACCTTGTTTCGCCTGCTACCAACAACTACGACAGCGGGCTGTTGGAAAAAATTAAAAATTCATCAGGATGGCTGCACATAACCCAACACTATAGCTGGGATTATTTGTTCGGCAATCTTGCCGGATGGATGTGGCCGCTAATGGCAATGACAATTACCTTGGCTGGCCTGGGCTTTAAAAACGGAGAAAAACTGAAAACCTTACCGGTATTGGCTTATGTCATCATATGCTGTCTGCTGCTGGTGGTGGTTTACCAATCGGGAGACTCAAGTGTCATGATGCAAAAATTCTTTTATCCACTGCTAGTCGTTGCTGCTTTATTGTTCTTCGCCTATAGTAACAATGCCAAACTTATGACCACCTATACGGCAGTTTTTTGGATTTCAGGAATTTTGTTGTTTTTGGTGCATGGCAACGGATATTTTTACCGTCAGCGGGTTAATGAAGTAGTATTCCAAAGCAACCTTTACACAAAAAATGGCCACCAAAAAGTGATTGTGAACCACTATGGCGAAGCCATTGGCACTCCATGGGCCTTACCCTATGAGAGCATGTGCATAGCTGCTATTAAAAAACAGCCCACAATAAGCATTAGATTCAGCGAAAATGGGCGATTGAAACTCGATTCCATGGCTGTAGGTGACACATTGTATCTGGGCGCGACATTTATGCCACCATTTCATGTAAAAACGCTTAATCCGGTGTATTTTAGGTTGAATGAAAAACCCTACTTTATTGATAGCCTTAAAATGTGAGCCACTCTTCAGGTGCCCGTGAAGAAAGGGAAACCCAAATATAATAAAGCAAAATATTAAGTGACATTCCTAAAACTACTACCCACTTCCATCGTGTTTCAAGCACCGCGAACAAGCGCAGAAAATAAGTGGGAATAACCGAAAAGTAGCGGTAGTAACTGGCAATACTCCCAGTGATTAAAGGGAACAATGCATTCATCCAAAAAAACAATTGCTCACCCAGACGCGCTTTTCTTAACAGCCATATGGAAGTTAATATCAACAACAATACATAGATGGATATGAGCTGTAAATACCATTGCCTACCGGCAAAAAGGGGCTCCCATGGCCAGGTATACGAATGGCCCCAAGCGGATTGGGTGCTGCTAAATGCAACCGGATCCCCACAATGAAAATAGAGGTAAATCATCCACAAAACCAAAGCCGCAGGTGCAGCAAATAACGCCAGCAACTGAATTAAATTATCACGCTGCCTTAACACCCGAAACCACCCATTTTCTGCCAGAAGCCACAATCCCAAACCTGCAGAAAAGACGATGCCTGTAGGCCTGCACAACGTAAGCAAGGCCACTGCTAATGCTAACGCCAGGTGTTGTTTCTTCTGAACCGCCATTAAAGCCCACATAAACAATATGGAAAACAATACCTCACTGTAGAACATGTGGTAAAAGAAATGATAAGGAAACACCTGAAAGAAAATACTGTAAATGAATGCCCTTCGAGGATCGAAACCCATTCCTCCAAGCCATTTAAATAATATCACAACCCACAACCAAGTGAGTGGAAGGTGCACTAATAATGATGCCAGTACATAAACCAAATCATTGTTTTGGGTAAACAATAATATGGGTTGTCGGAACAAACTGATTATTGCGGGATACAGCGGAAAAAACGCAAATGATGTTTGAACACCCAGTGCCGGTGGTGAGGTAGGATAGCCATCCCTGGCAATTTGATGATACCAGCCGGAATCGTTGCGGGCTAATACATCCAGCACATGCTCCAGACCATTCCAGCCATTCGGTAGCAAATTGCCTAGCAACAGGTAAAAAAGTTTTAGTCCGAAAGCGAACAGCAAGGCTTTTTTAAGATATTTTTTACCATCGGGCATGGCGACAAAAATAGCCATAAAAAAAGCCATTCCGTAGAATGGCTTTTGATAGAAACTTTTTTTGTTTAATACCGGTACTGATCTTTTTTGAATGGCCCCTGAACAGAAACTCCGATATAATCGGCCTGTTCGGTAGTAAGCTCGGTAAGTTCAGCACCAATATGAGCCAGGTGAAGCCTTGCCACTTTTTCATCTAAGTGCTTAGGCAACACATACACCTTGTTGTCGTAATTGCTGTGGTTTTTCCACAATTCAATCTGAGCAAGGGTCTGGTTGGTAAAGCTGTTCGACATTACAAAACTGGGATGCCCCATGGCACAACCCAGGTTTACGAGACGACCCTCTGCCAACACCACAACCTCTTTTCCATCTATATTGTAAACATCAACCTGAGGTTTAATGGTGTATTTGGTGCTGCCATAGTTGCTGTTCAGCCAGGCAATATCGATTTCGTTGTCAAAGTGGCCAATGTTGCAAACGATGGTTTTGTCATTCATTAACTTGAAGTGTTTGCCGGTCACAATCTGGCAGTTGCCGGTAGCTGTAACCACGATATTGGCGCGGGGTATGGCATTTTCAAGAGTCCTTACTTCATAACCATCCATGGCGGCCTGAAGGGCACAAATGGGGTCAATTTCCGTAACAATCACACGGGCACCGGCTCCGCGCAGGCTGTCTGCACTTCCTTTTCCAACATCACCATAACCGCATACTACTGCCACCTTTCCGGCCAGCATTACATCGGTAGCACGGCGAATGGCATCCACCAGCGATTCTTTACAGCCGTATTTGTTATCAAATTTACTCTTGGTAACACTGTCATTCACATTGATGGCAGGCATAGGAAGTGTACCTTTGGTAACGCGCTCATACAAACGATGCACACCGGTTGTGGTTTCTTCACTGATGCCTTTGATACCGGCAGCCAGGTGAGGATATTTGTCCAAAACCACATTGGTAAGGTCACCGCCGTCATCCAGAATCATGTTCAAGGGCTGACGATCAGGTCCGAAATACAAGGTTTGTTCAATGCACCACTCATACTCCTCCTCAGTCATTCCTTTCCAGGCATAAACGGGGATCCCGGCAGCCGCAATAGCAGCCGCTGCGTGGTCCTGAGTAGAAAAGATATTGCAGGAGCTCCAGGTAACTTCGGCTCCCAGTTCTTTCAAGGTTTCAATCAATACAGCGGTTTGGATGGTCATGTGCAAACAACCGGCAACACGGGCTCCTTTGAGGGGCTGGCTGCCGCGATATTCCTCACGAATAGCCATCAGACCGGGCATTTCGGCTTCCGCCATGCGGATTTCTTTGTGGCCCCATTCGGCCAGCGTGATATCTTTAACTTTGTAAGGCAAGTAAGAATTGGTTTCTGTAGTCATGTCGTAAAATTGGGGTGCAAAGTTACTGAAAATAAGTGATTTTTCTAGGTAAAAACACAGGTCAATCCACCTGCTTTGGCAAATAGCCGAAAACCTCGTCTACAGGCAAATGCAAGCCGTCAAACAAATGCCCGCAAGCTACCGTCCCTTCAGTGAATGGGGGCAACCCCACATAGCGCCCATTTTCCAGTACGTATATTAAAATGCTGCGCTCTTGCGGCTGTATCATCCAGTACTCCTTAACCCCGCTGGCCTCGTACAATTTAAACTTTACGTTCATATCATGGCGTGAATTGCCCGGAGAAAGAATTTCTACCAGAATGTCAGGAACACCAAAACAACCCCTTTCATCAATTTTACTGACATCACAAATTACTGTCAAATCCGGCTGAACCACTGTGCTGTCTTTCCGAGAACCCGGCACCGGCAGGCGAACATCAAACGGTGCATAAAACAAACCACAGGGCTTATCAATGAAAAACTGGTCAAAATATCGGTTTACAACCCTCACCACCAGCTGATGGATGCTACTGGGCGCCGGACTCATTTTCACCACCTTGCCTCGAATAAGCTCAACACGGTCCAGGAAGGTCCATCTCAAATAATCCCAATAGGTGTATGCTTTTTGAAGATCCAGCATGGCATATTCTGCAACCGGCTCACTCACGGTTGAGTTATTTAGATTGGGTTCGCAATATTCATCCTCGGCAACCATTCCCCGCTCCCGAATGATTTCAAGAGCCACTCGGATGGCCTGCAACTTCTTCTCAGAACGATCATCCTGCTCAGTCAGTGCAGCATGTATCACCGGCAAAGAAATACCGGTTCGCTCCTGAACCGCTTTGTGCAGTCCATGAAACATTCCCTTTTCTAACTCCGGATATTTCATTTTTCCCACCCTCAAATATAAACAAAAAACCAATAAAACACAAACATTTCACAAACTTTCCTCAAAATCCGCAGTTACAGCCCGATTTGGCCCTGGGTTTTTTGGGTTGCTTACCCTGTATGGCTTTGCAACCCGCATTGGCTACTGCTAAAACCAAAACAAACAATGCAATTCTGAATTTCATTATTCAAAAATACACCTCCTATACAATAAACCATCAATTTGAAGTAAAATTGCAGTACCAATGATTGTGTTAAATATCCTTGCAG
>CAYYXG010000021.1:0-32612 GCA_964475595.1 uncultured Flavobacteriaceae bacterium
GACGGTGGATATGTTGGAAAACCTGAGGCAGTTGAGAGTTAATAGTTGATAGTCTACAGTTGATTTATGCCTGAGTAGGTTTAATTGTTGTGGGTTAAATAGTTAAAAGAATAATCTGTACGCAACCACGAGCAGTTTGCCATGCTGAGTAGCTGTCATGCTGAGCATGTCGAAGCATGATAGCCGCCCTGCCACCCAAATTCTCCCAACTTTGGGTTGCGGTAAAAGTGCCCCCTCTCCCCATCTCTAATTTTTCTGTATTACCTTTACCCTCATGTCCGCCGGTGCCATAACCCGCAGCATCTGGGTGCTCTCCCTGGTGAGCCTGTTTACCGACATGGCCTCCGATATGCTCTACCCCGTGATGCCCGCATACCTGCGCAGCATCGGGTTTAGCGTGGCCTTTATCGGGTTGCTCGAAGGCATTGCTGAAGCCGCCGCCGGACTTAGCAAGGGCTACTTCGGCTACTGGAGCGATATGAGCGGAAAACGCCTGCCCTTTGTGCGCCTGGGATACACCCTCAGCGCCCTTTCCAAACCCCTCATGGCCGCCATGGCATATCCTTTGTGGATTTTTTTAGTACGTACCCTCGACCGGCTGGGTAAGGGCATGCGCACCGGCGCCCGCGATGCCATCCTGGCCGACGCTTCTACCCACCAAAACCGTGGTAAAGTTTTTGGCTTCCACCGCAGCATGGATACCGTGGGTGCCGCACTGGGACCAGCCCTGGCCCTGATATGGCTGTATTTTCGTCCCGGAGATTACATCCCCCTGTTTTTCATCGCCTTCCTTCCGGGCATCATCTCCGTGCTGCTGCTGTTTACCCTCAAAGAACAGAACAACCTTGCCCCACAAGGCAAAACGATCACCTTTAGTGACAGTATGCGATGGCTCAAAACCGCAACGCCCGCATACCGAACCCTGTTATGGGGGCTACTGCTGTTTGCCTCCATCAACAGCGCTGAAATTTTTCTGTTGCTGCGCGCCAAAGATCTGGGCATGACCGACGCCGGTGTTGTAGGACTCTACATTTTCTACAACCTCATTTTTGCCTTGCTGGCCTACCCCCTCGGTCGCCTCTCCGATACCATGGGCATGAAGCGCATTTTCCTGCTGGGACTGGCCTTGTTCGCAATCACTTACCTGGGCATGGCCCTGTTTAGTTCCACCACTGCCATCATCGCGCTGTTCTTTGTGTATGGGGGATTTGCTGCTGCCACCGACGGACTTGCAAAGGCATGGATCAGCAAGGTGTGCGGCCCTCGCGAAAAAGCCGTTGGACTGGGCACATTTGCCGGACTGCAAAGTCTGTCGTTACTGCTGGCCAGCGTTTGGGCCGGCTTGCTGTGGGATATCACAGGCCCTATGACCGTATTTCTGCTGACCGCCGGCCTGAGCATTCCCGTGGGTTTGTATTTCCTGTTGAAGGTGAAGGAAATTGACCCCACCGAAAAACCTTAGGTTTTCAAAACTGTTACCTTTACCGCATGAAAACCCAAAAAACAGCCCTTGTTACCGGTGCTTCGGGCGGCCTGGGACTTGAATTTGCCCGACTGCTGGCGGCAGACGGATACCGCGTTGTGCTAGTGGCACGCAATGAATCTGCCCTGAGGGATGTGGCTTCAGAACTGCAATCGCTGTATGGCGCAGAAGCCCACTGCTACCCCACAGACCTCTCCAAACCGGAAAACGTAGAGACCCTGTTACAACAACTTACATCTGACAACCTTAGCATTGATTGCTTGATCAACAATGCCGGTTTTGGAGATGCCGGCTATTTTTTGGATAAGCCATTTTCCCTGCACCGGGAAATGATGATGCTGAATATGTTCGCCCTTACCCGACTCACCCATGCCCTGGCCATGGAAATGAAAGCCAAAGGACACGGCTACATCCTGAACCTGGCCTCTACGGCTGCTTTTCAGCCCGCCCCTGCCTTCGCACTGTATGCTGCCACCAAATCGTTTGTACTCAGCTTCAGCGAAGCACTGCGCTACGAACTGCGTCAATCCGGGGTGAGCATAACGGTTTCCTGCCCCGGCCCCACGGAAACGGCTTTTCATGACCGTGCTGCCACCCGCACTTCCAAAATTATGCAAATGGGCATGATGAAACCCGAAGTAGTGGCCGAACAGGCCTATAAAGCCCTTAAAGCCGGAAAAAGAAGGGTGGTTCACGGATGGCTCAATAAATTGCTGGTGCTGAGCGGAGCCATTACCCCACGGGGATTGCTCATAAAGGCCACCCACGACCTGATGAAGCCGTAAAGGGTTTAGTGGGAGAATGGTTTAATCGTTGAATACGATTATCGGTTTGCCTAAGAATTTTATGTATTGCAGTATTGTTGAAACGACGGCTTATGCCAGCACATCCCAGGTTCTATCTGCCAGCAATCGCACCGTGTGCAGAAATTCTGCAAAAGGCATTTCCTTGCCCCATTCATAGGGCGCCACCATGCTCAGCACCTGGGTGCCATCGTGTTTTTGGTATAGGTGGTAAATGCCGCCAATCACGGGCTCAAAATTGATGGATGCCTGATAAATGGCATGGCTCACCTCCAATCGCTTTTCTATGTCACGGGCCTGCTGTATCAGCAGGGCGGCTTGCTTGCGCAGCATGTCAATCTGCTGCTGGGCCTGATGTTGCATGGCCTCATGGGCATTGGCCTTCAACAGGCGCTTGTCGATGGGCTCAATTTTGGGCGAACTCACCGACAGGGCATACGGGGCCTGGCTCAGCTCCCCCTGGTACAGGGCATCCTTGAGGTAATCGGGCCTGTTGTCAATGACTTCGTTTTCTTCCATGGGCGTATACACTAACAACCATAAGGGTCATTTTGTTCTAACGCTTACCCCGGGTGTTTTCCAGTCCGTAGCCAATCAGTTCGTCGTAGTTCATGGTCTGATTGCGGTGATACATTAAAACCATATAATTGTTCTCTGTTTCACTATGAGACCCTTCGAAGTGTCTGGTATCCACCGAACCGTCTGCAGGGTCGTAAACCGCATAAGAATAGTTGTAGTAGGCCTGTTTTAAGGGTATGACTGCCTCGTAGGTCTTGTTATCCGGATTGTAGAACATTTCACAATCGGGGTGTATGCGCCAGTCGCTAAGTTCACCGTACACAAATACTTTTTTGTTTTTGAGCTCTTCATCGCTTTTGAGCGTGAAATGCACAAAGCAGTAGTCACCCTCAGCAGAAGCCCCCGAAGGCAGCGGAATATCCCTGCTAAACAAGAAATAGCGCCCATTGTAATCGGCCCAGTTAAAATAGCGGTCAAAGCGGCGCGTCTGGTCGTTGATCAGCACAATATGCTTTTGCCCGGCCACATTGAAACGCTGTTTCACTCCGGCGGTACTTTGGCGAAAACTGCGGATGTCGAAAAAACGGAATTCGTTCAGCCCCTCAAACTGATTGCCGGTCTGGTACTGGTAATTGTAGCTGTTACCGGAAATAAACTGCGGTGCCAGTCCGGTGTTGGCACTTATCCATTCCCCATTGCGCAGTATGACGGCCTTGAGATCCTGGTAGGGTTTGGGCATAAAGTAATTGTCTGTCAGCACAAAGTTGAAATTCACCTGCTGGTGGGTGGGACGAAGTTCAACCTGCGAACTTTGAATGACGGTAAGATCCACACGGCCCTTCATATCCAGTACCACCAGACGACGAGAAAGCACGATATCGGTTTCGTCATAATTTCGGTACACTACGAGCAGGTAGTTTCCCGAAATCTTCGGTGTAGTGTTGGCAGACGGCACTACCGCCTCGTAGTGAACAAATTTCATGAGCGTGCCATTGCTAAAAACAACCGTTTCAATATTTTCGTAGCCCTGCCCGTTTAGGTATTGGTTTTTCTGCAAAGCAGTGGGGTTCCAAAGGGCATCGCAGTGTATGAGGGTGTATTGGTAGTAATCCCGCTCATCGGTAAGCTGATCAAATTCCAGTTTCAGGGAGCCGGTTTCACCCATTTGCACCAGGGGAAAAGGAAATCCCGAGGTAGAATTTTCCATTTTAACGGTGCGAATGTCTTTCTCATAGATGGCATTGGCATAGCGTAAGGAGCTGTCTTTGGTAGCCCAAAGGCAAACAGGAATGAACAGAAGCAGGCCGGCGACAAAATTTCTCATGCTGATAATCGTTATTCCAAATGTATGCCAAAAAAAGTATTTTGTACAGAAGAAAGGGAAGACCACTAAAGGTTTTAAGCTAATCTGATTGCGAAAAAGAATGCATAATTAGCAAAATACACACAAAAATACGGGTTGTTTTTTTGTGTGAATTAACAATGACGGCTATTTGAGATATGCTTAGACCGCAGGAGGCACGTCATTATTGAAAGAAAGCCACTCCATATTCGTGTAATCTTTGTATATCAACGTTTTTGAAGGTTATCAGCTCCCATATATATAAAGGAACGCACGCACGTGCGTCACGCATTAATATATTAGAAAAGTACTATATAAACAAATTTTTATAAAAGTTTTTTGTGAACGAATGTGCATAAACAATGGGGCAAAATAATCGCGAAATAGTGGCAATAAAATTTGATTTTTTGGAGATTGTATATTATATTTGTTGTTCATCCCTTTTCCAACTTAACGCTAAAACAAAAAACACCACAAAAGTGGCTCCCTCCCCCTTTGTGCTTAAAAAAGAAAAATAATATCATGAAAAATAAAAAAACTTCCCATTCTTCTGCCATCGAGAGCGCATTGCGTTCGGCGTACCTGGAAATTCAATCAACCTGCATGGTTGGCAGGGCCTGGAATGACATGCCTGCCTTGACGGCGCTATCCCACAAGATCCGGTTGGCCGTGGAAGAGGTTGCCGTGGTGGCCGTGGTATTTGTGCGGGGTGAAGAGGTATTGCATGTGGGGGAAAAATTCTGCACCCAGCTGCTTCAGAGTCACTTCAACAGAAATGGTAACCGCTTGCGCACCGTATTGAGGCGGCTGTGTGCTACCGGGGTGCTGGATATTAACCGCGACCGCGAATCGGGGTATGCCGCCTACAGTTTGAGCAACGAAACTGAACGCGCCATTGACGATGATGATGCAGAGGGTTTTAAAGGCGCTGCCCCACAGGGTCTGGATGCTACTTTGCAGTATATCAACCGCAAATTGCTGGACCGTGACCACATGCTGGCCAAACACGTGGGAGAGCAAATTGAACTGGCCAAGCGCCACAACCAAGACCTGACACTGATAAAATACATGGAAGACAAGATGGCCTTTTGCGGTATTGAGGAGTGGTTTACACTGATGGCCATTTGTGCCAAAGCAGCCATTGAAAATGAGCCCTTCAATTTTGTGTACCTGGATAATTATATCCATATCTGCCGTTCAGATATACAGCGACTAAGGCAGGAAATCCTGGACGGCACCTGGCAGCCCATGCAGGAAGGACTGGTGGAAATAACCGGCGCCAATGTGGTGGATTTTAACCCGGACCTACAACTCACTGAGGCGGGCTTTGAACGCTTTCTGGGTGAGCTTGACCCCGTGATTTTAAAAATGATCCGCCGCAAGATGGCATCTGTGCGCACCCCCATGATACAACCCCATGAGGTGAGCAAGGTAAACTTGTATTTTAGCCCCGCACTGCAGCGGAAAACAGAGCGCCTTACCAACCTGCTGACGGTAGAAGGTTTTAAGAAATTTCAGGGCAGCATGTCCAAAACCGACCGCATGCGGGGCATTACCCTATTGTTTCACGGGGGGCCCGGTTGTGGCAAAACGGAGTTTGCGTTGCAATTATCACGCATCACCAAAAGGCCTGTAATGAAAATACAGGTGACCGATTTCATGAGCAAATGGGTGGGCGATTCCGAAGCCAACCTCAAACGGGTATTTTCGGATTATCGCAGACTTTGTGAGCGGCTGGAAGTGCAGCCCATTTTGTTTTTGAACGAATGCGATCAGATTATCGGCAAGCGCCTGAATGCACAGACTGGCGTGGAGCAAATGCAAAATGGGATTCAGAATCTGGTGTTGGAGGAAATGGAAACTTTCGGGGGCATATTGATTGGCACCACCAACCTCACCCACAATATGGATCCGGCATTCGAAAGGCGCTGGACCATCAAACTGCAGTTCGATCCCCCCAATACACAGGCCATGGCTGCCATCTGGAAGAGCCAGATTAAGGGATTGCGCCAAACTGAAGCGGAATTGCTGGCCAACGCATTTGCATTAACCCCGGGTGAAATCTCCAATGTGGCGCGGCGTTTTGCGGCCGAGAAACTGCTGGGTCTGGAAGACACGCGGTTAAACACACTTATAGAACTTTGCGAAACCGAGCGCTACAGTTCTGTAAAAGCAACCGGAGTTCCCCTGGGTTTCAGAATGCCCGGACGGCAGGAGATGGACATGCAAAAGGAAAGAAGGAAAGCCGGATAAAGAATAAGGGCGGGGTAATTCCCGCCCTTTTTTTATCAATAAATGCGTGTATTTATATGAATTTATTTCCCCTTGGTTTTGCGATTTTTAATGCTATCCAGCTGCTGACGATTTGTAGTGCCATGCTCTATGCGCTTCACTTTAAGGGAATCCCCGGCATATTTAGCACTGTCTTTTTGCGCAGCATTCGTTTTCTTGGATATTACGGTATCTTGGGTTAAAACTCCACTTTTAATTCCGTCTTTTTCCGCCGCAGTCGACTTTGCGGTTGTATTGTTTTTTGCAGATTGACAACCAAAAAACAAACTAATTGTAACCAAACAACTACTCAGCAATAATAATTTTTTCATTCTTTAAAACATTATCATTAGATGCTATTGTTAACTGATAAGTGCCTGGTTTTAGGGGTGTTTTATTAAAGCTAAAAGCATTGTCTCCTGCATGACAGATGCCATTAAACAAATTCACTACCAATGAACCTTTACTGTCATAAATATTGATGTTGATATCTGCAGTTATGGGATTTTGAAAACTTACAACAAATTCCCTAATGATGGGATTAGGGGAAGTTGCGGGTTTATTGATGTTACTATTGGATTGGTGGATGGAAGCAGGATTTTGCCCGATTGAGGCAATCCAGGTTTCCCATACGTTCATGTCTGAACCGTACATACCATTCATCCATAAAGTTGGACCTGTGCTGTTGTATCTCCTGGCAATTCCGGTGTAATCCCCCCACCGTTCAGGCTTACTGGTAGGGGATATATAGCTGCTAAAACCCTCGCCTGATTTGATGAGAATTGACGAACTCCACTGCATGTTATTGTCGCAATTAACAGCCCGTATCTCCGGATATATATCGGCCCCGGTTCTCAAAAAACCAATCAATACAGACTTATCGGTGGTCGAATTACCGCTGGAAGCCACAGCAGGATAGGCATATTCATAACCTGTTAATCCGAAGGGAGATGATGTGTTTGTTCTATTTACCACATCCAGGCGATTGTAATTAATTCCACTGTAACCATCCTGATAATCAGAATGGAAAACAAAGTGAATGATGCCATTCAGATAAAAGCCCGAAAGAGACCTGCAATCTCCATTATCAATCTTGCGTGTGCTGCCTTTCTGACTGCCATCACCGGAGGGAGAATAGGCCTTGGTACTGATGCTGTAATGGTTGATTGTTTCATCCGTTGCTGACATATCATCGGTAAGGTCATACAAATTGATGGTAGAAGCACCTGCCGGACTGGTAGATACCAAATAGCACCCTGGACCGTAATTACCCTGCCCTCCTGATACAGGCAACAGCGTAAATGGGGCATTTTTCAAACTGTGCCAATACTGATAATTAAGACTCTGACCGGAAAAACCCGCTTTTTTGTTGATTTGGTAAAGAAGCGCCCTGTCAAATGTCCCATTATTGGTGAATGCATTGCCGGATATATACAATTCATTGGTGGACACCGCCATTTTGGGGTAATCAAACCATGTGCTATTGTTTAACGGATTACCGGTAATTTTATACCGATACCAGGCGTCATTGGGGTTATCGGTTGTTGAGAAGCAAATGAGCAAGTGTGAATTTGCGGAAGACCCTGAGCACTCTTGTGCGAAAAACACAAATTTGTTCTCACCGGCATCATACAGCACTACAGGGTCGCAAACCGAGGAAATATTGGCATCATTGAAGAAAGTAGCAATAGAGCGGGTATACAGTAATTGTCCGTTTGTATTGTAGAACTGAATGAGGGTATTGGAAACGCTGACGATGTAACCCGAATTGGAAATGGCGATCGAGTTGTCCATGGGTGAGTAACCGTTGTTCCGATTACCCTCGAAATTGGAACCCATAACAGGCGCTGCAAGCCTTCTTTGTAGTTTTTCCTGACTTGCAGCAGGCATCACATTGCGCTGCTTCAACAAATTCTTACTATTTTTTATCTGTTCCAGCAAAGAGTCATTGTGTTTGTATTGTTTTATGCACTTGGTAGTGAGAATGGGGGTCCAAAGCAGATCTGCTGTTTGCGGAATTATCACGCCTCCCATTTCAGCGGAAAGTTCTTCGGATTTAATAAAATCCGACTGCCCGGAGTGCGCAGCAATTAAATGGGGTTTTATGGATTGCGAATAACCTGCTGTAATACTGCTCAGGATTATAAACAGGGAGGTTAGAATGTTTTTATCTATCATATTAACGTTGCTAAAACATTACGTTTTTTAATTCAATAAGAAAATGTTTTTATTGTTCATACAAATAAAACCAATATCCATTGTTCCTCAAAATTAATTTTATAGTACGAATTAAAACTAGCTAGCCAAACTCTAATCACCTAAAAAATTAACCATTCCCCCTTCCTTTGCACCATGCCATTTCGCCTGCACAAACCCAAAACCCGCTCCATGCTGCTCAATGTCCTCATGGGCTTCATCGTTGGGCTGGGTTTTATAGCCCTTTTTATTTCAGGGGTTGACCAGCCCAACCCGGATTGGGGGCGCTTTTGGATGCTGCGTCCGCTGATGGTTACACCGGTGGTTTCAGGCATTGGCGGTATTGCCCTACTCCTACCCGACATCCTGGGATTAAAAACCCCATGGAAACGATTATTGGCCCTGTTTGGCGGCCTGTTGCTATTTATGATTGCCCTGTGGATGGGGATTGTGCTGGGGCTGGACGGCACCTTGTGGAACTGAATGTTATGTCGCACCTACGGCGCTTGGTATCCTCGTTCATGGCATTTTCTAGGAAAATGCCGCTCCTATGGAGCTAATGCCCATGGCAATCCATTAGTTGTAAGGTCTGCATTTCCACCAAGCATGCCGCACCAAGCCCCGTAGGGGCGATATCTTAATAACACCGCCTAACAACGCCCCCGCAGCGCCGTAGGTGCGGCATAGAACATCCCTTTGCCGTGTGGTTGGCGTCCCCGCCAACCACTGCTATGTTCCAATATAGACGACAGGGCTAGCTTCCCCGCCAATCATTCCTTCCCTCATTCCAGCTCCTTAAGCTTCTTCTTTAACACCTCCAGTTCATCCCTGAGGCGGGCGGCTTCCATGTATTCCATTTCTTTGGCGGCTCGCAGCATATCTTTTTCCGTTCGCGCAATGGCTTTTCCCAATGAATTTTTATCCATATACTGTACCACAGGATCCGCTGCCAGTCCCAGATTCTCCTGCGGCTCGTAGGTGGGCAATACATCGCCCTTTTTCGCATCCGCCACCGATGTCTGTTTCAATATCTCCTCGCGGCTTTTGCGCACTGTTGTCGGCACTATGCCATGGTTCGCATTGTACTCCATCTGTTTGGCCCGCCTACGGTTGGTTTCATCAATGGTTTTTTGCATGCTCTTCGTCATCACATCGGCATACATAATTACCTTGCCTCTGTCGTTTCGAGCCGCACGCCCTATGGTCTGTACCAGCGATGTTTCACTGCGCAAAAAACCCTCTTTGTCGGCATCCAGAATGGCCACCAGACTTACCTCGGGCAAATCCAAGCCTTCGCGAAGCAAATTCACGCCCACCAGCACATCAATCAGCCCCAAACGCAGGTTGCGCAAAGTCTCCACCCTATCCAGCGTTTTCACTTCACTGTGTATATATGACACTTTGATACCCAGCCGCTGCAGGTATTTGGTGAGTTCCTCCGCCATGCGCTTGGTTAGGGTGGTTACCAGCACGCGGTCGCCCATTTTAATGCGCTCATCAATCTCCTCCATCAGATCATCCACCTGGTTGCCACAGGGGCGAATTTCAATTTCAGGGTCCAGCAGGCCTGTGGGACGAATCAGCTGTTCTACCACCACCCCTTCGCTCTCGCGAATCTCAAAATCGGAGGGTGTTGCACTCACATACACAGTCTGGTTGATGATGCGCTGAAATTCCTCAAACTGCAGCGGACGGTTGTCCATGGCGGCAGGCAGACGGAAACCATAATCCACCAGGTTGATTTTGCGTGCACGGTCGCCGGCATACATGGCGCGCAGCTGGGGCAGGGTTACATGGCTCTCATCCACCACCAGCAGAAAGTCTTTGGGGAAATAGTCCAGCAGGCAAAAGGGACGGTCACCGGGCTGTCTGCGGTCAAAATAGCGGCTGTAGTTTTCAATGCCGCTGCAATAGCCCAGTTCGCGTATCATTTCCAGGTCGAAGTTCACGCGCTCTTCCAGCCGCTTGGCCTCCAGAAAACGTTGCTGCTGCTTAAAAAACTCCAGCTGCAGCACCAAATCATCCTGAATCTGATAAATGATGCTCTGCAGGCGGTCTCGGGGTGAAACATAGATTTGTGCGGGGTATATGGCAATGTCATCCAGGGATTCTATTTTTTGCCCGGTCTGCGGATCGAAGCTGTATAATTCTTCAATTTCATTACCAAAAAACGAAATGCGGTAGGCAAAATCGTTGTAGGCAAGGTGCACATCCACTGTATCGCCTTTCACACGGAAGGTTCCGCGCTTAAACTCCGCAGCGGTGCGGCTATACAGGCTTTCCACCAACCGAAACAGGACGGTATTGCGCGTGATGGATTGTCCTTTTGACAGTCGTATGATGGTTTTTTCGTAATCCGAGGGATTGCCCGCACCATAGATGCAACTCACACTGGCCACCACAATTACATCGCGCCTGCCGGATAGCAGACTGCTGACGGTTTTCAGACGCAGTTTTTCAATTTCATCGTTGATGTTCAGGTCCTTTTCGATGTAGGTGTTGCTGGTGGGGATATAGGCCTCGGGCTGGTAGTAATCGTAGTAGCTCACGAAATATTCCACGGCATTTTCCGGGAAAAACTGGCTGAATTCCCCGTACAGCTGGGCTACCAGGGTTTTGTTGTGGCTGAGCACCAGCACCGGACGCTGGGTTTGCTCTATCACATTGGCGATGGTAAAGGTTTTTCCCGAACCGGTCACCCCAAGTAGGGTCTGGGCGGGCACGCCCTCATTTACGCCCGCCACCAGCTGCCGTATGGCCTCCGGCTGATCGCCGGTGGGCTGAAAAGGAGCGTGCAGTTTGAAGCGAGCCATGCAGGGCAAAGTTAACCCCAAAAGTTGAGGAGAGGGTTGGGAATTGTGAAGGGTTTTTTGGCATGTTCGCTGTGTGGTTGGCGGCCCCGCCAATCAATATGTTAACTCGTTATGTCGCACCTACGGCGCTTCGTTCATACCTAATGGCATTTTCTATGAAAATGCCGCTCCTTCGGAGCTAATTCCCACGGCAATCCGATGGGTGAAAGGTCTCCATTACAGTCAAGCAGGCCGCTTAAGCCCCATAGGGGCGGTATATTAATAAAACCAACTCATAACGATTACTCAGCGCCGTAGGTGCGGCATATACATTGAAGTGTGTTTGGTGAAGATTCCAGACGTGAGGCGCGTAACCCCAAAAAAATTGCACATCGCAGGTTGTTAAACCCTACGATTTAAAACGGCTTAGCAGCTCATCAGGGCTAAGCACAGGAATATCAGCGCCCTTAAAATCCTTGATATTGCGGGTTACGATGCAATCCATGTTTTCTACAGAACCGGCTGATATAATTTGAACAGCATCTTCAAAATCTTTAAAACCGGATCTTAGACCCTTTTTGATTACGTCATGGTCTATCGCCACTACCTGCAAATAATCCATCACATTCAACAATACATCACGCAAATCCTTCTCATCCATGTACTTCTTCAACAAATAATGTGTGGTAGCTATGGAATGGGACGACGTGTAAAGTTTAATTTTTCTTTTTTCAGCCCTGGAAAATATTTGTACGGCAAACTTGCTGAAAGGTTTACGGTCTGCAATCAGGTCCACAAGGATATTGGTATCTACAAAAACTTTTTTCATAGATATTTCTTTTCAAGATATGCTCTCCGCTCTTTCTCCTCGTCAAAATTCTCAGGTAGCTTCACTGCGCCCACTATTTTTTTAAGTTTGGGAGAAATAATCCGTTCATCTTCTGCTTCGGCTGTAAGGGTTTCGAGGTATTTTTCTATAAGATCTGAAAGACTTCTGCCTGTTCTCTTTGCATAGACTTTCGCCCTTTCTATAACGGCTTTTTCAACGGTCAAAGTCAGCTTTGTGGTCATTGCACGTGTTTTTTATTCGAATATACGTGTAAAATATGATTATTGCAAACAAATTATTTGCCTGTAGGTCGCCGTGTGGTTGGCGTCCCCGCCAATCACTGTTTTAGACAGTCAGGGATGACGCCAACCGTAGGGTAAATCTATGATTAATCCGTTATTTCACTCCTTCGGAGTTCCGTATATCGATTATGGCATTTTCTATAAAAATGCCGCTCCTTCGGAGCTGTAATGCGCCGCACGGTGGACGTCAAGGTTCATATTTCCCACAAGCAGGCCGCTTAAGCCCCGTAGGGTCGAAATATTAATAACACCGCCTAACAACCTACCCTCAGCGCCGTAGGTGCGGCATATACAACGCCGATAACGCAGTAAACCTGCTGATATACCTGAAATAGAACTCCCTACCTTTGCAACATGCCAATCCTAAGCACCGTTTTTGTTGTACTGCAATCCCAGCCCAAACCACCCAATTACTGGCTGCCCATACTCGCCGGAGCCATCATGGGAATAGGCTTGGCCTGGTGGCTGCGCCGCAGAAAGTAACCCCTTATAAGAAAAAGCCGTATTTTTGCACCACAAATGGAAGATGCTGCCAATGCCCCCGCAGCCCTCACAAGGGAAGACTTTCGTAAACAGGTACTTCACGATTACCGTATGGCCTGTGAAAGCCGTCAGGCAAGCCTCCTGGGCCGCAAGGAAGTACTGACCGGAAAAGCCAAATTTGGCATTTTCGGCGACGGAAAAGAAATAGCCCAGATTGCCATGGCCAAAGTGTTTCAAAACGGCGACTGGCGAAGCGGTTACTACCGCGATCAAACCTTTATGTTTGCCCGCGGCATGAGCACCGTGCAGCAGTTTTTTGCCCAGCTCTACGCCGACCCCGATACTGACCGCGAACCCGCCAGCGGAGGTCGCAGCATGAACGGACACTTCGCCACACGCCTGCTCGATGATCAGGGCAACTGGCTGCCCCAGACCGACCGACCCAATTGCAGCGCCGATATCTCTCCCACCGCCGGACAAATGCCACGCCTGCTAGGACTGGCGCTGGCCAGCAAACTATACCGCGAAAACACCGCCCTGCACGGCTTCACCGACTTTTCCCTGAAAGGCAATGAAATCGCCTTTGGCACCATTGGCAACGCCAGCACCAGCGAAGGCATTTTCTGGGAAACCATGAACGCCGCCTGTGTCATGCAGGTGCCCCTGCTGATGAGCGTGTGGGACGATGGATACGGCATCTCCGTACCTGCAAAATACCAGACAGCCAAAGAAAATATATCACGCCTCCTGAGCGGTTTTCAGACCGATAAGTTTGGACAGGGCATGGAAATATTTACGGTAAAAGGATGGGATTACGCTGAGCTCCGCAAAGTGTATAAACAGGCCGCCGACATTTGCCGCCAAAAACATACTCCCGTGCTGGTGCACGTTACCGAGGTTACCCAGCCCCAGGGCCATAGTACCAGCGGTAGCCACGAGCGCTACAAAAGCAAAGAACGCCTGGAGTGGGAACAGGAATATGATTGCATAGCAAAAATGCGCGAATGGCTCATTGCCAATGACCTGACCACCAATGAAGAAGCCGATGCCATTGAAGCGGAAGCCACCCAAAGTGTACGCGATGCCCAAAAAGCGGCCTGGACCTCATTTCTCGGAACCATCAAATCTGAGGTTGCCGGTTTTTGCGACATCATCAATACCCTGGCCGCCCAGGGAGTAGCTACCGCAGAGTTTGCCGAACTCAGCGCCGGTTTGCAGAGCAAATCAGACCCCTTGCGTAAGGATATTGGCAATGCGCTGCACAAAGCACTGCGCGTTACTGCATCACTGGATGCATCCCAAAAACAACCCCTGCTTACCTATTACCGCGAGTTTACCGATTTAAACCACAACCGATACAGCAGTCATTTGCACAGCCAAAGCCCTGGCAATGCGCTGTCAGTGCCCGAAGTTCAACCGGTATTTGGCGAGGAAACCGTAGACGGATACATGGTGGTGCGTGCCTGCTTTGACGCAGCCATGCAAAGAGACCCCAGGGTGTTCGCCTTCGGTGAAGACGTGGGCAAAATTGGGGATGTGAACCAGGGCTTTAGCGGCCTGCAGGAAAAATACGGAGAGCTGCGTGTAACCGACAAGGGCATACGAGAATGGAGCATTGTGGGTGAAGGCCTCGGAGCTTCCATGCGTGGCCTGCGACCCATCGCCGAAATTCAATACCTCGATTACCTGCTCTATGCGCTGGAGGTGATGAGCGATGATATTGCCACCCTTCAGTACCGAAGCAAGGGCGGACAAAAAGCGCCGGTGATTATCCGCACCCGCGGACACCGTCTTGAAGGCATCTGGCACAGCGGCAGCCCCATGGGAACCATCATCCATGCGGTGCGTGGCATGCACGTGTGTGTGCCCCGGAACATGACCCAGGCCGCCGGCATGTACAACACCCTGCTAAAAAGTGACGAACCCGCCCTGGTGGTGGAATGCCTGAACGGATACCGCATCAAGGAAAAACTTCCATTGAATATGGATGAGTTTACCGTGCCTTTGGGACGTCCGGATACCCTGCGCTATGGCGAACACGCTACCCTGGTAACATACGGAAGTTGCTGCCGCGTTGCCCTGGAAGCCGGAGAAATGCTCGCTGAACATGGCATTCGCCTGGAAATTATTGACGTGCAAACCCTGCTGCCTTTTGACGTGAACCACCTGATCGTGGAAAGCTTAAAGGAAACCAATCGCCTGGTAGTGCTGGATGAAGATGTACCCGGCGGTGCATCGGCATTCATTTTGCAACAGGTACTGGAAAATCAGCAAGGTTATCAATACCTGGACAGCGCACCCCTCACCATTACGGCACAACCGCACAGACCTGCCTACGGAACAGATGGTGACTACTTCAGCAAACCCGGCGCCGATGAAATCTTCATGAAGGTGTATGCCATTATGCATGAGGCAGACCCTGCTACCTGGCCGGCTTTGGTATAGATTTTTTACGCAATTGCAATAGGTTATTTACCCATATAAACAATGCAATAATGCTTGTTTTATAGAGTAACGCCCAGCGATAACTGTCGTCTCGCTTTGGCATAATAATTATAACACCAAGAAGTAATACTATTCCAACTATATAGGTGGTATAGTATGACTTGGTTACGCAAAATTTAATATGAAATAAAACCAAAATGATAATTAATATTATCCATTCAATTAAATTAATAATATATACTACTAAATAATCATAATAAATCCGCTGATTAAAGCCCATTATCTGCAGCTTCCTTAACCCATAAATCAGTGTCTGATGATGCAGCTTCATTCTTTCAGCAGTTATATTTTGTTTTCGTTTTACAAACTCCGTAAATCTAAGTGTTTCTATATTTTTATTTTTAATGAGTAATAGCAATCTTTCCAGCATTAATAATTCCCCGGGTGTATTGATCTGATAAGGATGAATTAACAAAACCAATACCCCTCCGAAGTAATGTTTGCAATTAATTTGATCAATCGCATCCTGCACAGAATAACAGGTGGCGGGCAGGTACAACATATCCGAATTGCTTCTGTCACCAAACTCATTGGCCGAAATCATGTATAACCCATTTTCTCTCAGAAGTTCTAGGGTTGTTTTATCATAGGCATTCCAGGGTGGCGCAAAACACAACGGATAAATACCATATTTATTAAGGGTATCTACTCCGGCGCTTACCTTTTGACGCATTAACCAATAGGGTATATCTTTAAATTCACCTTCTGTTATTTTTTTATGCCTGTATCCATGCATGATAATTTCAATCTGTGGATGAAAATACAGGGTGTCTGGATATTGGTGTTGGAGGAAAAGTTGAGGATTGCAAGGAATCATTCCTACATTGACGGCAACATTATGTTTGATAAATAGCCGTAATATTTTTTGGGTAGCACTGTCCGAATCTAAATAGCAGTCATCCAATCGGAACACCATCTGCAACTTACTTTTTGCATGGGTAGCATGATTGGCAAAAACGCACACAGCCAGACAAAACAGATATCGTAAAATGACCCTATTCACCGAATTTACCGAGCAATTTACACATCCAATTTCAATTTTTGGAATATTTTCATTTAATTTGAATTACCCTATGCACAAATTATTTTTCCAACTGTTGACCATGCTGTTTTGCACAACGGCATTTGCCCAGCAATCTGTTAATTCCGGCGGTGGAACTGCCACCGGTTCAGGCGGGGTGGTTACCTTCACTACCGGACAATCTGCCTTTACCGTAGCCGATGGCACGGGCGGAAGCAGCAGTGCGGGCGTTCAGCAGGCGTACGTAATTAGCACCACAGGAACCCACAATGCAAACCTTAATATCATGGTTAAGGTATTCCCGAACCCCACCGCTCACCTGCTGCAAATAGAAACCGAAAACCAAAAAGAACTGCGCTGGCAACTGCTGGATGTATCCGGCAAACAGGTGCAGTCCGGAAAAATAAAAAATGGGAAAGCTACGCTGGACATGGCCGCCTACGCCCCAGGAAATTATCGGTTGACCATTTGGCAAAAAAGCAATCGCTTACAAACTTTCAGCATACTAAAGAATTCGCTGTAAAATAATACAGGTAATCTTAATCGTAATATTACGATAGCTAAATTAAGAACCTTATCAATCCCCTCATAAAAAAACTGGCATCGCAAACGGCTATTTATGGCCTAACCACCATGGTGGGCCGTTTGCTAAACTTCCTGCTGGTTCCGCTGTACACAGCTTCTTTGGGCAAGGTAGATGATTATGGGCAGGTAAATGTGATGTTCAGCTATGCTTCTTTCATTGCAGTGATTGCGGCCTTCGGACTGGAAACGGGTTTTTTCAATTTTGCCCGTAAAAAAGATGAGTACAAACCCGAAAAGGTGTTTTCAACAGCCGTCATCTCCCTTCTATGTTCGGGATTTCTGTGGTTGCTGCTGGGCAATTTATACGCAGAGGGTTTGATGCGCATGGCCGGCTATCCCTCCAAACCCCAGTATGCAGTTTGGTTCACAGCTATCCTGGCGGCCGATGCCGTTTCGTCGCTGGGATTTGCATGGCTGAGATTTACCGAACAGCCCTGGCGTTTCGTCATGGTGCGCTCCATCAATATCGGGGTGAATGTTGGGCTTAATCTCTTTTTCCTCTGGGGCTGTCCGCTACTCCTTTCCAAGGGTTATACCTGGGTAAATTCGGTGTACGACCCTGCGCGTATGCTGGAATATATTTTCATCAGCAATCTGATTGCATCCCTCGTCACCGTGCCCTTATTGGGCCGTGTTTGGATGAACCTGAAATGGGGGATTGATTTTGGGTTGTTGAAAAAACTATTGAGTTACAGCTTGCCCATGGTTGTGGTAGGACTGGCCGGCATGATCAATGAGACCCTGGACCGCATTTTGCTAAAGAAAATACTTCCCGTCAATGCAGGGGATTATGAAGCGGGTATATACGGAGCATTCTACAAGCTCAGCATGGTGATGACATTGTTTGTACAGGCATTTCGATTTGCCGCAGAACCATTTTTCTTCAAGCAGGCGGAGAGTGACAAAGCCCCGCTAACCTACGCCCGTGTAATGGCTGTTTTTGTATATGTGTGCGGCTTTATTTATGTATCTACCCTGGCCTGCCTGCATTGGCTAGCACCCTTGCTCATCCGCAAACAAGACTATTTCACCGATGCACGAGGCATGCAGATTGTGCCGGTTTTGCTCATGGCCAACTGGTTGCTGGGCATTTACTACAACCTGAGCATCTGGTACAAACTGAGCAACAAAACCACACTGGGTGCCTATACGGCATTGTTTGGAGCCGGCATTACCCTGATTGGAAATATCGTCTTCATCCCTGAATACTCCTTCATCAGTAGCGCCTGGACCACCCTGGCGGCATACGGCGGAATGGTGCTGCTGGGTTACTTCTGGGGGCAACGGCATTATCCTGTACCCTACAAAAGCATGACCTTGATCAGTATTATGCTGTTTGCAGCCATTTTGGGGTACATGGCACTTGTTTTTCAGGAAATTATTCCGTATATTGCATATCTAACCATCCCCGCCTACCTGCTCGCCGTGTGGCTGGCAGAGGCACCCAGGAATGCTTCTCGTAAAAATCATTAACCAATCCGGCAACCCGCTGCCCCAATATCAAACCAGCCACAGTGCCGGCATGGACCTCCATGCGCATTTACAGGAACCCCTCGTGCTACAACCGGGAGAAAGAAAACTGATTCCTACCGGTTTAACCCTTGAACTGCCGGAAGGTTACGAAGCCCAAATACGCCCACGCAGTGGGCTGGCCCTGAAAAATGGCATTACTGTGCTCAATTCTCCGGGCACCATCGATGCCGATTACAGAGGAGAAGTCAAAGTTTTGCTGATTAACCTGGGGCAAGAGCCCTTTGAAATTGCCAATGGAGAACGCATAGCCCAGATGGTTATTGCCCGGCATGAAACAGTGAAATGGATGATGGCGGAACAACTCACCGAAACAGCCCGCGGTGCCGGTGGTTATGGTAGCAGCGGCAAATAATACAGCCTCTTAAAAAGACAAAATCCGGGACGAACCCGGACCTTGTCAGCTATGAAAACTTAATCTACCCCACACAAGAAACCATCAAAACACGTATTTGTTTTGGTATTACTAATTTTTTTTGCAACCTAAGTCACAGTTCAACTCAGAATTTTATTGCACCTTTGTAGTATGATGAGATTAATGATGTTGTCGGCGCTTGTTTTTATAGCATTAGGCGCTTGTTCGCAGCAACCCAAACAAGGTGAAAATAAATCTAAAATCGTTGTAAACCTCAACACCGCAGATTTTGAGGCCGGTATGAAAAAAACACCTTCAAAAATTGTGTTGGATGTACGCACCGATGAGGAATTTAATAGCGGACATCTGGCGGGTGCCGTGAATATGAATGTGAATGACCCCTCATTTGCTGACCGCCTGAAACAGCTAGATACCACTCAGCCGGTTTATGTGTATTGCTTGTCGGGTGGAAGAAGCGGAAGGGCCGCTGAAATACTGAAAGATATGGGATTCCCCGCGGTTTACAACATGGAAGGCGGAATGAGCCGCTGGACCTACGAAAACCGCGCTGTGGAAAGTCCGGGTGGTCAGGCAGACAAAGGCATGAAAACAGCCGAATTTAAGCAGTTAATCGCCTCTCAAAAGGAAGAATGGGTGTTGGTCGATTTCTGGGCCAAATGGTGCGCTCCCTGCAAAAAAATTACTGCTTATTTGCCTGAAATTGAAAAAGAATTTGCGGGTAAAATCAGCATCGTGAAAATCAACTATGACGATAATCCCCGGCTGGTAAAAGAACTGGGGCTGGACAACGTGCCCTACCTGTTTCTTTACAAAAAAGGCACAGAGCAGTGGAAAAATAGCGGCTACATCGAAAAAGAAGCCCTGAAAGCAGCCATTCAAAAGGGACTTTAATCCTGACTGCGCATAAACCTTACCACACGCCCATCGGCGGTCTGAAGCCAATACATGCCCGGTTTTAGCCCGGATATATCCATGGCCTGATTAAGCTGTATTGTTAACGTCTTGACCGAACGGCCTGAAAGATCTGCAATCCTGGCAGTGCCCGTGTAATTAATGAATAGCGTATTTTCAGCGGGATTGGGCCAAACACTGAGCGGGGCGGTTTGAACCGCTGTTGTGCCTGTCGTGACGCACATCACCTTGTTTAAACGAGACCATATTTGTTCTCCCAGCAGAAAGGGCACATCCCCCAGCTGCCCGGAAGGCGCATTACCCATGCGAACCATCACCAGCTTTTTGGAAGGTGATACACACACAAATTGCCCATCTTTGCCAATACCGGAAAATAAATCAGCGGGGGCTGAGGGCATAAACGACCCTGGAAAAACATTTTGTAATCCGGGAACCATAAAAGAAGCTTTCCCGTTTAGCCACCACAGATATCCGTAACTTAGATTAAGGTTCTGAGATGTATTGACCATTTGCCGAACATAGCCGGTATCCCCCAGTATGGGTGTTCCATTCCATTTGAAGCCGTTTTGTGCCAGCAGGCCAAAACGAGCAAAGTTTCTGGCCTTGCTCAAGTAAACATTGTTATAGCCTGATTTAATCCATAAACCTGAAATGCCGGTTTTGGTTTGCAGGGTTTGTTGGGTGTACAGATTCATGGTAGAACCGGTGGCGTTTTCTATCACCTTGTCCAGCAGGGTGTATGGCCCATTGTGGTAGGCCCAGCGCGTTCCGGGAGGCGCCTTGTAAACAAGGCAGGATTTGAGGGTGCAGAAATGATCGGGAACATCGTCATCCAACCCGGTGGTCATGGTGAGGTGGTGGCGCAGCGTAATGGCATCCTCCTGCGCTGATGTAAGGCTGCTCCAGCCGCTGCCTAGGTAATCGGCACTGCGGTCGCTGATGTTGAGTTTGCCCTCTTCCTGCGCCTTACCCACCAATAAAGCAGTGAGGGTTTTACCTGCCGATGCCCAATACCAGAAGCTATCCTGGGTGAAAGTGCCAAAATATTTTTCCATGGCAATTTTACCGTCAACTAAAACAATAAATGCCTTGCTATTTTGATTTTGCAGGTATTGGTACAATGGGGCGATACTGTCTGCGCACCAGCCCAGACTTTTAGGGGAAACTGTATCCCAGAAAGCGGTTTGGTTTACCGGAGGATAGTAGGTGTTTTGCGCTTTAATACCGCCATAAGTCCACAGCAGCATTAACATCAGGAAATATCTCATGTATCTCATTAGACGCAAATATCTGCAAAAGGTTTAATCAGACCGGCAGGGTTTACACACTATTGTTCAAACCAATCGCCGGTGTTTTCTTTGCAGCAGCATGTACGAATTTCACGGCGATAAGAACCGCTACTTTGAACTCACCCGAAAAGTTACCGACAACCACATCATCCCATTTCTGAAGGAAACCGGGGCGTGGAAAGAGGGTATGCGGGTACTGGAGATTGGGTGCGGTGAAGCCGGCGTGCTCAAGGCCTTCACTGACTTGGGATGCCAAACGTTTGGCATAGAGCTGGAAGAATCACGTCTGGGGTTTGCGAGGCAATTTATGCAAGCCGAACTTGACGCCGGTAAGGTGGCTTTTTTGAACAAAGACGTATACGATGTGGATGTGCAGGCAGACATCGGACAAACCTTTGATCTGGTGATACTGAAAGATGTGATTGAGCACATTCCCAACCAGGAAAAGTTCATGCCACAGCTGCATAAGTTTTTATCTCCCGGCGGGTCAGTATTTTTTGCATTTCCACCCTGGTGCATGCCTTATGGCGGACATCAGCAGGTATTGCCCGGAAAACTGGCTTCCAAAATGCCTTGGTATCATCTGTTACCGGGTCCTGTTTATCCGCTGGCGCTGAAACTGTTTGGGGTGAATGCTTCCGGCATTAGAACCATGAAGGAAATTCGCGATACAGGCATTTCCATCAACCGATTCTTACGCATCTGCAAAAAGGCCTGTTTTAAAGAGCATGCAAGGCGTTTTTACCTGTTTAATCCGGTGTATGAATACAAGTTTGGCATCAAACCCCGCAGGCAAAATGCCATCATCGCCAACATACCATGGCTGCGTGATTTTGTGACCATGGGGGTGTATTTTGTGGTGGTGCCCGAAAGTAACAGGCACTAATCAGCTTGAAATTTCGTTAATTAACACAGCAACAATGATTGCAAAGTATTATATTTGCCTTTTAACAGCGGTCATGAGAACAGCCAAAATCTTTCTTTTTTGCACTCTTTCCCTTTTGATGGTGCCTTTGCAGGCACAGAAAAAACTGTTTAAGGGCAAGCCCATAGAATTCGGTGGCACCATTGGTGTATCAAACTACATGGGTGATTTGGCCAAAGCAGTGGCAGTGCAGGAATTCAATCCCATGGGTGGGTTAATTTGCCGTTTCAACTTATCTGACTGGGTTACCCTGCGCGGCAATGCGCTATTCGGTCAAATTAGTGGTGATGACAAAAACTTCGCCAATAACGATGCGTTTCGCAAACAGCGCAATCTCAATTTTAAGAGCAATATTGTAGAGTTTGGCGGCACGGTAGAATGGAATTTTAAAGGATTTGGAGAAACACAGAATGCCAATCCCCGCTCCCCTTTTCTGTTTGGCGGTATTGCGGTGTTTAAGTTCAACCCCAAAACCCAGTTTAAATACATGCCCACAGATCCCAACGGGGTTGCATTGCATGGCGCCGATCTTCAAAGATTTGATAATCAATGGATTGAACTGCAGCCATTGGGAACTGAAGGTCAGGAAACCACCAAATACAACGATCGACGTCGATATGCGCTCACACAAATTAGCATTCCCGTGGGCATGGGTTACAAACAGCAATTCAATGGCGTGTGGGCGTGGGGTGTGGAACTGGGTGTCCGCAAAACGTTTACCGATTACCTGGATGATGTGAGTCTGGATTATGTAGACAACCAAATCGTGGGTGGAAACAGCGGTTCTCTGGCTGCTGCCCTGAAGGACAGAGGTCCTGAACTGGGTTATCAGAATTTTGACAATGGCATGGGTCGCGGAAATTCGGCCAATAAAGACTGGTATATGTTTCTAAACTTTACCATTACAAGAAAAATCGTTGGTGGTAAAACCATTTGTTTCCAGTTTTAACGCTGGAAGAAAAAAAATTGCATTGATTGTCGCAACATGTTTTGCGATGGGATCTTTGTTTTGTCAAAAATATTTCAGTGGACGGTTTGAAATGGGCCTGGGTGCGGGTGTTTCCAATTATCACGGAGATTTAGAGCACGGTACGTTCTACAAGCATTTTCATCCCTCCGGTATGCTATTCAGTAGGTATAACCTGAGCAGTTATTTCTCGTGGAGAAATCAACTCGCCTACCTAAAAATCAGTGGTTCTGATGCGGGTGTTAAGGCGTATTCCAACCGCAATTTTAGTTTCCAATCTGATGTTTGGGAGCTGAGTAGTACGTTTGAATTTAATTTTCAGGCATTTGGCACTAACGTGAATGATGAACGGTGGACGCCATACTTCTATTCAGGATTAAGCTTTTTTGTATTCGATCCCACACGACTTGAGAATAAGGATATCAACCTCAGAAAATTGCGCACGGAAGGACAAAGCAAACCCTACTCTAGACTGCAGCCATCCGTGCCCATTGGGTTTGGCATTAAAACCATGCTCAATCCCACCCGAAACCGCGGTGTTTGGGTGCTTGGGGTTGAGGGGTGCTGGCGCAAAACCTTTACTGATTACCTCGACGATGTGGGCGGTCTTTACCCAGATTATAAAACCATGGTTGATAATCAGGGGCTTGCCTCTGCGCAATACAGCCATGCTCAGACTCTAAACGGCCAACCATTCACGCCAGCAGGAACAATGCGCGGTGATGATCATTTAAAGGATTGGTATTATTTCATCGGATTTACGGCATCTTACCGTTTTACACCCTTAATTTGCAGATAGTAAAGCAGTGGCAGAGAAAGAACTATTATCCCGCATTGATACCCAACGAATCCCGAAACATGTGGCCATCATCATGGATGGCAATGGGCGTTGGGCTAAAAAGCAGGGTTTTCTAAGGATTTTTGGCCACCGACAAGGGGTAGATACCGTAAGAAACGTGGTAGAAACAGCGGCAGAACTGGGGGTTAAGTACCTCACACTGTATGCCTTTTCTACCGAAAACTGGAATCGGCCCCGTACAGAAGTAAATGCACTGATGCAATTGCTGGTAGACAGCATTAAAAAAGAAACTCCTCGCCTGATGCAAAATGGCATCCGATTGGAAACCATTGGAAATATGGAGCAATTGCCCGCCGGATGTGTTAAAACCCTGAGAGATACTGAGGAAGCCACCAAAGATAATAATCGGATGACCCTGATTCTGGCGTTGAGCTACAGTGGCAGATGGGATATTATCGAGGCCGTCCGTAAAATCGCTATCGGTGTTAAAAGTGGCAATCTTGAGCCGGAAAATATTGGGGAAGAGGATTTGAATGCTGCCCTGAACACGGCCAAATACCCCAATCCGGATTTGTTAATCAGAACCAGCGGTGAACAACGGATAAGCAATTTTTTGTTGTGGGAAATCGCCTACAGCGAGATTCATTTTACCCAGGTCCTGTGGCCCGATTTTTCAACCGAAGATTTTTATAAAGCCATTATCGACTATCAGGGAAGAGAGCGACGGTTTGGTAAAACAGGAGAGCAAATACAGCAGGTAATATGAGGGCGCTAGTATTTATAACAGGACTCCTGATTGCCGGGTTATTGGGAGCACAAACCACCGATACCTCCCGTTATTTCAAATGGTATGATTACAATTTCACAGAACCCGAAGAATTTGTTATCAAAAATATTTTGGTGGAAGAATCCGAAAATAAGCCCATCCAAAAATCACTAGTTGTGATATATTCAGGGCTAAGTATCGGGCAAAAAATTAAAATTCCGGGCAATGACATACCCAATGCCATCGACAATCTTTGGAAACTCAGCTACTACAGCGACATTCAGGTCTATATGCGTGTTACTGAAACCGGTGGTGTAAAGAACCTTACCCTGAATTTCGTGGTCAAAGAACAGCTTCGTATCAATGGGCATCGATTTCCGGGGTTGAGTAACTCACAGGCCAAAAACCTTAAAGAGGAGGCCGGTTTGAAGCGGGGCATGTACATTACCCCGAATCTAATCAATAAAACCCGAGCCAAAATCATACAGTATTACCGAGATAAGGGATATTACAGCGTTTCCGTAAAGTTTAACCGCCTGCCTGCCACCGACCTAAAAACAGGAAAACCCATGCCGGGATTCGAGAATTTTGACATTTTGGTGGACAAAGGTCCAAAAGTAAAGGTCTATGATTTTGCGTTTCACGGCAATGAAAAATTAACCGATAAACAGCTACGGCATTCCATTAAAAAACTCAAACGCAGGTACCATAAGGTAAACATATTTGCCTCCTCCAAATACATAGAAAGCAAGTTTGAGGAAGAGAAAGACAATATTATTACCGGGTATTTATCCAAAGGATTCCGCGATGCGCGAATACTCAAAGACAGCATAGCACTGGTCAACCCCAAAAGAGTGGTCATTCATATTGATTTATTTGAGGGCAACAAATACCATTTCAGAAATATTGTTTGGAAAGGAAATACTAAATACCGAAGTGGTTTTCTTGATACCGTACTGGGTATCAAAAAAGGGAATGTGTTTAACCAGACCCAGCTGGATGAACGACTTGGAACCGTCAATACTACGGGTGTTTTAGACATACAGAGTCTTTACATGGATGACGGGTACCTATTTTTTCAGCTTACCCCTGTGGAAACCGGAGTTTTCAACGATTCCATAGACCTGGAAATTCGCATTAATGAAGGCACTCAAGCCAAGGTAGGTCGCATTTCATGGACCGGCAATACCAAAACAACCGACAAGGTGATTTTGCGAGAAATACGGACCAAACCGGGCGATATTTTCTCCAGAGCAGAAATCCAGCGAACCATGCGTGACCTTGCGGCCATTGGGTTGTTCGACCCTCAGCAATTGAATGTGAACCCCAAACCTAACCCCGCTGACGGAACGGTCGATATTGACTATAAGCTGGTAGAAAAACCCTCCGATCAGATTGAATTGTCGGGCGGCTGGGGGGGCAATGCCTTTACCCGCAGAGCCACGCTGATTGGTACGGCCGGGATAACATTAAATAACTTCAGTACCCGACAGCTCCTACACCCCAAAAACTGGAATCCCGTGCCCACCGGAGATGGCCAAAAATTATCCATTCGTGCCCAAAGCAATGGTTCCAATTACCAGGGATATAATTTCAGTTTCACAGAGCCCTGGTTTGGTGGTCGCAAACCCAATTCTTTTTCGGTGAGCTTGTTCCGTACCATAAACGCTTTTGACTTTAGGCAGAGAACTGACCCCAACAGGCAGTATTTTATGAACACCGGAATGAGTGTGATGCTGGGCAAACGCCTGAAATGGCCGGATGATTTCTTTAATCTGCAGTATATTTTTAGCTTTCAGCAATATAAAATGCAAAACCTTACCGGTGGTTTTTACGGATTTCCGGGGGGATTCAACGGTACCAGCTACAACCCATCATTGCAGATTATACTTACCAGAAGCTCCGTTTCAGATCCTATATTTCCCACCAATGGTAGCACACTAACCCTCAGCGCACAAGGCACTCCACCCTTTTCGCTGATGCGCAAAACCGAAGTGGCTCAGCTAACCTTACAGGAAAAATACAAATGGGCTGAATTTTACAAATGGAAAGTAGACATGGAGTGGTTTACGCCCATCACTAAAAAACTGGTGCTGATGAACAAAGCCCGATTTGGATTCCTGGGCTATTACAACAAACAAATGGGAACCACCTTCTTCGAGCGATTCCAGGTAGGAGGTGCCGGTATCTTTGGTTTCAACATTGCTGCCGCTGAAATCATTTCGCAGCGTGGCTATGATAACTACTCGATTTCCGCTACCGCCACAGGCAGTGAAGCCGGGGCCCCTATTTTCAATAAGTTCACCACAGAACTGCGTTATGCCATCACCACTGGTCAAACGGCTACCGTATACACCCTCGCCTTTCTGGAGGCAGGAGATGCATGGAATAATATGCGCTCCTATAATCCCTTTCAGTTGAAACGCTCTGCCGGGGTAGGGGTGCGCTTGTTTATGCCCATGTTTGGGCTTATAGGACTGGATTTTGCCTACGGATTTGATTACCGTCAGGTGCCCAGAAGCGGTAAGGCGGGACAGGTACACTTCTTTATCGGACAGCAGTTTTAGGTCTGCGGTTTATTTTTGTAATAGTTTATTGGTTTTTCAATTACCCAAACCCGTTACTCATCTATCGGCATTGACTGCCCATGGTTTTTCATGGCAATTGCCTTTAAATAAATATACGAAAAAAAACTGACAATTCCTAATTAAATGTCAAATTTGATGCCTTGTGCCAGTGGCATTTTGCCGCTATAATTAACAGTATTGGTTTGACGGCGCATATAATTCTTCCATGAATCGCTGCCGCTCTCTCTGCCACCACCGGTTTCTTTTTCACCGCCAAAAGCACCCCCAATTTCTGCTCCGCTGGTTCCGATGTTGACGTTTGCAATGCCACAGTCACTTCCGGCCGCTGACAGAAAGGTTTCCGCTTCAGAAAGACTTTCGGTGAAGATGGCACTGCTCAATCCCTGCCTTACGTCATTTTGCATGGTGATGGCCTGTTCCAGGGTATCATAAGACATCACATACAATATGGGCGCAAACGTTTCTTCCTGCACAATGTGATAATGGTTTTGGGCCTCGGCCAGGGTGGGCTGAACATAGCAACCGCTTTCATGTCCCTCCCCATTCAGCACTTTTCCGCCAAACAGTATTTTGCCTCCTTCGTTTTCCAATTGAAGGATTGCGTTGGTATATGCATTCACCGCCTGTAGGTCAATTAAAGGTCCCATGAGGTTGGTTTCCAACAGCGGGTTTCCGATAGTGACCTGCGCATACGCCTTTTTCAGTTTGTCAACGAAACTATTATAAATAGATTGGTGAATGATAACACGACGGGTGGTGGTACAGCGCTGTCCTGCCGTTCCGACAGCACCAAACAATACCGCACGCAATGCCAGATCCTGATTGGCTTTATCGCTCACAATGATGGCATTGTTGCCGCCCAGTTCCAGCAAGGTTTTACCCAATCTGTAGCCAACCACTTCGGCAACGCGTTTACCCATGCGGGTACTTCCTGTAGCACTAACCAGCGCGATACGACTATCGGATGCCATTCTTTCACCCATCTCCCTGTCTCCTTGTATAATGCTGAAAATGCCTTCAGGAAGCTTGTTATCAACCAACACTTTTCTGATGATATGTTGCACTGCTGCAGCGGAAGCCGGTGTTTTTTCACTGGGTTTCCAAATGCACACATCGCCACATACAGCTGCCAGCATGGCATTCCAGCTCCAAACGGCCACCGGAAAATTAAATGCCGAAATTATGCCCACTACACCCAAAGGATGCCATTGTTCAAACATGCGATGGCCCGGCCTTTCGCTTTGCATGGTTAAACCATATAACTGACGGCTCAGTCCCACGGCAAAATCACAGATATCGATCATTTCCTGCACCTCGCCAAGCCCTTCCTGCAAACTTTTTCCCATTTCATAGCTCACCAAGGCACCAAGATTCTTCTTGTTTTCCCGAAATGCCTCACCCATTTGCCTCACTATTTCTCCGCGTGCGGGAGCCGGCATGGCACGCCATACCGGAAAAGCTGCTTCGGCGCGCTTCATCACTGCTTCATATTCAGTTTCTCCTGCCAATACCAATGTAGTGATTTTTGTTCCATCTACAGGACTCACGATTTCTCGGGTGGATGTTCCCAGTGCAGTTAGCCATTGTGTGCCTGTGGAGGCGCTTTCCAGCTGTGAGCCAATGCCCAGTGCTTTCAGTACGGGTTTGATGTCCATTATAATACAAAGTTAGTATTTATAGGGTATTCAGTGATGATTTAAAGCAAATAATAGCCATGACAAAGGGTTTGAAGCTGACCAAAATCCTGAAATGCGGATAAAATGTGGATTACAATCAGATAGAAAATGACCAAAACACTTGTAAGGAAGGGCAAATCATGTCTTATTTAGCGGCACAACCTTTAATACAAAATAAATCATGAACAAATCAGAACTCATCGACGCCATTGCAGCCGGTTCAAAACTGACCAAGGCTGACTCAGGCAAAGCTCTTGATGCGGCTATCGACGCCATCAGCAAATCACTGAAAAAAGGTGACAGCGTTACCCTCGTAGGTTTCGGTACCTTCTCAGTAGGCAAGCGTGCTGCCCGCACCGGCCGCAACCCTCAGACTGGTAAGAGCATCCAGATCAAAGCTAAGAAAGTTGCTAAGTTTAAGGCTGGCGCCACCCTGGCTGCTACCGTAAACAAGTAATTCTTACTTGAAGACTTTAAAGCCCGGATTTCCGGGCTTTTTTTATGCCTTTTCTGTTGGTTTATTGATGATCAGATAGATTCCTGCAAGTGAAAACAGCAGTCCCACAATCATATTCCAAGTGATGGGCTCGTTTTCTACAATCCCCCAAGCCACCGCCACCACCGGAATAATAAAAGTGTTAGTGCTGGCCACAAGCGCCGTGGTATGTTTGATAAGGATATTAAAGGCCACCATGCTCAAGGCACTGCCTACCACGCCCAGAATGGCAAGGTAACCCAAAGCCGTCCAGGCCTTTTCCGGCGATGCATTCCAGTGATCCAGAATACCCGTAATCATCAGCACCATGAAATACATACTTCCCATAAAGAAAAAGGGATAGGCCGTTTTTACCATCGCCGGCAGGTGATGAAGTTTGTGTTTGATAAGGTTAATGTTATAACCATACATTAGAGCGGCAGTAGTAACCATTAACACCCCCGCAGGACTGATGGGCTGACCGGAGTGAAAAACAAATCCGGGAGCCAGCAAGATAATCGCTCCCAAAATGCCCAATATTACCCCAATGAGCCCTTTACCGGTGAACCTGTCTTTAAAAAACACAACCCCCAGCAATAGGGTAAACATGGGGGTAAATGCATTCATGATACCGCTTAACCCACTGGGAATGAGGGTTCCGGCATAACTAAACAAAAAGGCAGGAATACCATTGCCAACCAAACCTGACATGAATAGAAAATAGTAATCACCGGATGTCAGTTTAACGGGGTTTGCAGAACCCTCTTTTTTACGAAACTGGCTTCCCATGCTGTATTGAAAAACCCAGGGAAGCAATACAAGACCTGCCAGAAACTGCCTAAGGCCTGCCACCTGTATGGGCTGAAAAACCTCAAGTCCGCGCTTAATCAGAATGAAAGAACTGCCCCAGATGCCACCCAGTAAAATGATGATGATCAGAGGCCACCGGGATTTTTTCACGGCGCAAAGGTAAATCCTGATGCAGGTTGTCAATCTTTTTGAGGTAAAATAAAATCTGACAAATACCTGAGTATTTTATACCGAAATTTGTGGTCTAATTAATAATGTTGCGTGTAGCCATACTTTTTCTGGTATTCATTGGTAAACTGACGGTTCTACCGGCACAGGGGATTGTTCCTGATGCCTTGCTATGCGCAGAAAAACAAAACCTGGATAACCGCCTTCGTTTCAGGGTAAACCCCAATATTTACCACGGATATAACATCCATTATCACAGACTTAATTTTCGCATCAATCCCAAGCGCAACGGGTATCTTAAAGGTTCGGTATTTAGCTATTTTACCGTAGAAAAAGATGCTGACAGCATTGGGTTTGATATGAAGTTCTTTCTGCAAACTGACAGCGTGCTGTACAGGGGCTCCAAGATTCGTTTTACCCGCGCCTCTGATGTGCTTTTTGTGCATAAGCCGGGTGGCTGGAAGGCCGGAACCTCAGATTCCATCACCGTTTTTTATCAGGGAAATCCTGCGCTGTATGGAGGAACGGGCTATTACGTCTATGATTTTCATGCCACCGGACCCAGTGTGCATACCCTGAGCCAACCCTACGGCGCCTATTACTGGTGGCCCTGCAAGCAAACACTTTCAGACAAAATAGATTCTTTGGATATGGTGGTGAGCACCCATTCCGATTTTATGGTTGCCGGAAACGGGCTTTTAGTTCAGGACCAGAAACTGGATGATACCACCCGCATTTTTCACTGGAAACACCGCTATCCCATCGCAACATACCTGGTAGCTACCGCCATTACCAATTACGAAGAATTCAATCAGTACGCCTCATTTCATAATCGCACCGATTCGCTTTTGGTACAGAATTATGTATTTCCACAAAGTAAAACAGAATTAATGCGTGATGCAGCCCCCATTTTACCCATGCTGCGCCTGTTTGACAGTCTGTTTGGAGAATATCCCTTCATGAAGGAAAAATATGGCCATGCGCAATTTACCTGGGGTGGCGGTATGGAACATCAGACCATGAGTTTTATGGTGAATTTTAGCTTTGATCTGATGGCGCATGAACTTGCCCACATGTGGTTTGGCGACAAAGTGACCTGCGGAAGCTGGCGCGATTTATGGCTGAATGAGGGATTTGCCACCTACTTAACGACACTGAGCTACCGATACCTGAAGCCAAGAACCGAGTATTTACGGATTATGCGTGAAATCCGCGATGCGGTAACCGGAGTGGACGACGGTAGCATTTTTCCAAAAGACACCGCACAGGTAAATCGCCTATTCAGCGGGCGTCTTACCTACAATAAAGCCGCTTTTGTGCTGCACATGCTGAAAGTGAAAGTCGGTGATTCCGCATTTTATAATGCCTGCCGCAAGTTCCTGACCGGTCCGCGCGCCTATGGCTTCGCAACAACCAAAGATTTGCAAACGCTGATGGAACAGGAGTCCGGACAAAACCTGGATACTTTTTTCATGCGTTGGTACATGGGAGAAGGATTTCCGTATCTGAATATCAACTGGATACAGAAAGGTCCTTCCATGCAGGTGACGGTGAAACAAAGACCCTCGCACCCATCTGTACCGTTTTTTCAAGTTCCCGTACCCATTTTATTTCAGGGGAATAACCGCGATACCCTCATCACTCTGTATCCAAACAAATTGGAGCAAACCTTCTCTTTCTCATTGCCATTTGCTGCAGACACCGCCCAATTCGACCCCAATGTGGATGTGCTTGCCAAAACATCCCTTGGTGGCATGAATCAGGATAATAGCATTAAAGACTGGGTGGTCATCAAGGGCAACCCGGTTACCACCCGATATCTTGAACTGGCAACCCTGAATCTAAAAATTGAGAAAATGGAAATTTTCAATATCAACGGACAAAAATGCATGGAAACCGGTGCAGACTTCTTGCATATTCCGGGAAAAATCGCTAAATTTGATATAAGCCATTTGTCAGCCGGGCCCTATGTGACTAAAATCACAGGAAACAACCAACAAACGGCATTAACTTTTCTAAAACTTTAAACTGATGAAAAACATTCTGTCGGCAACCCTGATTATCGGCTTCATTTTTGGCTTTCAATCCTGCAAAAAAGAGCAAAAACCCACCGATGAAGCGCCCAAAGTATTAAAGGGCTTAACCCTCAACATATTACCAACGTGGGAAGGTGCCACCATGGTAACCGGCAAAATGCAAT
>CAYYXG010000021.1:32712-46979 GCA_964475595.1 uncultured Flavobacteriaceae bacterium
CTCAACATATTACCAACGTGGGAAGGTGCCACCATGGTAACCGGCAAAATGCAATACAGCAAGCCCGACGGCGAAGTATTGCAGTTGCGTACCTGGGGAATGATTCTCGCAAAACTGGCGTTGGTAAAAAGCGACAATTCCCTGGTAATGCTTGGTGATGGCTATCAGTGGGTGGATGTGGCCAGTGGCCGACTCTCGTTTAACTATCCCGATGTTCCCGCCGGTACATACAAAGGCATTCAGTTTCAGCTGGGTCCAGATTCTGCTGCAAACCATGGTGATCCAAACCTATGGCCCTCCAATCATCCGCTCAACGCAAATTTATCCGGTTTGCACTGGGGATGGTCCGGTGGTTACATTTTTCAGGCATTTGACGGAGAATTTAAAGACAGTTCTTCATCAACCACAATAAAAGGGTTTTCGTTCCACACCGCAGGAAATCAGTTCAACCGTATGTTTATGTTGCCTTTCAATTTCGAGATGGAAAGCAGTCACAAAACGGCTGTCCTCGAATTTAAAGCTGATGAATATTTTAAAAATCCTGCAGAAATTCACCTTAAGGATAAGTCTGTATCACATAGTTCGGGCAGTGAGGATATCATGCTGATGAACAAACTGATAGACAATGCGGTGGATGCATTCTCTGTAAAAAGTGTAAATTAATCCTATGCAGAAGGGTGTTGTCTGGATACTGGGGATTCTTTCCGTGGCAATGGTTTTTAACGCATGCCGCAAAGACCCTGCTTTACCGGATGAAAAAGCACCTTATTCCGTTACCTACATCGACCCAAAAAGTATTTTCCCTCAAAAATATGGATTGCCGGCTTTGCCTGCCGATAACCCCCTAACCGAAGAAGGTGTGTACCTGGGTCGAATGCTTTTTTATGACCCGGTATTATCCATAGACAGTAGCATTTCATGCGCTACTTGTCATACCCAAGAGCATGCATTTACTGATCCAAGACAGTTTTCAAAGGGTATTTTTGGGTTAACCACCAACCGGAATGCTCAGCCACTGTTTAATTTGGCATACAGCCGGGTTTTCTTTTGGGATGGCCGTCAGAAAACCCTTCGCGAATTGGTATTAGAGCCGATTCAGGCCCATAATGAAATGGCCATGACCCTGCCCTATCTGCGCAAGCGGCTATCGGTTATACCCCGTTATCGCGATGCATTTAGAAAAGCGTTCAACAGCGAACCCGATGTGTTTAATATGACGCTGGCCATGGAGCAATTTTTACTTACCATTGTGAGCAAAGATTCCCGCTTTACCCAAATGTGGCCGGGCAATTTTAATATACTCACCCAGGAGGAAAAAACAGGGTTGCAACTTTTTAACGGACTTGTTGATGAAGACCCCGTGACCGGTAACCTCAAGGGAGGAGCGGATTGTTTTCACTGCCATGGCAGCGTATTTGCCCAGGCCAACAATCCCAATTTTGGCGGAATAACAAATAATGGACTGGATGTAGTTATTACCGATAAAGGATTTGGGGGAATAACAGGAAAAAGTACTGATATCGGAACCTTCAAAACACCTTCATTGCTAAATGTTGGCCTCACCGCACCCTACATGCACGATGGCCGCTTTGCCACACTGGATGAGGTAATTGACCACTACAGCGACCATATACAATACACATCTCCCAACCTGAATCCCCAGATTAAGGTGCATGGACCAAAGCAGCGTCTGCTGACAACCCAGGAAAAATCCGCACTCAAGGCGTTTCTCCTCACCATGACCGACACGGTGTTCATCAACAACCCGGCATATAAAAATCCTTTTAAATAGGGTTTAGTAACTCAACACAGGCCCCAACCAGCGCTCTGCTTCCTGTAAAGTCCAGCCTTTGCGGTTTGCGTAATCCTGAACCTGGTCTTTTCCTATTTTTCCCAAACCAAAATACTGACTTTCAGGGTGTGCGAAGTAGAAACCGCTTACTGCTGCAGCAGGCAACATGGCCATACTTTCGGTGAGGGATATTCCCGCGTTTTCGGTGGCACTGAGCAATTTGAATAACGTTGTTTTTTCGGTGTGTTCGGGGCACGCGGGATAACCCGGTGCAGGACGAATACCCCGGTAGTTCTCACGAATCAGGTCTTCGTTGCTTAGGGTTTCGTTGTGAGCGTAGCCCCACCACTGCGTGCGAACCTCTCGGTGCAGGTATTCGGCGAACGCCTCTGCCAGCCGGTCGGCGAGGGCTTTGGCCATGATGCTCTTATAGTCGTCGTTTTCCCTGTCGTACTGCGCCACCAGTTCGTCTGTACCAATACCGGCCGTAACAGCAAAGCCACCCAAGTAATCAGTTACACCGCTCTTTTTTGTTGCGATGTAATCTGCCAAAGAAATATTGGGAATGCCGCCGGCCATTTTTCGCTGTTGACGCAGGAAGTGGAAGGTGTCCAGCGCCTGTGTTCTGGCCTCATCCGCATAAACTGTTACATCTTCATCTGTGCTGTCGGCAGAATAAATGAAAATTACCCCTTTCGCCTGCAAGCTGTTGTGCTGAATGATTTCATCCAGCATCTCGTTGGCATCGGCAAAAAGCCTGCGTGCTTCTTCGCCCACTATGCTGTCTTGCAAAATGTCGGGGTAGCGGCCTGCCAGTTCCCAGGTTTGGAAGAAAGGCGTCCAGTCTATAAATTCGCGCAATTCCTTCAAATCGGCATTGAAAGATTTAACGCCTGTAAACGCGGGTTTTTCCGGGTTATAGTCCGGTGTTGATGTTTGAAAACGGTTGGCGCGGGCTTCATTCAGCGTAAGCAGCTGTTTATCGCTTTGTCTGCGGGCGTGGTCCGCGGCCATGCGCTCGTATTCTTCGCGGAGCTGGGTTTCAAAAGCGGGTTTGGTTTCGGTATTTAAGAGATTTCCTGCCACCGGCACACTGCGACTGGCGTCCAGCACATGCACCACGGGATGCTTGTATTTGGGTGCGATTTTAACGGCAGTATGCACTTTGCTTGTGGTGGCTCCGCCAATAAGCAGCGGAGTATTCATGCCCAATCGATCCATTTCTGAGGCCACATGCACCATCTCATCCAGACTGGGCGTAATCAGGCCGCTGAGGCCGATGATATCGGCGCCCCACTCACGGGCCTCGGTCAGGATTTTCTCTGTAGGCACCATCACCCCGATGTCTTTTATCTCGTAGTTGTTGCAGGCCATTACCACGCCCACAATGTTCTTTCCGATATCATGCACATCGCCTTTCACCGTGGCCAGCAGAATTTTTCCCTGCGCCCTGGCACCGGGATTGGCCGCTTTCTGCGCTTCCAAGTAAGGTTGCAGATAGGCAACGGCTTTTTTCATCACACGGGCGCTTTTTACCACCTGGGGAAGGAACATTTTGCCCTCACCAAATAAGTCACCTACCACATTCATGCCGTCCATCAGCGGACCCTCTATCACTTTCAGCGGCTCGCCGAGTTTTTGACGGGCTTCTTCGGTGTCATCTTCAATAAATTCTGTAATGCCTTTGATAAGACTGTGCGTCAAACGCTCTTCCACCGTGCCTTTGCGCCATTCTGCCTCTTCTACGGTCTCTTCCTTTTTGGCTTTTACCGTTTCTGCAAAGGTGACCAATCGCTCGGTGGCGTCATCCCGGCGGTTCAGCAGCACATCTTCCACCCGCTCCAGCAGCTCTTTCGGGATTTCATCATACACCTCAATCATACCCGCATTCACAATGCCCATGTCCAGTCCGGCTTTGATGGCATGGTACAGGAATGCGCTGTGCATGGCTTCTCGCACCACATCGTTGCCACGGAAACTGAACGAGATATTGGAAATGCCGCCACTCACGCGGGCACCGGGCAGATTTTTTTTGATCCAACGGGTGGCCTCGATAAAGTCTACAGCGTAGTTGTTATGCTCATCGATGCCGGTGGCAACGGTCAGGATATTGGGATCGAAAATGATGTCGTATGCAGGAAAACCGGCTTTTTCTGTAAGAATTTTGTAGCTGCGTTCGCACACTTCAATCTTGCGTGCGAAGGAATCGGCCTGTCCGGTTTCATCAAATGCCATTACCACCACGGCGGCTCCGTATTTGCGAACCTTTTTGGCCCTTTTAATGAATTCCTCTTCTCCGTCCTTCAAACTGATGGAATTCACAATTCCTTTGCCTTGTAAGCATTTCAGACCCGCTTCAATGACCTCCCACTTGGAGGAGTCAATCATCACAGGTACGCGGCTGATATCGGGTTCGGAGGCCAGTAGGTTTAGGAAGGTAACCATGGCGGCAGGTCCGTCGAGCATGCCTTCGTCCATGTTCACATCAATCACCTGAGCGCCGTTTTCCACCTGCTGTCGGGCAACATCCAGCGCAGCGTTGTAATCTCCGGCCAGAATGAGTTTGGCAAATTTGCGGCTGCCGGTAACATTGGTTCTTTCGCCAATATTCACAAAATTGGTCTCGGCGGTAAGGGTAAAGGGCTCAAGGCCGCTGAGTCTGAGGGTAGGAACAATGTGCACTTGCCGTAAAATTGAACTGCAAATTTCGGGTTTTTCAATGGAATTCTAATATACTAACTATCCCAAAGAAAGTACTCCAATAATTCTGCTTGATTTATTCGGGCTTTAAATCCCTTTGCATATCCGTCAATACAATTTGAATTTCCTTAATCAGTTCGTTAAGGCGGATTTCTATTTCTTGTTGAACCAAGGGATAAGTATTGTTTATTTTTTGGGGTGTAACTTTAATCATGGCCTGCATTTCTAGAAGATCTGCTATTTTAAAAAGCCGTTGAATGGTCAATTCTGTTTTGCCAGATTCTATGTTTCCATAGGACTTTGCGGTTTTTAATCCCAGCTTACGGGCCAGATAAAATTGAGAATAACCCAGTTCAATTCGGCGATGTTGAATTTGTTTTAGCACGTCTATAAAGGTAGTTTAATTACTACGAATGTATATTATTTTACTGTATTAAACAAAATTATTTTGTGCAAATCAATTAGCTTTGAAAAACTAATACTAAAAATATGAAAAATGCAATTAAAAAGATGGTAATGCTGACTGCCTTTGTGCTTTCAGCTACTTATGCAATGTCTGTAGTAGATGGTGGTGCGACTGCAGAAACAACATTTATGGGATGTGACTCAGGAAAAAACGATCAGCAAGTTACCGGGCAGGTAATTCCATGCACAACGGTAGACGGACAACCGGGAGTTCAATGTTGTTTTTCTTGTGATAACAGCAATCTTCCAAAATGTCAATCCGGGTTTAACATATGTGCACCGCTTGGTCAATAAATAGATTTTGATAAAAGCACTATTCCTGACAGCAAAAAAATACAATATTGCATCCATCGTGGTGCTTATTGTATTTTTTGTGTTAGGTTGCGCAACACAGGAAGCACAATTGTCTGATTTACAAGTTAGAAAAGCGCCGGATTCGTGTGAAGTAGTTATCCGTAATTTGATTGTACAACACAGCCCACAAAACCGTTTTCTGCACTCTTGGGCATATGATTTTCAGGCCATGAATGGACAAATATATTATATAGGCCAGGATACTAACTTAATTTTGATAGATATCCCTTCCGGAGCAGAAAGAAAAATGGCCATGCCAAACTTTCTGTTTCAACAACTCAAGGTACAAGATCCCTATATCAAAATCTATCCGTCTATACAGGATTCTATTGTTGTTTTCTTAAGTAAAACCATGGTTTACACATGGTATTATTTGAAAAAAGACAGCTTCCGCATTATTCCTGTAGAGCAGTTAGGCCTCAACACAAAGATATTTTCGATTCAATCATATGAAGGCAGTGGCTTTCAGGCTATGCAGAGGGGTAATTTTATTGGTATTCCAGTAGTACAGATATCCCCAAAAGGCAAAAAAAAGGTAGAAGAAGGTGCTACTCGCGGATATGAAATAGAATTAGACTTGAAAAAGCAAAAGGTGAATTATAGGTACCTAGATTTTCCCGATCTTTTAAATGATTATAAATATGGTTTTTTATCAGAAACATACAGAATAAAACTAGGAGACACTAATATTGTAAGCTTTGCATTTACCGGCGATATTTACATTGAACACAATAATTATACTAGTGTAGTTGGCGGGAAATCCAAATTTCAGAAAAACCCAAACATCAAACCACTGGAGCGTAAATATTCAAGAAAGGCAGTTAGTTATGATTCATTTTGGTATTACTACACGCACAATGATTACTACACAAGTATGGCATATAATCCAAATAATGGCTTTTTTGCAAGATTTTACGTTAAACCATTAGGAGCAAAAATACCAAACTCTGACTTGTATTACACCTCAGAAGATAAAGTTTTTATTCTACAGATTTTTAATAAAAACCTTGAATTAATGTATGAAAACCCTGTGAAGGGATTAAATTTTCTTTATTATTTAATACCCTATAAAAATGGCTTTATTACCAATTGGAATGCATTAAAATCTGGCATGACTGCACATAACTACAAATATTATGAAATCCGCTAGTATATTGTTGTTTTTAATTATCGTATTTAATTCTTCCTGTAGGATCAGGAAAGAAAAATTTGACATTGAAAAACATAAAAAAGAAATTGACTGCAGAATAATTCAATACATTAGTCAATTCAATACAAGCATAACCTATCTTAAAATAATTATACTGAGAACAAATTTTTGCGGAAGTGAACTCTGCGGCAATGAATTAAAACTTTCCCTACTTAATTATGAAAAAAACAATCATGATACAACATTATTGATACTAGATAAAAGAGATACAACCATTGCACATATTTTTTCTCATTCAAAATACGTAAATGTGAACATAGATGAATACGCAGGATATATGAAATATGGCTATCAAAGACCTGGTCATTATACATTTATTAAAACAGAAAAATGCTACCAATCCTACATAAACGTAAATCGCTCCTTTTTTCATTGGTTTTCGAAGATTTAGATAAATAAAAGACTAATAATCACCTATTAAATTTCAATTCCGGGCATTACACTGCAGTTTGGTGAATGGAGAACCTTAAGTATTTCAAGTGTCAAGTATAAATTTTACATTAACATCACATTTTTGACGTACCTTTGTGGAACAAATGGGGTTAAGTTTCCCTGAATCTTTTACACAACGATATCTGTCACACCCCGCATTCAAACCGTATTAATGACTAAATTTAAAGAACTGGGCTTAGACCCTGAAATTCTGCTTGCCCTCGATAAACTGGGCTTTGAAACGCCCACACCTGTACAGTCTCAGGCCATTCCTGCGCTGCTGGAAGAAAACACCGATCTGGTGGCCCTGGCGCAGACCGGAACCGGAAAAACAGCCGCTTTTGGCCTGCCTTTGTTGCAAAAACTGGAATTTTCCGGATTTACCGAAGGGTTGGTACTCGCACCCACCCGCGAGCTTTGCATGCAAATCTCCCGCGACCTGGAAACCTTTGCGGCTTTCAAACCGGGTGTGAGCATTGTGCCTGTGTATGGAGGTGCCAGCATACGCGATCAAATTTCTCTGCTGAAACGCGGTGCCAATATAGTGGTAGCCACCCCCGGCCGACTGATTGACCTATTGGAAAGAAAAGTCGTTCATCTGGATCAGATTCGGGTGATTGTACTGGACGAAGCCGATGAAATGCTGAACATGGGCTTTCAGGAAGATATTGACCATATTCTTTCGCATGCTCCCAAAGAGCGTCAGACCTGCCTGTTCAGTGCCACCATGCCTCCAGAGGTGCGCAATATCTCAAAAAGATACATGCACAATCCCCGGGAAATCAGCCTGGCGGCAAACACCTCCAATGCGAATATCGAACACCACTATTACGTGGTGCGCGAAAAACACCGCTATGAGGCCGTTAAACGCATTCTGGACGTTGTTCCGGATGTTTATGGCATCCTGTTCGCCCAAACCCGCAGTTTGTGTCAGGAGCTGGCCGAAAAGCTCATTCACGATGGCTACAATGCCGATTCACTGCACGGTGATTTAAGCCAGGCGCAGCGCGATAAGGTAATGGGGCGTTTCCGCAACAAAAACCTGAATGTGCTGGTGGCTACCGACGTGGCTGCACGCGGCATTGATGTGAGCGATATTACCCACGTAATCAACTACAGTTTACCCAACGAACTGGAAGTATATACCCACCGCAGCGGCCGTACAGCCCGTGCCGGCAAAAAAGGTATTTCCATCAGCATTATCGGGCAGCGCGATTTGCAGAAAGTGCATCGCCTGGAAAAAATGACCAAGGCGCATTTCACCCAGATGCAGGTGCCTGCGGGCGATGATGTGGTGAGGGCTAAATTTTCGCACTTTGTGGATGAACTGGCAGCGGAAGAGCCCGATCAGCAGAGCATTCATGCTTATCTCAGCATTTTCTATGAGAAGATGAAGAAAATCACCCGTGAGGAGCTCATTGAAAAACTGGCCAGTCTTGAGTTGCGCAAGTTTATTGAGTATTACGAAGGTGCTTCCGATATCAATGATATGTCTTCAGGGCGCAGAGAGCGCGGCAATGAGGGCGGAAACGGGCAGTTTCAGAAGTTCTTCCTTTCTGTGGGAGAACTAGATGGTTTTGACAAAAAAACCATGCTCCGCTGGCTGAATGATTGTGGTTTGGGCAATGTGGATTTCGGTAAAATCAGAATTCACCGCACACATACTTTTGTGGAAGCCGATCAGGATAGCACACAACGCATCATGGACACCCTGAACAAAGAGAAGGTGAACGACCGCAAGGTGCGCGTGGAACTGCAGGGTATGTCTGAAGACGGTTTTACCAAGCGCAAAAAGCCCGGTGACAAAGGCAAGCCCGGCGATTTTGAAAAACGCGGATACTACAGCAAAGACAAAAACAAAAGCAACGACAAAAAGAAGTTTAAGAAGCGCTATTAAACAATAAGGGCCTGCCCCTTGTTTGTTTTGGGTGAAACATTTTGTTATTGCCGGCGGAAGCCATGGTATTGGGCTTGAAATTGTTCAGCAATTGCTGAATCAAGGAAACAAAGTAACCTGCATAAGTCGCACGGCGCCTGGCATTGCACATGAAGCGCTGAGCCATATTGCCCACGATTTTTCTCAACCATCAGAATTGCCGGCAATAGAGGGCCCCATTGATGGCGTGGCGTATTGTCCAGGCAGCATCAATTTGAAAATGTTCCGGAGCTTAAAGCCCGAGGAATTTCAGCAGGATTTCGATCTGAACGTGATGGGGGCAGTTCGTTTGTTGCAGAAACTGCAATTAGGGCTGAAAGCCGTTCCGGGTTCGTCTGTGGTGTTGTTCAGCACGGTAGCCGTTCAGCAGGGCATGGCCTTCCACAGCAGCATTGCCGCTGCCAAAGGCGCCATTGAAGGGTTAACCCGCAGTTTAGCGGCGGAATGGGCCCCTTCTATCCGTGTGAACGCCATTGCGCCGAGTCTAGTAGAAACGCCACTTTCGGCTAAATTGTTATCCAGCCCTGAGAAAGCCGAGGCCTCCGCAAAAAGACATCCTTTGGCCCGTGTGGGTAAACCCGAAGACATCGCCTCACTGGCGGTGTTTCTCCTAGGTGAGCAAAGTGGCTGGATTACCGGTCAGGTGATGGGGGTTGATGGGGGAATGTCGGTGGTGAGGTAATGATTATGGGCTGCGGCATTTCCTTCAGCCTTTGACTACTGTTGAAGCGTATTTATTTATCTTCTAATATTTTCAGTAGCTTTTGGTTTAAGTACAGCTTTTCTTTTCCCACTTTTACTGAAGTCAAAAATCCGTTTTCCTCTAACATAATCAAATAATTTCCAACTGTTTTAGGATTACCGATGTTTTCATCAATCATATTCTGGCGTTTAGTGTAAGGTAAACGAAATAAAATCTCCACTAAATCTTTTGAATAGATTTTCGGAAGTTTTGCTTTTATTTCTTCGGAAGTTTTTGTCATTGCATTGGTAATTTTATTCAAACGCATTAATCCTTTTGTTGATGTTTCTTCAATCATATCCAACATATACAAAATGTAATTTTCCCAATCGTTGTTTTCAGTTACGCTGCGCAAGCACTTGTAATAATCAGATTTGTTTTTAATAATGTATTCACTTAAATAAATTGCTGGGGTTTCTAGCAATCCCGAAAGTTTGAGATACAATAACAATAATATTCTTCCTGTTCTTCCATTACCATCAGAAAATGGGTGAATTGCTTCAAACTGGTAGTGCATTAACGCCATTTTTATAAGGGGGTCAATGGTTAGATCTTCATTTATAAACTTCTCTAAGTTGGCCATCTTCTCACGAATAATCGCTTCTCCGGTTGGTGGTGTATAAATCACCTCACCTTTTGTGTTACTTAAAGTTGTTCCTGGCGTATTACGAATAGAAGCCTTATTTTGTTTTATGCACTGAACAATACTTATACATAGATTCGTTGTGATAAATGGTTTACTTTTAATTTTTTCCAAGCCAAGCCAAAGTGCTTCTTTGTAACGCAAAACTTCTTTAGTGGCCGGGTTTTCTACTTTCTTGTCGGCAACTATTGATTTATAAAGTTCATCATTTGTTGTGATGATATTTTCTACTTCTGAACTTGCTTTTGCTTCTTGTAAATAAATTGTGTCCAGGAACAAAGTTGGATTTGGTAAATTCAAAAGCACCCCGTTTAGTTTAGCCAATGCTCTACCAGCCGAAATAGTTTTGCGCAGAATGTTTTTGGTTTCTATGTCTTCCATTGGAGGTAGCAACGGAAGATCGTTGTATGGTATGTCTCGGTTGAATTTACTCATTTAATTCAAGTGTAAGTTTTACGATCATTCTAAATACGAGGGTAAAGTTAGTGAATAACTACTCTCGTTCAGGAGATGAGGGTAAATTTTACGCTCGTTTTTATTTTGCCAAAGGCTGTATGGATAAACTGCTATCAAAGCTAACGTTTTGCAGATTGGCGATGGGCGGGCTTTTCAGCACAAAAGTTAATTCGGAGAACTGAACTTTCGGCTACCTCAAAACTGTCTGCGGAGCACGAAACCCCGCCTATTGCCAATGTGCTGTTACCAGTAGTTTTTATTCACCAGTCGGTATTGTGTTGATTTTTATTTGCTCATTCTTGAGAGAACTCTTAATAAATGAAATTTTAGCTTTTGGGTCATTAGCAAGGTCAGCAAGTGCTTTTTTCATTATATTAACATCGCTAGTTTCTTGTAAATATTCAGGATAAAGATTCCTGAGAAAATTATATTCTTGTTTTATTCTCTCATGCTCTTCTCCTTTCATAGCAATATTATTTTGTGTCTTGTAGTCTAAATAAAGTGATTTCAAAAGTATAGTTGCGTCATATCCGCTAACTTCTGTTATTACATCCTTCAAAATAAATTCATCTTTGAGGTCGTCTACGAAAAGGTAATTTCCATTTGCAGTGACATAATTTGCTCCGTTTAATTCTATGTTTGTTGCTATTTTTTTACTTTTAAAAGTCGTAACTTCTAGACGTCCAATTACAAATGCTTTATCAAGAAACTTCATTCTAGCATTTGGATAGTTTTCATAAATCTTTATCAGTGCATTCTTAGTTTCTTGAGGTAATTTGGTAAATAACTCCGCTAAGTCTTTTCCATCCTCTGATGACCAATTATATTCCCCAACATCTTCGATTTCCCAACTAAACTTTGCAATATCACCGCTAGAAAACGCAGAGCTTGCAGACACAAAAGGAAGATTTAGTTTTCCGTCCACTGAAGTTTCACTTGAAAATATACCAGTTATTTTTTGATTTAAACTAGGCTGTGATGTTTGTCGTATTTTCGTTTTTAAAACTCCTGGTGCAATCTTATAAATGATGTCTTCACCGTTATAAATGTAAATTGCACCAATATATGCGTCTATTCCGTTTTCTTTACTAGTTTTTACATAGTTGCCATCACTTAATTTTAACTCGGTAAATTTTTCCATTACTCTTTTTAGTTCATCTGTTTTAGGTTTAACAGCAATGTTGTACATTGTAATTACTGGGTTTTCCCCTTCAGAAATTGTGTACCTTTGAGATACATATCCTCCGCCTGTCAAATACCCACGAACTAGTAAGGTGTTTCTTTTCGTTTTGTGAAAGTCAACAGGAAATGTAACGTCAGAACCAATTTGAAGAGTTCCCTTTGAAGAAAATGCTATTCCCGCTCCATTTGATTCAGTGCTTGATCCTAACCAATAGTCAAGTTGTGTAATCAGTTGTTCCGTTTTATTATTAATCTTCACTGTAATTGTCTTAGCTGAAACGGTCAAAGTGGAAAGAAAGACCATGGTCAGAATTGTGATTGTTTTTTTCATTTTGTTGTGTTTTAGATTATTATTACCATTTAGATTCGTCTTTAAAATTACTGGTAACTTGTTTATATGGATGATATTTACATCCTTATCTACCCAAAATGGACTGCTAAGGATATTTATATCTTCTCATAACTTATTTACACACGCCACCAGACCTCCCCAATCACCCCAATTCCGGTGCGTTTGGCAAAGTTCTGTAGCATATTTTCTTCAAATATAGTATACTATTATAACTGATACAAGTTGTTTTTCTTTTCATTTTAAAGCCAACCGTATTCAATGATCTCCCTATCTATCTTGTTTTTCTAAAACACAATCCCAATTCCCTTCAAATCGCTGTATTTTCGCCCCATGAAACTCACGGTTTGGGGTGCAGCACAGCAGGTTACCGGCAGCAAGCATTTATTGGAATTGCCCGGTGGCACGCGGGTGCTGGTGGATTGTGGCCTGGACTATGATAAACGCAGTGAGTTTGAGGAGCGCAACAGCCGATTTCCTTTTGATCCCAAAAGCATTGATTTGCTGATATTGACGCATGCCCACATAGACCACAGCGGCAATGTTCCCAACCTGATCCGTCAGGGTTTTAGCGGTAAAATTTTGTGTACCCCGCCTACGCTGGAACTCAGCGATTACCTGCTGCAGGACAGTCTGAATATACAGCGCATGGAAATTGCCGCAAAAATGAAGGCGCTGAAGCGGAAACACAATAAAAAGGGCAAACACTACGGTGGCAGCGAACCACAGCCTTTGTATTCGCGCAAGCACATTGCCGATATGATGGACATGGCCCTGCTGATGGAATACGGCCACAAATACGAATTCAACGAAGAACTCAGCGTGGAGTTTCTGCAGGCCGGACACATATTGGGTGCAGGCAGTGCGGTGCTGCATGTGAAAACAACCGAAGGTGTTAAAACCATTGGTTTTACGGGCGATCTGGGCAATTACCAAAGCAAACTGGTTCCCGACCCGCAGCCCATGCCTCAGCCGGATTATATCATTTCCGAAAGTACTTACGGGGGCCGCAATCACGTGGTTTCACCCATGCGTGCAGAAGAAGAACTGCTAAAACATGTGCAGGAAACCTGCGTGGAAAAGGGCGGTAAGCTGGTGATTCCCGCGTTTAGTGTGGGACGTACACAGGCCATCATTTTCACGCTCAATCAGTTGTTTCGCAGCGGCAGGCTCCCGCATATCAAGGTATTTACCGACAGTCCGCTGGCCATACGCAGCACCTCGGTATATCAGCACAATGTAGACCACCTGAATGAGGAAGCGGCTGCATTTCAGAAGCAATATGGCTCTTTGTTTGATTTTCCGCTGTTGAACGTGGTGGAACATGAAAGAGAAAGCGATTTGTTAAGCGTATTGCCGGAGCCATGCGTGATTATTTCCGCGGCTGGTATGGTGGAAGGCGGACGCATACAAATGCACGTGAGAAACAATGTGGGCGATGCACGCAACACCATACTGATAGCAGGTTTTTGTGCCGAGGGAACGCTGGGACACCGCTTGTTGCAGGGACAGAATTTTGTGGAGATTAACTACAAGCAAAGGCCTGTGCGTGCGGATATCAGAAGGACGGATGCATTTAGCGCCCACCCGGATCATGCGGGTTTGTTGAAATACCTGAAAGCCAGTGCGGGCAAGAATACCAAGGGTGTATTTCTGGTGCACGGCGATGCCCGACAGATGGAGCAGCTGGCTGCCGACATAGATTTCAGCCGCGCTATTATCCCTGTAAAAGGGCATAACTACAATCTGCTTGAGATGTAACCTCTGTGTCCGAAGTCGGTAGACTTCGTGAAGCGGTAAAACTTTTCTATGCCACTCATACGGAGTTGAGGATTTATTTTGCGGCTGTGTTATTAATATATCGCCCCGATGGGGCTTATGCGTCCTGCTTTTAGAAAACACAAACCTGACGTAAACCGGCAAACCAGCGCATTTCAGCTCCGTAGGAGCGGCATTTTTATAGAAAATGCCATAATCGATACACGGAACTCCGAAGGAGTGAAATA
>CAYYXG010000022.1:0-33086 GCA_964475595.1 uncultured Flavobacteriaceae bacterium
TTCCACTTAATAATCTGGCCGGTTGTTGCTCCGCCTTGTTCCAATTGGGTTAATGGCACGGTTGAAGAACCTGCAGAGGCGGGTGCCCATGCAGTACCGTTCCATTTTAAAATTTGGCCTGCAGTGGCACCACCGCCGGTTATTTGTGATGGCGAAATAGTAGCACTTGGTGTTAATGCGTTGGCTGTGTTTGCAGTGGTAGCGGTGCTACTATTATTGGCAAAAGAGGCATAAGGCACTGCCATCAGCTGGGTGTTGCTGATTTCAGCAAAATTACTTCCACCGGCAGCATCTGCCTCTACCTGCAGATATTTAGCGCCTGAAGCCCATTGGGCTGCTGTTGGAAAGGCGCCTTGAGCCACACTGCCACTTCCTACTGTGGCAATGAGCATCCCTTGGGCTGATGTGGTCTTCAATTGGGTTTCTCTATAGAGAATGGTACCGGAGGCACTGCCTTCTCTCAGGGTAAAGCGCAAGCTTACGGACTGACTGGCTAGTGGTTGGCCGGCGGCGTTACGCATGGCTGCCTGATAAGGAAATCCATTGGGGGCCTGCGCATGGGCTGTAGCAAAACCGATAAGCGCAAGGAGGGTGAGTATATGTGTTTTCATAATTATGTCAGTACGAAACTGGTAATAAAACATGAAAAACACAAGCATTTGCAAAAAAATAAAGTCTATTTAATAATAAAAAATGAATAGGACTATATTTGTCGGACAACGAAAACACTTACGTATGTCACTTTGGAGGAAAAAACCCCTTGGCGAACTGCTGGCGCAAGCCGAAGGCAGTAGCTTAAAACGCACCTTGGGTGCATGGAGCCTGGTTGCACTAGGCATTGGCGCCATCATTGGTGCCGGTTTGTTTGTGAGAACTGCCGCTGCAGCCGGACAGGCCGCCGGACCCGGTGTTACCCTGGCGTTCATTGTAGCCGCCATTGGTTGTGCTTTTGCAGGCCTTTGCTACGCCGAATTTGCATCGATGATTCCCATTGCAGGAAGTGCCTATGCTTATAGCTATGTTACCATGGGCGAAATTGTGGCTTGGATCATCGGCTGGGCCCTTATCATGGAATATGCATTGGGTGCCGCCACCGTTTCCATCGCCTGGAGCGAATATCTGAACAACCTGCTGGGAGGCGGGATTCCGTATGAATGGTGTCATTCCCCGTTTGAGGTTTCTCAAAGCGGGGTGCAGGGCATAATGAATCTTCCTGCTATTGGAATTCTCAGTTTACTTACCCTGTTGCTCATCAAAGGCACACAGGAATCAGCGTTTATCAATGCCATTATCGTTTTTGTGAAGGTTGCCATTGTGCTGCTGTTCATTTTTATTGGCTGGAAATTTATCAATCCTGCTAACTACGAGCCCTATTTAATACCCGAAGGTACCGCACCTGTGCTGAATCCGGATGGCAAAATTAAAAATGCTTATGACGGATTCTTCCGGCACGGCTGGGGTGGAATTATCGGTGGTGCCGGTATTGTTTTCTTCGCATTCATTGGTTTCGATGCCGTTTCTACCGCAGCACAGGAAGCCAAAAACCCCAAGCGTGATATGCCCATCGGTATATTGGGGTCATTGGTGGTTTGCACCATATTGTACATACTTTTTGGACATGTATTGACGGGCGTGGCCAACTGGAAAGATTTTGCCGATCCTGCCAAAGGCGGTGAAGCGTCCGTTGCCTATGCCATTTCCAATTTTATGCCCGGATACGGCTGGTTGGCAACTGCAGTAACCATTGCCATTCTTGCCGGCTTCTCTTCAGTAATTTTGGTGATGCTGATGGGCCAAAGCCGGGTGTTTTACACCATGAGCACTGATGGGCTCATTCCCAAAGTGTTCTCAGACTTGCACCCCAAATTCCAAACCCCCTACAAAGCCAATATCATCCTGTTTGTGTTTGTGGGGTTGTTTGCTGCGTTTGTTCCCATTCATGTGGCCGGAGATTTAACATCATTTGGCACCTTGTTCGCCTTTATTCTGGTGAGTATTGGCGTGCTGATTATGAGGAAAACCTCCCCCGAAATTCAACGTCCCTTTAAAACACCACTGGTGCCTTTTGTCCCCATCATGGGCGCCCTGGTTTGCCTGGGTATGATTATTGGGTTGGACAGCCAAACGCTCATTGTGGCGGCCGTGTGGATGATTGCCGGGCTGCTCATTTATTTTCTCTACAGCAAGCAACGAAGTAAGCTCCGTAATCCTGCTGAAATACTCACCCACGCTTCCGACTTCGAGAAACAATAGGCCGGTTGAAAACACCTTCTGACAAAAAAGGACTGGGGCTACTCGATGCAACACTGATTGTGTCGGGAAGCATGATTGGTTCAGGTATTTTTATTGTTTCTGCCGGTATGGCGCGAGGTGTTGGCAGCTCAGGATGGTTGCTACTGGCCTGGCTGCTGGCAGGCTTAATTACCCTCTTGGGGGCACTCAGTTATGGTGAGTTAGCTAGCATGATGCCCAAGGCCGGCGGGCAATACGTTTACATTCAAAAAGCATTCGGAAAGCTTACCGGTTTTGTATACGGATGGACCGTTTTTACCGTAATACAGACCGGTGTAATCGCTGCCGTGGCTGTGGCTTTTGCCAAATACACCGGACAAATTTTTCCTTTTTGGAATGAAAACCATGTTTTTCTGCAAATAGGTAGCTTCAGCGTTTCTTGGGCACAGGTGCTTGCCATCGGACTCATCTTTTTTCTGACCGCCATCAACACCATGGGCATTGAGGAAGGCAAATGGCTTCAACGCCTGTTTACCTTATCCAAAATGCTGGCCATACTGGGCTTGGTGACCGCAGCTTTCATCATTGGCGGCGAACACAATTACTGGGATGAGAACCTTGCCAACCCGTTTAAAGCACTGTCTTTTTCAAAAACAAACCAAATATGGGAAAATTTAGGTTCAATAGCCCTTGTGGCGGCCTTTGGTACTGCCATGGTGGGGAGTCTTTTTAGTTCTGACGCCTGGAATAACGTAACCTTCATAGCTGGTGAAATAAGAAACCCTGAGCGCAATATTCCCCGCAGTTTGTTTTTAGGAACCCTGTTGGTAACCCTGCTGTATTTGTTGGCCAATATTGCCTATTTAACCGTGTTGCCCATGCAGGGACAGCCGGGGGCAGAGGGTGTGGCCGCAGGTATCAGCCATGCGCCCTTTGAGCGGGTTGGAACTTTGGCGGCACAAACCATTTTTGGTGAACCCGGTCTGTTGATCATGGCTTTGCTGATTATGGTTAGCACTTTTGGTTGCAATAACGGGATGATACTGGCCGGTGCCCGGTTGTTTAGCACGATGGCAAAGGATGGACTATTTTTTAAAGGGGCTGCCCGTTTAAATAAAAATGGAGTTCCGGCACGTGCATTATGGGCACAAGCCGGTTGGGCCTCAATACTATGCCTCAGCGGCAGTTACAGCGATTTGCTAAACTATTGCACCTTTGCATCATTGATTTTTTACATGGTTACAGTAGCCGGCCTTTTTATCCTTAGAAAAAGAGAGCCCAATGTAACGCGGCCATATAAAGTTCCCCTTTATCCGATACTTCCCCTTCTTTATCTCGTTCTGGCCGGTTTTGTGGCTGTAAGTCTGATGGTGTTTGAATGGAAAAACTCGGGGATAGGGCTGGGAATTGTGGCGCTGGGAGTGCCCGTGTATTATTTTGTTACAGGAAAACTTAAAGACCGGCAACCACAACACAACTAACTTTTTCGTGGTTAAAGAGTGTTCATTTAACGAAAATCAATGTGGTGAATAGGTAAATGCCCACCATTAACAAAATGGAAAGACTAAGGTTTTTCAACTCAATATTCCAAGGCGACCGATCTTCCGGGCTATGAGGAGCAGCTTGCTTGTTAAGGTCTGAAACTCGGCTCACATGCCGTGTGAAAAGTATGATTATGGGCGAATACACCAATAGCAGCAGCATGGGTTCTGTAAGATTAGGCCTTATGGTCAGGGAACCCGCATCGCTCAAAAAACTAAAAAATACCGAAACAAAGCCCACCAACACCAGTAGTTTGTGGTACAACAACGCCATTATCCTGCCCAGTCGCAAAGCAAGCGTGCGTTTCCCAGCCAGATTATCGGTTTGGATGTCCCGCATATTGTTTACATTCAATACGGCAGCACTTAACAAACCCATTCCAAACGCCGCCAGCCAAATTTGGGGCATTAGTGTACCCGCCATCAGAAAAAAGGTACCACACACTGCCACCGGGCCAAAAAACACAAACACCACCGCATCTCCCAGGCCTGAATACCCAAATGCGCGTTTGCCCAGGGTGTAAAAAAGCGCAGCCAAAATACCCAAAACACCCAAGACCAGAAACAATCCTAGTGTCTGAATATTATTTCTCAATGAAAGCCATAGCAAAAGCAAACCTAGCATAAACGAAACGCTAGCATTGATGACAATAGCTCCTTTCATGGCTGCCGGGGAAATGCTTCCCGAAGACAAAGCCCTGTCTATGCGCTTGGCTGCGTTGTCTGTCCCTTTTATAAAATCACCATAATCGTTTGCGAGGTTGCTTAAAATTTGCAAGCTTATCGCAGTAAGGCCAGCAAGGATAGCAATATTGGCGTTCCATTGACCATGCATGATGGCCAGGGCAGAACCCAGCAAAACACCACTGATAGCCAATGGCAAGGTCTTAGGACGAAATGCTTGAATCCAGGTATTCATAACGCTTAAAGACAGGCGGTTCGCCCTCCGTCCACCACCATATTGGTGCCGTTAATGTAGGACGCCTTATCAGAGGCCAGAAAGCAAATCGCATTGGCCACCTCTTGGGGTTTGCCAAATCGTCCGGCGGGGATTTCGTGCAACATTTCCGCTTTCACCTCATCCGTATGGGTGCCGGTTTTGATGCTTTTATTTTTGATAATGCTGCTAAGCCGTTCAGTTTCGGTAGCTCCGGGAAGCACGTTATTCACCGTAATTCCAAACCCGGCCAGTTCGTTGGCCAGGGTTTTAGACCAGTTGCCAACTGCACCGCGTATGGTGTTGCTCACACCCAAGTTTGGAAGCGGCACTTTCACGCTGGTGCTGATTACGTTGATGATGCGGCCATAGCCGGCGGATTTCATGCCGGGAATAAACGCCTGCACAAGAGTGTGGTTGTTGATAAGATGAAGTTGAAATGCCTCCAGAAACGCATGGGGTTCCGCGGTATGGGCCGGACCGGCAGCCGGACCTCCGGTGTTGTTAACCAGTATGTGCACTTTGTTGGCCTCAGCAATTTGGGCAGCCACTTCGGCCACCTGGGCTGGGTTGCTAAAATCGGCCACAGCATAGCTGTGTCCGCTTCCGGGCAACTCAGATAGGGTTTGTTTGAGTTTTTCTTCATTGCGGGCCAATAGGATCACGGTGGCACCAGATGCGGCCAACTCTATGGCGGTTGCTTTTCCGATGCCGGCAGTGCTTCCGCACACCACCGCAGTTTTGCCTTGCATGTCGATAATCATGGTGCGAAGTTAAGGCATGCAGACGGTTTAAGATTGCCCCTGCAACAATCGCAAGAGGCGCTTACCTTTGTATGAGATGTCAACGCCGCAATCTATCCTGCCTTTTGACGGCGACGCACTGCTGTATGAAAACTGGTGCACACCCGACGAATCGCATCAATATTTTGATACCTTACTGACATCATCCGCCTGGAAAAACGACGAAGTGGTGATGTTTGGAAAGCACCTTGTTATGGGCCGAAAAACGGCCTGGTATGGATTACAGCCGTTCCGATATGCTTATTCACACATAGAAAGAACAGCCCTGCCGTTTTCAACGGTGCTGGAAGAACTCCGAAAAAAGTGTGAGGCCACTACGGGTTGTGTATTCAATAGCGCATTATTGAACCTCTACCACCATGGCATGGAGGGAATGGGAAAGCATAGCGATGACGAAGACAGTATCGTGCCTAACAGTGGCATTGCATCGCTGAGTTTTGGGGCAGAGCGCCCGTTTGTGTTCAGGCATAAAAAATCAAAAGAAAAAATCAGGGTGCTGCTACCCTCCGGAAGTCTTCTGTTGATGAAAGACCTTTGCCAGGAAAGCTGGTGGCACGAACTCCCCAAAACAAAATTGGTGAGCACCCCCAGAATTAACATCACCTTTCGGTTGATGAAAACCTGATGCGTTGTTGGATTATCAAAAAAAACAAATTGTTTATCTGATTTTTATTCAGAGAGTTTAAACTCTTGTTTATTTTGTAAATATTTATGAAAAGCAATCACGAAATTGATTTCAAACTGCACGGCGAGGAAATGCAGTGCGTTCAGATTGAGCTGGATCCACAAGAAACTGTGGTGGCAGAGAGCGGCAGTTTTATGTTTATGGATGACAACATCCAAATGGAAACCATTTTTGGCGATGGTTCCAATGCCGGCGGTGGCGGATTTATGGGCAAACTGTTCAGTGCCGGCAAACGCCTGCTAACCGGTGAAAGTCTCTTTATGACGGCCTTTACCAATTACGGTAACACGCGCAGAACGGTATCTTTTGCGGCACCTTATGCAGGTAAAATTATACCCCTTGACTTGTATGAGCTGGGAGGAAAAATCGTTTGTCAGAAAGATGCGTTTTTATGCGCTGCCAAAGGCGTGAGCGTGGGCATTGAATTTCAGCGAAAACTCGGAACAGGCCTGTTTGGCGGTGAAGGTTTTATTATGCAGAAGCTCGAGGGCGACGGGTTGGCATTTGTGCATGCCGGGGGCTACATCATGGAACGCACCCTGCAACCGGGAGAATCGCTGCGCGTGGATACTGGATGTTTGGTGGCTTATACCAAAGACATTGATTACGATATAGAATTTGTACGGGGTATAAAAAACGCTGTTTTTGGCGGCGAAGGTCTGTTTTTTGCCAAGCTGCAAGGTCCCGGTAAAGTATGGCTGCAAACCTTGCCTGTTAGCCGTTTGGCCAGCAGAATATTGTCTTATGGCACCGGCGGCAGAAAAGAAGAAGGTTCTATCCTAGGTGGTTTTGGCAACCTGTTGGATGGTGACTAAAAGCAGACAATGTACCTGATAAAACTCCGTTCTTTACCCATGCAAATGAAACATTTATTATTACCCGCATTTTGCCTGTTGGCTGCGTCCCTCAGTTCACAAAACCCTGTCATTGAAGAAAAACCCTACATAGAGGTCAATGGTGCCGGAGAACTGGAGGTAATCCCCGATGAAATCTATGTGGCCATTACCCTGCGTGAACGCAGCATTAATAAAAAAACCGTCACGGTAGAAGAGCAAGAGCAGAACCTCAAGAATGCATTGAAAAACCTAAAGGTCGATTTAAAAAACCTTTCTCTTTCCGATGCCAATGCCGATTATGTGCGCATTGAATGGAGAAAAAAGGGGGTAATTACCCAAAAGCAATATTCGCTAAAATTGAGCAATGCTACGATTTTGGGGCAGGTGTTTACAGAGCTAGACAAACTGGAAATTACCGATGCCTATGTTTCTCATGTGCAGCACTCAAAAATTGACAGTCTGAGAAAAGTGGTGAAAATTATGGCAATTAAAGCGGCTAAAAACAAGGCGGATTATTTGCTTGGAGCCATTGGTGAAAAAACCGGCAAGCCACAGATAGTGAGGGAAAACGATGCGCAATACCCTCAGCCTGTTTGGGCCATGGCCAACGCTAGCAAAAGACTGGATAAGCTGCAGTCATACGAAAATGAACCGGATTATCTGGACCCTATAGACTTCAAGAAAATAAAAATCGCGAGCAGTATTTACGTTAAATTCTCGATTCAATAGCGGCTATTCGCCTGCCTTTTTCTTCCATTTTACGCGGCAACCAATGGCTTTGGTAAAGTTCACTTCTGGGTCTTTGCCAGACAGCAATGCATTTACCGCATCTTCCACATATTTCTTATCGGCTGCGGAAGCATCCTCAGAGTTGTTGTCAATCGCCCCCACGTATTTCACCACAAACTTCTTTTTCTCTTTCTTCACTACGTAAACATGAGGAGTCCTCTCTGCGCCCCATTTTGTGGCCACGGCCTGCGACTCATCGTGAAGGTATGGGAAGGTGAAACCCTTGTCTTTGGCCCGTTTCTGCATCTCCGGGTAGCTGTCATCAGGATATTGCACGGCATCGTTTGGATTGATCGCCAGCACAGGGTAGCCCTGAGCCGCATATTTGTTGTGCAATGCAATAATGCGGTCTTCGTATGCAACAGAAAACGGACAATGGTTGCAGGTAAACACCACAATATACCCTTTGGCCGTTTTGTTAGATGACATGCTCAATTTCTTACCGTCGATATTGGGCAATTTAAAATCCTGAACGGTATCTCCGGGTTTGTAACCGGTTACAGCGGTATTAAATGCCATAGCGGCAATGATGGCGGCGGAAAACAACAGATGTTTCATGTTTTTATTCTTTTAGGTTTAAAAATGTTTCTATAAAACGTTTCAGGTCGTTAAAATGTTCAAAGGAATCCTGCTTGCTGCCTTTGTATTGTCCGGAGGAGAACCAGGTGACCGGCAAGGCCCCTCCCCATGTGGAATCTACCGCATTGATAAGATTGCCCATGTCGTTGGTTTTGATGAGCAAATGCTCCCCGGGAATGTGATGTTCAGCAATTTTCTGCCGTACCCTGGCAGTATCTTTTAACCTATCAAAAGCCACAAAAACAAAGTCTACTTTGTCGCCATACAGGCTGTCTGCTTTTACAAAATGGGACATTTCCTCCATGCAGGGCTTACACCAGGTGGCCCAGAAGTTGATAATACGGGGTTTTTCTCCCTGATTGAATTTCCTTATCAAACCGGCATCATCAACAACCCGAAGAACCTGTGCGGGCAATGACCAAAAGGAAAACAATAAAACCGACAGTAACAAACTATGCTTCTTCATTCCGGATAAACAACTCTACTTCTTCTATCCTAGCCCCTTTGGCTTTGGTAATAATAAATTCAAAAGAGCCCTCTCGAATACTTTCACGAACCCGAGGTATCCTACCACAAATAGAAATCACATAGCCACCCAGGGTATGATAATCGCCTTCAGGGAGGTTTAGTCTGTATTTTTCGTTTAAATAGTCAATTTCATGACGGGTAGAAAAAAGATACTGACCGGGGTTTACCTCTTTTTCAGTGAGTTGCTCGGTATCAAATTCATCATCAATTTCACCAAAAATTTCCTCAATAACATCTTCAATCACCGCCAGCCCGGCTGTTCCGCCAAACTCATCCACCACCACAGCCACACTTCTGCGTTTTTGAATAAAGTCGCGGAGCAAATCATGTGCCTGCATGCTCTCGTTTACAATCAAAACGGGTTTAAGCACATCCTGAATTCGAGAGGGTTTTCCAAACATTTCACTTTGGTGCACAAACCCAATAATATGGTCTATGTTTTCTCTATATATCAATATTTTAGACAAAGCTGTCTCAACAAATACTTTATTTAACTCTTCTACATTGTCTTCAATATCCAAGGCAATGAGTTCGGTCCTAGGAACCATAAAATCCCTAACCCTTACATCGCTGAATTCCAGGGCATTTCTAAACACTTCTGTGTCAATATCGGTGGTTTCTGCCTGTCCGGTGTTTTCCAGTGATACAATATAATTATCGAGGTCCACCTTGCTAAACACAACGGTGCTTTCGCTCACTTTGGTACGGGTAAAAATCCTGAGTAGGAAGCCACTGCTTCTTTTAGAAAAGAAAATAATCGGCCATAGTAGCAGATGAACAAACCTAAAGGGCAGCGCCAGTGAAAACAGAATGGTATCAGGGTTAATGCGAAACAAGCTTTTGGGTAAATATTCAGCAGTAACCAGCACAATGATGGTACTTAAAATGGTGATGATGGAAAATTTTAGAAAGTGATTGGGAATCAGCGGTCCAAGTCCGGCATCCAGTATTTCTCCCATATAAATACCATAAATTACTAGGGCCAGGTTGTTTGCCACCAACACAGTACTGATAAAATCCGATGGGTTTTTTAGGTATCCGCTCAGGACTTTGGCGGTAAAATTGCCTTGTTTGCTGCGTAGTTCTATTCTGAGTTTGTTGGCAGAAAGAAAGGCGATTTCCATGCCGGCGAAAAAACCGCAGGTGATAAGACACGCCACCACCACAGTCCATTTCCCTGACACATCTGGGGTTGATGACAACAACAAAGACAATGTGACGACAGGGTCGGGCATTCCAATACGAAGATAGTAAAAAGATTCCGTATTCTGCAGATTGTGTTTGCTAAACCCTAATTTCGCAGGCATGACCCGGGTTATACTATGCTTGCTGTGGATGGGTATGTACTCCCTGCGGGCGCAGCTTCCCAATGAAATATTCAACCGGCAGGCATCTCCACCCAGAAAATCTATAGGTTTACAAGCTGATGTGTTCCCTTTTCTCAAAAACAACGAATATTTTAACCCTGTAAATCCCGGTGAAACCCTATTTGGTTTCAGAACCTCGCTGGCTGGGGTGTTTAATCTCCAGCCCGGGGGTAAGGCACGACTAACCACAGGGTTTTTGGTTCAGGAAAATTACGGTGATGCCAAAACCCTCGTCAAGCCCGTTTTTTCGCTGTCGCTGACCTCTTATAATGACTGGAACTATGTGTTCGGTGCGTTGCAATCCGGCACACGTCATGGCTTGATAGAGCCGCTGTATAATTATGAACAGGTGATGACCCAACCCTTAGAATATGGAATTCAGGTTTTCCGCGACAATAAGAGGTTGTTTTACGACGGTTGGCTGGAATGGCGTCAGCGCTTCAATGCGGGCAACGGAAACCGCGAAATGCTGGTGGCGGGCCAACATTTGCAGCCGCGCTTTGCTCTAGGAAAAGGCGTCGTTTTTTCCATCCCTATGCAGGCCTTGCTAGTACATCAGGGCGGACAATCCGTCCGCAATCCGGTCCCAATTAGCACAAGAATCACAGCCACCGCCGGGTTGCGAATGGCCGGAAACGATACAGGGTGGGTGATTGAAACGTACGCGCTTCAAAGCACGGATAACTCACCCAATCCCCAGCAACCATGGAAAAACGGGTATGCATTTATGGCTAATATTCAAAAGCGAATTGGCCGCTATCACTATCTTGCTGCAAGCGGCTGGTTTTCCCGTGAGTTTGTTTCTACGCTGGGCAGTCCGGTGTTTTCCAATGTAAACCTGGGCTATCCCTATGCCAACGAGCACACAAGGCGCATTGCCATGTTAAGATATGTGTATTCACGGCCAATTGTAGGCAATTCATTGTGGATTGACGCCCGCATAGAGCCCCATTATGATTTTGAAAGAACCCGAGCTGAGTTTTCACATGGTTTATACCTCCGCTACATTCGAAGTGGCAGCTTCAATATTCCCCGTATCCCAGGATTCTTTTAACGCTAGGGTTTGCATCCCCGAAAAAACCATTTAAAACCCTCTCCAAAACCCGGTTTAACGGTGGCTTTGGTATGGATCCGATAAGAGACACCCCACTCCAGATAATCAGCCATGCTGAGGTGGGTGCGCATGCGCACCATGGCTGTGAGCGATGATGATGCATAATATTTTACCCCCAGCGCCTGATAATACATTCTTTTGGTATTATCGGGGCGATATAGGTAAAACCCCATATCTGCCATCACACCTACTCGTCCAACCCGGTATTCGTGGCCCCCACTGATGGCTATTTCCGTAATTTTATCGGCAGTAGCAGCAGGCAGCGGCTGAAACTTTGTATAAACATACGTTCTGTCATAAAAACCGGTGATTGCTGCAGTCCAGAACCGATAGGGTTTATGCGGATACAACAATTTGAGCTCAGCCAGGTAATTAAAAATATTGCGGGGGTCATCCATGCTCATTTGTTTTTTCCCAAAACGAATAGAGGGTTGCCATTCAACGGTGTTGGGGTTTTCCGGGTATCGTGGCTGATAGAAGCGGTTGTTACCATCAAACTGCTTGATCCCTAGAAAAAGGCATGGCATATTGATACCCAGGTTGGGTTGGCCAAAATTGCCATTAGAGTAATGAATCAAGGAAAGTCCAAACTGTGCTTGTTTCCGGGGTGAAACAGGCGTTTGCACATAGACAGCGGCCTGCATCATGCCATTGAAACGGCTACCAATGGCCCTGTTTTTGGGGTTTGTATAAACATCCCACTGCCGTGAGAGCATTCCGATACCGGCAGTAAGGCGAAATCGGTAAGAGGTTTTTTCATTTCCATAAAATCCGGCATCGTAATAACCAAATAGTGAACTCACATTGCCACTAATGTCATTAAACAATCTAATATGGTTCAATCCTATTCCGGCGAAGGGCTGTTTCTGATTTTTGGCCAGTTCTCCTTCTTTGTCTATTCTCCACTCGCGGGCTGCTTCGAGGCCGAGTACATGACTACCCATGGCCTGCATATCCTCGTGGTGGGCCGCCAAAAAACCCGGATAGGCGCGGAATGACCAAGCATGCTGAGATTGTGTTTTATATACACTAAGTAATAAAAGGAGGATTGCTGCGGATTTTTTCATACCGCCAGTAGGTTACTTTTGGTTTTTCTCGGTGGCGAGCACCATTTTTATGCCCAGGTTGGCCCCTACCTGCATTACATCTACCAGATCCTGCACATACGCTTTGGCATCGGCACGTAGCACCACCACAAGGCCGGCGTCTTTGTTGCCCGGAACCTGGTATTTGTCGCGCAAATCTTTCAGTCGTTTTTCAAGTTCATCATAGCTTACTTCTTCTTGTTCGATGTAAACATGGAGTGCATCGGGGTTGTCTGCGTCACGCTTAACCGTTAGGGGTATGGATTTAGGGCTGACCGTACTGGTGGTTTTTGCCTGCGGCAGCATTACTTTAATTACATTGGGATTGGCCAGGGTGCTGGCAATCAGGAAGAACAGCAACAGGAAAAACATGATATCGTTCAGTGACGATGATTCTACCTCTGCTTCTTCGCGTTTGCGCCTTCCTATCTTCATGGTATGGGCTGCTGTTAATTAGAAGTTGGATTTATTCAGCAATTCCAGAAACGCCAGGTTTTGTTCCTGCAGGCGCTCAGCAAAGCGGTCTATTTTGCGGATATACATCTGATAGCCAAAGAAGGCAATAATTCCCACCAGCAGACCGGCAAAACTGGTAACCATCTTCACGTATAAACCGCCAGATATGGCACCAATACTGAGGTTGTTATCCACGCTGATGGCATAGAAAATATTGATTACCCCCCATATTGTTCCCACAAAACCAATCATGGGAGCAAGGCGGCTAATGAGACTGAGCATGTTCAGGTTGCTTTCCATGGCGCTAAGTTCCACGTTGGCCCGGGTTTCCATGGCGCTCTCTATTTCGCGCATGTTGCTACCCAGAAAACGAAGGCCGGTGGCAATCACCTGGGCCTGTGCGGTAGGTGAATTGGCACAATAGGCCAGCGCGCTGTCAGGACGGTTTTCCTTAAGGTTATCCCGAACCACATTCATTAAGTTAAAGTCTATTTTAGCGCGTCCGCTTATGTACATGTAGCGCTCAATGAGGAAAAAGATGGTGGCCAGCAGTGCGATAGCCAGAAATATCATGGTGACACCGCCTTTGACCATAATTTCCAGTATGGGCGCGGAAATATGCTCGGCGTTTTGGGCGGCTTTGGCTAATGCCTGGGCAGTATCGGTTTGAAGAAGCGTTATGAGCAGTTGCATGGTTTGGTTGGTGCGAAAAAAAGCAATATTTATGGTTAAACGATTAAATCGGTGTGAAAATTATCCCCAGTGTTTTATTTTTCGGTCAAACATCGGTTATTCCATGTCGTTAAGCTCCGCAACACCCCCGCTGATGATGTATTTGGTCCAGTGGCTGCTCTCAACATTTATGGGTTTTATTTTGCCCGTTTCCACAATCAGCATTTCTCCGCTTAGCCCATAACTGTAGGGTAGATAAACGGCGCTGTGGCCCGGCATATCAATAATTTTCATGTCTTCCTGGGTAATAAATCCCATTCTAAATATTCCTTGGCCCACATTAACCACCACGGGCTGGGTGAACTTCTTTTTATCCCCCACAAAGGCCTCGGTCATGTCTTTGGTAGTGCCGAAAATAAAACTCAGGCCCGGGGCCTTCTCAATAATTCCTTCAAAGAAATCCAGGATTTGTCGTGCAACTACACCTCGGGTAATAAAGCCCACCGCCATAATAATTGACACCACCAGCAGCGTATAGAAGAAAAATTCCTTACCACTGATTTCTCTTAAGTGCAGCACATTGCTTATGGTATTTACCAGCCACACTATGATAAGTACAGTCAGCACTATGGGTAATAAAACCAGCAATCCCCGTAAAAAATAATTGATGAGCAGTCGCCAGGTGCTGCGGGCCTTAATTTGATTGTTTCTCATAGAATATGGGGCGTTTTTCATGGTTGAAATACCAATAAATCTTTACCAATGTCTTTTCGATAAAACTTGCCTTCGTATTGTATTGTTTCGGCTGCAAACAGAGAAATTTCTGCGGCCATGCCAATGTTTTCAGCCAGCGATGTTATGGCAAGTACCCGTCCGCCGTTGGTAACCACACCATTATCGGTTTGCCGGGTTCCGGCGTGAAAAAACAAGGTTTGTGCTCCGGGCGCCGGAATATGCATGGGTTTTCCTTTTTCAATTTCTCCGGGGTAACCCGCCGACACCAAAAAAACGGTAGCAGCGGTTCTTGTATCCATTTCAAAAGGAAGTTTATCCAGCCCACCGTGCGCAATCGCCAAAGCCAGATCTTTCATATTGACGCGCAGACGAGGAAAAATGGCTTCCGTTTCCGGATCGCCCATTCGCACGTTGTATTCTATCACTTTGGGCTCGCCGTTGCAATTCATCAGGCCCATAAACAGAAACCCTTTGAATGGGTGCCCCTCTTTTTTTAGCCCTTCAAACGTGGGATTGGCAATGCGGTCTGTTACTTTTTGCATAAATCCTTCATCTGCAAAAGGAACCGGGCTGATCGCGCCCATTCCACCGGTATTCGGGCCGGTATCCCCTTCACCGATGCGCTTGTAATCTTTGGCGCTACCCAGCATGCGCCAGGTTTCACCGTCGCTCACCGCAAAACAGCTTATTTCTATGCCGTGCAAAAACTCTTCAATGACGACCGTTTTTCCGGCGCTGCCAAATCGGGCATTCAAGATCATGTCGTCCAGCACTGATTCGGCTTCGGCTTTATCTTCGGTAATGATAACGCCTTTGCCGGCAGCTAAACCATCGGCTTTCAACACATACGGCGGTGACAGGGTAGCCAAAAAATCTTTGCCTTGTTGTAGATTTTCGGCGGATACGCTTAGGTAGGCCGCTGTTGGAATGTTGTGACGCATCATAAATGCCTTGGCAAAATCCTTGCTGCCCTCCAATGTGGCTGCGTATTGGTCAGGGCCGGCAACGGCAATACTGTGGGGCTTCATAAAATCTACGATGCCTGCCACCAATGGATCTTCATTACCGGGCAAGATGAGGTCGATATCTTTATCGCGGCAAAACGCAAGTACTGACTCAAAGTCAAGGGGATTAAGCAGCACATTTTCGCCGCATTGGGCCGTTCCGGCATTTCCGGGCGCTATGTAGAGTTTACCGAGGTTTCCTGACTGCGATAGCTTCCAGGCAAAAGCGTGTTCGCGGCCTCCCGAACCCAGCAAAAGGATGTTCATGCTGCGAAGTTACATGGGGTTAGGTAATTTATGGGTGATATTTTTCCTTGATATAATTTTAGCGCATATTGGTAAAAAACAACAATAACATATAATAACTATAAATTTGAAGGGCGAAAACAAAAAGCTTTTTTAGCAGAGTAGGGAAAATAAAACAAAAGCAAAATGAATAGAAAAAAAATAAAAACTGTGCTTACATTACTTATAACGGTTTTGTTTACCCAAATAAATTATGCCCAAACGGTTACTATTGGCACTCAAGTTTGGATGACTAAGAATCTGGATGTTTCAACTTTTAGAAATGGCGACCCCATACCACAAGCCAAAAGCAATTCAGAATGGAAAGCAGCGGGAATAAACAAACAACCCGCATGGTGTTACTACGATAACGAGCCCGCTAACGGCGCAAAGTATGGCAAATTGTACAACTGGTATGCAGTTAATGATTTGAGGGGCTTGGCTCCTGCGGGCTATCATATACCTAGTGACGCAGAATGGATGCAATTAACTGATTTTTTGGGAAGCGAAGCAGGCAAGAAAATGAAAAGCACAAGCGGGTGGGCTAGTTATGGCGGGACAAAAACATGCCCCAATTGTGCTGACTGGAACGATGAGTATCGAAAAAAAGTACCGTGCCATACCTGCAGGGACACACGAGTTGTTTCTGCTCCAAAGGAACCCGGTAACGGCACGAATGCCAGCGGCTTTTCAGGTCTTCCGGGCGGTAACCGTAACAGCTATGGTACATTCAACAACATTGGCAAGTACGGTAACTGGTGGAGTTCTTCAGAGAACTTTACGTACAGTGCCTGGCTCCGCTACCTGTATTACAACAATGGCAATGTTTACAGGTACACCAACGTTAAGGGTTACGGGTTGTCTGTTCGGTGCCTCAGGGATTAATTTATTTGTGTCGATGTATATCGAGATTGACAATTTGATTTTTTTTTGCGTAACGAATGATTTTTTGCAAAATGACTCTTTATAGTGAACTTCCAGTATGTAACAACGGCAATGCTTTGGGGCTTTATAAAATCCACAATACCTGCCACCAGTGGATCTTCATTACCGGGCAGGACAAGTGCAATATTTATATCTCTGCAAAACGCAAGTACTGACTCAAAGTCAAGGGGATTAAGCAGCACATTTTCGCCGCATTGGGCCGTTCCGGCATTTCCGGGCGCTATGTAGAGTTTACCGAGGTTTCCTGACTGCGATAGCTTCCAGGCAAAAGCGTGTTCGCGGCCTCCCGAACCCAGCAAAAGGATGTTCATGCTGCGAAATTAGGTCGCAGAAGTCGGAAGTTATCCCTTATTTATTCGGTTTATGATTCATTCCCAGCAAATAACTGCCGGCTATAGCCATACAGGCGGTTTCAGTACGTAAAATCATCGTTCCCAGCGGATACTCGGAAAAGCCTGCTGTTGCTGCCATCTGAACCTCCTTGGATGTGAAGTCTCCTTCAGGACCAATAAGAACAAGGCAATCTCCTGCTAAGGTTTCTTTACCGACAGTGGGAATGGTTATTTCATTGCGGCAGTGACAAATAAGGCGGCTCTCATGGGCTTCTCCAAGCACATTGGCAAAAGGCTGTGTTTCCATTAGTGGTAAACGAGATCCCTGACTTTGTTTTAGCGCTGCAACAGCCACTTTTTTCAACCGCTCTTCATTAAGGCGCTGTTTCTCTGTATTGTCGGTTTGCATAAACACAAGCCTTTTCACCCCCAGTTCTGTGCATTTTTCCACCAGCCACTCCATTCGGTCGGCATGTTTGATAATTCCCACTGCAATCGTTAACTCCGGAAGGCCTTGTGCCTGAACCTTTTCGCTAATGCTTGCTGTGAATCGTTGTTTTTCTATGTGTTTGATGCTGCCTAGATAACGATTTCCCTGCCCGTCTGTGAAGGAAATATTATCGCCCACCTTATACCGCAACGCCTGTATGGCATGACGGGTTTCGTTTTCATCGAAAACGGCTTCATTTCCTTGAATGTTTTGGGTGAAAAAGGAGAAATGCCCGGGCATAATACAGGGTGTTAGTGTAGCGCTGCCCTTATTGGCATGTTATTAACGATACGGGCCTCCTCTGCGGCAAACGCCAGCAGTCTATCATAAACAGTTTTTTCATCAAAATAATTGAGGGCCATTTTCACAAAAATATGGGCGTGTTTGGCTTCGCAAGCCCATAATCGGTGGTAAAACTTCTTAGGTTCCCCTTCGGGCAATCTGTCCCAGATGAGCTTAAACCGCTCGGCACCGCGGGTTTCAAACAGCGACGCCAGCAGCAGCCTATCCAGAAAGCGTTCATCCCTGCCCGACCGCACAAAAGCCATGAGCCCTTTGATGTAGGGGTCTTCTTCAAAGGGGTTTTCCAACTTCAATCCGCGGGTTTGCATCAGTGCGTACACATCTCGGAAATGTTCCAGTTCTTCCAGTGCGGTTTCTATCAGCAAGGGTATGATTTCTACCCGATCCGGATATTTGGCCACCATGCTCATCATCATGCCATTGGCTTTGCGCTCGCAATCGGCATGGTCTTGCAAAAACGTATCAAAATCCGCCATCACCGCATCCACCCACTCTGGGGGTGATGTGCACTGCAGATCTATGCTTAATTTCATGCTTGTTTATAAATTCCAGGAACTGCCGTCCTTGCCATCTTTAATCGTAAAACCCAGCGCGGTAAGTTTGTTTCTGATTTCGTCGCTCAAACCATAGTTTTTTGCGGCCTTGGCTTCTGCCCGCATGGTTAGCAGCATCTGCATAACCCCATCCAGGGCTGTTCCCTGTTGCTTCTCTTCTGCTTGAACACCCAAAATCCCATGAAGCCATGTTTGGAACAGGTTGTTTAAGGCATCCACATTGCTGCGGTCCAGCTTGATTTTTCCATCGGCACATGAATTGCACACTCGGGCGGCCTCAAACAGATGTGCAATCACCTGTGGGGTATTGATATCATCATTCATGCTTTGCAAACAAGCATTAAAAATATCGGTAATGCCATATTCTGAGCTATCCGATATTGGAAGTTTTAATACCTGTTCGGAGGCATTGATAAGTCGCTGCAAGCCCTTTTCGGAGGCCTGCAGGGCCTCGTTGCTAAAATCCAGGGTTCCCCGGTAATGGGCCTGGAGAATAAAGAAGCGCAGGGTCATGGGGCTGTAGGCCTGTGCAAGAAGCGCGTGTTTGCCCGCAAACAATTCATCTACACGAATGCCATTATTCAGACTTTTGGCCATTTTCTGGCCGTTGATGGTGATCATGTTGTGATGCACCCAATACCTTGCTGGGTTATGGCCCGTGCAGGCCGAACTCTGGGCGATTTCACTCTCGTGGTGAGGAAACAGCAAATCCATTCCGCCCCCATGAATATCAAAAACATCCCCCAGGTATTTGCGGCTCATCGCGGAACACTCAATATGCCAACCGGGATACCCTTTGCCCCAAGGACTCGTCCATTGCATAATGTGCTCAGGGGTGGCTTTTTTCCATAGTGCAAAATCGTTGGGGTTGCGCTTTTCTTCCTGTCCTTCCAATTCACGAGACTCGTTACCTGCTCCTGCCACAAGATCTTCCAAAACGCGCCCACTCAACTTCCCATATTCATGATTTTTGGCATAGGCCAGCACGTCAAAATATAGACTGCCATTGGATTCATACGCCAAACCGGCGTTGATAATGGCCTGAATCATTTCTACCTGTTCGATGATGTGGCCACTGGCCCGGGGTTCTATTGTCGGAGGCAACACATTCATCTGTCGGCACATTTCATTGTACGCCACGGTATAGGTCTGGGCAACTTCCATGGGCTCTACCTGCTCCAGGCGTGCTTGTTTGGAGAGCTTATCTTCACCTTCATCACCATCACCCACCAGGTGGCCCACATCGGTAATGTTTCGCACATGGCGTACTTTATAGCCCTGAAATTCTAGGTAGCGGCGCAGCACATCAAACACAACCGGTCCACGCACGTGACCCAGGTGTGGCGGCCCATACACGGTAGGTCCGCACACATACATTCCTACATGGTGTTTGTGCAATGGCTCAAAAAGTTCGTTTTGGCGCGTATAGGTGTTGTAAATGTGCAGATCTGACATAAGCGGTGCAAAGGTAAGGGTTGTTGATTTATGGATGGATGGCTTATTGTGTCTATCCCCGGAGTAAAACGCGCCTTAAAACAGCTTGTTAACCCCCAACACCCAACGGAATTTCAGGTGGTCATCACCGCTGGAAACAGCATTCACAAACACGGGGAAGTCTGCCCTGATTTGCAGCGGAGCGGATGCCCTAAACCATGGCTTTTTGCGGGGACTTAGCTTATGCCAGTTTTTAATGGTCCACAGCGTTCCCACACCGGCATCGGCCAGCAACCCGGAATAAACCGGCTTTCCACGAAATGGTATTCCGATTACACCGGCATCGCCAAATAAATATACATTGGCAGATAACATACTGAACTTAGGTAAAAAGGAAAACAACTTACTAAAATCCAATTCTGCATTCACAGAAGCCCCGCGGTTGCCCCTAAACATGGCCAGTACCGTATCTTTTGTTTCGGTAGGCAATAAATATCCCTGCATACCACGGATGTTAAGCCCACCACCCATACTGAGCGCCGACCCGATGCTTGAGAGATTCATATTCATGTCTGAGAGCGGTATACTGCCAAAATCTCGGGTAAATTTATTGTCTTGCAGCTCCTCCGGCGATGCACCCCAGATATACAGAACCGATTCTGCAGGGGTTTTGGTTCCTTTGCCGATTACAGCAAAAACACGCGTCCTGAATGTGATTTTTTTACCGTTGATTTCATTTAACCAAGTGGCTTTAAACAGCCCAAATTGGGCATCGCTCCAAGGAATTGCATTTCTTAGCGCCAGATTAATACTTCCACCCCCTTTTTGGGTGGTGTAGGTTTGGCTTCGGCCCAACGTAAGGGTGTTGTTCATCCCCCTGCTCCAGAAACCGGAACCAGGTAAAAAGGCCGCTCTCAAATTCACATCACCATAGGGATATAAATAACGGTAACGATGCCGCTGCATATATTTCCAATCAACATACCAACGGCCTCTGTGATCTTCCTTAAACCAGCCCGCTTTATGCATTTCCACCCCTGCCAGATACCGGCTGTGAAGGGTTATGGTTCCTTTGCCCCTTAATTCATGCGAATAATTGAATAGGTAAGAAATCTTATCCTCCGGAGAATTTCCATCGCCGGGCAGGTATATTCCCAAACCGGTTCCATACCAGGCCCCCAATTCTGCTACATGCCTTCGCATGGCATATTGTCCATTCCATAATAAGCCCGGCTTAATTCCATCTTCGGTATTGTACCACACATCCGGACGCCACTGCATTTTATACCCGCCCAAAAAGCTATTGTCTTTGCCGTTTTCTTTATTAAACTCCCAAGAATAAAGCCTCGGCCACTGATTGTTCATGCGGTTGATGTCAGCCATCCGCTGGGATGGGTCAATATAGATATCCTTCACTTTTCCGAGGGCCTTAATTTCAAATGTGTAGGAGGGACGAAGTTTTCCCCATCCAATCCAGGGTTTTAAATTTACCGAGCCGGGTTTTTGGTACTGACTTACCGGAATGGTATAGTTTAGCATATAGCTGTTTTTATTGGCATCCTGCCCAATAACCGTCACATCTACCGGCATCACCATATCCCCTTTGCGGTCTATTGTTATGGCATACACGTCTTTCTTCTTCTTTACCTTCAACGCATAATCAGCCACCTTTCGCGTTTCGAACCACTGGTCAAAAAATCCATTAAGATCGGTTTTAGCGCTCATGATGATGCTGTTTCTAAAATCCTCTACGTAGGGATGACAGATTTTCCATTGTTTCACATATTCCTTCATGGCTTGCAGGAAAACCTCATCGCCCAACACATATTGTAAATTGTACAACATGGTTGCGGTTTTGTAATACACATGCCGGTATCCGCCACCGTGACCAATGGCATTTTCAAAGTCATCGCTGTGTGTGTTCAGTATGGCGTCTTCACCATCGAGTGCATCAAACATGTAGCCCGCGTAGACAGTTCCATAATCCACACCCAACCCTTTGCGGCTGCTGAGCTGCTTCATACTCCACGAAGTAAGAAACTGGGTGAATCCTTCATCCAGACTGGCACGATAGGTTTCGTTATTACCCAGCATCCCAAAAAACCAGTTGTGACCGACCTCGTGGGCAATGAGTCCCTGGTGTGAAGGGTAATACCCGCCATCCAGTGTCAGCATGGGGTATTCCATTCCGTCTGCGGCATCAGCTGCCACCATTTTCGGGTACTCATACATGCCAAAATCTTTACTGTAAACCGCAATTACATCGGCGGTAAACTTGGCCGTCTGTTGCCACCCGGCGGCATTGTTCTCTTGGGCCAGGGCAATGCACTGCACACCATTCCAGGTGGCCTCTCCAATGCGGTAGGTGGGGTCTGCCGTCCAGGCAAAGTCGTGTACATTGTTGGCATGGTAGCGCCACGATTTTTGGGTGCCATCCGGTGCCACAATTACAGACGGCTGAGAACCGATGGGCTTATTGGCAAAATTGCTGATATCCAGTTTCTGCCTCAAATCTCCGGGATAAACGGTTTCAGGGTTTTGGAGGGTGCCTGTGGCTTCGTTGATATAATGATTAGGTAGGTTCAGTTCCACATCGTAAGCCCCAAAATCGCCATAAAACTCATGCTCCATGTGTTGCGCTGTTTCCCAGGTGAATTTTCGGTCATATACACAAATGCGAGGATACCAGTGCACCCCGTTGAAATGTTTGTACCCGTGATGGTCATATACTTTCATCCTGCGGCGAATGCTGCCTCTGTCAAAGTATGTTTTAAACCGAATGTCAAACACACAGCTGTCTCCAGGGGCCAAAGGTTTATCCAGCGCTGTTTTTAGCACGGTGTAGTCTATGTTAAAATCTACCGCAGCTCCATTCACCATCATGGAAAACACCTCTGTGCCTTTTTTCTCTTTTTCATAAGGACCAAACGTGTGCGGCGTTTTATTTTTATTGTATAGTTCATCTACCAGACTGCCCGGTTGTACCGCATTTTGGTATAAGTGAAAGTACGCTTCCGTTAGGGTATGGGGTGAATTATTGTAATACGTCAGCCGCAATGTTCCGGTGATGGTTTCATCCACATCGTTTAAATCTGCCTTGATTTGATAGTATACATCTTGTTGCCAATAGCCCTCGTAAGGTTTTTTGTTTTTCCAGTACAACGGGTTGTCTGCACGGCGATAGGTGTTTCCTTTTGCCCATGGCAACAATTGGGCAGAAAGTCCGTTTAACAAGAAAAGCAGACTGATAGCAAAGACTGATTTACGCATTTTAAAATGAAATTATTGAAGCAAAAATAGGTTTTAAAGCGAAGGAATGCTGAAATTTGCCCAAATGCATCGGTATTGGGATTTTAGAAAAAATGAAGGCACTGCCGTGCAATGGTATTGGTATGAGCATGATCATAAAAAGCATGTAATGGCATTTGATGCTGAAAGCGAATTGGTTTTGCATCAGATTTCCGGAATAACTGCAGCGGTTGCTGCCGAAAAGGCCACCAATGAGGGGGTTGCCCTCACTTTTGATGCGGCTTACGCCTTGGTTCCCGATGTTTTTCAAGATGCGGACTATCCGGGATTGTCCGGACCTGTGCAAAAAATCCCGGTAGAAGGCGGATACAACATCGTGTTTCCTGAAGGAACGGATTTCCCTGCTGCAATGCCTTTGTACCGACTTGCCTTTGAAGCCGCCAAAACCACCCCCCATTTTGTGCTGGTGCATGTGCACAATCAACAGGTAACCGTGGCTGCTTTTTCAGAGCAGAAACCCTTGCTGTTGAATACTTTCCCAGCCGGCAATGAAGCCGAGGCCCTTTACTTTGCGCTGGCGCCCTTTAAACGGGCCGGGATTTCTACCACCGACATTGCGATATCGGTACTTTCTGATTCTACGGCACTCCCTGGACTTTTGCAGCAATTTGGGCGTTTTGTTCCTCAAGTAAAACCTTTTCATTTTTCATTGCCATATCCGGTGGACCAATATCCACCCCATGCGGACATTTCTTTGTTGTTGTTCACCCTTTCGCAATGCGGATTACCGGCGGTACATTAAAAGGACAGATTCTGAAAGGCGGTTTTGCAGCCCATGTGCGGCCCACCACAGATTTTGTTCGTGAGGCCCTGATGAACTACCTTACCCACCGCTATGAGATATCCGGTGCAACCGTGCTGGATTTGTTTTCGGGGTCGGGAATAATGTCGGTGGAATTTCTCAGCCGTGGGGCTGCATCGGTTTTGTCGGTAGATAAAGATACAAAAAATATTCGATATCAGCAAGCAATATCGAAAGAAAAGAGCCTGAACGGCTGGCAAATAACCAAGGGCGATGTTTTTAAAACGCTGGGGGATGACGCGGTAACGTATGATATCATTTTTGCCGACCCTCCTTACGATTTGCCCAACCTGGTGCAACTCCCTGAGCTGGCCCTTCCCAGATTAAAACCGGGCGGGGTTTTTGTGCTCGAACACCGCCCCGGCATGGTTTTTCAGGTCCCTCCGGCGGAAATACGCAAATACGGAAGTTCCGCAATTGGCATTTTTATCCCTTAACTTTGTTTCATGGAAACGCGCATTGCGGTATTTGCGGGCACCTTCGACCCCATCACCAACGGGCATGTGGATGTAATTAGGAGGAGCTTGCCACTGTTTGATAACATTGTGATTGCCATCGGCGAAAACACCAAAAAACAAACCTTGTTCGACACAGAAAAACGCCTTTCCTGGATTCGTGAGATCTTTGCATCGGAACCGCGCATTTCTGTGGCTTCTTACAGTGGCCTTACGGTTGATTTCTGCAAAGAGGTAGGTGCCAGCTACATTTTGCGGGGGCTGCGCAACGGCAGCGACTACGACTACGAAGCCCACATTGCCCAGCTCAACAAAGAACTTAATCCATTGGTTGAAACGGTTTTTGTAATTACCTCACCTGAAGTGAGTTATATATCAAGTAGTTTGGTTAGAGATTTAATTATCTATCAGGGGGATTACACCCGGTTTGTACCCACACAAGTGAGGGCCTGACAACTATTCTTCAATTTTAGAAGTTTCCAGCACCAAAAACTTTCCGATGATGTCCTTTACGCTGTGATAGGTGTCAAATTCAGGGCTTTTAAACCACTCCAGATCTGCCCATTTCACCTCTGAAATCCCTTCCTCTTCCTGGGGTTTTAGCTTGCCTTTGCCACTGCTGTTCATTTTGTACCAATGGGTTTCTTTGAGCAACACGGCTTCATCCTCAAAATAGGCGTGATACGTTTCACCAATTTTATCTGAAATATTGAGCATATTCAGACCGGTTTCTTCCATCACTTCCCTCAGGGCTGCGGCCCGCTGATCTTCGTGGCGTTCGATTTTACCCTTGGGCAAATCCCACATGCCATTGCGCTTGATGGTCAACAGCTGGTTTTCTTTGTTTAGCACCAACCCTCCGGCGGCCTGTATTACGGTATAATTTTCCAGAAAATCGCGAAACGCTTGTTCCGGGTCGGGGTTGATGAGCCCATAATTAAGGGCTTTGCCGGTGCTTACTGAGGACGTGAGGATGTTGAAACTTTTATGGATTTCATCATCATCGATATAAAACAAATTAGGCACACCCTTAAACGCAGATGGAGAATCGGCAATAACAATTGCGCCATCGTTGAAGTATATTTTATAGCTTTGCGGGCCCATGGACCAAAGAGCTGCAAAGTTAGCAAAATTTCTTTTGGAAATTCACGCTGTGAAACTCAATCCTGACCATCCATTTACATGGACATCCGGAATACAGTCGCCCATTTATTGTGACAACCGCATGGTTCTTTCATTTCCGGAGGTGCGGGACCTGGTAAAAAAATCGCTGGCAGAAATGACGCAGGCACATTTTCCTGAAGCGACATTGCTGGCTGGAATCGCCACGGCGGGCATTGCCCACGGAGCGCTGGCGGCCGATGTGTTGAACATGCCCTACTGCTATGTGCGGCCGGAACCCAAAAAGCACGGATTAAAAAACCAGATAGAGGGGCGCATGAAGCCGGGCGACAAGGTGCTGTTGATAGAAGACCTCATCAGCACGGGCAAAAGCAGTCTGCAAGCCGCCGATGCGGTAAGGGAGGCCGGCGGAGAAGTGGTGGGGTTGCTTGCCTTGTTCACCTATGGGTTTGCAGATGCCGAACAGCGTTTTAAGGACGCTAGAATACCTTTCTACACCATCAGTAATTTTGGTGTTTTGTGCGAAGTGGCCGTAAATGAGGGTTTTTTACCGGCCCAGCAACTGCAGCCGGTGCTGGAATTTGCACGGAACCCACAGGGGTGGAGGTGATGGTGGTGTCCGAAGTAGGGAGACTTCGGAAAGCGGCGGTTGTGACCTCGGCGAGAATCGAATCCCGACACACTTGCGCGTCAATGACCGCTTAGTGTGTCGTGGACCTTCGCCATTCTAAGGGTCGGAGACCCAAGAATGGGCGGGGCTCACATCAAAAGTGACCTCGACAGGAATCGAACCTGTATCAAAAGTTTAGGAAACTTCTATTGTTTAATGTTTTTGTTAAATCGTTGTATATCAACCCTATAACACCGTAAAGGTGTGTAGTAAATCACAGCACAGTAGGGTTTTACAGCACAGATTACAGCACAAGTACTTTGTTTAAAGAAGCAACGACATTAATGTGTTTTTAAAAAACCTCTTGTTATAACTTAATAAACTTATATTTGAAAATTATGGGTATTGAGTTTAAAAGGCCGGGTGATAAAGGCTGGAATCCCTACGGAAAAAAAAATCAAGTTCATTTAAGCGGATGGGGATGTATTGTATATCCTGTTATTTGTATTGCTGTTATCGCAGTTTGTACCTATTTTGAAATAAATGTTATGAAAATAATATTGGGAATTATGTTTACGGTTTTTATCATAGCTATGATTGGCGTTTTTTTAAATAAAAACTTTTTTGATTAGATTACAGAATATTAAAGTTTATAGTTTAAGTAGGCAACTTACTTATTAACCTACCCCAACACTCTCCTTATTCTACTCTTGCGGTTTATGTCCCTAGCGGCATGAACGGTTTTATTGCCTGGCTTGCCACACGGGGCATACCACGGCTGGAGCAGTGGAAGAAGTGAGAATCAAAAGTGACCTCGGCGAGAATCGAACTCACATCAAAAGTTTAGGAAACTTCTATTCTATCCGTTGAACTACGAGGTCAGGGGTTGCAAAGATAATGCTTGCCTACTTACCTTGCACGGGAATAGCAAAGCAACCATGGAAAACTGGACTGAAGAAAACAACGCCCTCTGCAAAACCTTTGTTTTCGCCTCATTCGAAGCAGCCATGCTTTTTATGCAGAAAGCCACACCCCACATCAGCCAACTCAACCACCACCCCGAATGGCAAAATGTATACAACCGTGTTTTCGTGCGGCTCACCACCCACGATGCCGGCAATACCATTACCGAAAAAGACCGGGAATTGGCTAAAATTCTGGATGCTGTGTATGCAACAATGGGCGCGTAGCGGTTTATTTCCCTATCTTTGCACTGCAAAACCCCGCTGTGAAGCGGCGTAATTATTTGACATCATGGCACCCAAAAACGAAAACAGCCGCGGCAAAAAATTTCAGGAGCGGCAACCCGGGGAAAAACGTTCCCGAAAATCTTCTGCCCCATCAGAAAAACCCAAAAAATCATTCGGCGATAAGCCCTTCAGGTCTGAAGAAAAAAACCCTTTCCGCAGCAGCAGGCCCGGCACGCGCGAATTTAATGCACCCACATCCCCACGCGGTGGTACAACCTTCCGCCCCAAAAGAGAAGATGGCGGATTCAACCCCGAAGAACGCAAATCATCACGACCGGCTTATAAAAAACCATTCGAAAACGAAGGCAGAAAGCCGTTTAAGCGCGAAAGCGGTGACGATACGCGTTTTGGCTCTGACGACAGAAAAACCACCCGCGCACCTTTCAAAAAAGACAACGACTTTGGCGGTGGCTACAAAAAGGAAGGTAACAATACCCGAATAGGTGGCGGCAGGCCTTTCCGCGGAGATGACAAACCCTCACGTTCTGGTCCCCGCAAGCCATTTGAAAGGGATGAAAAACCGAGCTACGGCAAGCGTAGTGTATATGGAGGGGAAAAATCAGTGGATCGCAAACCGTTTGACAGAGAAGACAAGCCGGCAAGGGGCAAACGTACGACCTTTGGTGAGGAAAGACCTTCTGCCAGAACAACCCGTAAACCTATAGAACGCGAGGAAAAACCCACCCGCGGCAAACGCCCTGCCTTTGGCGAAGATAAACCGGCCGGTAGACAGCCCGGCAAATTCAGCAAAAACAAGCCCTCTGCGCACGTGAAAAGCACGCGCAAAGGAGCAGAGAAAAACTATAAAGGAAGCCGCAGAACCCACGAAAACACCGGTAGGGATTTGGAAAATGCCAAGCTACTGACCGGCGAGGAAGTGCGCCTAAACCGCTACATTGCCAACAGCGGCATCTGCAGCCGCCGCGAGGCCGACGTGATGATAGAACAAGGCCTGGTGCAGCTTAATGGAAAAGTGGTTACCGAACTGGGACAAAAAGTAAACCCCGGCGATGAAGTGAAGGTGGATGGCCGCCGCATTACCCCCGAAAAACCGGTGTATATTTTGCTGAATAAACCCAAAGGGTATATCACCAGCACAGTTGATCCAGATGGCCGCGCCACGGTGATTGATTTGATTGATTTGCCCGGCAAGGAGCGCATTTACCCCATTGGCCGCCTTGACAGAAACACCACGGGGGTGCTTCTGCTCACCAACGATGGCGAGTTGGCACAGAAAATCATGCACCCCAGTTTTGAAATTAAAAAAGTGTACCGCGCCACCCTCGACAGAAAACCCAGCAAAGACCACATGCTGGCCTGGGTGAGCGGCATAGAGCTGGAAGATGGTTTCATGGCTTTTGAACAGTGCGGTTTTGTAGAGAAAGAAGAGGAAAACACATTGGGCGTGGAAATTCACAGCGGTAGAAACCGCATCGTGCGTCGCATGTTTGAGCACTTTGGCTACGAGGTAAAAAACCTGGACCGTGTGCTACTGGGCGAATTTGACCACCTGAAGCTGGGGCGTGGCAAATGGCGATTCCTAAACGAAAAAGAACAGCGCTACGTAGAGCGGATCAAGCGCAGCAATGCGCCGAAGAGGAAGAGGTAGTTTTGGTGGATTGGTTTATTAGTTGCTTGGTTTAATAAGGGAATCTGCAATTACCATTAAACTTATGGTTGATGGCCCAATTACTGTTAAAAATCCTGCAGCACCGTTGACGGCTCAGTTGCTGCCATCCTCAATCGCCATTCCATGGGCCACAGGTTGTTCCACTGATGTCGGTTGGCGTTTACAAAACCCATGGAAACCCCGTTCCATATCACCCTGTGCAACCCCTCTTTTCTTTCCGGATTGGGCAGGGCCTCACGGCGCAAAAACGCCATCACTTCCGCATCGGTAAGCGACAGCTCAGGCCATAGGTTGGTTTCAAAACCCTCTAGTAGCGCAACCGCTGTATCGGGTTTCCATTTCCCATGAAAAACCTGTCCCATGGGTGTTCCTGCGGCATAAACGCCTGGCAGCACATCCAGTAGATGTTGCCACAAAGCCACATCAGAGACACGCATACCCCAAATCCCTTCGCGGGTTTCCAGCACTCGCACATCCGTCGGAAGACCACTCAGCGAAATCGTGGCAGCGTTTTTACGCGATTTTACAGCGTTTTGGGATCTGCCGGTATCTTGCATTTTTTGCAATACAGCCACAAAAAACCCTTCTCCTATGGTTCTGTGCGGTAAGGCCCTGTACATGCCTTCCTGAAGGCAATAGAAGGCCTCCTTGCCGAAAAATTCAGGGTTGATGATATCTGCTCCCAGAGATTCTGCGAGTTTGCTCACATTCTCCTCATTTTCGGCGCTGTTGAAGGTGCAGGTGCTGTATATCAGGTAACCACCAGGAGCTATAGCCGGCCAAATATCGGTGACAATTCTTTGCTGTCTTTCTGCGCATAATTTTACGTTGTTTTCGCTCCATTCGTTAATGGCGGCAGGGTCTTTGCGAAACATCCCTTCACCGCTGCAGGGTAAATCGGCTACCACGATGTTAAATTGTGCATCGCTTTTTCCAAACCGCGAGGCATCGGCTTTGGTAATGATATAATTTGCTGCGCCCCATTTGCAGAGGTTTTCAGCCAAAATCGGTGTGCGGGTTCCTATCACTTCGTTGGCTACCAGCAAATCCCCATCCCTAAGCGCGGAAGCCACGTGTGTGCTTTTTCCACCCGGTGCGGCACACAAATCCAGCACTACCGCCTCTGACGGTATCGCCGAAAGCAATTCTTTCACAATACCTCCCACCACCATGCTGCTGGCTTCCTGCACGTAGTAATGTCCGGCATGGAAGGCAGGATCAGCGGCAAACAGGGGCCTTTCAGGCAGATAATAACCATCTTCGCACCAGGGAATACGGGCTGCGGGGGCTGGTTTGAGATTGGTTTTTTGGGTGTTTACCCGAATGCTGACCGGCGCGGGCTGCTGCAATGCTTCCAACAACGCTTTTACATCTTCTTCCGGAAGTGCAGATTGTAAGGATTTAACAAAAGCTGATGGAAACAAAATATTAAATAATTACTTTAGATAAGCCCATTTAAACTATTAACCTGTATTAATCTCCCCCGTGTTGCCAGCAGTTTCCGTTGGGACTTTTGGTTGTGCGCTTACATCGCTCTCCTGATTTTGTGGCTGCCCCGCATTGAACTGCGTCACCGGCCTTCGGGGTTTGCTTCTGTGTTCTGCTTTGCGAGGTGGTGCTCCATTTCCAGCAAGGCAAACAAATATTTGCCTCCAGGATGGTTTCGTCTTTGTCAGGGAGCGCCGGAAAGAAATCAATCCCCGTGAGCCGCTCCACACTGTCAATGGTTACGGCAAATTGCGTAAGGGGAAGGGAAGAGCCGGCATTGGGCAAAACAAACCCCAGCGCCTTATATTCCGGCATTCTGTAATCCAAGATGACTTTATAATAATGCTCCGGTACAGAAACACGATTCAGGCCAATGCTCGGCAGGCCGGGTTTTAGCACCGGGCCCGTAACCACATATACCGCTCCATTGTTTCGGGCCCACACCCGAACCTGTCCTTCCAGCCGCTTCCATACACCGCGGTTAAATGCCGCCACCTGTGGGCTCATGTTGCTGTAATAAAAAGATTCTGCCATGGACGACAGCGAATAGCCCAGATCCGCTGCCGGAGCCAAATGACCGCGATCATATCCGGAATGCAGGTAGTCTTCGTCTGTGGCGGTGCCCGTCTTGACCAGTGGGTCTTTCATAAAAACATCTCCCCTTTCAAACGATTTAAGGGTTTCTTCGGCGGTTAGTTCATAGGCAACCCAATCGGCCTGTTCGTGTTCTTCATTATACACCAGGGCAAACCCCGTATGGTATATGACCTGTTGGCCGGGTTTCAGGTAGGGAAGCTCAAACAGCGTAGGTTCTTGGGTTGTGCTTTTTGCGGATCGCTTGGCGCGAATGGGTTTGTGGCCGCTAAAAAGTAGACAAACCAACAATGCTATGATACCGCGCAAAATCACAAGTACAAATTACGGGGATTGGGGCGAAATAGCACCCTTGTAGATACGCACAAATGTGCGTATCTACAAGGGTGCTATTTCTTGCAACACTCCCGACCAAAGGGCATTGCGCATTTCCAGGGCTTTTGCTGATGCCTCCGCCGCTTCCTGCCATTTATTTTCATCGTCACCGCAAAGTTCTGCTGTCATTTGCAGCGCCAGATGTGAGTGGTGATCGCCGTCCACTTCAATGTGCCTGTCCAGGTAGTATTTAAATGGAGCTATTTTGTCTGGGAAGCGGGCGTTTAAATCGTTTACCAGTGCCATGAACATATCCGGAATCAGGTCTTCGCGACCGAAAGTAAATATGGCAGACAGTACATGGGGTTTGTTTTCGGCAATGTGCCTGAATGTAAATTCAACAAACGCCTTCGCGCTTTCGGGTGCTTGGGCGTTTTCCACTGCTTCAAGAATGTGGGTGCCTTTTTTGATCTCATCCACAAGACTGCGAATGGGTTTTGTGTTGGCGCCTGCTTGTTCCATGGCATCCAGGTACATCTCAAAATGGCTTTTACGAACCCCATTCATATCCAGGTCTGACTCCTCTCCAACCACAATTTCGTTGATGAGAAAACGGGTTTCAGCACTTCCGGTGGGGAACCACGGGGTGGTAGTGCAGGTGAGGTTTTGCTGTAAGCTTTTCAGCAGCGACATAAAATCCCATACCGCATACACGTGGTGCTGCATAAAAATCTGCACGTGTTCCAGGGTTTGAATGTGGCTATAAAGCGGGTGTTTTACAATGGCCGCTCTCTGTTCGGCAATACTGTTGTTGATGTTTTGAATATGCGGGTTCATACAGCATAAATAACAACTTTTTTATCCTTTGGTTGTGCCCGAAGTCAAAAACCACATCCGGTCTTTTTCGGTGCGGGTGCGTGAGGGAAAATTGGTTTGATACAAAGCTCCCGTCCCCAAACCCTGATGCAAGGGATTGTTTTTTGTGGCCACCCATTGTGCAATGGCGCTTAGACCCACATTGCCTTCCAGGGCACTGGTGGCCCACCATCCGATATTTTGCTTTACTGCAAGGTTAATCCAACGGTCGCAAGCAGAGAAGCCACCCAATAGCGTGGGTTTTAATACCAGGTATGCGGGATTGATGGTTTTAATCAGGCTTGCGGCATTATTCTGTTCAACCCCGACCAGCTCTTCATCCAGCGCCACCGGAATGGGGCTTTTGGCACAAACCTCCTGCATCGCATCGGGCTGTCCGGCTTTGATGGGCTGTTCGATGCTGTGCGCCTCAAATCGATCAAATTCTTTAAGATGGCGGAGGGCCTCATCTGCACTCCAGGCGCCGTTGGCATCCAGGCGAATGGTAAGGTGGAATGCGTTTTTAAGCTTGCGCACTTTTTCCAGCAACCGGCACTCTGAATCGGTATCAATGGCTCCCACCTTGAACTTAAGGCAAGAAAATCCTTGCTCGATTTTTTTGCAAGCCTCGTCCCACATGGCTTCTATGGTGTTCATCCAAACCAGGCCATTAAACGGAATACTTTCGTTTCCTTCGGTAAACGGGCCGGAAAACAATATGCCATTGCCGCCGTTTTGCAAATCCAGGAATGCACTTTCCAGGGCAAATTGCAGGGATGGATATCCGGCTGTAAGCCTTATCCATTCAGACAGGGGGATGTTGTCACCGGCAAAATACTGCAGCTGGGTAAGCGCTTCTTCCAGGTTGGCCTGTCCATCAGGACTGAGGTCGGGCAATGGTGCGGCCTCGCCGCAGCCGGTGATACCATTGTTTGAGAGAAACACCAAAA
>CAYYXG010000023.1:0-31379 GCA_964475595.1 uncultured Flavobacteriaceae bacterium
AGACTATCAACTATTAACTCTCAACTGCCTCAGGTTTTCCAACATATCCACCGTCATTTTTTCCAAATTGTAATCGGGTTTCCAGCCCCAGTCTTCGCGGGCCCTGCTGTCGTCTATCACGGCGGGCCATGAATCGGCAATGGCCTGTCGGTAGTCGGGTTCGTAGGTGCTCTCGAATCCGGGAATGTGCTTTTGAATGGCCGCCGTAATTTCTTCAGGACCAAAACTCATGCCCGCCAGGTTATAGCTGCTGCGGATTTTTACCTTTTCGGCAGGCGCATGCATGATGTCAAGCGTGGCTTTCAGCGCATCGGGCATATACAGCATGGGCAATATGGTGCCGGGTTTTAGGAAACAGTGGTGTTTGCCGGTGGTAAGTGCATCGTGGTAGATGGATACGGCATAGTCGGTAGTGCCGCCGCCGGGAGCCGATTTATAGCCAATCAGCCCGGGATAACGCAAAGAGCGGGTATCTACGCCCCAGCGGTTGAAATAGTATTGTGCATACAATTCACCCGCCAGTTTGCTGATGCCGTAAACCGTGGTTGGATCCATGGCGCCATACTGCGGGGTGTTGAACCTTGGGGTATTCGGCCCGAAAGCCGCAATGCTGCTGGGCCAGTACACTTTTTTCACAATGCCGGTATCGCGGGTTGCATCCAGCAGGTGAAAAAGACCATCCATATTGAGTTTCCAGGCAAATTCAGGCATTTTTTCAGCCGTTGCACTGAGTAGGGCTGCCAGGTGATAAACCTGGGTGGGTTTATACTTTTCCAGTATTTCCAGCAGCCGGGGTTTATCCAAAATATCGAGTGTTTCAAATGGGCCGGTCTGAAAAACGGCATTATCGCTTTTTTTCACATCGCTGGCCACCACATGATTCTCGCCATAAATACCTCTAAGGGCTTCCACAAGCTCAGTACCCAGCTGTCCGCAGGCACCAATCACCAAAACCGTTTCTTTCTGCATTTCACTGCAAAGGTTCACAAAAGGGCATAATTTACAAAATCCATTTATCGACGTACCTTTGTCATCTTTGAACGCAAGGCAAATTATCATCACCGCCCACAGGGGTTTCAGGCAATTGCTCACACCGGTGCAGCAGGGCAGAACCCGGTTGATTATTTTCGGTCAGACCTTGCTTGCCTTTGCGGATATCATTGGTTTGGGTAGTATGGTTCCCGTATTAATGCTGGCACTGGACCATTCTTTTCTGGAGAAAAGCAGCAAGTTGAGGTTTATCTTCCACCAGCTGGGATTTACCTCTGAGGCCAATTTTCTGAAAACCCTTATCAGCATTATTCTTTTCTTTTTTTTGGTGAAAGGAATACTGGCATTTTTCCTACAGCAATACATTCGTAAAACCGCTTCTGAAATTGCGCTGAGTCTTTCCGGTAGGGCTTATAGCCGTGTTTTTCAGGATCGATCCTACGACCGCCTCAATCACGATGGGCCCGGGTTTAATGAAGTGGTGTTTTTTTCGCCGTTTTATTTCGTTTCCGGAAGCTATATCCCGTATCTGACTCTCATGAGTGAAATGGCTATTGTGGTGCTGCTTACCGCATTTTTTACCTGGTACAATCCGTTTATCTTTTTTCTCATTGTCGGGTTGATTGGCGGTGGTTTTTTTCTGGTGAATCGGTTTGCCCGAAGGCGAATTACGGAACTAGGCGAGGCCGGTGCACAATTCAGAGACAGGGCATTGCGGGAAATTAACTACGGAAGTGGTGGTTTCACCGATATTATCACCCATGGCGCAGAGGATTATTTCCGGGAAAAAATGCTGCGGCATTTCAGGGGTTTTTCCGAAAGCGGAATCCGTGCCATCAACCTGCAGACATTGCCGTTCAGGGTGAACGAAATGATAGCGCTGATGGGCATTACCCTGCTGGTGATTTATGCCTATTTTTTCTCTAGTGATAATATAGGTCAGGTGCGCGCCCTGGCTGCGCTGTTTGCCATTGCAGTCTTTAGAATGTTGCCCGCTGCCAACCGCGTTTTGCAGAGTTTAATGCACCTGAAATTGAGCGCATACACCTATGAACAGCTTAGGCCGGTGGTGGCTGAAAAGTCCCATATACAGAAAAATATCAGTACGTTTAAACAGCAAATTGTGATGAAAGACATTCATTTTGCGTTTAGCGATAAACCTGAAATTATCAGCAACCTGAACCTTAGCATTCGCAAAGGTGAGTGTATTGGTATCCGCGGGATTTCCGGTGCCGGGAAATCTACGTTGGTGAAGCTGCTGATGGGTTATTATCAGCCCGCATCCGGTGAGGTAATCGTTGATGATCTGAAAATGGATGAGCAGCACAGTGCCCTGGAATTATTTTCCTATTTGGGTCAGGATCCATACATCATCAATGGTAGCATCGCAGATAATGTGGTTTTTGGGTCTGAGGAAAAGGAAGAATCACGGATGCTGAAGGCCTTGGAGATGGCCGCCTTTACCTGGCCTGAAGCCGCCGGCGATATACTCAAAGAAGAAGTTGGGGATCATGGTTCCCGGCTGAGTGAAGGGCAAAAACAGAGACTGGCGCTGGCAAGGGCCATATACCACAACAGCGAGGTGCTGATTCTGGATGAACCCAGCAGTGCCCTGGACGACGCTACAGAGAAAATCTTGTTTTCTCACCTGCTTGCCTTGAAAAATTCCGGTAAGACTCTCATTATTATTGCGCATCGCGAAAAAGTTTTCGACATTTGCGATTCTGTTTATACGTTAGAAAACAGGCATTTAACCCCTTACAACACATGAAAGTAAAATTTGCAGTTCTTGGTGCCGGGCACATAGGTAAGCGTCACGCAGAAATGATTGTACGCAACCCGGATGCCGAGCTGGTGGCCCTTGCCGATATTCGGCCCAAACAAACGCTGGGGTTGGATGCCTACGGAGTGCCTTTTTTTGCTTCGCTGGATGCTTTGTTGAAGGAGGGTCCGGATTTTGATGTATTGAATATTGCCACGCCCAACGGATTGCACGGACAGCATGCTGTGGCGGCACTAAAGGCCATGAAGCATGTGGTGATAGTAATTCCTATGGCCCTGTGCAAGGCCGAGTGTGAACAGGTAGTTTACAATGCCATGGCCCATCACAAGCTGGTGTTTTGCGTGATGCAAAACCGCTACTCTCCCCCGTCGGTTTGGGTGAAAGAACTGTTGGACAGCGGCAAACTGGGCAAGATTTTTATGGTGCAGGTAAACTGTTACTGGAACCGGGACGAACGCTATTACAAGGCAGGCAACTGGAAAGGCCTGCTCACCCTGGATGGCGGAACCCTGTTTACCCAGTTTTCGCACTTTATTGATATCATGTACTGGCTTTTTGGGGATATCACCGATATACGCTCACAGTTTGAGGATTTCACCCATAAAACCCACACAGAATTTGAAGATTCCGGTATGATACAGTTTAAATTTCTGAATGGCGGAATGGGTTGTATCAATTACTCTACCAGCGTTTGGGACAAGAATTTTGAGAGTTCCATCACCATCATTGCCGAAAATGGTACCGTGAAAATTGGCGGGCAATACATGAACGAAGTGGAATATTGCCATATCAAGGATTACACCATGCCCGAACTGCCACCGGCCAATCCTGCCAATGATTATGGGCCCTACAAAGGCAGTGCGGCCAACCATAATTTTGTGATAGAGAATGTGGTGGACACCATTTGCCACAAGGTGGCCCCTTCCACCAATGCGCTGGAAGGTCTGAAAGTAGTTGAAATCATTGAGCGTATCTACGACTCAAACTCTTACCTGGAGAGCAAAAAAGACATTGTTGAAGACAATTATCCCAGGGGATAAAAAAAAATTGAGTTTTTTTTGGGGGTGAGTTTCTTTTTAGTGGTATTAAAGGTCACAAAAAGGAATGAAGGAACAACTCGAATCCAATCTGATTACGAAATATGCCGCAGGGCTCATGTCGCGCGAAGAGATGAAGCACCTGGAAGAATGGTTGAAGAAGAACCCTCAGTATAATATTACCGTTGCCATTATTAAGCAACAGGTAGATGCGCTTGTTAATGGGGCAGGAAGGGTGTTGGCACAATGAACCATAAAGATACGAAAATAACCGGAGATTTCCAAGAGGTTTGGGATGCAGCCGCGGGGTATACTTACGCCGAAGCTGCGCAAAACGAGGAGCAATGGAATGCATTGCAGACCAAAATCAGCAGCCGTAGTCTCAAGGTTACCCATCGTCCCCTACATACCCGAAAATGGTTTGTTGCTGCGGCCACAGTAGCTATGGTAGCCGGGTTTCTTGCAATACTATACAGTAATTTAGCAGGCGGCCATGTAGAGCCGCTGATTGCAACCACCGGTCCGGGCGAAGTAAAAACCATCACTTTGCCTGATGGTTCGGAAGTAACTCTCAACAGCAACAGCCGTCTTTCGTATGATGCTGAATTTAACAATCACAACCGCCATATAGTGCTCACAGGTCAGGCGCATTTTGAGGTGAAAAAGAATGAAACACTGCCTTTCAGCGTGCAAAGTACCCATGTGAGTGTTACTGTGCTGGGAACAGGGTTTACAGTGGCAGATTACCCCTCGGAAACGCCCTCTGTTGAGGTGGTTCACGGCAGGGTACAGGTTGACGCCGAAGGTCAGCGTACCACCCTTACCCAAAACATGATGGCTCAGTTACAAAACGGAAAGTTACATTATGGAACGGCTACAGCTACCTGTCGCTGGGTCAATGGTAAACTGGTGTTTCAGAATGCTCCACTCAGCGAGATTGCTATTGTGCTGAAAAACCGATTTGGCAAGGGGCTGATATGGGAAAGTGCTGCCGATAAAAATCGGGTGTTTACCGGAAGTTTTGAGCCCGGAACCCCACCTCAGCAAATCTTGCAAACCCTCAATAAAGCGATGGGTTTGAATATGCAACTGCAATAAGACATTTTACCTCACATAAGGGAAATGGTTGCCTAAGACCGTTTCTGAAGGTCTTTTTACTTTCCCAAGACAACAACAGTTAGGGGCGCTGCGTCTATTTCATATATATTTGTATTACGTGCAGCTGCGATTTGTCATATCTTTTTGTTGTTTACTTTTCTTAAAAGGCCTGTATTCGCAGTCAAACTCCCTGTATTTCACACCCAATGAAGGCCAATGGAATGAGCCCATTGTGGCCAAAGCCGTGTTTAAGGGAGGAGCCATTTTTATCGAGAAGCAAGGATTTACCATTAAAATGCTGCACAAAGATGATTTGCCCAATGTGCACAAGGCCTTTCATCATCGCGGTAAAGACACTCAGTTTGTGCTGAGAGGGCACGTGCTGAAGGTTCGTTTTAGTGGTTGCAATGCTGCAGAAAAAATTACCACAGAGCAACATGGGGAGGCAGGATATTATGAGAATTACTTTTTGGGCAATGACCCTTCACGATGGCGAACAGAGGTATATCCGGTAAGCCGCATAAAACTGAGAAATGTATATCCGGGAATTGATTTCATGGTCTATTCCAAGGGTGAAGAAATTGAGTTTGACTGGCTGATCAATCCCGGTGCTGATGCTTCGTTGATTCGAATGGATTTGCAGGGGCAAAACCAACTTTCCCTGACTGAAAAAGCTGCGGTTAGTGAAACCTCTGTAGGCCAATTTATCATGAAAAAGCCCATAGCTTTTCAGGGTGAAAAGCCCGTGGAATGTGGATTTCAACAACAACAAGCATCGCTCTCTTTTGTTGTGGGTGAATATGACAAACGCAAACCCCTGATCATTGACCCTGTTCTGGTTTTTAGCACCTACTCGGGATCACGCGGTGATAATTTTGGTTTTACGGCCACCTATGACTCTACTGGGCATTTGTACGCCGGGGGCATTGTGGATATCGATCAGGGGTCTTATCCAGTAACGGCTGGGGCGTTTCAAACGACTTACGGTGGCAGTGGGCCTGCAGTTGCGCCTGTCTTTTTGCCTTGTGATATCGCCATTTCCAAATACAGACCGAATGGGAGTGGACTCATCTATGCGACCTATCTGGGTGGACAAAGCAATGAGTATCCGCACAGTTTATGCATCGATGAAAGAAACAACCTACTGGTGCTGGGTACCACCCTTTCCAACGATTTTCCCGTATCTGCAGCGGCCTTTGATAAAACCTACAACGGCAACCACGATTTATACGTAGCCAAGCTGAGCAGCGATGGCACCAATTTACTGGGCAGCACCTATCTGGGCGGTACCGCCAATGACGGCATCAATACAGGGGCATTGCACTACAACTACGCCGATGATTTTCGAGGGGATATTCTGGCCGATAAGCAGGGAAATATTTACGCTGCCAGTTGCACGCGGTCTTCCAATTTTCCCTTGCAAAAAGCGGTCTATGGTTCACTGAAGGGCGGTTTGGAGGCTGTTGTTTTCTCGCTGAACTCCAATATGAGCGCATTGAGATGGAGCACTTACATGGGTGGAAATGGTGATGATGCTGCCTATTCCATCAAAATAGACGATAGCGCTAATTTGTTTGTAGGCGGAGGCACAGGCAGTTCCAATTTTCCTACTACAGGTTCTACTTACAAGACCGCTTATCAGGGAGGTGCTGCCGATGGATTTGTGCTGAAAATGAATCCGGATACCGGGTCAGTATTGAAAAGCACTTTTTGGGGCACTGCAGATTATGACCAGGTGTATTTTCTGGATTACGACCCCGACCAAAATATTTACATCAATGGGCAAACCGAGGGCCGAATTACACGCAGTGCCGGAAAGTACGGCAAGGACAATACCACCCAGTTTATTGGCAAACTCAGCAACGATCTGAGCAGCCAGCGATGGATTACCACTTTTGGCAACCGAACCGGACAGCCGGAATTAAGTCCGTGTGCCTTTATGGTGGACCAATGCTATAACATTTACTTCAGCGGTTGGGGAAGTGATGTAGGGGAAGGCAACGCCGGCACCACCAGCGGCCTTCCGGTTACTGCCGATGCCAACCAAAAAACCACCGATGGCGCTGATTTTTATTTACTGGCGCTGAGCAAAGATGCCACCAATATGTTGTATGCCAGCTATTTTGGTGGCAATCAAAGTGCCGACCACGTAGATGGAGGTACCAGCCGTTTTGACAAGCGGGGTGTGGTATACCAGTCGGTGTGTGCCAGCTGCCCGGATAATCCCCCAGGCCTGAACGATTTTCCTACTACCTCCGGTGCCGCGTTTCCAACCAATGTAAGTTATCGCTGCAGCAATGCCAGTTTTAAGCTGGAATTTGGCGTATCCTATTTCATCAGTTCACCGTTTACTGCTACCCCCAATCCCGTGTGTTTGCCCGGTGCCATGCAATTTACGGTAACCACACCCGGCATCCGGTCTCGCTACTTCTGGGATTTTGGGGATGGGAATACCGATACGGTTGTTAATCCGAGGCACACGTATCAAGCGCCCGGAAAATACCGTGTAAAACTGCGCATGGTTGATTCATCGGCCTGCAATAACGTGGACAGCACCTTTCTGGATGTGGAAGTGCTGGAAACCCCTCTGGCCCTGCTTTTGTCGGAATCGGAGCCTTGTTCTTCGGAATGGAAATTTAAGGTAGAAGGTCAGGGACTGGGCGATCCATACTGGGATTTTGGCGACAGCACCAACACCAACGGGCTGGCAGTCTCTCACAAATATAGTCCGGGTATTTATGAACTTCGTGTCTATATAACACACCCCACCACCGGATGTAAGGATACCCTTGAAAAGCGCATAACCATTAATGCAGACAGTCTGCAGGATATTCGGCTGGCCAATGTATTCACACCCAATCAGGATGGTAAAAATGATTGCTACCGCGTAGTGGGGCTTAACAAAAACTGCAATACCGGCAGTCTGAAGATCTTTAACCGCTGGGGCGAAAGAATTTTTTTCAGCGAAAATCTTGAGGCCTGCTGGGATGGCACGGTAGACAACAACAAAGTTTGGCTGCCCGAAGGCACCTATTTCTATCAGATTGTGCTGAAGGATAAAAAAGACAAAAAGGAAAAGGTGATCAGTGGTTCGGTAAACCTGATACGCTGATTACTGAAAACCGTCTGTTTCGGCTTCTGGTGCAATTTTCTTCACCAATCCCTGCAACACCTTACCGGGTCCCACTTCTGTGAAATGGGTGGCTCCGTCTGCCCACATGGCCTGAACGCTTTGCGTCCATTTAACGGGGGCGGTAAGCTGCGCTACCAGGTTTTTGCGGATGGAATCCTTATCTGAAACGGCTGATGCCGTTACGTTTTGGTACACCGGGCATGATGGCTCATTAAAGGTGGTGTTTTCGATGGCAGCGGCCAGTTTTTCGCGGGCGGGTTCCATTAAAGGGCTGTGGAAGGCACCACCCACGGGCAATACCAGGGCACGCTTGGCGCCTGCCGCTTTCAGGGCCTCGCAGGCCTCATTCACCGCTTCCACCGAGCCGGAAATCACCAGCTGTCCGGGGCAGTTGTAATTGGCAGGCACTACGATACCATTGATACCGGCGCAGATTTCCTCTACCTTGCTATCTTCCAGCGCCAGCACGGCAGCCATGGTGGACGGTTGCATCTCACAAGCTTCCTGCATGGCCATGGCTCGCTGATAAACGAGTTTTAAGCCATCTTCGAAAGAAAGTGTACCATTGGCAACCAGTGCGCTGAATTCGCCCAGGGAGTGGCCCGCTACCATGTCGGGGTGGAAGTTATCCAGCATGCGTGCACGGATTACACTGTGCAGGAATATGGCGGGCTGGGTAACCCGGGTTTGCTTCAGGTCTTCGTCGGTTCCGGCAAACATCAGGTCGGTGATGCGGAAACCCAGGATATCATTGGCCTGTTCAAACAGGGCTTTGGCTTCGGGACTGTTGTCGTAAAGGTCTTTGCCCATACCCACGAACTGGCTGCCCTGTCCGGGGAAGATGTATGCGTGTTTTGACATGGAGCGAAAATAATTAAGGATGGGTTGCATCCCCAACGTTATGTTATGCACAAGGTATTGTATAGTGAATTGACTGTTTTGTTCAGTAGCCGGATTATAATCCGAATGGATGCAGTTATCCACATGTATTTTTGGTGAAACTATCGCTGTTCTAAACGGGATAGATCGCCTATTTCCCTTGTGAATGTTGGTGTTTCGTTGCTTTGGGTATGTAATTTATATTAAATAAAAGAACCATTTGTGCGGGGTGGTCTTGGGTGTTGTTAATAAGTTAAAATGGTAGAAATAAATACACATAATCAAAGATACTATCTTCGATTAAACCATTGGGGTCTGCAAAACCCGATGGGGGCGATGTATAAGAAAGGTGGTGGATTGCAGCACAACCTGACTGAGCAAAGCCCAATGTGCCGGCACTTGAAATCATGACCGAATGCTGCCCTGCAGCCCTGTGGGTGCAAGAGAATAAGTAGGCCCATTTGTATCGAAAATCTTCATGGTGCAAGGTGTCAGCGCGCATTGTCCGGCCGGACATTGTTTTCAAAAGGCCAACCCTTCAGGGCCTGATCTTGAAGGGCGAGTATCCCGAAACGCGAGAGGGAGTAGGGGGAAGTATTTAAATTAAAAAAATGAAATACAAAATCTGCTGTATCCTTTTAGGATTGATTATCTTTATGAATGGTTGCAAAAAATCAAAATATAAGTTATTGGAATTAAATGGAAATAATTATAGAAGTTCTTCATTTAATGAGCCTAGAACACTAATTGATCCATCAAATTCAAATAATCCTTATGATAAAATTGGCTATTTGCATAATATTGGAATGGAGGCTGTTGGTAATTATCATTTACAATGCATAGATGTGAATAATACTACAAAAGAGAAAAAACTTGAAGAGCTAAAAGCATCATTCGGAAAATATGTAAATAGGGAGTTTAGAGTATCAAATTCGCGTTCAGTTTGGATGAATTATTGCTCTGGTATTTATAAAAATTACATCTCAAATAAAAAATATTTCGTAGATTCTCTATCAGGGATAAATGTACTTCAAAGAAAATGGCTCTCAACATTATTTAATCTAGTGGATGTTTTTAATGTTGGAGACTCCACTGTAGATAGTAAAATCAGGGCTTTAACTAAGTTTAAAGCTAACATTGTTAGACTTGAAGATGCGCTAATTATAAATGATTCATTTTCTGAAAAAGAGAAAGCATTGTTGCTTTCAGCCTCATCTGTAGCTAGATACAGTTTGGTATACATAATCAGTACTCTCAGTAACCCAGAATCTCCATGGATAATAGTCAAAAAGATTCAATCAGGTACTTTTAATAATAATACAAATACTAGCTCAAGTGAAATTCGTACTTTCGCTTATGTAAATGGTTTTCTTGTTTATGCGGATTGGGGAGCTATTGGAAGAGCAGATATTTCCGGTGCCATTGGTGGTGCAGTAGCAGGTGCAACGGGGTTGTTTATTCCTGGTATTGGTTGGACAGAGTGGGGGGTGGCTGTTTTAGGCGGTGGTTTAGGTAATAGTGCGTCTGAATTTACTAATCAATTATTATCGGGCAATGTGTTGTTTTTTCCATAATTAAATAAAAATATGCCTATTATTCCCAAATATAAATATCTTTTTCTAATTGGCATTACTATCATTATAATTGTAATAAATTTAATAGTTCCGATTAGAGGGTTTCATTTCAAGGAAATTATAATTAATCTTTTGTCAATAGGAGTATTGACCTTGTTTTGGATTTTTATTATTAAATATTTTATTAATTCGGAAAGATAAATGATTAAATAAATTGATATTAAAATTTAATATTATATTAGTGGAGAGGATCTTTCAAAAGCCTCTCCACTTTACTTAAATAATCATGAAATACATCTTAATTATAACAGGTTTATGGATTTTTACCGGGCCAATTAAGAGCCAAAGCATAGAGTTATCAGTCAATTACCTTACGCCAGACTATACAATTACCGGGGGCTATGTAATAATTATCTATTCTGGCATTAAAGTTTCTGCGGGTATTTCATGCCTGATAAATAATACTTATTTATATCGGGGTAGTAATGGCAACCTTCTTGATGCACACAATGAAAAAGTAAATGACCGCTTCCGGGGATGTTATTTTAGGATAGCGAAAAAATTACTTCAAAAACCTAAATAACATTCGCAGCAGAGGAAATGTATAATTTACAGTAGTTAAATCAATATACGCATTTTCCCCCACATTTCCAAATTTATCCGTCGCTGAGTTCCAGCCAGCGCATGCTTTTTCATCCAAGCCGGTTTTTAGCTGTTCCGGCACTGCGGTGAGTCCAACAGCCCGATGGAAACAACTGGCCTATACAAGCAGCCATTGGCTTAGCTGCTCCAGTCAAGCAACGCAATTGCAGTTCATGGGAGTGTCAAAAAACACCCTTCAGGAACTTATTCTATATCCAAACCCGGGCAATGGCAGTTTTACCCTTTCATCATTGCCCGAAAATTGGTATCTTTGTCTATATGACCCAACCGGAAGGCTTATGTTGAGCAAAAGAAGCAGCGACAGGCAATACACGCATGCAGAACCGCTGCCCGGCGGGGTTTACCTGATAAAACTCACCGATACCAAAACCGGCCAATCGGTGATGAAAAAATATGTGGCGTATTAAACCCATATCGGCCCTGATTATACTTGCTCTGTGCAGTGGCAGAACCACTGCACAGAGCAATACATTTTTGAAGTATTTTGATGCCATGGGTGTGTCTGATATAGCTGAGGATAGTAAAAACTGTTATCTTACCTTTATTGGACATAAAGCATACCGTTTAAGTCCTGTGGGAGAAGTGTTGTGGCAAAACAGCAATTACTGGGGGCTAGGTAGTATCATTCTCCCCGAAGCGCATGCAGACCGGTATGATGTGTTTGGCCTTGCCGGTGAGCTGGGTGGTTTTGCGATGCTCACGATAAACAACCGGGGCAAAGAAATTCGCTATGTGTATAAGGATCCATTTGAGGAAAAGGACACAAGCCGAACGGCAGTGGATGTGATATTTGATAAAAAACGCAACCAGTATATTGCCGGGGGCACTAAATTCTCGTTTCGCAGTCCCATGCAATTCTGGATAGCCGGTTTTGATACGGCAGGGAAAATGCTGTGGGAAAATTCGTTCTATGAGAAAGGCACAAGCCGGTATTTCAAACAGATACTACCCAATAAAAGTACAGGCGGGTATTTGTTGGTTACAGATGATGAGAATAGTACCAATCGCAATGAAATCTTTACGGTAGACACCATGGGGCGCATACTGACACGCAGATTTGTGGAGAAGACGGATTGCAACGGAGGGTATGAATTGACCCAGTTAAGTAGACTGGCCATTTATAACGATTCACAATATATTACATGGGGATACAGATTTAGATGCGACCCTGGTTGTTTTTTCTATATACTAAACAACCAAGGAGAGGTGGTCCGCCGAATTGATTCGGAAGATGGCGTATTTAAAATCATTCCCCAAAATGACGGAGGCCTAATTACAACTGATGGCAGCAGCTGGCTTTTGAGATACGATTCCAATTTCAAACTGATGTGGAAGCGCAATATTTTTCAGGAGCACACATCCCAGTATTTAGAAATTCGGGAGGTTTACCAGAGCCGTGATGGGGGGTATTACGGGGTTGCATTCGGCCAAACCAACTTTCCCCTTGCACACTATGCCTATGCCTTCAAAACCGATAGCCTGGGCCGTATATTCAACAATGCGGGCTACAGCGAGTGGAAACAACCCATGATGCTGCAACCCAACCCGGCACATGGCAAGGTGCGCATTGCCATCCCCTGGTATTATGGCAGCATAGAAGCTGAATTCTACAACCTTCAGGGGCAGTTGATATTGACCCAAACCCGCAACGAGCAAGATGCATTTGATATCAGCAGTCTAATCACCGGGGTGTATATGGTAAAAGCCCGCAACCCAGCCACCGGCGAAACGCGCAATATGAAGTTGGTGGTGAATTGAGTGAATTAAATTCTACTGCATTGCCCGAAAATTGGTATCTTTGTTTATACGACCCAACCGGAAGGCTTATGTTGAGCAAAAGAAGCAGCGACAGGCAATACACTCATGCAGAACCGCTGCCCGGCGGGGTTTACCTGATAAAACTCACCGATACCAAAACCGGCCAATCGGTGATGAAAAAATATGTGGCGTATTAAACCCATATCGGCCCTGATTATACTTGCTCTGTGCAGTGGCAGAACCACTGCACAGAGCAATACATTTTTGAAGTATTTTGATGCCATGGGTGTGTCTGATATAGCTGAGGATAGTAAAAACTGTTATCTTACCTTTATTGGACATAAAGCATACCGTTTAAGTCCTGTGGGAGAAGTGTTGTGGCAAAACAGCAATTACTGGGGGCTAGGTAGTATCATTCTCCCCGAAGCGCATGCAGACCGGTATGATGTGTTTGGCCTTGCCGGTGAGCTGGGTGGTTTTGCGATGCTCACGATAAACAACCGGGGCAAAGAAATTCGCTATGTGTATAAGGATCCATTTGAGGAAAAGGACACAAGCCGAACGGCAGTGGATGTGATATTTGATAAAAAACGCAACCAGTATATTGCCGGGGGCACTAAATTCTCGTTTCGCAGTCCCATGCAATTCTGGATAGCCGGTTTTGATACGGCAGGGAAAATGCTGTGGGAAAATTCGTTCTATGAGAAAGGCACAAGCCGGTATTTCAAACAGATACTACCCAATAAAAGTACAGGCGGGTATTTGTTGGTTACAGATGATGAGAATAGTACCAATCGCAATGAAATCTTTACGGTAGACACCATGGGGCGCATACTGACACGCAGATTTGTGGAGAAGACGGATTGCAACGGAGGGTATGAATTGACCCAGTTAAGTAGACTGGCCATTTATAACGATTCACAATATATTACATGGGGATACAGATTTAGATGCGACCCTGGTTGTTTTTTCTATATACTAAACAACCAAGGAGAGGTGGTCCGCCGAATTGATTCGGAAGATGGCGTATTTAAAATCATTCCCCAAAATGACGGAGGCCTAATTACAACTGATGGCAGCAGCTGGCTTTTGAGATACGATTCCAATTTCAAACTGATGTGGAAGCGCAATATTTTTCAGGAGCACACATCCCAGTATTTAGAAATTCGGGAGGTTTACCAGAGCCGTGATGGGGGGTATTACGGGGTTGCATTCGGCCAAACCAACTTTCCCCTTGCACACTATGCCTATGCCTTCAAAACCGATAGCCTGGGCCGTATATTCAACAATGCGGGCTACAGCGAGTGGAAACAACCCATGATGCTGCAACCCAACCCGGCACATGGCAAGGTGCGCATTGCCATCCCCTGGTATTATGGCAGCATAGAAGCTGAATTCTACAACCTTCAGGGGCAGTTGATATTGACCCAAACCCGCAACGAGCAAGATGCATTTGATATCAGCAGTCTAATCACCGGGGTGTATATGGTAAAAGCCCGCAACCCAGCCACCGGCGAAACGCGCAATATGAAGTTGGTGGTGAATTGAGTGGGTGATGTTGTGAAATTAAATAGTATTTATAAAAATTAATTAGATTTATCTTTCGTATTCTGAATTTTTTCCAATTCCTCAATATCAATAATATCCTTAGGTCGGTTGCTTATTCTTTTTGAATGCAATAGCTGATTGAGATGCAAAAAAGGCACAGAAATGCCTTCTATAACTGTTTGTAATGCCGTTTTGTACAATTCAGCGAAAGCACCTGTTTCATAACCCGGTATAGAAGTAAATATATCCAATTCCATACCGTTATCGAGTAAAATAGTAGTGTACCTCGGTATGATTTCCATGGTTTCAATCAAATTAAAATCACCTATCTCAGCATTTTTTAATGCTTGTCTAAATTTTTTTCTATTCTCAATGGTATCGTGAATCAAAATATCTACATCTGCGGTAAAACGACTAAAACCATGAATATTGACGGCAAAGCCGCCAATCATAATATACTCAACCCCGGCCTCTGAGAGGTTTCTCCAAAGATTCAGAATGGCATCATCATGCGTGTCCATCCGGCTTGTTTTTGGGTTTACGGACTTTCATCTTCTTCCCTATCCTATACAGTTCCATCAACAATCTGAACCGATCAGTGTGGGTCATCAGCAAACGCCGTTTCAGCTTTTCCTCTTCCGATATGTTCAGCAATTCAGCCACAAAAATATTGTAACAAATTTAATCAATTTAAACTTCACTCAATTCAAGCCAGCGCAAACCTTTTTCATCAAGTTCGATTTTTACCTTCTCCAGCTCAGCGCTTAGGTTCATTATCAGTTCGTAATTATCGAACTGCGATGACAGCTCTGCTTCAATTTCTGCCTTGCGTTCTTCTAGTTTTGGAATCTCCTTTTCCAGTTGCTCCAGTTCGAATTTTTCCTTGAAGGATAATTTCTTCTTTTCGGCTGAAGGGGCGGGCTTTTCAGCGGCTTGCTCCACAACGGGTTCAGGCGCTGATTTAAGTTCATCCTGCAGCTCTTTCCACTCACGGTAATCGCTGTAACTGCCGGGGAAATCCCGGATTTGCCCGTTGCCTTCAAACACAAACAGGTGGTCTACCACTTTGTCCATAAAATAGCGGTCGTGGCTCACCACAATGGCACATCCCTGATAATCCAGTAGAAATTGCTCCAGTACGCCCAGCGTTTCAATGTCAAGGTCGTTGGTGGGCTCATCGAGGATGAGGAAGTTTGGGGCTTTCATCAGAATGGACAGCAAAAACAGCCGCCGTTTTTCACCGCCTGAGAGTTTAGAAACAAAATCCCATTGCTTATCGTAGCTGAAACCAAAGCGCAGCAATAGCTGTGAAGCCGTGAGTTTGTGACCGTTGGCCATGGGAATCCATTCGGCTACATCGCGCACCACATCCACCACTTTCTTGTGGTCGTCTACCTTGAAGGTTTGTTGGCTAAAATACCCAAACACCATGGTATCGCCGGTAACGATTTTGCCTGCATCGGGTTTTTCTAGCTCCATGATCATATTTAGCAGGGTAGATTTGCCTACCCCATTGGGACCCACAATGCCCACTTTTTCGCCACGGCGGAATATGTAGTTGAAATCGTCCAAGATTTTCAGTTCTCCGAAGGCCTTTTTCACATGGTGCAGTTCCAGGATTTTGGCACCCAGACGCTCCATGCGCATGGTGATGTTCAGTTCGTTTTTGTGCTTAACGTTTTTGAGTTTTTCCTGCAGTACATCAAACGAATCCAGGCGGCTCTTGCTTTTGGTGGTGCGGGCTTTGGGCATGCGGCGCACCCAGTCCAGCTCGCGGCGAAACAGGTTGCGGTCTTTTTCGGCCTCGCTTTCGGCCACGGCCTCACGGTGGGCTTTTTCCTGTATGAAGTAGCTGTAATTGCCCTTGTAGTGGTAAATCTGTCCATGGTCCAGCTCTACGATGCGGTCGCACACACGGTCCAGAAAGTAGCGGTCGTGGGTTACCAGTAGTAGGGTAATATCACGGCGGGTGAGGAAATCCTCCAGCCACTCAATCATATCCAGGTCCAAGTGGTTGGTGGGTTCGTCCAGTATCAGCAAATCGGGTTCGCTAATGAGGATGCGCGCCAGGGCCACACGTTTGCGTTGTCCACCGCTGAGGGCAGCCGCTACGCGGTTCACATCGGTTATCTGCAGCTGGTTCAGGATTTGTTTCACCCGAAACTCGTAATCCCAGGCCCCAAGGCGGTTCATGGTTTCGGTGGCGGTTTGCAGGGCTTGCAGGACAGCATCTGAGGGGTTTTCTTCCTGCAGAAGCAGGGCTTTTTCGTATGCCGCCACGGCCTGTGTTACGGGTGTTTGCTGCAGCAGCACATTGTCCAGTATGCTTTGGGTGGGGTTGAGTTCGGGCTCCTGAGGCAGAAAGCCCACGGTAATGTCTTTGCGGATGATGGCTTGTCCGGCATCGGGGCTTTCGGCGCCACTGATAATGCTGAGCAGGGTACTTTTGCCTTGTCCGTTGCCGGCCACCAGGGCCACCTTCTCCCCTTTTTCGATGCCAAAGGAAATGCCCGACAGCACGGGGCGGTCGTGCCAGGTTTTGTGGAGGTTTTCGATGGAGAGGTAGTTGATTCCCACGTTCGTTGCTAAAAGAATTGCAAAAGTAACCCCATTGGGGAGGTTTTATGTTAATTTTGGCAAACATGATTAAAGGACTTGCAATAGCTTTATTTGCTTGCTTGCACGGAATTGTATTGCTGCATGCCCAAAATGCCGGAGGTGGTCTTCCTGCGCGTTTTACAGGCACATTTGAAGGGCCTGTGTTAGTTTATCCAGGTAGGAAAAATTTAAGTAATGAATATGTAAAACAAATCAGCATTTACCCATCCCCTAAAAATAAGGGAGCACAGCACACCCATGCCTATTCCATGACCGTTGTTTCCAGCAGCGGTTACGACAAGCACTACGACACCCTGACACTCACCGTAAAAGACAGTGCTGCGGGTATTGCCGTTATTACGGGTTATGACAGCCTTGTTATTCCGGCCCGCATTTCCGGTAATTCTCTCTCTTTCATGAAAGGTCCGCCTCCTGCCCAATTCTCATACACCCTGGCTTTCGAAGATACTGCGGTGTTGTTTACGATGGTATCAAATACCTTGTGGAGCGTGTCAACTACGCCCGAATCCATACAAAACGGCACCCTTCGGCGGCAAAAAGATCCTGCGGCTTCAGCCGGAAAACTCATACAGCTTGGGTATTTCCCATCGCAGTACACCGCTCCGCACCGGGTAGCAGTTTGGCTTCCAGACGGTTACAAGCCCGGAACAGCGCTTCCTGTAATCTACATGCACGACGGGCAAATGTTGTTTGACAGCCGCGTAACCTGGAACCGGCAGGAGTGGGGCATGGATGAAATAATATCTTCCCGTTCCCAAAAAGCCATAGTGGTGGGCATCTGGAACGATGGCAAAAACCGCAGCGGTGACTATTTCCCGCAAAAGGTCTGGGACAATTACATTTCGCAGGCAGATAAAGACAGCATCATTAACAAAATAGGGGGTGGAGTTCCGTTGTTTGGCAGTGAGGGTACCGCTAACGCAGATGCCTACCTAAAGTTTCTGGTCAGCGAGCTGAAACCTTATATTGATCAACATTTCAGTCCGGCCACAGACAAAGAACACACCATCATCGCGGGAGCCAGCATGGGCGGGCTAATTTCATGGTATGCCCTGTGCGAGTACCCTGAAGTATTTGGCGGAGCCATTTGCCTTTCTACCCACTGGCCGGGCACTTCCCATCTGCGGTATCCGTCTGCTCCTGCTGCGTTTCAGCGGTATCTGGCCCACAACCTACCTTCTGCTCCGGATCACAAGATATTTTTTGCCCATGGAACAGGATACCTTGATTCGCTCTACGCCCCGCACCAGCAAAAGGTGGATGCGGTTATGAAAAAGAGGGGTTATGTTTTTGGTAAAAACTGGAAAACCATTGTGTATGAGGGTGCGGACCACAACGAAACGGAATGGCACAAGCAAATAAAGGATGCGCTGGAGTTTGTGTTGCCTGAGAAATGATAGTTACCCCGGCATTTCTTCTTTGCCATCAGCATGCAAAGCAAAGCGGCCGCGGCTGCGGTCGTGCACCTGTCCGGTTTTGGGCCAGGGCCATCCGCCAAACTGTGTCTGGTGGTAATCCTGAAATGCCTGGTAAATTTCCTCTTTGGTGTTCATTACGAACGGGCCATACTGTATCACCGGCTCGCTGATGGGCTTGCCCTGCAACACCAGTATTTTGGCGTTTTTGGAGCCGTTTTTCAGTTCCAGATCCAGCGATGCATCTACTTCAGCACCGTGGTAGGCATTGAGGTTATAACCCGAAAGGGATAGGGATTCGCCTTCATAGAAATACAGCATGCGGTTGATGCCGGCGCCCGCAGCAGGTAGGCGGAACGTTGCGTTGGCATCCATGGCAATGTTCCAGATGGCAACCAAGTTTTCGGCAGGCGCAGCCCATGAATCGGGTGGAGGTGCGGGGGCCGTTTTGTCGTGCAGTTTGCCCGCAATTACCTCTACTTCGGTTTTCAAGCCGGCAGCATCGGTTTCATTATGGCGCGGAATGGTGTGGCTCCACAGCATTTTGAAATGCGGCTCCACCATTTTGTCTTTTTTGGGCAGATTCAGCCAAATTTGAAACAGCTCCATGGTATTCTCTTTATCCTGGTGGATGAGGGGAAACATTTCAGAGTGCTGCACGCCTTTGCCTGCGGTCATCCATTGCACATCACCGTCGCCGTAGCGGCCGGCAGCACCCAGGGAATCGGCGTGATCAACCATGCCGCGGCGCACTACCGTTACGGTTTCAAAACCGCGGTGCGGGTGGCCCGGGAAACCGGGAACCGAATCGCCGTGGTACATGCGCCATCCGTCTTTGATGATAAAATCATCGCCTATAGAGCGGCCTTTCAGCAATTCGGGTGCGGGTCCCATTTGCGCATTGCCATTGGGAAAATAATCTTCGTGGTGTACACAAAACAAAAACGGATCCAGGGTTTCCCACTGAAAACCAAGCTCCATGGTACGTTTGATAGGATTGCTCACTTTTTCTTCTTTTTTTAGGGCTTTGGCCAAACCCAGCACAGGTAGGGTAGCAGCGCCGGCTACACCCAGCCCCAGGCGGGCCAGAAAGCTTCTGCGTGGTTCTTTTTCAGCCATAAGGATATAACAAAGTTACAAAAAGTTTGTTCAAACAACAAACTGATTGATTCAGGAATTCAACTTGTCTAAATTGAAGGGTTGGCCAAGTCCAATCAGACTTGGCAGCTTACAAACTAGTGAAAAGGCAGTAGATCTCTGTTTTATAAAGCCCGATAAACCTTAATTGCTGAATAGTGTATACAAAATGACCTCTTTACATATATTTGTAGATAATCGGTCACTAAAAAAATTAACAGAGATAAATTGGCTGGAATAATTTTCAGGAACCAGTTTGCTGTAAAAAACAAACACGAGAAGCACTGACGTTAATAATAGAACTTATTAGAGTAATACAGAAAATAGAATTAATGTTGAGTACCATGGTGCCTTTTGTGAAAATAAAATGGTAAATAAATAATGAGTGAAATAGTCATTTATCAAACTACTGATAATCAAGCACGAGTAGAAGTTCAGTTTGAAGGGGAATCCGTTTGGCTTAATCGTCAGCAGCTATCCCTGCTGTTTGACAGAGACATCAAAACCATTGGAAAGCATATCAATAATGTGTTTGTTGAAGGTGAATTGGATAAAAAAGTGGTTGTCGCAAAATTTGCGACAACCACTCAACATGGTGCTATAAAAGACAAAAAACAAACCTTGAATGTTGAGCACTACAACCTTGATGTAATAATTTCTGTAGGTTACAGGGTCAAATCTAAGAGGGGCACTCAATTTCGTCAGTGGGCAAACCAACGGATCAAAGAATATTTGGTAAAAGGTTACGCAATCAATCAAAAGCGATTGGAAGAATTAGGTAATATAGTTCAACTCATAGAACAATCAAGCAAAACCGAAACCATTCACTTGCAGGAAGCAAAAGGGTTGCTTGAAATTTTGGGTAACTACGCCAAGAGTTTTGTGTTGCTTAACCAATATGATAGTCATTCGGTGCAGACGGGTAAACTATCTGAAAACATTACCTATGAAATTCAATACGACGAAGCCAAAGCAGCCATAGCACAACTTAAAAAGCAGCTGATGGCTAAAAAAGAAGCCACCAAACTGTTTGGCAACGAAAAAGATGAGAGTTTCAAAAGTTCTTTGCAAAGCATCGTTCAAACCTTTGATGGTCAATACCTTTATCCAAGTATTGAAGAACAGGCGGCAAACCTGCTATATTTTGTAATTAAAAATCATTCTTTTACTGATGGGAATAAACGTATTGGGGCCTTTCTATTTATATGGTTTTTGGAAAAAAACAAGCACCGTTTTAAAAAGAACGGAGAACTAAAAATAAATGATAACGGATTAACGGCCATTGCACTTTTGGTAGCTCAAAGCAATCCGGAAGAGAAAGAAATTATCATCCAGCTTATCATGTCAATTATTGCTGATAGTCAGTAAATTCAGCATGAAACAAGCCGTAATGCTCTACGATAAATTCTTGATATAAATATCTCTTCACACCTGCAGCACCCCCACATTAAAGGGTTTTACCGGTGCCTGTGACGCTGCCTGTATGCCCATACTCACCCAGGTGCGGGTTTGCAGGGGATCGATAATGGCATCTACCCATAGGCGTGATGCCGCATAGTAAGGCGTGGTCTGGTTTTCGTAGCGCTGTGTGATTTTATCCAGCAGGTCTTTTTTTGCTTCGGGGGTAATTTCTTCTCCTTTGGCCTTGAGACTCATCTCCTCAATCTGCAGCAGCACTTTGGCCGCTTGTTCGCCCCCCATTACCGCAATTTTAGCCGAAGGCCATGCCACAATCAGGCGCGGATCGTAGGCCTTGCCACACATGGCGTAGTTGCCTGCACCGTAGCTGTTGCCAATGATTACTGTAAACTTGGGCACGGTACTGTTGCTCATGGCGTTTACCATTTTGGCGCCGTCTTTAATGATTCCGCCCTGTTCGCTGCGGCTGCCCACCATAAATCCGGTCACATCCTGCAAAAACACAAGGGGTACATTCTTTTGGTTGCAGTTCATGATAAAACGTGCGGCCTTATCGGCGCTGTCGCTGTAAATAACCCCGCCAAACTGCATTTCGGTGCTACCGCCGGGTTTTTTGGCCTTGGCCAGCTCACGGTTGTTAGCTACGATGCCCACGGCCCATCCGTCGATGCGGGCATATCCGCAGATGATGGTTTTACCATAATTTTCCTTGTACTGTTCAAACTCACTGTTGTCTACCAAGCGGTGAATGATATCCAGGGTTTTGTAGGGCTTGCTGCGGTCTGAAGGCAAAATACCCCAGATGTCTTTGGGATTTTCCTTTGGGGCAGCGGGTTTCACGCGGCTAAAACCGGCGTCGTGGGGTTTACCCAGTTTGTCCATGATGTAGCGGATGCGTTCCAGACAGCTTTTGTCGTCGGGAAATTTATCGTCTATAACTCCGCTTATTTCGCTTTGTGTGGTTCCGCCCCCCAGGGTTTCATTGTCCACATCCTCACCAATGGCGGCTTTTACCAGGTAGCTTCCGGCCAAAAAGATGGATCCGGTTTTGTCTACAATCAGGGCTTCGTCGCTCATGATGGGCAGGTAAGCACCTCCGGCCACGCAGCTTCCCATCACGGCGGCAATCTGGGTAATGCCCATGCTGCTCATGATGGCATTGTTGCGGAAAATGCGTCCGAAGTGCTCTTTATCCGGAAAAATCTCGTCCTGCATGGGCAGATAGACCCCGGCGCTGTCCACCAGGTAGATGATGGGCAGGTGGTTTTCCATGGCGATTTCCTGGGCCCTGAGGTTTTTCTTCCCGGTAATGGGAAACCAGGCGCCGGCTTTCACGGTGGCGTCATTGGCCACAATCACGCACTGTCTGCCGGATACAAAGCTGATACCCGCTACCACGCCTCCGGCGGGGCATCCGCCGTGTTCGGGGTACATTTCATAACCGGCAAACTCCCCAATTTCAATCCACTCCGAGTTTTTATCACGCAGGTAATCGATGCGTTCGCGGCAAAGCATTTTGCCTTTTTCTTTTTGCTTGGCTGCGGATTTGGCTCCACCGCCCTGATGAATCACTGCCAGTTTTTGCTTCACTGCATCCCAGGCCTGCTTATTCAGGTCTTCGTTTTTGTTGAAGTTAATATCCGTTGTAGCCATTTGAACGCAAATTTACGGGTGAAATGTTAAATACTTCCATCCATGAAACCGCAGGGATATTTCGGGCTTGAAGATGGTGTTTAGTATCTTTTTATGCCTAAAAACGTTTAAGTAAATAAGCAAAATAAACATAAAACGCTTATAAGAATAAGCAAAAATAACAATAAACAGTTAACCAATTAAGCAAAAAAACCTATATTTGCTGTTTATAATAAGCATTATGGAAGAGTTGCTGTTGACTTCAAACACGCTGATAAACAAGGTAGACAACACGCTTGTGCGCAATGCGCCACATGGAATTAACTATCAGTGGAGGCTGAATGGGCTTGTTGGTGCCAGGGGAACGGGCAAAACCACGCGGATGCTCCAGGAATTGAAGATGTTACAATCTAAAGGGCACAGGGTATTGTATGCCAGTCTAGATGATTTTTACTTCGCCACACATTCACCGGTTGAACTGGCAAGGCGGTTTGCTGCCGATGGCGGTGAGTATCTTTACTTTGATGAGGTGCACAAATTTGCCGACTGGGGTATGCACATCAAAAACATTTACGATACCGAAGATCGGCTTCATGTATTGTTTTCGGGCTCTTCAGTGCTGCAAATCAACAGCAGCGGCGGAGATTTAAGTCGGCGGGCGCTGATGTACACCATGCCGGGCCTTAGTTTTCGGGAATATTTGTTGTTGAAACATAAAATCAGTTTGCCTGTCTACACCTTGGAGGATATCGTAAATAAACACACGGAAATTGCGGGTGAGATGCTATCTAAAATACGTCCGTTGCAATACTTTGCTGAGTACTTGGAGCAGGGATATTATCCTTTCTTTTTAGAGAAAAACCGCAATTATGTACAAAGTCTATCCCAGATTGTAAAATACATACTGGAGGTAGACATTTCCACCATCAGCGGATATCAGGGCGGACAGCTGCACAAATTGATGAAAATTCTGCTTACTGTGGCACAAAATCCACCGTTTGATTTTAACGCCACCCGCGTGGCACAGGCGGTTGGACTGAATAGAAACACCTTGTTGCATTACTTGTATTACCTGAAACAGGCCGGGTTAATTACCCACCTCAATTATCCTAATACGAGTATTTCCAATCTCACCAAGCCGGACAAAATGCTATTGCACAACCCGAGTCTTTACCATTGTTTGGGACAGGGGGAGCGGCAGGTTGGAAGTGTTAGGGAAAGCTTTTGGGTAAGTCAGGTTGCTTATCAAAATGAGATATTCCTGCATAGTGAAGCTGATTTTCAGGTTCAGGACCTGGTTTTTGAAATTGGCGGAAGAAACAAAAAGGTAAAACCCGGTAAAAAAGCGGAAACCATTTACACCATTAAAGACGGCATTGAAATGGGGGCGGGCAACACCATTCCTCTTTACCTTTTTGGCTTTCTGTATTGACCATTAATCTTGATGGTTTGCAACCATAGCATGCGGTTTAAAACGCATGCTATGGTTGCAAATGGACAAATCTTCCCTATCTTTGCAATGGCGGTACGGCCAGCTCCTCGTTCAATCCCCCAGGGCCGGAAGGCAGCAAGGGCAGCGGGTTGTAGCGGCGCGATACCGCCTTTTTTTGTTTATGGAGTACCTGTTATGGTTTGGTTTTATACCGCTTACTCTTATTCATTGCAAATCTTTAATATTTTATTCAGAATCTCATCAACAGTATTTTCGTGCAATTTTGTAAAAGCGCACCACTTTTTCCCAATATCCTTCAGGGAAGCACCCAAATGATAGACTTCTTTTTCATCTATTATTAAAAATCTGTCGTGACTTTTATCAAAATATTTTAGTTTATATTTTCCATACTGAATATTGGCTTTTTCAACATCAAGTTTTAATTGCGCACTTTCATTTTTACACAAAACTAAAACTTCTACATTGGTGTGTTTTTTTGACAAATGCATCAGTGTAATTTCATTAACGTAATTATCAATTAGAATTATACTTTTTTTTGCTGTTTTTATAATACCAGAACAAAACTGATAGGCATCAAAAACTTGTCCATCAAAGAATATACCCTGAGTCGGAAGATTCTTTAAATTCAGTTGTACATCTATTTTACCGACCCTTTTTTGCAGGTCATCAATTTTATCTTCTATACGATCTATTCTTTTGCTGATAGTATATCCTTTCATGAGGTAATCCCTAATAACCCTTGTTGCCCATATTCTGAACTGTACACCCTGTTTTGATTTAATCCTATAACCAACGGATATAATTACATCAAGATTATAAAGTTCAATTTTCCTCCGTATAATTCTATTACCTTCTTTTTGAACTGACAAGTAATACTTGACAGTTGAATTCTTCTCCAGTTCTTTTTCTTTATAACAGTTATTAATATGTAAACTTATATTCTGTTTGGATTTATTAAATAAAGCAGCCATTTGCTGTTGAGAAAGCCAAACAGTTTCATCATCTACATTAACTTCAATGCGATGTGCATTATCATCTGAATTATAAATTACGATTTCATTTTTTGTTATCACAAAATGAGATATAAATTTTTAAAGTCTCAAATATAAATAAAATCTACAGAAAAACTCAACTAAATACATCCTCGCCCTGCAAAATACTCAGGTAGGAATGAAACCGGGGCATGGGAATTTGTCCTGCTTCTACGGCCTGTTTTATGGCGCACTCGGGTTCGTTGGTGTGGCTGCAATCGTTGAATTTGCATTGCTGTAAATAGGGCCGGAATTCCGGAAAATACTGTCCGCTTTCTTTGGGTAAAATATCTACCAGTCCAAAATCGCGGATGCCCGGGGTATCAATGATACCTGTGTTTCCGGCAAACATGTGCATTTCGGCAAATGTGGTGGTGTGTTTCCCTTTTTCGTGTGCTTCTGAGATAATGCCAACGCGGGCTTCGGCCTCCGGAAACAGGCAGTTTAGCAGTGTGCTTTTTCCCACGCCGCTGTGTCCGGCAAACAGCACGGTTTTTCCGGCAATTTCCTGTTTCAGGGCATTTAACCCCTGTCCGGTGGTTGCAGAACCGGTAATGACCTTATATCCTGCATTGGTGTAAATATCGCTCACTTCCTTTAGCAATTCCAGGCCTTCTGCGGGCAGCAAATCGGTCTTGTTGAGGAATACGATGGCCGGGATGTGAAACGCTTCACAGCAGTCCAGTATTCGGTCAATATAGCCTATTGTTGTGAGGGGTGCTGCCTGTCCGGGTTCCATTACCGCCACATCAATGTTGGCCGCAATAATTTGCCTGCGGCTGCTGAGCTTGTTGCTTTTACGGATAATCCAGTTATGCCGGGGTTCGATGTCGGTGATGGTGCAGGTGTCAGGATATTGGGGGTCGGGTTGCAGCAGCACACGGTCGCCCACGGCTATGGGGTTGCTGGTATCGGCTTCCTGCAGGCGGATTTTACCCCGCACACGGGCCTTCCATGCTTTTCCTTCTTCGTCGAGTACGTTGTACCAGCTACCTGTGCTCTTTACAACGATCCCCTTCATCAGAAAATGGCCTTGCAAATGGCCGACGTTTGTTCGCTTTTGCCCATGGTATAAAAATGCAGCACCGGCGCACCTTGCTGCATGAGTTCTTTGCACTGCATAGTGGCCCATTCCGTGCCTACCTGTTTCACGGCATCATCACTGCCTGCTTCGGCAACGGCGTGGGCGAGGTCTTGCGGCATTTCAATGTGAAAAATCCTGGGCAATACTTCCACCTGCTTGGCTGTACTTAGGGGTTTAATCCCTGGAATAATGGGCACCTGAATTCCATTTTCCCTGCAGCGTTTCACAAAATCGAAATAGTGTCGGTTGTCAAAAAACATCTGGGTCACCAGAAATTCAGCGCCCGCATCCACCTTGCGTTTCAGGTATTTCATGTCGCTTTCCATGCTGGGTGCGTCCATGTGTTTTTCGGGATAGCCGGCGGCTCCGATACAAAAATGGGTATCACGGGGGTTGGTGAGTTCCTCATCCAGGTAAATGCCTGCATTCATATTGCCTATCTGATGAATAAGGTCCAGCGCATTTTTGTGACCATCGGGCTCGGGAATAAAGTGGGTGTCGCCTTTGCGGGCATCGCCCCTCAGGGCCAGAATGTTGTCAATTCCCAAAAAGTCCAGGTCAATGAGGGCATTTTCAGTATCCTCGCGGGAGAAACCCCCACAGATCAGATGGGGAACCGCATCCACTTTGTATTTGTGTTGCAGTGCTGCGCAAATAGCCACTGTGCCTGGTCTTTTGCGGGTGCTTACCTTGTCAAAGCTTCCATCAGGACGGTTTTTTATGATATAATCCTCTCTGTGATACGTTACATCAATAAACGAAGGGTTGAATTCAATCAAGGGATCAATCCCTTTCCACAATGTGGCAATGTCGGCGCCCTTCAAAGGGGGTAAAATTTCGAACGAAAACAGGGTTTTACCCTGGGCTCCGCGAATGTGATCAATGATTTTCATGTTTAGAACTCAACGTTGGTGGTGAGGGATTTACCGTCGCGGAGGTATGTTACTTCGGTTTTTTGTCCCTTTTCGAATTTGCCAAGCGCATTCATGTAATCTGATACGCTGTTAATGCTGATTGTGCCAACCCGGGTGATAATATCACCGCGCTGCAGACCGGCTTTCATCGCAGGGCGGCCATCGCTTACTCCGTCCAGTCTCATTCCGGTGCCGGTGAAGGTATAGTCGGGCATTACGCCCAGGGTTACCTTGAAACTGCTTCTGCCGGGCGTTGCATCTTTGGTTTTGGTGAAGGTGGGTTTTTTCTTGCCGGTGTTGGCAGAAATGACCTGTTCGATAATTTCTACGGCCGCTTCCATACCGCTGTAGTTGATTTTATCGGCATCATCGGAGGGTTTGTGGTAATCTTCGTGTTGTCCGGTGAAAAAATGTAGTACCGGAATGCCTTCCAGGTAGAAAGAGGCGTGGTCGCTTGGACCCAGTCCGCTTTCGGTGGTGGCAATCTTAATACGGCCTGTATCGGTTTTGAGTGCTGCCAGCGTAGTTTTCCATACAGGACTGGTACCCGCCCCATTTACGAGTAGGGTTTTGGTTTGGGGATCCAGGCGCCCCAGCATATCAATATTGACTACATAGCTGATTTTCTGACGGGGAACGGGGCATTGCTGCACAAAGTGCTTGGAGCCCAGCAGTCCGAGTTCTTCGCCGCTAAAGGCCACAAAAACCAGGTTGTTTTTCTTGTATTTCAGGCCTTTCAGACTTCTCGACAGTTCCAGCATGGCGGCTACGCCACTGGCATTGTCATCAGCACCATTGTGGATGGCCTGTGGCCCTGTGTAGCGGCTGCCTCCATATTCATTGATGCCCAGGTGATCGTGGTGGGCGCATACAATGATGTTATTTTTCTTGCGTTTGTATTTACCCGATACCCCAACTACATTATGACCTGTTGCTTTAAACACGGCAATATGGCTTTTCATTTGTAGGCGTACGCCCTTGGGAAATTCGCCCTGAAAGGGTTTTTTAAGGTAAAAAATGGGCATGTTGAGGGTTTTGGCATACCGTTCAAGTTCCCCTTTAGGCGCTTCTGCGGCACTGCTTCCCGGAAGAAACAATATGCCAGCTGCTCCATGGGCGATGGCTTCTCTGATTTTGGTGTTGATGTCAGAAACGGCAGACAGTGGGCTGTGCGGGTTTTCGGCGTCTCCGGCAAATCCCAGTCTGATAACAGCGATATTGCCTTTCAGTTCCCCGGCTGCAGCGAAGTCATCACGGTTGCTGCTATCGCGCAGTACCAAACCATACCCACAATCCACCACGGCACCTTCGGCGCTGTCTGCAATCCCCGATTGGCTGATGGGATAAAAATCTTCGTTGAGTTTTAACTGCATGGCTTCGCCCGAGGGGCTCATAAAAGCCAGTACGGTCTGGGGTTTGGCAATGCGCAGTTTGATGATTTCAAAGGTTTGAAACCATTCTTTTTTCAAAGGTTTGAGGCCTGCAGCCTGCATTTGGCCTACGATGTAGTCAGCTGATAATTTTTCGCCCGGAGAACCGGTCTGTCGGCCCTCCAGTGCATCCGACGCGAGGTAAGTAACATCATTGGTAAGTCGGTTAATGCGCGCGGCATCGGTGGGTTTTTGTGCCTGCAGGGTAGCGAAAAAAACCGCAAAGGCGGTAATGAGCGTGTTTTTTGGGATGTTAAGGCAGGATTTCATACAGGGTTTTAACAATTACAATGGAAGAAAGGATTGCAAAGATAATTCGCAAAGTGGTTTCAGAGATGTGTTTGGCAGCTTTCATGCCGATGCCCGCAAAAACGGCCACACCGGCCGCCATGGGCAGGGCGTATGGCCATGCCACATAGCCGGTTTGTGCATTGGGCAAATGGGTTGCATTTTGTGACAGCAGGTATCCGATTAACGGGCTGGCGCCCAGCAGGGGGATAATGCTCAGGGAAAGGGCCGTGGCTTGTCGCATGGGCATTTTCAGCATCATGCGAAACAGTGGAACCATGACCATACCGCCGCCAAGTCCGCTTAGGGCTACCACGGCACCGGCCAGCAGGCCCACCAATATGGCCAATATGGGTTTTTCTACCGGTGTTTGTTCCGTGGTATCTGACTTTTTACCCCAAACCATGTTGGCGGTGGAAACGGCCAAAAATAACAAAAAGACAACATTAAAACGGGGTTTGCTATACCAATCGCCGTGCTGTATGGCATAGGTGATGGCGTAGGAAACCACCGCACCCGGAATGCCAATGCTGAGCACCTTGCGCCGTTGCCATTCCCCCAGCCGATGTTGTTTCCATGTTCCCGCCAGTCCACTTACCACCACCAGCAGGATGCTGTTAGCCAGCGTAAACCGCACAATTTCTTCATGGGAAAGGCCCAGCCGGGTGAACAGGTAGGTGAGCAGCGGTATGAATATGAGGCCACCGCCCACGCCCAGCAAACCGGCTAGAAATCCACCGGCAGCGCCCACCAGGGGAAGCAGAAGCCATTCCAACCAGCTCATTTATTTGCGGAGAATTCGGTTGTAGGCGTCGGGGTTGTTCAGGGTTTTTAGGGCTGCTGCCATGTCGGGGTCGCCCATGAACATGTGTTTGTATTCGCGTTCAGCATCCGGGTATCGGGCTATGATTTCGGATTCCATCCGATACATCAGGGTTTCACCGCAATGGTTGATATGGTCAAGCACGGCTTTCTCCAGTTTAGCATCGCTCACCCCGTTCATAATCATTTTCACCAGTTCCTCGTCTTTTACGCTGTTTTGCAGGGCATCTTCCATTTTTTTCCGCAGTTGACCCTTCAGTTTGGCGGCACATTGTTTGCCAAACGTCTCAAACTGGGCGGGGGTAATGAACCGTGCGTCCGTAGGCAGGGTTGCATTGTTGTTGCGAAAATCATTGGCAAAATCGAACACAAACCTTTCTTCGAGCAGGTATTTGATGAGGGGTTCACCGCTGAAGGGATCCACCACTACATCCGGGCGAATGCCACCACCGTCATACACCGTGCGTCCTGCGGCCGTTTTGAATGCTTTTCGCAGACTGTCGGGGATGCTGCCTGCACTGCCATCGGGATTGCGCTTGCTGTAATCCAGTAACTGTATGCAGCGACCGCTGGGGGTGTAGTATTTGGCGGTGGTAATTTTCATTTGGGTTCTATAGGGCAGGGGAAAGAAATTCTGTACCAGGCCTTTACCAAAGCTGTTTTGTCCAATGATAACAGCCCGATCCATGTCTTGCAGGCTTCCGCTTACCACTTCGCTGGCGCTTGCGCTTTGGGCATCCACCAGTACTACCAGGGGCAAATCGGCGGCTACGGCCGGTTTGCGTGTCATCCATTTGCGGTTGCTTTGCCCGGATCGACCTTTCATGTCTACTACCAGTTTGTTTTCGCCCACAAACAGGCCCACAATATCTACGGCCTCGCCCAGTAGTCCGCCGCCATTGCCACGCAGGTCAAGCACCAGTTTGTTCATGGCCGCATTTTTTTGCAGGTTGAGTAGGGCGGATTCTATTTCCTGGGCACAGTTTTGGCCAAACTCATCCAGTTTTATGTAGCCGGTCTGTTCGTTGATCATACCTGACCAGGGCACGTTTTTGGTGCGCACCGAAACGCGGGTGATTTTCTTCTCCAGAGGTTGTCCGTTTCGGTCGATGATGAGGGTAACTGTGGTATTGGGGGCACCACGCAACATGGCTCCTACATCCGTGGTTGATTTACCGGCCATATCCTGTCCGGAAACAAATTTGATGATGTCACCGCAGCGGATATCGGCATTGGCAAAGGCATATCCACGGAAGATTTCACTTACCACGGGGTATCGGTTGCGGATGAAAATGCGGCAGCCCACGCCACCGTACTCACCCTGTCTTTCGATCATGGCTTCTTCGGTTTGGGCTTCGCTATAAAAATTGGTGTAGGGATCCAGGCCGGCGAGCATGGCATCGAGGCCTTTGCGCATGAGGGTGCCGGGATTTACGTCATCCACAAAGTGGGTACCCACATTCTTATAGGCGGTGGCAAAAATTTCGAGGTTTTTGCTGTATTCAAAGAGGTTATCGTAGGTTTTATAGCCGGTGCTGAGAAAGAGGGCCGCAATGGCCAACAGTGCAGTTTTGGATATGCGAAAACGGATTTCCATGTAGGGCAAAGTTACGGGGGAAAGGGGGATTGAGGGAAGAAAATCGTCAATGATGGACAAAGCAAAATTTCATGG
>CAYYXG010000024.1:0-23613 GCA_964475595.1 uncultured Flavobacteriaceae bacterium
TGGCTTCCGATAAACTAGATGAAAAAACAGAAACTCAATTTGTGAATCTTGTTTTGAAATCTTGTCAATCCAGTTTGATTGCATTGCCCTGGCTTAAGCTTAGAAAGGGGTTGCATTATCTGCTGAATTCTGCTGTAAGCCGAAATAAACAGTTGGCAATTCTTTCCATGTTGTCAGCGGGATTGGTTGATAATTCCCAAAGGATAGATTCCTTGTTTAAATCGGAAAATTATAAGCTCACAAAAAAGGCATTTGAGCAATTTGATCCTGATTTATTGTGTGGCAAATCGGATAAATACGCAGGTTTTCTGGGTTCAGTTGGTGCGAAACACATATCCAATTTTGTAAACAGCTATCCGGAGTTCATCATGGATTACTATGATGAATTGGTTCAAGACGATAAGGTGTTGCTAACCGCCGGTTTATCCGTTGCACTGGAACCCACCTGGGATGCGAATGCAGATTTAAAAGAAGTCTATATCTATGATATATCAACTTCAGATTTACCTGAAGGCATTGAAAAGCACACAGCGGGTTGCGTTCAGTTTGCCAATAATAAATTTAGGATTGGGTATAGTTCGACATGTTTTCAAAAAACCCCTATGGGTTTTTATCCATGTTATTTGGGTAATAACCCTACATCTGATAAATTAAGTTTAGTATATGATTTTACTAAGAATTGTACAGATATAGTTGATTTCTATCCTTCAGAACCAACCATCACTTCCGACGGGGATGGCTACATGATTGTTCCAGCTGTTTTGTGTGGAAAAATGATTTTAGACAATATTAATTTATCCTACTGGGAGGTATTTAAATTTAATATTAGTACAGCATTGCCGACGATTTTGAAAACGAGTAGTGTAACTAAATTTACACAGCTAGGCAACAAAGGGATAATTAATATTAAGCCAAGTTGGTTGCCAAACAGGATTATTAGAGGAAAATTTAGCAATCCATCAGGCGTTATTGGTGTTTATAACAAAAAAATAAACGGTGTCTTGATAAATGATATCGAAAGAATTATTCAAAAGTTGAATTTTCCAAAGGCCGGTTTAGATAATTTTAAAACAACATCTAAAATGGGAGTTAAAATACTTAACGTTTTTGATGATTTATATCGCAACGCTGAACAATTTTGGAATCAGTTTAATAAGCCTTGGCTAGAAAACCTTGTCGCCAATAAAGCGGATATAATTGTGTTAAGTGATAAAACGGATGATTTACTGAAGTATATTATAGAAAATGGTCAGTTTAAGTACAATAATAATCAGCGAATACTAACTGGCTTTGGAAGGGAGATTGAATACATGGATAATCTTGTTAAACAGGGAAAATATATGTGGGATGAAATTAATGGGGTATATAAATATATTGGGAATTAAACATATAATATATCATATGGCTTTATATTCGTCCCAATATTCAAATAGATTGGTTTCTTTATTAATTCCTCTAAGTATAAGTTTGTTTTCATAAACACACCCATCCAAATTCAATATTCCGATCGCGGCAGGTATAGATGCATCAATTTGATTACCGATAACCGAAAAGCTTCCTTTTGCTCCAGAAAATTTATCTAGTGTAAACCAGTCTTTTAAACTTTCAATGTCGTCACTAGATGCAACATATAAAAAGGTGCCATCTGAATAAAATTTTATGTAGTTATAATAATAACTCCATTGAACCGTGCCACCATGCCATTCCGCTGAAACCTTTTTTAAGGATTGATAAATAGTATTGTATTTCAGCTGACCCATGTTTCCACACAAATTTATATAATTCTATCAATTTATGCAATGATTTTGGGGCGGTTCAAGCATGTTTATTCAAACCTGCTGTTATGCTCTATTTGGAATACTCAACATCACGCCGCAAACAAAATGAATGTTTATTTCCGAAAATAAAATATACGTATTTATACACAAAAATCCTAAAATGGATATGTATGCTGTGATGTTAACGCTGGCTATGGCTTGGTGATGTGGCGGGGGAATTATCATGCCGCACCTACGGCGCTCCGTTTCCCTTTGCTCCATTTTCTATGAAAATGGCGCTCCTACGGAGCTGAAAAATGAGTGTATGCAAAGGCCGCAAACAAAATGAATGTTTATTTTCGAAAACAAATAGTGTTTAATAAATCAAATCACAAAGTAACCTGTTGATTTCCCCCGACCCTCTTTGGTGATAATCCCTTTTGCAACCATATCGCTTAGTGACTTTTTAACTGTTGGCAATGCCATATCCAATTTTTTTGATATCTCACCCGAGCCACATCCTGCATGGTTTTGAATAAATAACAAAATGCGCTTCTCACGCTGCGAGATTGGCTTTTCTGTTCTGCCTTCTTCCAATTTCACCAACAACTGTTCCTGTATATTGATCAAACAACTGATAAAAAATGTGAGCCATTCCGTTACATTTTCCCCCGGCCTGTTTCGCTGGGTATGCATGAGCACTTGATAATATTCCGCTTTTCTGCTTTCAATCTCATGTTCAAAGCTGACATACTGAATCCAGGTATAACCATTTTTCAATAGCAATAAGCTGCCCAGCAATCTGCTCAATCTTCCATTGCCGTCCTGAAAAGGATGAATGCTCAGGAACTCATAGACAAATAATGCAACCTTTACCAATGGCATGGTTTCCATATCTGAATGATACCAATTGAATAGCTGCATCATTGCATCTTGAGTCGCCAATCCGGGTTCCGTTGTTCTAAAAACGATTTGTTTGGTCCCATCTGCCAAATTCGCCTCTACTGCATTACTCATCTGCTTGTAATTGCCCCTGTGCCAGGCATCCTTTTCCCCATACTGCATCAGCATCTTATGCAGATTTTTTATTTGGCTTTCCGAAATATCAATGTCCTCATAATTTCCGGTAATTGTATCCAAAGCTTCAAAATACCCCATTACCTCTTGCTCATCTCTTTCTTCTAATGTTGAAACAGACAATTTTTCAATGAATACAGCCACTTCATCATCGGTCATTTTAGATCCTTCTATGCGGGTTGACGCACCTACACTTCTTACCGTTGCAATGGACTTTAATTGTTTTAATGAGGCTCCTTCCCGCTTCTCAATGGAATACCATGTAGCATCAAAACGATCAATTTTACGCAACTCCGTTAGGAGTTTCATGTCCAGATCAAGCTCAAGTGTGTGTATTTTTAAGCCCATATTATATTCGTATTTATACGCAAATATACGTATTTGTATCTGATTTCAACATAGAAAATATCCGTATTTATACGCAAATATCCGAAAATGGATATGAATGCTGTGATGCTAATACTGGCTATGGCTTGGTGATGCGGCGGGGAAATTATCATGCCGCACCTACGGTGCTCCGTTCCCCTTGGATCCATTTTCTATGAAAATGGCGCTCCTACGGAGCTGGGGAATAGTTGTATGCAAAGGCCGCAAAAAAAATGAATGTTTGTTTTATAAAATAAAATCAATAATTGATTATTTTATAAAATATATTACTAATAGATACATGCAACTGATAATAGACTTTATATAGCACGTAATTAACATATATTATGATTAATTTAGCTTTGTATATTTCACATATAATTATAAAGTATAATCTGATATAACACACATAATAATTTAACTTTCATTAGTGCCTTTTTAAGTGTTTTTGCTAAGTCAACTTTTAACACAAATATCTAATCACCTGGCTTCTATTGACATTGTAACTTTCAAAGTCATTCACTATCATTGAACCTTTCTTCATGTCGATACCATTCAAACTCCTTTTCCCATTCAGACACTCATTCATCTGTTTACTTTTCATGCAAGTGATTTTTAACGTAAAGATTACTGCACAAATCCTCAATGTGGATAGTGAACTTCAGGATTCTCTAACAAAAAATCGGTATTTATTACTTTCAGGATCTTTTAGCCACGATAAACAGAAGAGAAGTATAAACGACGCTGAATGTTACCTTGAATTTTTGCAGAAAGCCAAAAATCATTACGCAGCTGTATTTGTAGGACAGTTAAATACAGTACTTTCAGGCAAAGAAATTGTTCAGAATGAAGGTTTTTTTCAATTGCGACACAGGGATCTAGACACTCGAAAAACAAGCGTGGAATCATACCTGCAATACCAATGGAATGGGCTTTGGGGCATGCAGGAGCGCAAACTGGCAGGCATGAATGTGCGGCAGAAGGTGCTAGACAAAAAAAACGGTGATTTTTATGTAGGACTAGGCGGTTTTTATGAAATGGAAACCTGGAATTACAGGGGGGTAGAAGACACTAGCTTATATAAAATGGGAGCACTGCCTGTTAAGCAAAATAGGATGCGTGTAAACAGCTATGTAAAGGTTGCCAAAAAACTCTTTCGCAACTGCGATATCATTGCAGAGTCTTTCATTCAGGCCAATGCCTTTTCCCTGGCAAACAACCCTTCCGTGCGCTGGTTCTTACTAGGGCGCGTTAACTATAACATTACTGAAAAGTTTCAGTTATCGTTTAATTACGACCATATTTACAACCAGAAACCACCGGTACCGGTAAAAAAACTCTATTCAGGATATGCATTCAGGTTTAATGTGAAACTTTAATTCTATGAAGCAATTACTCACTCTAACCGTAGTTTTCTACAGATGGGCAATCAAACCGTTTTACAAACGCACTTGCCTATTTCGTGTGAGCTGCTCTGAGGAAGTATTAAACGAAACCCGCAGGTTAGGATTTGCAGCCGGCATGCAAGTACTAAATACAAGAATAAAATATTGCAGGCCGGGATACCAATGGTCTAAAAACCCTGTTAATGGAGCACCAAGATTGATTTTTCAGGATGGTAAATATTTAGAAGAAAATGAAATATCAATACAGATGCTTGCTAAAAACCGACAGTAAATTCAAAATATAATTCCAATATTTAGATTTTTATTGTAATTAACATGTATGCGCTCAAGTATAGGTCATAGTTTCTTTTTCAAAAGAATGTGTTTATCCCAAAATGCCATGGCCCAGCTGAGTTCTTCAGGCTCCATACCATCGTGGGGGAAGGCAGGTGCGTACTCACCCGGGTAAATGGTAATTAAATAAAAACCACTTAATTCTCTTCGACAAACTATTGTTAACAGCGATGTAGAAGGTAGCTCTTCCACTTCAATAAATTCAACTTCTATTCCATTTCGGTTTTCTACATCTATTTTACTGTCAAAAAATGCAGATTTAACCCCAACACCTACAGTTCCACAGGCACCGACATCAGATAAATCATAGGTGTGAGCCTCCCTATTAGAGGACTGTAAAACAATGCTATACGGATCCCGATTTTCAAGTATAATAAGCAAGTCATCAACATTGGGAAAAACTTCCGAATAAAAATAACTACCCGCTTTTTCTGATTTCCCAAAATGAATGGAAATATGTTGTCTAGACTCAACGCTAAGGGTATATCTCATTTTTTAGTTTTTACACTCATTCTGTTTATTACTTTTTTGGCATAATTGGGAAACAGATAAGCCAGTGCAGGTATTGCAATAATAATCAGGAGAAGAACTAGGAGGGTATAAAACAATGGTGTATGCAATCCTGTAAGTGCTCTGAATTTTTCAAGCAATTCAAAAATGTCACTTACGGAAGAAAGACCAGTAAGGACCGATACAATAGCAAGTAAAGTAGCTTGCCTCTTCTCCTGATCTTCCTGAATACTGGTAGCGAGTCCGCCCAATCGCTTTTCAAAATGCTCTATTTCATTATCGATATTCAGTGCCGAGTGTATTTTCTGATGAAAAATATTAGGAAGGAAGTTGAATGATATATGCGAGAAATTATATTCATTCAGAAACTGCTGAAATTCATCCCTGGTTTTCACCGGATTGGCATTGAAAATGGCATTGAATCTAAAAATATTATAGCGGATATACAGATTAAATACATAGATGGCAAAATATACCCGGTTGTAGGTATTAAAAGATAAAAAGTGCTCTGACCTTGATTTCATTACCCCTTGACCAATCACTGTAAAAGAATCTAGCAGGGCAAGTCCGGTGTAATTATTAAACACCTTTATGCTGTTTTGCATCAGTTCCTGAAAATATTCCTCCGATGGGGAATTAAATCCGTTGCTACCAATGTCCCCAATCCGGGAACCTGTGCCAATTTCATAAACAAGCTTATCTCGGCTGTAGGTTTTGCCATCATCCGGATCTTCAGTACTAATGATAGAATAAATTTTAAACTTCGAACCACTGTAGTCATCGGCCTGCACATTGGCTCCCCGCAGCAAAATACCTGCTAATAATTCTTTGGAAATAAATTCATGAAATGTCGATTGCTGACCCTCAAATTCCATGAGTGTATCAAAGGACTTAAGCGCAACGGTCAAATCGCTGATTTTATAAAAATCAAGCACCTCGGGTTCGAATGTGAGAGATAGAATGCCAACTTCATTGTTAAATAAAAATAACTCCTGATTTACGCATTGGGCGGATATAATTCGGCGATTATCAGTTGGTCCCAGTAAAAATTTCAGATCGAAGCATTGTTTCCTTTGTAATGCCTTCATTGGATGTCTGTCATCATCACCAGTAAACATTAATGCTGCAAATTCTCTGTAATAATTATCCCTATACCATTTTCGGGTTGTTTCAACGGCCTGTTGAAGCGACTTTTCATATTCCGGCTCATCTTTGCCCGGCATATTATCCACAAGTGGGATGGTATCATATCCAATTTGTGTAAATTGAGAAATCCTTTTTTTGCTGAATGAAAATACACCAGTAACCTTAATCAGTGCAGCATTAATAATAGGAAGCTTTTCCATTTAAGGCAAATATAAAGATGTTTTACACAACCCAATAGTATTATAAAGATTTAGATTAAGTTTGCTATTAGGTTAGGGTAATTAACATAAACAACAAAACTACCATTTTTCAAAATAGCAAAACATGAAATTGAAATGGACACATTATCTAGGACTATTTGTAGCAGCCTTTTTAATAGGTTGGTTTTTTCAAAACATCCGCATTTACATTGGCATTATTGCAGCTATAATATTGCTTAATTCAGCTTGGAGAAAGTTATTTTGCCGAGGCAATAAAATGGCTGATGGCTCCGTAACATTTAACTTGTCATCAACTGCTGAATGGGTTAACATATTGGTATTGTCTGCTATTTCCCTTACAACACTATATTATTTATTTACCGAACAGCCAGTTTGGTATGAGTGGATTTTGCCTAGCATGTATTCTCTACTTTTTATTGGAAGAATCTTTGAAATTAAATCAAATATGCGGGATTCAATCACTATTAATGGCAATACCGTATCCTGGTCCAATTCAGGCACTAACCATCAATGTCAAATGGCTAATTACAAATTCGATTTTGAAAAAAGCGAGGCCATGAACAGCACACTAATTGGAGCAAACCTAGGCTGGCATCTAAAGATTACGGACACAAAAGGCGAAAATCACTCTTTCGACCTAAAAACCATGAATTTAAATGGACATAAAAAAGCCATGGAGCAGGCCTTTAAAAATGGCTTATCCGCTTAACTTAGCACTACAATATATTGTTGAAAGCTAAATCTTCTTATTCTTATTCTTCTTCGCTTATTACAATAGACCAAATATGAGATATGTCGACATATCTCATTTCTCCATCTGTGCATCCCTTAACCCTAATAATATCCTCGCCAACTTCTTCAATTACCCCTCCATAACTCTCCTCTTGGTAACCAGGGTATTCAATTCGAATTCCCGGAAAACTGTCATCATCCAATAAATCAATGTAATTCAAACCAACCAGGGACTTAAGTACTTCTCTCTTGTTTTTCATGTTGTTTTTTTTAACAAAAATAATAAAATCGATAAGCTTTAAAAGTCTAAAACAACACAACCCTTCTTCCCGTACAACTTTTCTACTCGTCCAGATTATGCATTAGTATTTCTTTATTAGGCCTCAAACCCAAAGGAAACAGCACTATGATGAGTAAGGCATTGCTAAATGATATGATGACTGAAACAAATAGAGCATAACTCCTAATTTCAAAGATATTTTAGGACATAATATATCCAAATACAAATTCCTAGTCAACTAAAAATGCAATATTTAAAACAAAATTAGTTAATCAAATCTTTCGAACTACAAATTGAGGTCAATTATGTGAGGAAAGTGCGTTGAAAGATTCCACAAGTCCGAATTGGTTAATTCAAGGAATTCTTCATTCCATGAATCATTGTGATATTTACCGATATTATTTTCAAATGTTTTAAATTTGGTCAAATCAATTGATTTAATTACCGGTATTTCATACTCAGTTTCGCTTTCTTCATCATATCCGAAGTAAATATACTTTCTTACCTCATCAATCAAATCCTTTTGGATCTTACCTTCGTTAGCATCCATCCATTCATAACAATCTTCAATATCAACATCAAACCACTTGTTATTTTTATTGAATTTTACGCTTTTTATTAATGTTTCAAATTCTCCTGACCCGACTGACCTCGAGCATTTTCCCGTTAACAACTCTTCCGCGTCATAATTTAACTTGGCATAAAATTCTTCAAACACTCCACCTCCTGCATATCCAATAGCCACCATGTAGGTGTAATTGTTAATTTGCTTTTTAGTGATCAGCGTATGAAATTTGTTTTCTTCCGTAACACTGACGTATACCTGTGTCATGCAAAGAGTAGCATCATAACCAATTATATTTAAATAAGCTTGGGTGTTATAAATTAAGTTATTAATGATTGCTCATTAATTTGGAATAATAATCATTTCCGGTCATATCTCTTTCCACCCACACATCATCCTCATCATACCAAAAACCTATGCGCTGCTCTGCTTCATGATCATATACGAGCACATAGATTTCGTTATCGGTACCCATTTCCTGAAGCTCATCCCAAATTTGGATATCTTCCATTTTCAGATGGCTGTAATTGAGCAGAATACTGTAGGAACTCTCTTCATCGTCTTCGTCATCTTTCACATCCACACGCTTGGTGGGTTCGCCCAATAAAGAAACAACAATGTCAACGCAGGCGTCTGCCTTTTCAGGCTCTGAAGGGAAAAAAGAATTTAGGTCTATGGTAAGCATGGGTCAAATATATGAATTAATTTATTTTGTAACAAAAATTTTAGATTTTATTTAGTTTAATCAACTACTATTCAAAAACAAACCACTTGAAAACCTGTTCTAGATATCTGCTCAAATAATCACTAGCAGACCCTTCACAATCATAACCAAAATAGCGTAGGCCTCTGTAAGGTGATCCGGGTGAAGGAATTGCAATAACTTCAATTGGCATATTCTTATAATGAAAGATCATGGAAATCGGCTTAGATTTGTCTGCTAATGATCCCTTCAGCGCTTCCAAAATCACTTTTTCTGGCAATTCTCCCATATTTGTTACAAGATTAACCTTCCCTTTAAAGTTGCCTTTCGAAATTACATGCTCCAACATTCCCAAAACACCTTTGGATGTGCAAATAATTTTTATAACACCACTATCAAGTAATTGCTCGAGTATTTGACAGTTGTACACTCTATCGAACAAATCCTTATCACTTGCACTTTTTCCCTTACGCTTGCATGAAAGAATGATATCGGTAATGGCGATCTTATGGTGTTCTAAACTCTCTACTATTTTGCGTTTACCACTTAATTTGGAAACTTCACGGTCAATATGATTGCTGTAATAATCCCAAAAATCGTTATGGCGACTCCCATAAAAGAACATCAGATTGCAATCTCCGTCATATTCCTGATTCGGTTTTGCATGCGTACAGGCATACACCGGAAAACTGCCGAGGATGAGTTTGGTGGCCCCCTCAATTTTGCCTTCTTCAAGGAAAGGGTGATGTTCGTAATCAGAATTTGTCATATTGGTATGCGTTTAGTGAGTTCTTAATATCTATTGCTCATTGGCTACTCATTTTTAACTAGAAACTCCACCCAATCTAAATTATAAAATTGCTTTACATTGGTAGGAATATCTGCCCATTTTTTATTGGAATAACAAAGTGCATTTAAGAAAACCTTATGCATGGTAGCATATAGTGTTGTCTTATCAGCATTTTTGAGCTTTGGCAATATCTGTACCCAATTAATATTCTTGACCGAAACAGGGGAGTTCACTGATCCCAGGCTTCGGATATAGGGCCCAGTTCCAAAATCAGATTGTAAAAAATCCTTGGCATCCAGTTCATAGGTTTCTTGAACAGTGATTACATCGTCTTCAAATACAATCAATTTAGATGCCTCGGCCTCCTCTATATAATATCGGACCTGAAAAGGCGAAATAGCCTCGGTTAATTTTTCATTCAATAATTTATCGTCACCCCAATAAAAATCTACAAGTACCTGATATTTTTGATCATCAATTAGAGACATCGTATCTGAAATACTGCGATTTGATAACATTTCAATTATCCAATTTTCAAATTCTGTGACACCTTCGCGCCAATAGATATGCTCAGAAACAAAACTTAAATAAAGATCGACATCATATTTATGTGAACTCAACCAATTCATAGCAAACCAGTCTATTTGTTTCTGAATTGTATCACTATCAACATTATCATTCGTCTTAGCGCGACAAAGCGTAAAAGCAAAGGATGTAATGTTTGAAACATAACATTCACAAATATCCAGCTTCCACTCTAAATGAATAATATCACATCTCTTATTCATTTGGAAATTTTTGTTGAATAAAACAGGAATAATCAAAATTGCAGCAGGAAGTTCCAACCTATCTATTTTCTGTTCCGCAATAAAATTGTACAATTGGTCCAAACTCTGAACCTCTAACAGATTCAATGACTGTAAATTTTGCTGGATAGTATAAAATATATCTAATATTTCTGATGAAATATTATTTGGAAATAAATCAAATGAAAAGTACGATTCAATAAATTCATCATAACTTGTATAAGGAAGATATACATTTTGCAAGAATTCAACTAGTCTGTATGAGCCTGACAATATGTTTATGTAACTTAAATCAATATTATTATAAAATAACATCAAATCTTGAAAATAATGTAGAGGTAAAATATCATGAAAATTCAATTTCCCGTGGTCAATTGACTGCAGCTTTCCAAGCACTTCATCCAATTTCACTATCAGTCTTTTACATTTTACATCTTCCAAATCTGAACTAATTATTCGATGCATTTTCACGATTACGGTGACATATAAATACTGTGCATCATATTCATTATCAATATTTACACTGTATAGGCGATCTACGTCAGCATCATTTATATTATGAACTGCAAGCGAGTTGAAGTGTTTTATAAACTCTGTTGCTTGTTGATTTAGCAGTAACAAATTATGGTAATCTTCTTGGCAATCTAACGGATCGTATTTCGAGTTAAATTCAATTAGATTTTTAATTGATAATATAGTCCAATTTAATCCTGATGATAATGCAATCTGCCTATTCCACACTTCTCTACTTCTGCAAAACTTCTTGAGATTGGACCCATCTCCCGTCATCATACCATCAACTAGCAAATGACTAGACAAATGCTCTAATGCATATTGCTCTCGCTCGCCACCATCTTTGGTCTGCAAGGCTAGCTGACACTGACTAATGATTGTCTCGTTACACGCCTTAAAATGACTGTAGGATATTTTCTGCAGCATAAAACTGCGGAGGCGTTCATGGTACAGCACATATTTGCCACTTGTGGGGGCATTGAACCACTTGCTGTATCTTGCGATGTAATCCAATACCTGCTCTTCAGGCCAACCCAAAAGAGAGGCCACAAAGTCGATGCTAACATCTTTTTTCAGCAGTGCCCAGGCCGAAAAGAAATCTATAAACCGTTGTCTTTCCTTAATATGATTTGCCGGTGGCAGGGCCTCTTCATAAATGCCCACCAGGCCCAAGGGCAGGGATGAGGCATTGTCTTTGTGCAAAGTACCGGATAATAAGCCATCGTAAATGGTGCGGAGGTAGGTGGGGTCGGTAAAAATCATGCTAAAGCTCCATTTTTCAATACGGCACGAACAAAATCCTCAGAAACACCAAACCTCTCCAGCGCTTTTCTTACTGAACTTTCCGTCAATCCCCGAAGCGGCTGCAATGATGGTATTTCCTCCAGCCCAAAACGCCCCTCTAGGCTAAAACCTCCCTTGTGTTTATCCGGCAAGGCACGGTAGGAAAAGATCCATTTCACATACTCCGGAGATTTCCATTCATCTTCTATTTCGTCCTTGTCGTTGTAGGTATAAAACCAGTCGTTCACCTTAAGCTGGCCATTGGCCACAAATGCCTCATCCAGTCCGTCAATGATCACCACCAGGGGCTTGCCCTGGTATTTGGCTGTGGACACATAGCATTCTGTCAGCAATGCTTGAAATAGCCTGATGGCATCGTGATAGCGCGAAGGCAGGCGATTCATTTTTCGCTGTATAGCCTCATCTTCAACTTTCCATATCCCTGCACCGTTCATCCCAGGCATTTTTTTACCCTGTAGGATAAAATGATACAACACGGCATGCAGGCTGTTGGCCATTCCCGAACCGCAGAAGTGATACATTACCGGCACCTCATCACGGATCAAACCATCGATGATGCCGGCTGTGAGGGCTCCTTTACCCATACCGGCTTCCGAATAAATGGGCAATACATTGTTGGCAGAATTGCCCTCTACCCAATCCAGCGCAGATTGAACTTCGCTTTCCCTTCCTACAAAACAATCCAGATAATACTGTATGCGTTCGCTGTGGTCAAATACCTGTCCGGCACCACCACGCAGGGCTTCCTGCATGGGCTGAAATGCAGTCTGCAAAGGCTCATTGGGTTGGGGCTCGGTTTCATCACCCCGCAAGGTGTTGATGAATTTAGCGCCGGTTTTGTTGTTGTACATACCCTGAAACAGATAGGGCAAGCCCTCATGAACACCGGTTTGCACAAATGGATGCAGCTCCAGAACATCCGCATTTTTTATCCAGTGATAACCGGAGGATTTAAGGATAATCTCGCCACCCTCAAACAAACTGAAAAGGCTTGCCATCTCATCCATAATAAGCAACCCCTTTCTCAAATCGCCCGCCTGTTCGGGAACCAGGCGAATGTACTGGTGAACAAACTTGTTTCTAAAGGTAACAAACCGATCCAGAACGGTATTTTTATTGGTATCTCGGGGAATGGCAGTTTCCCATTCGCTGCCTGCCTGCATGGACGCATACCAGAGGTTCTTCCAATTGGTATCGCTGGGCAGGGTTTCCCTCAGGTTGTCCATAACCTGCTTCATAAACAGGGCGTCATTCGATGTATCGCCATCGTGCAGTTTCCGGCTCATCTGAATAACCGCACCCATGCGCAAAAACAGGGTGCCCATGCCCAAACCGGCCATAAAAAGATTATTTAGGCGCGCCGGCTGATTCCGGATCAGTTCAAAAAAGGCTTCTTCGCTTAAATCACCGGCCATTTCGGCCTTGATTTCTTGGTAGCGCTGATGGTATTGATGGAAGGGGTTCATAGTGACAGTACTTTATGCTGATACTCAATTTTCATATCCCTGCGGCCCAGCGCAAGGTATATGGGCGTTACTTCGGTCATTTCAGCTGGGAAACCATAGAGTTCATCTACCTTGTCCTCCTGAAAAGCTTCACGGCAGCTGACTACCCAGGGATGCAGCAAAGCAAATATCTCATGCACATACTCCATGGGATAATTGTATTCATCGGCAAAACGCCGGGCATATACAGGTTTCTTGCGCTGCAATTCGGTTAGCAGTTTTTCCAAAATATCTTCCAGCAGCATGGCATCTTCTTTTTCATCCTGCTTTTCTTTGGAAGGCCCTTTAAACCTCAGGTAATTGTGCAGGGCGGCTTTGGCCACATCTTCGGATGGCAGAATTGCCTTAGACTCGCCTGGATACCGCGCATTAAAAAACGTATTGAAATGCTCGTAGTGATGCCCCACGGCCACCAGCATGATATTGTTGTCAAATAAAAAATTAACCCAACCTGATACATGCAACGGACTAAACAAAGCTGTGTGAAAGTGTTGTATCAGCACCACCACTTTTTTATCCTTATGGTCATTTCTCAAAGCTTTGATGTGATCTTCTGATTTTTTCCCTTTTGACAGTGCTTTGTTCTGCGTATTCAGCACCTGCAATAGGCGCTGCAACAGAAAATTTCTGTTGTAGGTTATCCCTTGGGCATGCAGTGCATAGCCTACACAAATCATATCAGGGCGGGATTTAAGCCACTTTCCTGCGGCAGCAAACAAATCTTCTGCTTTTGCCGTATCAGCAGGGTGTGCCCAAAGAGCAAAGGCACCCTGGTTTTTGTCTGCAATAAAATCCTTTAGTTCATCCGGCAATACGCTCTCATTCCCTTTTGCATAGGCTTCTTCAGCTTCTACCCAGAAGTTCTCGTGCTGTTCACTTACGATGCGCTTACACAACGACCCGAATGGGGTATCGGCCATAAGATGGTTCCATTCTTCATTTTCGGTAATGTTCCATTTGCCTGTAAAACCTGCTTCACCAAAAAAATGATAATCGGCCTGCAGATTAAAAATCCCACATTCCACCAGATCATTCAGCAGGCTTTGAATATGGGCTGCTTCATCCCTGTTTCTTTCAGGCGGCAACACAAAAAAACCGTGCATCACGCTGTTGCGCAGCTCTGCGAGACGATGCACCCTGTGACAAAGCACCTCATTATCGCCGGATCTCTCCCAAAAAAAGGCAAACTTTGGAGATTTGCGGGTTTCAGGGCATTCTTTTATCATATTGGCAGCCCACCGATACAACGGGCCGGCGTTATAATCATGGCCAGATGAACTGAAAAGCTGAACCAGAAAGTCGTTGTAAACCTCTTTCTGATGTGTGCTTTTCAGGTAGTGCACCATGCCCGCAGCCGCGATATGCTGCAGGATTTCTTCGGCAAGCTCCACCAGTTCGTCAGCAGCATAAGCAGGATCTTCGGCATTTACGGCTGCTATTTTGGCAACAATAGAATGGGGTAACGCATGGTTATCGATAATTTTTATCATCACACAATACAGGTTTGTTCGAATAGCAATAATAGAACAGGCAATTTGTTTTATGAATTTTCGAGGGAATATTTTTGAAAGCGGCTTATAAGTAATATTATTGCATATCAGCACCATGCGTCTGCTCTATGCCTCAGTAAATAAAGAAGAGGTGGGTTACCTAATCCACGGTCAACCCTTCTTTTTTGAATATGGCATTGAAGATGCAAAGTATGTTATCATATACCAAAAGCTGCCAATACGTGGCCAGTGGTGGAAGCGTTTCCGAATCGGCAAACCAAAAGGTTCATTATTTAGTATTACCAATGCCTACTCGCCTGAGATTAAGATTTATGCCTTAGATTCCTATTTTTCGATTTGGCCTAAAAAGTTTGTTATCCCACTAAAAATCAACTTTCTCAACACCATTAGGTATCAGCCTGCATTATCAGTTCTCTACCCTGACTCAGGTAACCATAAAATATGGCTCTCAAAAGCCTCAAAACCATACGCACACCAGTTTCAGGAGCCTGAAACAATTTCTGTGCACTGCAATACACCCAATCACAAAATCTTTATCAATAAAAACTTAATTCAATATCCATGAGCGAAACAAACTCTCTGCACGACGCTTATTCACAAAAACCGGTATCAAAATTCACTCGCTTCCTCTGGTGGAGTGCCGGTGCCGATAGCTTTTTCCTCGAACGATCCCCCATGCAGGACCGCGTAAAATACGCCGGTATTGGTGGTATCGTTTTCTGTACAGGTGTGCTGGCAGCCTTTTCAGGGGGATTTGCTTTTCACACCATTTTCGGACCCAAAGGCGAAGCTGTTGAGATTGGTGCACTCACAACCCTGGCAGACATCATAGGCAGTTCCGTATTCGGGTTTCTGTGGGGTCTGATTATCTTTAACCTGGACCGATTTATTGTATCGAGCACAGGTAAAGGTGATGGAACCGATGCCATTACCGGCAAGGAATTTCTGCAAGCCCTGCCCCGCATAGTAATCGCTGTTATTCTGGGTTTTGCTATCTCTGCACCACTGGAAATAAAAATACTGCAGAGTGAAATTGATGCTGAACTGCAAAAATTTCAGGAACAATATGTGCAGGAACTGAACAAGGAGACTGATAAGGTAGCCAACCAACAGAAAGCTGTTCTGGAAAAACGCAAGTCCGAGTATGAATTCAAACTTTCGGTATACAACAAAGAGCTTAAAAAGTTTGATGATGTAATCGATGAACTCGTTGGCAAGAGACAGGCTGAAATGCAGGATAAGCGAGCCTATGGCGAAGGTCCTGTTGCCAAAGCCATGCAAAGAGATATTGACAACAAAAAGGCAGAAAGAGAAAAGTACGTCAAGGAAAAGGAAAAGGAACTTCAGGCTATAAATTCCCAACTGGACAATGTAAACAAAGAAATAGACAACTATGAAACAGACCTGCGTGCGGCCTATGCCAAGAACAAAAAAGAAGCCGGAAACTATTCAGGGCTGTTGAAAAGGATTCAAATAAGTCATGAAGTGGGTGGTATGGTACCATGGATAATCTTTTTAGTACTGCTCAGCATCGAAACCGGACCTATTTTCTTCAAAATGATGATGAACAAAGGTGTTTACGACTTCATGGTAGAGAATTACAACAAAAAACGTGAAGTTGAAAACGGTATCTGGAAGGAAGATTTTGTGTATGAAGGCAAGAGAGGCCTGATCCACATGGAGAAATGGAAATACCTGGAAATGGAGAATGCCAAACAGGAGAAGATACGCAAACTTGAAGAGCAGGAAAAACTCAACAATGCGGCAATAACCGAATGGGGGAAAATGAAGATGGATGCGCTTAAGAATAATCCTTCTGCCTTTTTCACCGAGGGCGAAAATTCTATTCGCAACAATAACGCCTGATCTCATTAAAGTTGCGGGAAAAACTGGCCATATGGACCCTGGGCCTGGAAGAAGATATCTGGGCAGGCATCAGTGCAAGCGAGAAAAATCTGTATCAACAGGTCGGTTACTGCTATGTTGCATTGAGCATACTTGCATGCACAGCTTCTTTCACGTTGATGTGGTTGATTACCTCCAACGTTGTAGCAACAGTATTCGCGGGCATTGTGCTTTCCTTCATCATTGCCAATATTATTCGCTTTTCACTAATTACCGTGCGCCGCTCCCTTTACAATGATCCGACTGCAAAGGTTGTAACACCGGCACCTTCCGGAAATCTGCGATTAAGAATCAGGTATCTACTTGAAAACCGCTTGATGATTTTAAAGCCCGATCTAAGTGCACTCATCAGAACCTTCGTTATGTTGGTGATGCTTCAGATGATTGTTTTTCCCAATACCATTTTAATGATGTGGAAATCTGTCAGTGAAGACAATGTAGCCAAGAGAGCAGAACTGATTGAAGTTTTCACTTCCAGAAAAACCGCTTCCATAAACAAGCAACTGGAGAAAAACAACCTGCAGATTCAACGCATAACAGAGGGCATGGACACCCTAACGGAAAAACTGGGAGAAACAAACCTGCTGTTACAAAAAAAACGCAAAGAAAGACAGCTATTACTCGGAGAAAATCTAGTTCTGAGCAGACAGCTTGATTCTGTTACCACTGTTTGGGCTCCACAATACTCAGCTTCTATTGAGAAGGCTTATTTCCCGTTACTGACATTTTCGAAAGTTGGCAAGACAACCCTCTTTATTTTCACGGAGGGCTTTTTATTGTGCCTTATGTTTTATCCATTCCGTCAACTCAGAAGACTAAAGAAAGGCAGCCAGTTCAGCTATTCTACTAACAGCACTGCATACTATCGCGACAAGGTCCTTGAAGACTATCGACAGCACCTCAACATCATACAAAAGAGCCTCAACAAATATGGAGTTACTTCAGAATACCACGGTATTTGGAGCGACCCTCCGTTTTGTACCACATACAAGCAAACAGTTACACCAAAGAATTTCCTTCCATTGTCCAATCTGTTAGAAACAGAAAATCAATCCCCGGTAAAAGTTCCGTGAAGAAAAGAGTCAATACATACTACAAGGGTTATCTGGAGTGCCAGTATGCTTTTATTGACCGCATGCCACTGGGTAAAAGGGATCAGCATTATCAGCACAAAATAGAGCTTCAGCCACGATTCAGATTTCACCGGGTAGCTGCAATCAGCGAAGATGAATATCAGCGTGCCATTGAATCTGTTACCTCTCCTTTTATCCGCCATTCAAGAGATGAAAGGGCAGAACTGCTGCAAAGCCCCCTGTCAGACAAACCCATATCCTGTCCGGTGGATGATATTTTGCTGATTATGCGGGATCCTGCACTTGCAGACGCGGTTCCTGGTCCTGCGGACGGAGACTCAACTCAACACTTCCCACCCGGAACACAACCATTGATATGGGACGGAAGCGAATTGACAGGAACTTATAAATCCTACAAGTCGGCTTTAGAGAAACCTGAATACAGCGGGAAAGTAAAAAACTGGGATTCGGTTTTACAGAATATAAGTGAAATTCTTTCCCAAAATGCCCCCCTACCCCTAAATCCTTTTATTTCTCAAAAAGGAGTAGATTATTTTGGGCGTTTCCATGGTTTTGCTTATTTCCGTGCCTACACCATAACCGATATTCCGGACCCTGTAGTCCCGCCCATAGTGCCACTCAGCAGCCCGGCAGGCGGACCTGATTTACCAAAATCACAATGTAAATTTATAAAACAGGATGGCGAACAATGCACCCGCATGGTAGATGCCGGCAATGACTTTTGCTTTCAGCACAGGGAAAACCTGCCCATATCCGACACGCCTGCCACGGAGGTCGGAGGCTGCTTTGGCAAAAAGAACCTTTTGAACAACGCAGGTAATGACGGTTGCTTCAACAAACTGCCCGGACCCGCAGGGCCTATTGTTTCGGGGTGCTTCAATCGAATGGGGTGTTTTTCACCCCTTATGCGCTGGATTGCCGCGATTGGCAGCCTGTTGATTGGTCTTTCCTTGCTTGCTATAGCCTGGTGTTTCTTGTTTGGAGATTGCGGTAAAAACCGAAGCAGGGCTGGCAATACAGGCAAGCAGGATACCGTTTACGTAGAAGTTTTCCGGGAACTCAAAGACACGCTGAAAATTGTAAAAATGGATACCGTGGCTTTCGTGGATTCAACCATCAAAAGCAAATACGAGATGGTGAGTTTGCCTAATGTTCAGTTTTATACAGACAGTGACATCTTGCTCCCCTCATCGGCCAGGGAATTGCAGCAACTTGCAGAATATCTGTCAAAAAATGAGGCAGTAAATGCCACAATCATTGGCCACACTGATAACACCGGTGATCCGCAGCGAAACCTGGATTTATCAAAAAGAAGAGCCGAAAGTGTAAAACGATTCCTGCAAAGCCTCGGCGTGGCAGGTGACAGACTGCAAGCCATGGGGATGGGCGACAAACGACCCAAAGCAGACAACAATACCAAGGAAGGCCGATTGATGAACCGCAGGGTGGAGGTGCAGCTGGTAACCAAGGAAAGTACCGAAACCAAACGCACTCAGGTACCCAGAGAGGAGGGAAAAACTGCGCCGTGAAAAGGAGATCAGACATAACCTATTTTGAAGGCAGATTCAGCGGGCTGTTCAGAAAAAAGAACCAGCGCAATGCAGGGCTGATTAACTACCATGACATAAAATGGGATTATTTATTTATTACCAATCCTGTAAAAACAGATTTACAGGAAATTGAGCGATTGCATGCAGGAGATTACTGGTATAAAGAAAAAATAAGAGATAAAAAGTGGTATCGTTTTTTAATGAACACCACGGAAATAATTATCACAAAAGAAGGCGACACTGCCATCCCGGGTGATGTTTTTCACTACCAGGGAGATCTGCACGATGCAGTCATCCGCGATTTTGATACAGATCCGGTAAAGGGATTGCCCAAAATCAAAAAGGTTTCTCAGGATCATTATGAAATGAGTGGAACCATTTATTTCGGCATTCCCAAAACCCTTCCAAAACCTGCACCGACCGGGCAGAAGTCGGTGGTAAATCCTATCGCCAGAACGCTGGGAGATGGTTTAAATATCTTTAGGCCTTCCAGGTTATTTGCCCGCAATAAAAATCTTACACCTAAAAATAGTACTAACGATAATTTAATAGAGGAACCCGCAGCAGCGCAACCTCGTAAAAGAGGTGGCTGCCTGTCTGCATTTGGTAACGGTTTTACCTTTTTATACTGGCTTGGAGCCCTTTACTATCTATGGCATTCTATGCCTTGGCTATTCTGGATTATACTGGGTGCAGGTATTCTATGGTTGCTCAGCAAACTGCTGGGTATGTCATGCCTGAAAAATGGCCTCAGCCTATTGCTCATCGGATTTTTGGTTTACTATTGGATGACCAATTACAAAACCGTTAAACAACAAATAAAACCTGAAGATCAGGGCGAAGGTTCAGTAAAGATATTGCCGCCTGAGGAAGATACAGAGAACCAAAACAGCAACGAAAAGGACTACCTTACCGAAAAGCAAATCAACTGGTGGGATTTTATAAAAAACAACTATCAAATTTCATACAATACATCATCGCTAAAGTATCTAGATGTAAAAAAACATAACGCCGGTGTAGGTCAATTTCAGGGTCAAAACGAAGTGGAGATTTACTCCCGTATATACAACCACATGGTTACCTATGACAGCAAATACATCGATTCGGTTGTTTTAAAACTGAAACAGCGCACTGCTGAAAAGAAACTCAATAAACTGCAGCAGGCCGAGATGGTAACCAGCATGATTCAGGAAATTCCTTACTGTTTGGTACACGATCTGAGTTGCCAAGAAGTGGTTCAGCAAAGTGGCGGTGGATTCATCGAAGAATACCATGAAGATGGAGGCCCCTGCCTACCAAATATTCCTGCAGGCCTGCAGTCTCCGTATCAATTCCTTCATAACCTTAAAGGCGACTGCGATACCCGCAGCGTACTGGCGCACCTGCTCCTCACCCGCCTGGGCATTGGATCATCCGTATGGATAAGTTCGGAGTATGGACATTCCATTCTTGGTGTGGCATTACCCGTAGGATCAGGAAGTTATAAAACCATCCGTGGAGTTAAACACTATGCAGTAGAGCTTACGGCAAAGGGGTTCAGACTGGGCATGATAGCCCCTGAACAGCGCAATATGTACAACTGGGACATCACATTATACAAACAATAAAACATGAAAACTGTCATCATTTTACAAGCATTGATTGCCTTTGGCATTGGCATTACCTCATTGCTGATTGTGTACAAACTCCTCAATTCCTATCTGAGAAAACGATTTCAGATTGATGAGAAAAATACGGCCTACGGTATTTTCCAAACAGGTATAATCTTATCAACTGCACTCATTCTTTCCTCTATTATCGATCCAGGTGTAAACGCCATACGTTTTATCAATCAAGATTCCGTAAATATGAATGGTATTTTATTATCCGCCGGTTATGTAATACTTTTTATGGTCATTGGCATTGCTTTTACCTTTATGACCATTGCAGGTGGCGTAATTACGTTATTCCAAATGACACATGTTAATGAGTGGGATGAACTGAAAAATAATAATACCACGATTGCATTGATTTCAGCAGCTATTATCCTTGGCCTTGCCTTTATTGTGGATGACTACGTAGGGCATCTATGTGAAATCATCGTACCCTATCCGGAAATATTACAGATTAAATAAATTGGTCCTCCTTAAAAATCACAAAAAATATCACAATGAAAAATTCAATTATCATTGATAGCATTCAATCTACTTTAAATGCTATTGGTTTAAAGTTAACAGGTGCGGAATCCGAACTTGATTTAAGTCAGTTCAAAACTATAAAATCAAAATTATCCGGTTCAGGCCTCGCCAAGGAAATGGGAATAAACGAAGCCATGCTTCAGGAATTTGAAGAAGCGTTGCGGCAGTTTTTCACACACCGCGATAACGATCAAAAATCGCGTCTCGCCTGCCTGCGCCTCTCATTATGGCTTGAGACTGTCACCAAAAACATGGGGGTGCCTTTTGAATTTGAAAAAGCACTAAGTACAGAAGAAATTGCTATTAAACAGGTGAGAGCGCTTGAATTAATTGTAAGAGATTTTGTGAATGAGCAACTGGGCGGGAAAGAAAATGTTATTCAGAAACTGCACGAACTCTTTAAGGATGAGGTTATTGAAAAATGGATGAAAAGTGCAGATCAGTCGGGTGTACTCAGTGGCACAACATTCAGTGAACTGTCAAACATCCTGCTGGATAAAAATATATTCAAAGGTGTGGAGGAAATATTCGATTCCTCAAACATTGTGCTTACAAAATCCACAAGAGATTCACTCAGGTATATTCTCGAAGATATTCGTGTAATCAGAAATGCAATTGCACACAACAAGAAAGTATCCAACATACAGATTGAAGCATTAAATGAATATTATGTTTCTATTGCAGAAATTTTAAAGAATGCTAAAAAAACCGGCATTAATCCAGACACCTATCTTGACCTTTCCAAAGCCAATATGGAAGAATATATATCTTCCCTAAAAGAGGATAATGCAGCTATATCAGGAAGTCTGGATGAGATAAAAACGGCGGTAAATGATATTAAATCTGATACCACCGAAATCAAAAAAGATACTTCTGCCACCAAAAAGCGTTCACTGTTTATTATGGCCGGTGTTGGTGCTCTGCTACTGATTGGAGGACTGACCCTGTATTTCCAGCACAAACAATCAAGTGCCACGTCCAACATGGGCAGCGACCTCAAAGAGGTGAAAGATATTGTTAAAGGCGATGCAGAATTAAAAAATATGTCAAGTTCAGATGATCTATCTGCAACAAAGGATTTAAATGCACGTACCAAGGATAAAAATGCCAAACGCCTTGCTATTATCTACTTTGATAATTCAGGTGGAGACCCCGCACTAAATAAATTGAAAAAAGGCCTGGCAGACATGATGATTACCGATTTATCCAACATCAATATGCTGGCCATTGTGGAAAGGGATAAACTTGAGAGCATTCTGAAAGAACAAAAAATGAGCAACAGCAAGGAGTTTGATCCTGCGACTGCCGCCAAGGTAGGTAAACTGATGGGAGCCCAGATAATCCTTACCGGTGGATATTTTGAGATGTTTGGCAGCCTTCGTCTCGACGCACGTTTTATCGATGTGGAGACAGGTAAAATTCTGAAATCAGATGGCGTAGAAGGGGAAATCAATAATTTCTTTAAACTCCAAAAACAACTGTCGTGGAAAATTATCAAAACCCTGGATATAAAGATTTCCGATGCTGAAAAGAAATCTCTCGAAATGAATGAAAAATCAAAGGCACTTTCGTTCGAAGATGCTAAAAAATATTCATCGGCACTTGATTTGTATGATTCAGGCAACAAAGCGAAGGCTAAGCCAATACTGGAGGAAATCAGTAAAAAATATCCTGATTTTATTGCTGCTAAAAATGTACTGTCTAAAATAAAATAATGCGCAATTTATCATTACTGGGTCTGCTTTGCTTTTGGGTTCTTTCACCATTGAAAGCTCAGGCATTAAGGGTAGCCATCCTCGACTTCGAAAATACGTCGGGAATAGCCAAATACGATGGCCTTGGCAAAGCCATGAGCAGCATGC
>CAYYXG010000025.1:0-21083 GCA_964475595.1 uncultured Flavobacteriaceae bacterium
TGTGTTAAATATCCTTGCAGACGGACTGCATTTCATCACCCACCTCAATGATTATCTGAATGTGTGGATCCGAGAATACGGCAACTGGCTATATGCCATTCTATTTTTGATAGTATTTGTTGAAACCGGACTGGTGGTTATGCCATTATTACCCGGAGATTCGTTGCTTTTTGCCGCTGGTGCCCTGGCCGCCAATCCGGCTAATGATTTTAGCATATTCGTCCTCATCCCCCTGCTTATTACTGCAGCGCTGCTAGGTGACAATACCAACTATTTTATTGGAAGCAGAATCGGGGTGCGCATTTTTGACCTCAAATGGAAATTACTGAAAAGGGAATATCTCGACAAAACCCACGCCTTTTATGAAAAACACGGCGGCAAAACCCTCATCATGGCTCGCTTCGTTCCCATTGTGCGCACATTCGCACCATTTGCGGCCGGACTGGGAACCATGGGTTACCGTAAATTTATTGGATACTGTATTTCAGGGGCTGTTCTTTGGGTATGCAGCATCAGCATTGCAGGTTATTTGCTGGGCAGTAACGAGTGGGTGATGAAAAACTTTGAAAAAGTAGTGCTGGGTATCATCTTCATCTCCATACTACCCATGATTTTTCAGGCCCTCAAATCGAAATTCGCTAAATAACCATGCCATTGCTGGGCCTCATCGGCACCCCCCTGGGCCATAGCAAATCACCGGAGTTGTTTGCTGATATTTTTCGCCATGAGAACTTAGTTGACTGGGAATACCGCCTTTTCCCATTGTCCCACATTAACGACCTGACGGAATTAATCGAAAATCAGCCCATGTTGTTAGGACTGAATGTTACCATCCCCTACAAAACTGACATCCTGCCACTGCTGGACCATATCGCCCCGGATGCCCTAGAATTGGGAGCTGTAAATACCATCAGTATTCGTCGCAAAGACAGTAAAATCGAGCTGATCGGTTACAATACAGATACATACGGATTTGAAGCATTACTTATTTCAGCCAAAGCAGAAAAGTCAGAAAAAGCCCTTGTATTGGGTTCCGGCGGTGCCGCAAAAGCTGTTTGCCACGTACTGAAAAAACGAGGCATTGGTTACACGGTCGTCAGCCGCAATCCAAACAAAGACGAGAAAAGCTATGCTGACATCGATAATGAAATATTAAGATCTCACCTGCTTGTCATCAATACCACACCGCTGGGCATGAGTCCGTCATTGAATGATTGCCCACCCATTCCTTATGATTTAATTTCACCCGAACACATGGCCATTGACCTGGTTTACAACCCGGAAACAACGCTGTTTATGAATAAAGCAATGGCCCAAGGCGCCTCGGCATATAATGGTATGCTTATGCTACAGAAACAAGCCGAATACGCTTGGCAAATATTAAAAAAATGAAGAGAAAATGAAAAAACCCTTTCTGATACTTGGAACCATCCTCACCTTATCTGCCTGCAGTGTTTTTAACAAAAATACGGAAGACTGGGCGGTTGACAGCACAGTCGTGGATACAGCTGTGGCAGTAGGTTGGCTCGGCGATAATGAAATTCTGCCTTCAGATTACCGGGCAGCGCGCTACAGCGACTGGGACCTGCAACATACCAACCTGTATGTAAGCTTCGATTTTGCAAAAAAACAACTGAATGGCGATGCAGAAATTACGATGAAATTGCATTTCTATGAAACCGACAGTATAGTACTCGATGCCAAAAAAATGGACATAGAATCTGTGCAGATAAAGCATAATGGCAATTGGCAAACTGCCAACTTCACATATCCGGACAGCCTCATACTTGTCATCAAACCGGGCATAACCTTCACATCGGCAAACCCAATAGCTAACCTAAGAATAAAATATACGGCAAAACCCTATGCAGCTGAGGTTGAAGGTGGCTCGGCGATTACCCAGGATCGTGGACTCTACTTCATCAATCCCGATGGCTCAGACCCGCTCAAACCCCGACAAATATGGACCCAAGGCGAAACTGAAAGTAACAGCCGATGGTTCCCTACCATCGATGCCCCAAATCAGAAAATGACCCAGCGAATTTGCATGACCGTCCCGGACAGCATGGTATCACTTAGCAATGGACTAAAAATTTCATCCCAAAAAAATAGTGACAGAACCCGCACCGATTGCTGGGAACAAAAACTCCCTCATGCGCCCTATTTGGCGATGATGGCCGTCGGTGACTGGGCTGAAATTCAGGACCAATGGCGCAACAAACCCGTCAGTTATTTGGTAGAAAAGCCCTATGCATCGCGCGCTAAACAATTTTTTGGCAAAACCCCAGAAATGATGGAGTTTTTCAGCACGTACACCGGCGTAGATTTCCCTTGGGATAAATACAGTCAGGTTGTGGTGCGTGATTTTGTAAGTGGCGCCATGGAAAATACCAGTGCCACCGTTCACATGGAAGCATTGCAAACCACTGCCGCTGAATACCGCGACAACAGTTACGAAGATTATGTTAGCCACGAGTTGTTTCACCATTGGTTTGGAGATTTGGTAACCGCAGAAAGCTGGAGCAATATCACCCTCAATGAAAGCTTTGCCACCTATGGCGAATATCTTTGGCGCGAACACAAATACGGCAAGGAATATGCCGATGAATTGCTGGAAGAATTTAGATTGTACACCCGGCTAAATAATATTTGGGGCGGCGGACACAAAAAACTGGTCCGCTACAATTATCACCGTGCCGATGAAGTTTTTGATGTGGTCAGCTATCAGAAAGGGGCCTTGATTCTCCACATGCTCAGACATGAAATTGGGGATGCCGCATTTAGGGAAGGAATCAAAAAATACCTGACCGACAATCGTTTTCGAGCAGCCGAAGTGGATCATCTCAGACTGGCCATGGAGGCCGTTACCGGCCATGACCTTCACCCGTTTTTTAACCAGTGGTATTTTACAGAAAAACACCCTAATCTTAACTTAAATCATACTTGGGATGAATCAAATCAGACGCTCGAAGTGATGATTACTCAAACTCAGTCGCATCGTAATACTTACCTGCTTAAACCTTCCCTGCAAATCTTGTATGGTAATAAATCTCAAATTTTGCCCCTCAATATTGATAAGAGAGAACAAACTTTTATTTTTCAATTACCGCAAAAACCCGATTTTGTAATCCTCGACCCCGAACAACGGTTGCTTTGCGATGTAAACTACCCCTCAGACGAGACGGAAACATCAACCCAATTTCTTAATGCCCTTCAAACGTTTAAAAACCCCACAACACAAAGGGTCGTTTTTAATCGGTTCATACGCCAAATTCCCGACTCAGGCGCAATTTCAGCAATCGCAGACAGCATGGTTTTTGTAGCACTAAATTCAAACTGGAGCCCATTAATGAAGGATGCGCTTGATTACTGCAATTACCATTCAGTGTATGACAGCATTACCCTAAAAAATTACCTATCCCATATTTCTTTAGGTAATTATGACTCTGATGTAAGAGAAAAAGCCCTGCGGACACTCCGATCCCTTTTTCCGCAATTGGGGAACAAAATCTTACCTGACCTAACCAACGATATTAGCCCAAAGGTGGCGACTTATGCTATAAATTTCACAAATTGGGAACCCCATTATGGTGACACCGCCCGTAACGCTGTAAAAAATGCAACCAAAGCCATCGCCGTCGAATGGTTGAAAAAATGGATGCAGCATGATACCGGCCTGCAACCCCTGGCTTATATGCTCCTGATTCATAAAAATCCAGAAGCAGGCCTAGATGCCTTTGCCCGCATATTTTCAAATTGGTTTCTTGTAAATATGATGAACGATATTGAAAATAGCAGTGAACTTCTAAAAACCATTCAAATGGATTTTATGGCAAAGCAACTGAGTTCGGCAGAAAACAAAACTTTGCGAACCATTGCAGCAGGCATTATGAAACCTGTTTTAGACGAATTCCCAACGGAATCAAAACCCGCCTGGTTTTCAGTAGCTGAAAAATTGGTCAAAACATCTGTTGAGTAAGGCGTTAACCCGACTTTAACACTTAATTTTGCGGAACGATGGTAACAGCAGATAAACTCAGCATAGGCATATCCGCTAAGATCAGCGCATTGTTGCCATCACCATACGAAGAGCGTCTATGCGCCATGGGCTGTGTTCCCGGAACTCGCATAAAGCTCGAATTTACCGCACCATCAGGCGACCCCATGGCATTCAATGTAGAAGGCTATTTGCTGGGACTAAGAAAATCTGAAGCCGAACTATTACAGGTAGAAATCATAGACGAAACTAAAAATGGCTGAAGAAATAGCCCTGATAGGCAATCCCAACTGCGGCAAATCTACCCTGTTTAACCGTCTTACCGGGCTCCGGCAAAAAATCAGCAACCTGCCAGGAACCACAGTAGAAAAGAAATACGGCCTGTGGCAAACTGAAGTAAACAATTATTCCTTGGCAGATTTACCCGGAATCTACAGCCTGTTTTCCGAAGCTGAAGATGAAAAAGTGGTGGTAAAATCCCTGCTGGGTATGGATGGAAAACCCATCCCACAGAAAATATTGTTCATTCTGGATGCTTCTAATCTTAGAAGAAACCTCCTTCTATTCAGCCAAGTGGCAGAATTAAAAATCCCGATGGTGGGCTTACTCACCATGAACGATACTGCGCTAAAGAAAAATCTGGAAATAAACACCCAGGCACTGGAAAAAATCCTGGGGGTTCCTGTGGTGCAAATAAACCCTAGAACGGGAAATGGAATTGAGAATATCATTCCCGCTCTTGAAAATGCAAGGGTTGCTGCGGTACAGATTATGGGAAATACCCATGAGCGGCTCGCCGCGTATATCCAAACCGGTAAAAGAGACGGTATAGCCGCCGAAACCCTCTCTAGGTATGCACACATTGAAAAAATGATTGCTGAATGTGTGAGACAAAAAACGAACGGCAATAGGGCTTGGCGCACACGTCTCGATTACTGGCTCACCCACAAGATTTTTGGCTATCTGATCTTTGGGTTCATCATGCTTACCATCTTTCAGGGGGTGTTTACATTGGCGGAATATCCCATGAGCTGGATAGAACAAGCTTTCGCAGCGCTATCAGACCTGACTGCATCTGCATTGCCTTCCGGTAAATTTACATCCCTACTCACCGATGGGCTTATCCCGGGCATAGCCGGAGTGGTTGTATTTGTACCTCAGATTGCCATACTTTTTCTATTTATAGGTCTGTTGGAAGACAGCGGCTACATGGTTCGTACAAGCTTCATCACAGACCGTGTTATGCGCCGCATAGGGCTTAACGGCCGTTCTGTCATTCCATTAATCAGTGGTTTTGCCTGCGCCATTCCCAGTATTATGGCTACCAGAAGCATCAAACACAAAGGGGAACGACTGGCCACCATGTTTGTTATTCCGCTGATGAGTTGCAGCGCAAGATTACCGGTATACACCCTGCTGGTTTCTTTGGCAGTTCCGGCAACACAGGGAATTGGACCATTCAACCTTCGTAGCGTAATTATGACCTTGACCTACTTTGCTGGCATTATCGCAGCTATGGGTTTCTCTGTTTTGTTTAAAAATAGAAACAGAAATTCCGAACCCTCCGAATTTATTCTGGAAATGCCCAGCTACCAGGTACCCAGAATGCAAACCGTGCTACTGCAGATGGCGCAAAAATGCCTGAGTTTTATCAATTCTGCCGGTAAAGTCATTGTGATTATTTCGCTCATTCTTTGGGGATTAAGCAGCTATGGACCCGGAAACGCCATCGAGCAGGCCGAAGCAGAAATAAGCAAAGATTCATCCATCACGGAACAACAGCGAAGCATCGCATTAACGGAAGCACGCCTGGAGGCCAGCTACGCCGGACACCTGGGTAAATTCATAGAACCCGCCATACAACCGCTCGGCTACGATTGGAAAACAGGCATTGCCATCATCTCATCTTTTGCGGCACGCGAAGTGTTTGTAGGTACCATGGCTACCCTTTTTAGGGGTGACCCCGAAAATCCGGAAACAATTAGGGAGGTTATGAGTCAAACCCGAAATAAAAAAACCGGAAAGCCCTTGTATGGTTTGCCTTATGCCCTCAGTCTGATGATTTTTTACGCATTTGCCTTGCAATGTATGAGTACCATCGCCATCATGAAACGTGAAACAGGAAGCTGGAAATGGCCTATCATCCAGTTTACGGCATTTTTAGCGCTGGCATGGGTAAGCGCCTGGGTGGTCAATGCCCTTACTTTGGCATTATTGTAATAAACATGACGCTTTTTAAAGCCAAAACGGCTTTTTGTTTGTATATTTGCAAGGCAAAATATATTCAGGAGCCAAAGCATTCATGAGACAACTAAAAATTTCGAAGCAGTTTACCAACCGGGAGAACAAATCCCTAGACAAATACCTTAACGAAATTTCCAAAGTACCGATGATTGATGCGCAGGAAGAGGTGGAATTAGCCCGCCGAATCCGCGAGGGAGATCAGGCCGCTTTGGAAAAACTGGTAAACGCCAACCTTCGATTTGTGGTTTCTGTAAGTAAACAATACCAAAATCAGGGGCTCACCCTCGGCGACCTTATCAACGAAGGCAATATGGGCCTCATCAAAGCGGCACGCCGATTTGATGAAACCCGCGGTTTCAAATTCATTTCCTACGCCGTATGGTGGATTCGCCAAAGCATCCTTCAAGCCCTGGCCGACCAAAGCCGTATTGTGCGCCTACCGCTGAATAAAGTAGGCAGTCTGGGTCGTATCACGCAGGCCTCAGCCCGCCTGGAGCAGGAACTGGAACGCGAGCCCACCCCTGAGGAAATTGCCGAACACCTGCAAATTCCCCTCACTGAAGTTGAAAACGCACTGCGCAGCAGCGGCCGTCACCTCAGCATCGATGCCCCCCTCGCAGAAGGTGAAGACAACACCCTATTAGGCGTGCTCGACCAGAATGATGAGCCCAACCCCGACATGCCCCTTATTAATGAGTCGCTACAAAACGAAATTAACCGTGTAATCAGCACCCTCAGCGATAAAGAACGGGATGTACTGAAATATTACTTTGGGCTTGACGGAAATCCTGCACACACCCTGGAGGATATTTCAGAAAAAGTAGGTCTTACCCGCGAACGTGTTCGCCAAATTAAAGAGAAGGCCCTGCGCCGTCTGCGTAAAAGCAGCAAAAGCAAAATCCTTAAATCTTATCTGGGATAATTTTATCAGTCCTTATATCAAAAGAAAAGCCCCGGAAACGGGGCTTTTCTTTTATCTGGTTAATATCTGATTATCGTATAATGGTGATAGAGCCCTTGTACACGAATAATTTGCCGTCTATATATCGGAAATTGATTGTATAGGCATAAACCCCTTCCGGTAATGGCTTCCCACTGGCATCTGTTCCGTTCCAGTTTTTGGCGGGGTCATTGGTTGTAAACAATAGGCCACCCCAGCGATCATAGATCTGCATGTTATACTTACTCAAACCGAAAGTGGTGTTCGGACCAAACGTCTCGTTTAAGCCATCATTATTGGGAGAGAATGAGGTAGGCAACCAGAACAACAGTTCGGGCTTCAGATAGATAAATTTAGATGAACTGTCCACACAGAAATCAGGGCTGGTCACAATGAGCTTTACCAGAAAATTACCTGTATCATTGAATGTCAGGAATAACGGACCACCCGCATTGCTGTTTTGCCCATCTTCAAATCGCCAGTCATAGGCCGTTGCATTGCTGCCGGTGAACACAAATTTCCAGTCGGTTTCCATACCGCGGGATAATAAATACTCCGAAGTGAAGTTGGCAACCGGTTTGGCAAATATGGTCATGGGCACTGCAGTAGATGTTGCCGTGCAGCCATTGCTGGACGTTACGGTAAGACTAACATTGAAACTACCTGAGCTGTTATAAGTTTTGGAGGGATTGGCAACTGACGCACTTGAGCCATCGCCAAAATTCCAGTTATATCCGGTAATTGTACCCTTGTTAATCAGGGTGTTTGATGTAAAATTCACCAGCTCACCCTGACAGGCATCCTGATCAAAGTTAATGTCTACGTATGGCGTCTCAGCCACATACATAGTTTTTGTGATTGTACTTCCACAACCCCTGTCAGACAAAACATCCAATTTCAATGAATAGTTACCGGTATCGGTAAATATCTGATTGGGATAACCCTTGCCTACAAATGTACCGCCGGGTGTCATTGTCCAGTTATAGGTAACTCCGGTGGCCCCATTGGTATTGGTATTGTCAGTAATGATAAAATTGTTACCGCTTAAGCACTGCAAATCATCATTGATGGTAAAGTTTGCCTGTGGAATTGGGAATACCTTAACTACGCGCGTCACCGAATCCTTACATCCCGCAACCGATGTGGCAACCAGTTTGATGGTATAATTGCCAGCTGCCGTGTAGTCTTTCTGGACCACATCTCGGGTAGTTGCTTTTGCACCATCGCCCAGCGACCAATTGTAGTTTAAAGTGCCATTGAATGCGGTAGTGTTGGTAAAATCAAATTTTGAATCCCCCAAACAAATGCTATCGGGCGAATTGGTGAACGAGGGCCTGGGGGTGGGCTCTACCCTTATATTTTTAACGGTTGTGTCACTACATCCAATGTTGGTTGACTGTATGTAGGTAACCTTGTAAGACCCGGTATCTCCGTAGGAATACACAGGATTCATTGTTGTGGAGGTAGCATTATCTCCAAAATCCCAATTATGCGTCACCGTAATACCTGTAACACTCAATATATTATCAGGGATAAAGGAGAAACTATTTCCTGTCAAACACTGAATATCCTTATTGGCAGTAAAGCTGGAATTGGGAGAAGGGCTGACACCCAGCGATCGGGTAATACTGTCTTTACATCCCAACCCTGAAGTAACCACGAGTTTGGCGGTGTACACTCCCCAGGCGACGAACTTTTTGTTGCTTATGGTCTTGGAAGTACTGTTGCTGCCGTCAGAAAAACTCCACTTGCGCGAAGCAACTGTACCTGATCCTATAACCGAACGGTCATCCAGATTAAAAAAGTGTTGGTTGAAACATATGTTGCTGTCAACTACTGTAATTCTTGCCTTTGGTTCCGGTGCCACATACACCGTGGTTTTCACCGAATCCATACAACCATATTCAGAGGTATCTATGCGCGTAACAGTCCAAAAGCCGGTATCCTTAAATTTCACAGCGGTTAGTGATGAAACTCCGCTGCTAGAAGTGGCATTATACCTCCAGTAGCGGTTGTAAGTCCCGTATGGCAGCGGACTGCTGTTGTCAGAAAAGTCAAAACTATTTTGCTTGAAACACTGATTATTCGTGGTTTTGGTGATTTTTGAAATCGGCACAGGATGCACTACAAATGCAGAATCAAGGGTATCTCGGCAACCATGAATGGTTTCAGTAATCATATTGACATTGAAGGTATCATAATTGGAATAGGGATGAATGCCCAACAAATTCGACACGGTATCAGCATTGCCATCACCAAAATCCCAGTATGTTCTACCAATACCCCCATCTCCAAAACTGGAATCAATCAACTTGGTTTTGGCATTTTGACAATAAAAGGAATCGGATGACCACAATTTAGCCGTAGGCATTCCATTGACATTGAGTACTGTTTTTACGGTATCCGAACATCCCTTCTTTGTATATACAATATACTCAAGATAAAATTGCCCAATGGTATCAAAGGTCTTCTTAAATACCAAGTCAATAAGTCTAGTGGTATCGCCCGGCTTGTAGGGGTTCGCCAACTTCCAAAGCACCGCTTTACGGCTGTCACCAAAATAATTGGTGTTGTCTGATAGCACGTAGCGGTTCACATTGATACAGTTCAGTGCAGTATCGTAGTTCAGTTTAGCATCAATCTGGGGAGCCCTTGTTATTACTGTGGAATCCTTCGCTACACAATTGGTAGATGTATCCCTAACTCTCACCCAAATCTTACCAGTATTGGTGGCTGTATAAAAACGATTAGCGGAACTATCCTGCCATTTGTATAAAAACTTCACACTGTTACCTGCATCAAATACCTCATTGATTTTTGCATTGCCACATTTAATAATGGTATCAGGGAAATTCACGGTTGGCCCGGGAAGTACATCTATAATTTTTGACCTTGTAAAGGTATCATTAGAACCGCAGGGAACTTTTACCACCACCTTCATGGTTATGTAAAAAGCGCCTGTCTTCAAAAACTCATGGGTCACTTTTTTGCCGGTGTCTCTGGGCGTATTATCTCCAAAATCCCAAATAATGGCAACGGGTTTTATGGTCTTGGGAATCGTGGCCTCAATGTTTACAGGACTTTTGGGACACTTATTGGTGCGGGTAATATTGATATCGTACTCCAGGTTTTCAAAGAGCGCACCGGAACAGTAACTATAACTCTCATACTGCCCTACTCCATAAGCCACCACAATCAAACCTGAATCACATTCCAAGGTATTAGAGGAAGGGTTTGCTAAATCTAGCTGTGCGTATGAATGGCCTGCGCAGGACACATCCGTAAAGGCAGTAGGAGCCACAAAACTGCCATTTAATTTCACAAACTTTTTAGCAGATGTAGAAACAAGCACATTCGCATAATGCCTGTTCATGTTGTTGGTCGTCGCCGTACCAATCACTGTCTTCAACAATTTTTGAGATTGATCTGGCATAATGAGTATCGCAGGATCTCCCAGGTTGCCTGTAGTTCCCGCACAGCTTCCTCCATTTTTCATATACTGAACCACATAGATCGGACTATCGGAGGTTATACATCGCGCTGCAGCAGTAGTTACATCTAAGTAATAATACTTACCAGCGTCTCGGGTAGAACCAATGTAGGTCCCATCAACGGAAATCCTCGTATTGGGTTTTGTAGCAAGCACCCTTAATACATAGCCCTTGGTTTGATTCTTAAAAGGCATCACTACATGCTTCGTACCCAGCACGGAGGTTGGAAAAAGCTGAGTGTATATGTGATCGACTGCAATACCACAGGAATTGCTGGGAATCTTCACGGAACGCATACCACAGAACACGTTAATCTTTCCGCAACCGTTGATTACCCTGATTCGGGTTCCGGTTAAGTCCCCTGAGGTGCTTTGAGGGTTTGTAGTACTGCCGTCTGCACCATCGCTCTGCAGCTGATAAACCTGCCCCCTTGACATAGAAACGGTAAATGCCGTTCCGGCAGCCTTACCACCTTTTGTCCTAACAGAGGGGGTAATTTCCACCGTCACATTATTATCCATAGCAATAATGGCTGCCTGGCTCGGCATATAGACACCGGTTCCAAATGTTCCTGTTCTCTGGGTTGGCGTAAATGCCGTTACATAAAATTCCGGGGCTTGCGGAATGGCTTCATAAGGCATGACAAAGGTTCCATCTGAGCGGTTCTGCTCCAGATTCATACAATACACATTCACCGGATCCTTCGCCACAATGCGAAGCCCGCGCTTGCTGTTCAAATCAGAAGCATTAAATTCCGATCCCTGCGGATAATAGAACTGAGGATCTACCGCCCTGCGGTTCACCACCCCTGCTGTAATGTTCAGGGTAACGGCAGAACCCACCAGCCGGGGGTTATCCAACACAACCGTGGTGTTCTTCTCTGATGTAATGTAAATAAGCAAAGAATCCGGATACCCACCCGAACGGGCTTCCATTTCCATGAAACTCATGTAAAAAACCTTCCCCGTAGAAGAAATCTGAGAATGCAAAATATTGCATATCAACGAGAAGAGAATTATAACTATTGTTTTTGACAATCCACTGGGCTTTAACACCGCTGCTATTGAGCTTTTCATAAATTTTTACAAATTTATAAATAGACGATAAATATTACCGAATCGTTGCACTGCATATCAATTCTTCACCAAAATAAACAGCTAAAAACTGTCCGGGGGTGACAGAACGCTGTGGTGTAGTGAAGATGCAGAATTGTCTGTTTTCTGTCATTTTTAATTCACAGTCAAAAAGCACCTGCCTGTAACGAATTCTCGCCTTCAGTTTTTCTCCATTGAGAACGTTTTTCAAAGCTGATGGATTAACCCAGTGAATGCCTTGTTCATCCGCTTCCAGCGCCTTGCTTAACAACGCCGGATGATCTTCACCGAGACCCACATAAATAATATTTTCTTTCACATCGGTTTGCAATACAAACAGCGGCAAGCCAGTTCCCCCTATTTGCAAACCTCTGCGCTGCCCAATGGTATAAAAATGAGCTCCTTGGTGTTTACCGATAACCTTCCCCTCACTGCGCGAAAACTCCGGCTTCTGGACCCAGGCATCAGCAGATTCTCCCTTCTGCAATCGCTGTATATGTTTCAGTACCGAAGGGGCATCTCTGTCAATCAAAACTACATCACCCTCTTGGGGTTTTAACTGCTGCTGCAAAAATTCAGGCAACGATACCTTTCCGATAAAACACAAACCCTGACTATCTTTTTTATTGTGAACATGCAACCCGGCTTTTGTAGCCAAATCCCTTACCTCGGATTTTTGAAGATGACCAATAGGAAATAACGCTTTGGCAAGCTGCTCCTGATTCAACTGACACAAAAAATAACTCTGGTCCTTATTAGGATCCTTGCCTCGCAGCAATCTGAAATAATCTTTACCATCCACACTCACACTGTCTTTTTGCACATAATGACCGGTTGCCACGAAATCAGCACCAAGTTTCAGTGCATTCTTTAAAAACAAATCAAATTTAATTTCACGGTTGCAAAGCACATCCGGATTGGGTGTTCTGCCTGCGGCATACTCTGCAAACATGTAATCTACAATCCGGGTTTTATAATCTTCACTCAGATCCAAAATCTGAAATGGAATACCCAGCTGTTCCGCCACCAGCATGGCATCGCGGCTATCGTCTATCCAGGGACATTCATCTTCCAGCGTTGGCGATGCATCATTCCAGTTGCGCATAAACAAACCAATCACGTCATGCCCCTGTTCCTTGAGCAACCAAGCAGCCACACTGCTGTCAACGCCTCCGCTTAAGCCCACTACTACCCTGGCCATTTACCGCAAAGTTCGTTAATAACTGCCAAGATATTTTCGTAATATCCATTCACAGGCAAAGCAAAACACGATGATGAAAAAAAACCATTTGGCATGAATTAACTCGGTTATTTTGGTTTCTTTATACAGGATGGGCTTGGCGGCATCCTGCCCCTCGATTTCTTTCAATAAATTGTCGATTTCATCGGCATTAGCAAAATCCCCATTATAGCGGGCAGCCCATTGCTTTAGCACGGCGTGATCGGCCTGTGACCGGCTTATTTCCGTAACCATGGGATTCATATAAAATACGCTGGATGCTGTCAATTTGGGTTTTCTATGGAGCGTAGCTGTCGCTTTGTATTGCCCTGAAGGCAAATTGGCTGTTTCTATCCTATAAATATCTTGTGAGGCTGCCATCGGGAATGACTGTCTAAAACCATTATCGCCCTCCAGCAGTAGCTCACATGCCGCGGTGTTTTCCTTTTTACCTGCCGCATCCAGGTATGTCGCCTGCAATACGGCATTTTCTCCCATTTCATAATCATTCTTTAGCGACTTGAGAACGAATGACTTGGGGCGCGTTTTTAAGGAGAGATATTGCAGGGATTGAAACAACATGGATTCTACTGCCATCAAATCTCCATGAATGGCATATTCCTTCAGTTTCCAACGCCATATGCCTTCTCCACAAAGCCATACGGTCCGATGGTTATTCACCTCCCTGAAATAATACAAAGGATAGGCGGTTTCGACATTCCCAATGCGCTGTTTTAAAAATACTTTTTGCGTAGCATCCGTTTGCCAGCGTCCAAATGCCACTTTAAGGGGAGGAAAAGCACTGATGCGGCGCATTACTTCCGGTTCGAAAGCTATTTCGGCAAAATCAGTGGATGGCTGTGGCAACACCTCCTCAGATTGCTGTGATGTAGCAGGTGAAATCCCCCCGGGCAGGGCTCCTAGCAAACCCCGCTTGGTTTGCAACGAGCTAATATGTAAAAAGGGCTTTCCTGCATCAGAAAGACGCCTTAACCAGCCCGCCTGACTTTCATTGACAGGCATGCCATGCACAACCCATACATCTGCTGCATCTGGGTTGGGCATGAAGCCCGGGTCCGCCAGGGTTACGCTATATCGCGCATTCCCCTCCAGCAGTTGCTTCATCGCTCCCACATCCGGATGGGCTGATGCCTGCACAATAACAATATTTTTGCGGTCATCTACCACCTCGGTAACAGCAGTTGCCTGATTATTAGCCAGATTTTTTTCGCCGGGAATCGGGGAAACCACCACCTTGTATTGTTTGAGTCCGGGTGATGTTGCTTTTACATTAAAAACAATGCGCCTGTATGCACTTCCCTTTTCCAGATTACCCGGCTGTGACTGCAAAACACGGCCGCCCTCTTGCAATTGAAGGGTATACGCAGTTACTGACGGAGCATCACACCTTAGTTGCACTTCCACGGTATAATCGCTACCTAAAAATACCGATTCATTAACCTGAATACCGGCAATTCGAATATCTGTTTGAGGCGTTGTATCTCCCAACCCAATACAATACAATAAAGGATTGCTGCTAAACGGCTTTACCAATGGGCTTATTCCCCGGTTTTGTATACCGTCTGAAACTACCAAAACAGTAGAAACCCGGCGAGCATCCCTGAATTCATTAGCATGCTCTGCAATGATACCCAAATCGGTTGCATTTTTACCCAAGATGGTATCCTCCGGGCGATACACCTTATCTGCAAAATGATATAATCGTACATTATACTTTTCTTTCAATGCTGCAAGGGGCTTTTCGAGCTTTTTCTCATAGACCTCGCGTGTCTGGGACATTGCCGAAGCGCTATAATCCAGGTAAACCAGCAGCGTGGGCTTATCTTCCTGCTGCATTTGCAACACCACAAAAGGCGACAAAAGCAATAAAAACAAAAAGAATAAACCAAAAAAACGCAAAGTAGGCAATAGGTAATTCCATGGCTTCTGGAATTTTACCGCTTTACGGTAAAGCAAGTAAGTTAGCGATACTGCTGCAAACAAACACACTATCAAAAACCAACCTGAGGCCAGCGTTTGAAAAGCGAAAAGCAGCATCCCCTTAAACAGGATTACCGGTTACTTTTTAAGAAAAGTATACTTTCGTTGGATGTTATTTCCTCTCAGCACGATGACGTAACTGCCCTGATTGAGGTACGCAATATCCAATTTAGACCAGTCGGCATTAGGATAATATTCCATCACCTTTTGCCCGGAAAGACTGAGAACTTCGATGTAATCCACACCCAAGGTATTTACCTGAAGCTGACGGTCGGCAGGAACCGGATAAATGGCCTGCTGAGGCATACAGGTAAGTTGCGTTCCGGCAGACCAGCGTACCATCACATTGAAAGTAAGCGTATCCTTGACCGAAGGATTATTTACATCCCAAATCGCGTATTTGATGGTCGCCGTATCGGCAACACCCAGGGCTGAAATGGTGATTTTAATACTGGCTTTTTCGCCGGGTGCAATGTCTGAAAACTTTCCGCTGTCTACAAATGTGAGGTAACAGCCCACATTATCACAGAAAGCCGGTGCACTCCAGCCGCTTGGATAATCGACCATTACTTTCTCGTAGGCAATACGAAGGGGCTTGGAATCTATATTTTTCAGATAAATCTGACAGTCATAACTGCTGCTGGCATCGGGGTAAAAATCTTGCGATTTACCACCTACGATTTCAATGGTTTGGGCAGACAATGCCGTAACAGAAAACATGGCTACAGCGAGTACATTCAGACATTTGAAAACCTTTTTCATATTAGCACAAAGATAAACAGTTTAATTGAAATTCGGGTCAATAAAATGTCAAACCCGAGCCAGGAGATTACCGGCGAGTTCAGACAAGGATTCACAACTGCCCATAAACAATGGATGCTCGGACACTTCATCAACAGGCAACTCTAACGCAGCATGATTATACCAGTAAGTAGGAATGCCTGCATTCACCCCGCCTTTCACATCCGTATCCCAGGTATCCCCGGCATAAAAAATGTGGCTGAAGGTACCAAACTTTTCTTTAGCAGCGCTGATAGCTAATTCGAAAATGGCTTTATCGGGCTTAGCAATACCCACCGATTCACTGGTAATCATTAAATCCACATATCGGTCAAGTCCACAAGCTTGTATTTTGGTTTGCTGGGTCTTCTCAAAACCATTGGTGAGGAGCACCAACGTAAAAGCTTCACCCATTTCCTGAACAAAGGTCATGGCACCGGGCATCATGCGGGTCATCAATGGACAAATTTCCAGGTATTCGTCCCACACATTTTCGGGATGCTCCTCATCGGGAATGCCCAAGGCGCGAAAAGTATCGATAAAGCGACCCGTCCTTAGCAGATCCTTTTGGATTTCGCCGGCTTCATATCTTTTCCAATACGATTTATTGATGGATTTATAGGTATCAATAAAATGATGGACAGAGTGGGGCGTTCGCACATGCAGGCTGTGTCTGTGAAAGAGTTCTGCAAGCGCCTCTTCGGCATTACCGTCAAAATCCCAAAGGGTATTATCCAGGTCCAGCAGCAATAAATTGCGCCGAACCATTAGTGGGTGGCAAAATTGGATGAAACCGTTACGCGTGCGGTTTTTCGTTTACTGGAGGTATTGAAAACTCCCCCCCAGCTATATTCCTCATTGTCGTTTTCACCGGTAATCTGAAAAACGCCTAGGTCTGAAGATTTAAGTGAACCCAAACTACAATCGCTGGCGTCGGAAATCTTTTCTGCACGGGCTTTAGCATCCGATGCGGCCTGGCTTATCAGCTCCAGCTTCAATTCCGAAAGGCGGGTATAATAAAACTCGGGCGAATTGGCATTAAATTCAATGCCGGCTTCCACCAGGTTCATGCTTTCTTTTACAATGGCCTCAATGGCATCCACACGGCGTGAACGAATTTTAATGCCCTGAGTGGCTTTGTAACCCACAAAAACACTGCGATAATTGCCGTCTGACCGAATATCTTCAAACTGTTTGTCAATATTTACGGTACCAAAAACCATTTCGGAATCATGCACCCCCTGGCCCTTGAAATACTGATATACTTTGTCCTTATCTGCCTTAATCAGCTGATAGGCCTCTTTCATTTCAGCACTGGAACGTGAAAAATTGCCTGACCAGTGAATGTCATCGCTGGTAAACCCCACCTCAGCCATTCCGGTAACGGAGATATACTCGCCATGGGGTTTGCGTTTAAAACCATTGCCAATGAACCAGGCAGCCAATATGCCGGCCAACGCAAGAATCAGGTAGTGAGCATTATTTTTAATCATGATTGTATATTATCTATATGAGTGCACAAGTTAGTAAAAATCTCGTCAATTTCACCAATACCATGAACACTGTGATACTTGCCCTGATTGCTATAATAACCCTGCAATGGCAAAGTTTTGTTTTGGTACTCACGGAAACGGTTACGGATGGTATCTTCATCCTGATCATCCACTCTGCCTGAAGTTTGGCCGCGAAGCATCAGTCGTTTTACCAGCTCATCCTCTACTACCTCCAGCCCGAGCACAGCAGATATGGCAGTATTAAATTCCAGCAACATGGTATCTAAGGCCTCTGCCTGAGGGATGGTCCTGGGAAACCCGTCGAAAATAAACCCGCCTGCTTCGGCATGGGACCGCATAAAGTTGCGAACCATACCCACCACCACTGCATCAGGCACCAGTTCGCCCCGGCTTATATATTCATTGGCCTCATTTCCAAGTACTGTTCCCGCTTTTCGCTCTGCCCGAAGTAAATCTCCGGTGGCAATGTGTACGAGCTGATAGCGGTCAATAATTTTTTCGCTTTGTGTGCCTTTTCCGGCACCGGGAGGACCAAATATGATGAGGTTTAGCATAGAAGTGAGCAAAGAAAAAGACAAATTATTACATCAACAACTTAATCTGAATTCTTAAACGATAAGAGTGTCTTTAGTATTATGGTTAATGGATATTTTTTTTGTAAAACCCTAATAAACCAAATATAAAAGTATTCAACCGGTATACTTAATCAAAAATATATTCTCTGTCAAACGAGTCAATAAAAGATTCTTTGGAAGTATTTATGATTCGGCAACCTTTATAATCGGCGTAAGATTTAATTTGAGCAAAACCCCAAAAAAGTCGCTTTAAATTTTCAAATTGTTTCCAAATGGGCTGTGGAATATAATTACCGGAGGCATCCCTGTCTGACAAAACATTTCGGGTAGGTGTTTTATCATAAAAATGGTGCTGCAGCATATATACTTTATTGTCATCGCCTACTTCAAGATATTGATGAAAATTGGCATTTACGCCCGATATATATATATTCTTAAATCCTTCGTTTATTTTTTGAAACAAGGCCATTTGAACCACATTCATAAATTGAGGATTACCCAGACCGGCAGGAAATATAAATCTATATAGAAACCAGCGAAAACCATCTACTTTAATATTATTAAAATAAACAATATGAATGTTAGGATTAGATGAAACTTCCTTCACCAATAGTGATTTTTTTGCCCACACAGGAAGATATAGATTCAGTTTCCATGTGGTTTTTTCTTTGATAGATTTGATGGTATTAACGGCCGCAATTACCGTATTTTTTTCACCCATCGATTTTTTTTCTCTCCAGGTTTGTTCCGGATTGGCATATTCTTTTTCATCAATCCAAAAAAATAATCCATCCTTGATAAAATAAGACTGGGGCTGAATTTTTGCATAAATATCAGTGGTGGAAAAACCATTTACCACACAGACATGCTTACCGGAAAAATAATTGGGGTCCTTTTCCATAGCGGCAGATAAGGCCGGGCCATTCCCCATAACATAGCAATCTTCCGAATGGTTAACGGCGGGTTTTTTATATTTTTTGGCTTTTAAAACAATCTTTACAATCGATAAGAACGTATAAAAAAGCTGCTGTATAAAAGTGATGATTTTACCCATGCTATACGCTATTTCATTCAAGCATATCCATACTCAGGCGATCGCCTTTCTTACAGGACATTTTAAACTTGCGCCCTTTCACCTCCGGCCAGTATTTAGGATGGAGACCAAAACCGGGCCTCACACTGCGAACATTCACTTCATTTACCACTGCTCCTGCTTCAACATCTTCAGCTATGTATAAACTGCGGGAATGCGCCCTTCCCGAAATCATTTTCTCTGTTAACCGGTAATCGTCGGTCCCTCTCATTTTTTCGGCCATTCTCACAGCCGATACCAAATTTTTCCAATCTGAGGGTTCCAAGCTGAACTCAGCATCAGGGCCGCCCAGTGATTTATCCAGAATAAAATGTTTTTCTATGAGACAAGCCCCATAAATCGTGGCGCTGATAGGGGCCACAATATCCAGGGTGTGATCACTGAGTCCTACTTCCACCTTAAAATCTTCCCGAATACGGGGAATCATGCTCAAATTGGCTTCTTCCGGCGGCGTAGGATAACTGCTGGTACACTTCAGAATCACAATCTGATTATTCCCCATGCGGCGGCACGCATCAATTGCCAGCTTTATATCATCATAGCCGGCTATACCCGTGCTGATAATGATGGGTTTTGCCTTGGAAGCAGCATGCTCTATGAGCGGGATATCCGTTATTTCAAAACTGGCTATTTTAAATGCCGTAATGCCACATTGATCCAGAAACTCAACCTCCTCATGCCCAAACGGAGAACTGAAAAACTCCATATCCAGACTGTGCGCAAGTTGCATCAGCGGTACCGTCCATTCCCAAGGGGTATAAATATCCTGATACAAATCGAAGTAAGGGGTGCCGTCCCATAAGGTTCCACCACCCACCACAAAGTCTTTATTGTCTGTTTCCAGCGTAATGTTTCCCGGCTTGAGGGTTTGAATTTTCACGGCATCCAGCCCACACTCTTTCATGGACAGCACAGATTTTTTGGCAATCTCAAAATCGCCCCGATGATTGCCGCTCAGTTCACCCGCAATCAAGGCAGGCAGTCCGTGCCCTAAGTGTTTCTTGCCAAAAACAATGCTGCTCATGCACAGCAAAGTTAACCCATTTTGGGGTACATTTGCATGTGTTGCAACGGCCCGATTTATTCGTGATTACCACAGGCAATCCCAAAGTTGGACTGGGCCATGTAAACCGTTGCACCTCCCTTTCCTATAACGTCAGTCAATATTTCAACCGCATATGCTTTGTTTTTAACCAATCAGACGATTCCCTGCAATTTGACCATTACCCTTGTGTTTACAGTTCAGACAGGGCGCTTTATGTGTTGCAGCATTCAAAGCCCGGGGATCATGTGATACTGGATGATTACGCATTGACCGAGGAAGATGTACACCCATTACAGGCACATGGCTTATGGACCATCGGCATTAACGATATACCGGCCGATGCCTTGCCCTGCAATGTTATCATCAATCATTTGCCCGCTGCTGAAAAAAAATGGTTTAGCCACCTTAGTAACCCTCGCTTACTGCTTGGATCTGCATACCTGATGCTGAGAAAACCTTTTCTGGATGCGCTTAAAAACCATCGTAAAACCTCCCCACAGTCCGGGCTGATAATCGCATTGGGCGGGACCGACCCTGAACAGCTGACAGAGAAATTCCTCCATGCGGCCATTGCACTGAACATTGCTCCGGTGCACATTGTTACCAGTCACCTAAACAACAGATTACCCGAGCTTAAAAAAAGATGCAATGAAACGGTACACTTGCATATTGGACTCAATGCCGATGAAATGGTTGCGCTGATGCAATCCTGCAAATTTTCCGTATTAACGGCCTCAACGCTTACCCTGGAAGCCATGTGCGTGGGCTCTTGCATGGCTACCGGCTATACCCATGAAAATCAAAAAATGATTGCGGCAACTTGCGAAAAACACCAAACTGCCCTGAATGCCGGAGATTTACACACAGCAAATGCCCTGGATGTATTGTCCCAGCTGATACTCATGAACGCAGATGAGCTGAAAACGAATCAGTACAACCTAATGAAGGACGCTGACCCGGAAAATTTTAAAGACCTGTTAAAAGAAAACTTCTAGTACGGCTGTTTCTAGCCGGCATGCATGATTTTGTATTTCAACTCGGCGGCCTTCCAGTCGCTTTCGTTGTCTATATCCTGGCAATACATTTCATC
>CAYYXG010000026.1:0-19964 GCA_964475595.1 uncultured Flavobacteriaceae bacterium
CAAGCCTGCGCGTTGAGTTTCGTGTGTGCTGCCCGCAATAAGAAAAGCGATGTGGAGGCCTTCGCCATCGAAGACAGTGAAGTGCTGTTTATTCCTGTGGAGTACATGGATGAACTAATGCTGAAATATAAATCATGGTACATTTTTGTGGTGGAAACTTATAGATCTCGCTACCAGGAGCTGCTGGATGCCATACGCAGTGTGGCTTTTCATGCCATGGACGAACGGCTGGAATATTATTTAATCCGCCAGAAAAATGCCTTTAACTCATCTACGCTCAACCTTACCCATGAACAAATTGCCAATGATCTGAATTCTTCCAGGGTGGTAATTTCGCGGTTGCTGAAGCAAATGGAAAACCAAAATCTGGTGAAACTGCACAGAAATAGCATTGAACTGCTATTCTGATATTTTCATTGTAACATTGGTAACACAATTAATTCCGTGAAAAGCGGAATTTTGCTGCTACATTCAATTTTACAACATGGAATACGTAGAAATACTCGGTTATCTTGCTTCCGCACTCATTGGTATATCGCTGGGCCTCATTGGGGGCGGTGGTTCCATATTAACCGTGCCGGTGCTTAAATACATTTTCGGCCTTGATACCGTCACATCCACCGCGTACTCCTTGTTTATTGTCGGGGCCAGCAGTCTGGTAGGGGCAATCCCCAAATACAAAGAGGGACTGGTAAACATAAAAACCGGGTTGATTTTTGGTGCTCCTTCCATTTTGGCAGTGTACGCCACCCGCAAATGGATTGTGCCTGTAATACCGGATGTGGTATTTACCGTTAACCAGTTCGAATTTACCAAAAGCATGCTGCTGATGGGCATTTTTGCCGTTCTGATGGTATTTGCCTCATTTAGTATGATTAAAAAGCCTAAAACCATTGCTAAGGAATCAGAACCTGCAAAGCCAACTTCGTTCAATTACCCCATGATTTTACTGGAAGGTGCAGTGGTGGGGGTGTTGACAGGGCTGGTGGGTGCCGGCGGCGGATTTCTGATTATACCTGCACTGGTGCTGTTTACCGGTCTGCCCATGAAGGAAGCGGTGGGAACGTCCCTGATGATTATTGCAGCCAAATCCCTCATTGGTTTTACCGGCGATTTAAGCACCATGACCATGAACTGGTCGCTCTTGTTGAGTGTGACGGGCATTGCTATTGCCGGCATTTTTGTGGGTAATTACTTGTCTAAGCGCATTGATTCCGCCAAGCTCAAAACCGGTTTTGGCTGGTTTGTGCTGGTAATGGGAATTTATGTAATTTTGAAAGAACTGGTTTTTTAATGTCTAAGGCCTCATTGTAACATTAGTAACAAATAATAAACGAAAACCTAACGAACTTTGTATAACGTAATCTTCAAAACAAAACAAAATATGAAAATAGAACAAATTTACACCGGATGTTTGGCTCAGGGAGCCTATTTCATTGAATCTGCAGGTGAAGCTGTGGTGATAGATCCGCTGCGCGAAATACAGCCCTACGTGGAGCGCGCCGAAAAAAGCGGTGTAAAAATTAAATACGTATTTGAAACGCATTTTCATGCCGATTTTGTTTCCGGACACGTGGATTTGGCCAAAGCGACCGGTGCCACCATCGTATATGGCCCCACCACCATGCCGTTGGGTTTTGATGCCCTGGTTGCTGCGGACGGTCAGGAATTTAAGGTAGGAAATATCACCTTTACCCTGTTGCATACCCCGGGTCATACCATGGAAAGTTCTTGCTATCTGCTTAAAGATGAAAATGGGAAAGAGGTAGCCATATTTACCGGAGATACATTGTTTATCGGTGATGTAGGTCGTCCTGATTTGGCACAGAAAGTGGCCGATGACCTTACCCAGGAAAAACTGGCTTCATATCTGTTCGATTCGTTGCGCAATAAAATCATGCCTTTGGCCGATGAAATCATCGTATATCCTGCGCATGGTGCGGGTTCTGCCTGTGGTAAAAACATGAGCAAGGAAACTTTTGATACGCTGGGCAATCAGAAGCGCAACAACTATGCGCTGCGCGCCGACATGACCAAAGAGGAGTTTACCAAAGAGGTGATTACCGGACTGATGCCGCCTCCGGCCTATTTTCCCAAGAATGTGATGATGAACATTGAGGGTTATGACAATATCGAACAGGTGATACAGCGCGGTACACAGGCCCTTTCTCCCGAAGCGTTTGAGGCAGCTGCCAATGAAACCGGTGCTTTGATTCTGGATACACGTGCACCTCAAACATTTGCCAAGGGATTCATTCCCAACGCCATTAACATTGGCATAGACGGCAGTTTTGCGGTGTGGGTGGGAACCTTAATTCCCGATTTGAAACAGGAAATCCTAATTGTGGCAGATGAAGGCCGCGAAGCCGAGGTGGTTACACGCCTGGCCCGTGTGGGTTATGATTTCGCCATCGGCTACCTGAACGGGGGCATGCAAAGCTGGATTAATGCCGGCAAAGAGGTAGATGCTATCAAAAGTATTTCTGCCGATGAGCTTGCCGAAATACAAAAAAACAGCCCTGAAACCGCCATTTTGGACGTTCGCAAAAACAGCGAGCACCTTTCTGAGCATATTTTAGGAGCCGTTAATGCCCCGCTGGATTATGTGAATGACAGCATGCTAAAGGTTGAGAAAAATAAAACCTGGTATGTGCATTGTGCCGGTGGCTACCGCTCCATGATTTTTGCCTCCATTCTTAAAGCACGCGGTTATGATAACCTGATTGATGTGTCAGGCGGATTCAAAGCCATTAAGGATTCGGGTAAATTCCTGGTGAGTGATTATGTGTGTCCATCAACCCTTCTCTAAAACAATTTAAATTACATAATATGTTTGGTTCATTTTTTACCGCCAATCCGGCGGATATGGATGGTGTTGCATTTAAAAATGCGTTTGAAGCCACAACCGGAGCTGTTTTGCTGGATGTGAGAACCCCTTCAGAATATGCAGGCGGTTTTATCCCCGGCGCCATAAATATCGATATTATGTCTGCAGATTTTCAGCATAAAATCAATGCGCTGGATAAAGACAAAACCTACTTTGTGTATTGCCGCAGTGGCAATCGCAGCGGGCAGGCATGTCAGTTTATGAAATCGCTGGGATTGAAAGCATTTAATTTAGTAGGTGGAATTGGCGCATGGCCTCATTAATTATCTAAACCTTGCAATGAAACGTATTCTTAAACTTCCTCTCTAAAAAATAAAAACTATGATAGTAGATTTACTCAAAGAACCATGGCCATGGTATGTAAGTGGCCCGCTCATTGGAATTTCTGTTCCTTTATTGTTGATTTTTGGCAACAAAATGCTGGGAATTTCATCATCTCTAAGGCATGCCTGTGCAGCAATTGCCCCGTTTAATATTCAATTTTTAAAATACAACTGGAAAACTGAAATGTGGAATTTAATTTTTGTGCTGGGTGTATTTATTGGTGGTTTTGTAGGTGGTGTGTTGCTCAATAACCATGAACCGGTGCAGATTTCGCAGGAAACAATCAGTGATATCAAATCTCTTGGGATAAATTCATTTGATGGGTTAGTTCCATCGGATTTATTCAACTGGGAAACCGTTTTTTCTTTGAAAGGGTTTGTCATTCTTGCTATTGGAGGATTCATGATCGGTTTTGGTACCCGTTATGCGGGCGGATGCACCTCTGGACATGCCATTATGGGCCTTTCGAGTCTGCAATGGCCTTCACTCGTGGCCGTTATTTTCTTTTTCATTGGCGGTTTGCTAATGACACACATTTTCACCCCCATTATTTATTCATGGTTTAATTAATAATAAAATGAAAAACATTAAATTTTTACTTGTAGGTATATTGTTTGGAACTGTGCTAACCAAAACGGAGGCGGTTTCTTGGTTTCGCATTCAGGAAATGTTTCGGTTTCAGAGTTTTCACATGTATGGCATTATTGGTTCTGCTGTGTTAGTAGGAGCTATCTCAGTGTGGTTAATAAAGCGATTTAACATTAAAACTATAGATAAACAGGAGATTATTATACCCAACAAACAATTCAGCAAGGGTCAGATTATTGGAGGTACTATTTTTGGTATGGGCTGGGCGCTTGCCGGTGCTTGTCCCGGACCTCTGTATGCATTGCTGGGTGCTGGTTATCCTGTGATTTTGGTGGTTATTCTCAGTGCGTTGCTGGGAACCTGGACCTATGCTTGGCTGAATCCAAAACTGCCACACTAACGGATAATCCTAAAAACAACCGGATATGGGTATATTGTTGATTGTTTCCTTGTTGCTTGGTGCGCTGGTTTTACTGGCTGCTGCATCCCAAATGAAAAAGGTAGCAGGCAAAGCCAAAGATACCGGTTTGCTGGATGCTAAAGGTACCCACCTTCCGATACAAAATGTTGCTTGGGCGGTGGTGTTGCTGATGCTGGCTTCGTTGGTGCTGGTAATTAGCAGATTCGATAGCCCATTTGGATCTTCCGCGCCGGGTGTTGACTCACTTACTGCGAATGCAAAATTGGGAACAACCCAGCAGGGGAAAGATGATTTGTGGCATGGCCCCGATGAAAGTACCATGCCTGCGGGAGAAGCGGGTGAGCTGGTGAAATACGGAAAAGAGCTGATTTCCCATACATCCAAATACTTAGGTACTAAAGGTTCTGTAAAGGCCATTTCCAATGGAATGAACTGCAATAATTGTCACCTGGATGCCGGCACCCGTGCCTGGGGCAATAATTATGCAGCGGTATACTCCACTTATCCCAAATTCCGCGAGCGTTCCGGTTCCACAGAAACCATTTACAAGCGCGTTAATGACTGTTTTGAGCGCAGTTTGAATGGACAAGCGTTGGATACCAACAGCAAAGAAATGAAGGCCATTTATGCCTACATTCAGTGGTTGGGAACAGGCGTGGGTAAGGGCGAAAAACCCAAGGGTACAGGCATTGTGGAATTGGCGTATATGGACAGGGCCGCAGATCCCGTGAAGGGCAAGCTGGTGTATGTTGCCAAATGTCAAAGCTGCCATCAGGCAGACGGTCAGGGCACCTTGAACATGGATAAAACAGAATACACTTACCCGCCACTGTGGGGCAAAAACAGCTACAATCACGGTGCCGGACTATACAGACTGTCTCGCTTTGCGGGCTATGTGAAAGCCAATATGCCTTTGGGAGCAACCCATCAAAGTCCGCAATTAACCGATGAGGAGGCATGGGATGTAGCTGCGTATGTGAATTCACAGCCGCGTCCGGGTAAAGATTTAAGTGCGGACTGGCCCAAAATCGCCGCCAAACCCATAGACCATCCTTTTGGACCCTTTACGGATGGGTTTAGCGAAAATCAACATAAATACGGGCCTTTTGGTCCCATTAAAGCAAAAAGAAATTCAAAAAAATAAAATGTTAGATCGAAAAGCACACTGGGAAAATATCTATCAGACCAAAAATCTGCAGGATGTGAGCTGGTATCAGCCTGTTCCGGAAACTTCACTGGCTTTTTTTACCGAAAATCATGTCCCTAAAGATGCAGCCATTATTGACATTGGCGGGGGTGACAGTTTTCTGGTAGATCATTTATTGGATATGGGTTACACAGATGTTACCGTACTTGATATTTCTGCCCATGCCCTGGAGAGAGCCAAAGAGCGCCTGGGCGAGAGGGCTGCTGCCGTTAATTGGATTGAGTCGGATGTTACGGCGTTTAAGCCGTCCCGTAAATACGATGTATGGCATGATAGAGCGGCCTTTCATTTCTTGCGTGAAACAGAGGAAATTAATCACTACGTATCTTTATTGAAAGAACACGTATCATTCGGTGGATTTGTTTTCATTGGCACATTTTCAGAGCAAGGTCCCACCAAATGCAGTGGCATAGAAATCCATCAATACAATGAGCAGGATTTATCCGGTTTGATAGCCGATAAATATCATAAAATGAAATGCATTTATACGGATCATTTAACGCCGTTTAACACAATCCAGAGTTTTATATTTTGCAGTTTTAAACACGAAAAAGCCGCATAATTATATGAAAAAAATATTTCAATTAAAGAATGCCATAGCGTTAGCCGCGTTATTTATTTTATTTTCTACAACAGCTAAATCCCAAACTACTGAAAAATTGCCCATCCATAAGATTGTAATGCAAGCCACATCGGCGGATGCAATGGTTCAAAAAAGTGTAACCAAACAATTAAAAAATCTAAAAGATGGCTGGGGCGACAGCGTGGAAATTGAAATCGTTTTCCATGGCCCGGGTATTGATTTTCTGGTTTCTGAAAAAACACAATATGCGGAAGAAATAAAAACACTCATGAATCGAAAAATTCGTTTTGTGGTTTGTGAAAATTCCATGAGGGAAAGAAAGGTTACGAAAGATCAATTTCTTCCCGGTGTTCAGTATGTAAAAATGGGAATAGGTGAAATTGTAATTAAACAGGAGCAGGGCTGGAGCTACATTAAGGCAGGATTTTAATTGAAAAAAATAGCATTTATAATATGGGTTTTATTAGCGCAAAATAGCCGAGCGCAGGTATTGCCCTACCAGCATTTTACGGAGCGTGACCGCGATAAAAGTGATACCACAAGTCTCCAACATTTCTTTAGAAATGGTGAATTTTATGGGCATGCGCGCTACTATTTTATGGGTACCGATAATAAAGCCGGACTAAGTGATTATTTTGCTAATGCATTTGGAATGGGAATTGGTTATGAAACCGGAAGATTCAAGGGTTTTCAAATTGGCATCAGTGGTTTTTTTATTTACAATATATGGTCCAGCGATTTGACCAAGCCGGATCCGGCGACGGGTGTTGCCAATCGCTATGAGATTGGGCAATTTGATATGCTGGATGCCCATAACAAGCATGACATGGACAGACTGGAGGATTTGTATGTGAAATATACCTACAAAAAGAACCAGATTAAATTTGGAAAACAACATATAAAGACCCCCTTTATTAATCCGCAGGACGGCCGCATGAGGCCTACGCTGGTGGAAGGACTGATGTTTGAGAGTGCTCAGCTTAAAAACACCAGAATTGAAGGTGGCTGGCTTTTTGGGGTATCTCCCAGAAGTACCGTAAAATGGTTTGGAATTGGCGAATCAATGGGAGTTTTTCCGGCAGGATTGAATGAAAATGGTAACCGCTCTCAATACGCAGGAAATGTGCAAAGCGATGCCATTTATTTTTTAGGAGTATCCCACAAAATACATAAAAATATTAAATTTCAATTATGGGATTTTCATATTGATAATGTATTAAACAGTGCGCTATTGCAGTTAAATGCTGAAAAAGAATTTAGTAGTGGAAATAAAGTGATTTCCGGTGCTCAGCTCATTGCCCAGCAATCTGTGGGTAATGGTGGAAATTTAGATACTTCTAAAAGCTATGTTAGACCAGGTTCTGAGGCACTTACCTATGGTTTCAGACTGGGCCTGCAAACAGCCAATGAGTGGCAGTTTTTAGTTAATTACAATCGGATAACCAACAAAGGCCGATATCTGATGCCCAGGGAATGGGGAAGAGATCCGTTTTTTACGTTTTTGTCCCGCGAACGCAATGAAGGTCTGGCTGATGTGCATGCCGCTACTATGTCTTTGGGTAAATCCATTAAAAAGGGTTTTAAAGCGGAATTGGGCATGGGTTATTATAAATTGCCGGAAGAAACCCTCGCGTCTAAGAATAAATACGGTATGCCATCCTATTGGCAACTGAATGCCGATGTCAGGTATCTTTTTTCGGGATTTTTAAAGGGCCTGGAAACCCAGTTTCTTTATGTTTATAAAGGCAATACGGGCAATAATGAAATTAATAATAAAAATATTATTAATAAAACACAGATGTCATTGTATAATGTTGTTGTTAATTACCATTTTTAACTATATTCACATATTATGAGTAAAAAACTACCTGAAAACAGTTCATCCAGACGAAATTTCATAAAAAATACCGGACTGCTTGGTTTGGGACTGGGTGTATTTAATCAGAAAATTAAGGCTGAAAAACCTAACGATACTGACTTATCGTATTATTGCGATAAGAACAAAGAAATTACAATATCAATTCTCCAAACTACGGATGTTCACTGTCAGATACATCCCCACGATGAATTATTCTGGGAAAATGGAAAGGCCGTTTTCAGAAAAACAGGGGGCTATGCGCATCTGTCAACCTACCTGAAAAAACGGCGGAGAATGAATCCCAATTCATTTTTGGTAGATACCGGCGATATGTTTCAGGGTTCGGAATTATCTGTTAAAACTACCGGTAAAGCCATGGTGCCCGTACTAAATGCCCTGCAATATGATTTGTATTTGCCCGGAAACTGGGAGGTGATTTATTATAAAAAAAGCATGCAAACCCTGATGGGTTCGCTAAATGCCCCTAAGGTGTGTGCCAATATGTATCATGATTTGGGCGAAGGGAAAAAAGGAGAATTAATTTTTCATCCCTACAAAATCTGGAATATAGGAGGTATTAAAATTGGATTTTTGGGCTACACCGATCCACTGGTGCCTATAAGGCAGTCTCCCAATTACAGCAAGGGAATCATCTATACGGCTCCGGAAGAAAATATTGCCCATTACATCGATGTGTTGCGCAATGATGAGGGCTGTAAATATGTAATTCTGCTATCGCATCTTGGTTTGTCGCAACAAATTGCATTAGCCAATAATGAGGCCTGCAAGGGTGTGGACATCATATTTGGTGGAGATACCCATGAACGAGTGCGTGAACCCATTCAATGCAAATATGCTAAGGTTGTTGAACCGGGTGCTTTTGGGTCTTTTGTGGGACGTTTGGATTTAACCATTAAAAATGGAGAAATACTGAAAGAATCCTATCATCTTGACGAAGTAAGTACCGATGAATATAAGCCGGATAAAGAACTAAAGTCATTAATTGAAGAGCTTGAAAAGCCATTTTCGGCAGACATCAATACGGTAATTGGATATAGTACCCTGCCCTTGTATCGCTATTTTGTCATAGAAAATACCATCGATACCATGATTTTGGATGCATTGCGTTGGAGGTTGCCCGATATCGACATTGTTTTGTCTAACGGGTTCCGTTTTTGTCCACCCAGATCCACCCCTGACGCAACAGGCAAAATACCCATTACCAATGGATTTATTTATGATATGTTGCCGGTGGATAGTACCATTAGAACCGGAAAGGTGACGGGTAAGCAAATCCTGAACTGGCTGGAAAAAGAACTAAACAACGTTTTTGCTAAAGATGCTTCTAAGCGTTTCGGTGGCTGGGTGATTAAATTCAGCGGGATGAAAATTACCTTTAAAGCTTACGAGGAAATGGGAAAACGTGTACAGACGGTGATGGTGGGAAATGAGCCGCTAAATCCTGAAAAAACCTACAGTATTGCGGCTTGTGAACGCGATGGCGACCCGGCGGATATGCTTTGTCGGATGAAAAATGTGGCAGATGCCCAAAATACGCCGCATACATTGCACACCACCATGCACGAGTACCTGAAGGCAAATTCTCCGGTAACCCCAACACCCATGGGCAATGCGGTGGCTCTGGATGCTCCCAAGGATTTACTGACCCAGGTATTTGGGGTGAAATACGAGTTTCGTTAACGGCGGCAGGCCAACAAGCGGATAACCTGTGCCTTTCCCTCGTGAAAGGGCCCTTCACTTAGTTCGGTCTCAACGGTCTCCAATACCGCTATATCCCAGACGCTTTCGGGGAAATCTAAATTCAGCATTTCCGGGGTATATAACATGCTCAGATCTTTGGGCCCTCCGGACTGAAGTTCCAGCTGCAAAGGATTGAATGCTTCCAAAATTACATGGCCGCCCTGCTTTACCCAGTATGCCACTTTGTGATGAAATTCGGTGCGAATTTCAGTTGGCATGTGCGCATAAATGAGTGCTACGGCATCCATCGATGCCGGCTCTGCCTCAAATGACAAGAAGTCGGTGGTCTGGTAGCTAATGGGTAACGCCTGAACTTGGGCCATTTTGAGGGCTTTTACTTTGGCTACTTCGCTGTAGTCAAATGCCGTAACAGTCCAGCCTTGTTTTGCAGCATATAGGGCATTTCTACCCTCTCCCTCGGCAGGAAGCAATAGCTTGCCAACAGCCAATTGGTCTATACATTGTTTAAAAAATACGTTGGGCAACAACCCATATACGGTTTCATGGGCTTGATATCGTTCATTCCAGAAGGTGGACTGCATGGGGCAAAGTTAAATAACAGGCATCTATTATGGGTGTAACATAAGTTTCATCCACAAAGCTTTGCAATTTGTCGACTTCCACAATCTGTGTACAATCTTTTTGGTGCGGTTTTTGTTGATTGAGGTAATATTGCAGAAAAACTACGCAAACCTATTCAACAATTAATGTTTATGAAAAAAATCCTAATTGCATTCTCCCTGATTGCATTGGTATCGGTGGGTTGTGTTTCCAAGAAAAAATACAACGCCGAAGTATCCAAAAATGCACTGCTGAATGATTCTTTAAATCGCATTACCAACCAGCTTGATGTTTGCTTGAGTGATAAGCAGGCCCAGCGCAATGAAATTAAGCGCCTCGAAGCCGAAGTGATCAGTCTGCGTGCCAATGCTAATAACCTGATGACCCAGTTGGAAGATTTGTCCATTATCAGCAAGGCCCAGGCCGAAAGCATCAAACAGTCTTTAATGAACATCAGTTCCAAGGATTCTTACATTAAGGATTTGCAATCTGCCATGGCCCGTAAAGATTCGCTGAACATGCAGCTGGTGCTGAGTTTGAAAGGCGCCTTGAAAGACATCAACGATAAGGATGTAGAAATCAAGGTGGAAGGAAGTGCTGTATTTGTTGACATATCCGATAAACTGCTCTTCAAGCAAAATAGCTTTGAAGTGGAAGGCGGCGCACTGAAAGTGCTGGAGAAAGTAGCCACTGTGTTGAAAGCCCAGAAAGACATCACTTTTATGGTTGAAGGTCACACCGATAATGTTCCCATGAATGGTAAAATTTTGGAAGACAACTGGGATTTGAGTGTATTGCGCGCCACCGCCGTGGTTCGTTTGTTGCAAACCAAATATGGCCTAGATCCTGCTCGTTTGATTGCAGCAGGTCGTGCTGAGCACAAGCCCGTTACTGCTAATGATACGGAGGAAGGTCGTGCACGCAACCGTCGCACCCGCATCGTAATTCTGCCTCAGTTGGATCAGTTCTTCAAACTGATTGAGCCCAAGAAATAATTTGAATTAAATTCAATAAAGAAAGGCCGCTGCACGCGGTCTTTTTTTATGTTGTTCTCCCCTTCATAGCCCCGAGTTTAAACCCGGGGCTATGAAGGGGAATTTTGGTTATGGTATTTACCTTTGCGACAATCAGGGTATAGATGGGCATGCGTAAATGGATTTTTCTAGTTGTTTTTTGGTGTGGCGTATCTTCCCACGCGCAGCCCTTGCATGAATATGCCTGGACCATTTACGATACCGCAAATAAAAGCGTACAAAACAATTTCATCACGGATATTGAGTTTGATTCGCAAGAAAGGGCCTGGGTATCCACGGCCAATTATGGTGTAAATTATTACGATAATCATGGATGGCATCACATTAAGCCGGTGGTACCCGATTCGCTGGTGTATGGTTGGTTTAACGATATGGTGTTTATCAACGATGAAACCCTGGCTATTGGAGGCATTCCCGGCATTCTGGTGTTGTATCATTTGAAATCCAATCATTGGGAATATCTGCGCATACCGCAAGGATCCTTGCAGGCAATGGAAATGGTCGGTTTGCCCGGCAATGCTTTGCTATTGGGCGGAAATCAGGGCCTGATGCACTTTAAGGATGGTGTTTTTAGCACCGTGCGGGGCGTTGATAATGGCGTTATGGGTATTTCTCTTCACGAGAAAAAATGGGTGGATATTCATGCCGGTGACGGAACTTTCCGGTATAGCATACCTGATGATGGAACTCCACGTCTGAAATTCAAATCCAAACTTACGGATTTGGCGTTTTACCGCGCGGCTGTCGATGGTAAAGGACGTCTGTGGGCAACCTCCTTTTCAGGACTTAACGTGCACCTTAAAACCGACACAGGATGGATTAAAACAACCAATATTCCGCAGACTGCCTTTTACAATTACAATGGTTCGTGGCAATTCACGGCCCATGAAATGGCCGTTCTCCCCGATGGCAGAATAATGGCAGGCAGCCAGTTTATGCCCCATTTAATCGTAAATAATGAGGTGGATTGGGAAACCTATACGGTTCCCATAAAAGGAAAATTTGATGGTATCAATAAAATAGTGGTAGCCCCCGACAGCAGCATCTGGATTGCAACCTGGTATCATGGTGTGGCTGTGTTTAGCCATAAAGACGATAAAAAACACAAGAAAATCAAACTACCGCCCCCTGCCATTTCAATAGATCCAAGGCAGCAGCAACCCAGTCCCGGTCATATAAACGTTCCTGTTCACAAACTCAGAGACGATTGATTTAGCGGAAGAACGCGGCTGAAAAATTAGTACTTTATACTCATTTTTATTTAAAAAATACCGATTTAATTTGTCGGTATATGTCTGCAATAAAGCATGTTGTAATCTGGTGCTTATGGGTAATTAGCAATGTTGGTCTATTCGCCCAAAACTATCCCATTCAGGCAACTGTGCAGCTATTACCGCCATACACGCCACGAATCACTGAGTTGCAATCAGACCCCAACCGTCTTTCCGTTACCCTGCTGAATAAAGACCTTGCCACTCCGGTCGTGGATGTGTACCTGAAACTGCAGCTTCAGGGCCCCGGCGTGGGTTTGCAGACTCGTTCCGGTTATAGACCACTCAAAACATTTACCCTGAATGCAGGCGTCCCTATCAGTATCAACGGTCCCGATATTGCGGAACTGCTGCAACCGCAAAACCTGGATTTTCAGGGGCTGGACCGAAATGCGTTTATCCGGGGCGGACAATTGCTGCCCGAAGGGCTTTGGGCAATTTCTATATCGGCTTACAGTGTAGCACGCAATCTACAGGTCAGCAATACCGGGGTGGTGATGGCCGGGCTATTTAAGCATAAACCGCCTTTACTCAACTTCCCGTTCCACGAAAGTCGCGCAGGTTCTGCCCTCCCGCAGTTTTTGCCATTTCAGTGGACCTCCAGGCATTATGCATCTCCTTTCGCTGCCGGTAGTATTCGGTATCGGTTTAAAATGATAGAGCTGATTCCGGGCAACCGCAATCCCAACGAGGCCATGCTGGCCACGGCAATTCCGTGGTTTGAAACATTTACCGACCAGACTTCCTACCTATACGGTCCCGCAGATCCGCCATTGGTGCCCGGTAGAAGCTATGCGTGGCAGGTTCAGGCAATCGATGTGGATGGCAGTGAGGGATTTGAAAATGAGGGATACAGCCAGGTATTCAGCTTTGTTTTTGGTGAAACCTGTGCTCCGCCATTGGGCATTAGGGCCCGCGCCGAGGAGGGTCGCACCATCAGGGTTTCGTGGACTCCCATACCCGGCATCGCAAATGCAGCATACGGTTTGTGGTACAGAACCAAGGGCATAGGGGAATGGCAGACTTTTATGGTAACTGATACGATTGCTATGGTGGGAGGATTGCTCCCAAACACGGAGTATGAAGTGTATGTCAATCGCATCTGTATTGGGGGCGAGAGCCCTCCCACTGCCACAATAAGCGTTACAACCGATGCTTCACGCGGGGCGTGGAACGAGGTGAGTAAGCAATGCGGAAAGCCAGCTCCCACCTTTGATTTGAGCAACCGCAATCCTTTGCAAATATTAGAGCCGGGAGAAACCTTCACGGCAGCTGATTTTACCATCAAGGTGTTGTCTGCCTCGGGTGAAAATGGCGAATTCAGCGGCAGTGGCACGGTGTGGCTGCCGTTTACGGGTAAGGTGCCCATTCCCTGCACGTGGGAAAATGTGAGCATCAACAGCGACAGGCGTTTGGTGGATGGTATGGTTAAAATACTACGCAAGCCGCTGGTATTGAGCAACCTCACCTTCGAAAAACTGGCTGACCGCTGGCGGGACTTGTTTGGCAGCAACTGGAACCGGAGCGAATATAAACGCATGGATGCGCCGGTGAGTGGTGTGGAAGTGTTGCCCGATGGACGAATCCGCATCCGCACGGCAAAAGGCGATGACTTTGCCCGGGGTGGACAAAACACTGTTATAGAAGGCCCTGATGGCAAGCGCTGGTATGTGAGTGCCGGGGGCAAGGTGACGGGACCTGAGGGCCCTGCTGAAAAACCCGTGGTAGGCAATGAAAACAACGGATCCGGAATGCCGGGTTCTGTGTTGCCGGACGGCACTATGGTGTTGTTTGATAATGATGACCCAAACCGCAGGGCCTGGGATGCATACAACATACGCAACCAGACAGGCGGTAGCAGCTATGACCGACTGGACGGCCCTCCCGGCGGCTATATGGCGGGTTGGAAATTGCTGGCTACCGGTGAAAAGGAAACGGTGAGGGCCACGCTGCGAAAGGGTAAACTGAAGTTGCATCCTGACAGTTTTCGGTTTTTGCGCAGCGATGGGGTGAGAATTAAATCGGAGCGAATAAACGACACGGTGTGGAAGCTTGAATTGCCCGGCCGACTTCATTTGTGGGCCGATGCAGTGTGGGCGGTGGGAAGCATTGTCCCACAGGATAGTGTGCGTGGCGGCAGTCGCAGAATACTGGGCAAATTGAATCTGATTGCGGCAGATGAGCGAAAAGTGCATGTGAAGCTGGTACCCGTGGGCGGCAGCGGCGGTAGTATCAGCAAGGGACAGCTGGAAACGGCCCTGAATGTGATAACCGCCAAAATTGGGGTTAAGGCAGGGGTGGAGGTAATGCCGAATATGGCCGTCAGCGGATACAATCCGCAGGCGGATAAAATATCGGTGAACCGCATGGCATTGAAAACCTCTTATGGCAGCGATTTGCAACGGTTTATCAGGGAGTATGAGGGCAAATACCGAAGTCCTCGTAGTGACACCGCCGTAATGTTTTTGCTGGGTCCTGCCGCAGACCAGACCGAGGGTTACATGGCGCTGAACAACCGGTACGGTTTCATTTTCTGCGGTAATAGTCCGCCCGATGTCCACACCCTAGCGCACGAACTAGGGCACGGGCTGTTGGTACTGGAGCATCCGTTTGAGGAATCGGCGGAGCAGGTGGGCAAAACCCTCAACCTGATGGATTACCGCAGACCGCACACCCTCACCCATTTCCAGCAGTGGAAACGCATCCACGACAAGGAGGAGGTGGGGAATTTTCTGAGAGGGGTGAGGCAGAAGGAGGAGGAGGGGCGGTATGTGGCCATGAATGTGGAGGAGTTGAAACCTTGGCTGAACCCAGATACCACATTCACATTTATTGATCCTTCGGGCAATTATGTAAAAGTCCCGGGGAGCATTAAGAGCGCGGTTTTTTCTACGTTTGATAAAATTGGTTCAAACGCATATCAAGGATATGTTCCATCCACCTGTCACATGCCTTTTGGCAGTCTGATTACTTTCCAGTTAGGGGATGCAGGCTATGTGGCAAATTTTGTCCAAGATTCATTTTTTACAGGATATCTAAAAAGAAATAGCGGAAAGGGTTTGTTCTACACCCACAGTGCACATAAAATAGACAGCACACGCTATGTAGAGAGTGGGGTTGCTGCATTTATGGCTAAGGAGGGCGGTAGCTTTATTACGTTAGCAGGGCGGTTTAAAAGTTCACTTGCAGGCGCAATGGTTGGCAAGCCGGGTAAGCCATTTAGAGTATTGTCAATACCAGTGGTTACAGGCACTTCAACTACTGATTATAATGGCAGTTCGGTTAAAGAATGGCTAGCAGGACTGGATGTCTCCGGCAAGTTCAAGAATGTTGGTGGAGCATGGTCTGCTCCGGGGGGTGATAAAAAGTTGTGGTATTTGGATCAGGAATATTCTCTGGAAAGTTTTATTCAGAGTAAATTAAATGACAAGGCCACATTTAATGATTTCATTACGGTTTTTGCCTATTTAAGTCTTAGCGATGAAAAGCTTAATAACCTCCTAGATTGTATAGGAGATAAAGAAATAATTACCGATAGTATTTACAAGCGCATAAACAGGAGAGAAAAGCGGGGTGGGTATTTCAACTATAAAAAATATGTGCTGGATTTACAGGATCTATTAAACAAATCGAGTACTGATGCAGGTGGCCTAGATGTATTAAGAGGTTTAATTAATAGTAATGCGGATGGGGCTGCATATGCGGGATTTTTTGCAGATCAAAAAAAATACAACCGTTGTGTATTGCGGCAATTAACCACCAAGGAGCGAATTGCCATTTTTGATAAAATCTGTGAGGATGAGGATTACTGGTGGGTAAGGGCGCAGAATGTATTGTTGGATTTGCTTGAAACCCGAGATACGAGTGCCAAAGAGCTGGAAGTGCTGTATTTGCAGGGTTTTCGAAAAAACGGATATAAATGGTTGCGTGAAGTTTGGGCTGATGAGGATGTGTTGTCATCCAGTCAACGGCAGCGGGTGCTATATGCTTTTATCGAGTTGTTTACCCAAGTGGAGGCGGCGCGGACAGATCGGTTAACTCTCAGAAATGATAATTATCAGGATAATAACGGATGGCATTCTTTCACCTATCCCGCAGGTATAAAAGAATATTACTTAGGATTATCTGACATGGAATTCCATTACGATGAAATGGAAGAGTTGGTTGGTGATGGAAATGGCCTGAATGGCAAAATGCTGAAAGATGGCCGATTATATATGTATTTATCAGGTGCCTGGAGACTGCGGGGGGCTGCCCAACAGAGTTACATTTATCAAACAGGCACAGTTTTGAAATACAATGAAACTGATGCAGAGGTATATGATGATACGTTGTGGCCATTAGAACTTATCAATGTAGTTCCATGTGGTGATTATAAAAACATGGATGTTTTCCTTCCGGGTGAAGTAACTACGTTGCCTGTAATACTGGTGTATTTTTTAGAACGGCAGCGGCAGAAGGCGCTGGAAGAAGAGCGTGATGCAAGATTTACGCGCAGATTAATACAAGGTGTAGCACTTGTGGTGAGTGTGGCAGCAGTTCCTTTTACCGGGGGCGCCAGTCTGGCGGTAGCTAATTTGGCGCTCGTTTGCTCAGATATAGCAGTATCTGAAGTGGATGATAACATCAATGATGCTTGGATGGAAATGTCAGAAGAGGAACGCAACCGACATAAGTCTGGCTACAATGCATGGAAAACATTTCGTGGTGGCTGGAATACGTTCAATACAGCACTGGCTGCGGGAAGTGTGGCGTCTTTAGCACGCAGCGGGGCAATAGCATTAAGTAAATATGCGGGGCTCTTGCGTGTTAATGCCCGATTCAATAACTTTGTAAAAAGCGGTTCTTCCTTTTTCGCCGCCATCAGCAAAAAGACCTTAGGAAAGCCATTTGCGGCTTTCAACCAAAGGATGGGTAGGTTTGTTGGGTGGGGTGTGAATGGGGCGGGGAGGTTGTTTAATGTTGGGGATAAAATACTTGATTTAAGCATTAAGCAAATACGACATGGCACTAATGGGAAATATGCACTAATAGGCCGATCCATGGGAAATGCTGAAATGACAGGTATTAGAGATATATATTTAGAATTAAAGAATCTAAGAAAGTTAGATGTAGAGATTTTTGATGCATCTTCGTTAAATGGTATTTGGAAGTCTAGATTTGATGAAGCCCTTACAGAATTCGCTAATGCAACTAGTAATTGGACAAAGAAACTTTCAAATCAAGAATTGTTAAAATTAAAAATGTATAATTTAAATAAAGAATGGGCCTTACTTTTAAAGTCAGAAGGCTATACCATCATTGATATGGGAGACTTTAATAATTTAGGTTTTAGCACTTTTTATGCTATGGAAAAAGCAATAATATTTAATTAATGTCATTAAATAAAATAAACATAGAGAAAATTACCCAGACTATTGAAAATGTCATAAACTCGTTTCCTGTATTTTCTAATTACAAGCTTATTAAATGGGAAGTTTCTGATGAAAAATCACCCATTAAAATAACCAATTATGATTTTTTATTTACGTCTGAGCTTGATAATCGTTGGTTCTTTTTTAGAATCCAAGATTATTACAATTATCAAAAATTGATATTATGGCTTAACAAATTGAATGATAAAAATAATGTTAATTTTGACATATACGCTTATTTCATCAAGGAATTAGATGATAAATCAATAAAGCAAAGAATTGTATTGAAGGTTGATTCAATTGAAAAGCTACATGACCAACTAATGAATGCAATGAAATACCTAGTTGATAAAATGGATGACAATCTTAAAAATGTATTATTAGGGAAAATATGGATTGATATGGAGTTCAATTGGGGTGACTACAAATAACGTAAGCAGTCAAAGTTACCTTAATTTCAGTTATTCTTAGCCCATAAAAGGACAAAGTGCGGATGTTATACCGTGGTTTAATCAAATAGGAAATGGAAAACAAATGATGTTTAAATTTCAACCTAAGGGTGGAACTTATACGAGTTTTCAAGATTTAATAGATGGGGGTTACATAAAAATCACCATCAAATCTTCTCCTAATGGGCAATATACCAATTGGGTTGGTAAAGCTTTTTAAAAACAATCGTCGTGAAAAATATTGAAATCCATAACCCAATAGTTTTAAAAGATAAAGTTCTACTATCTATAAATATTGTTGAAGGTAAAAAAATATATGAGAATGGAGTGGAAATTAATTTTGAATGCCCAAATTGTAAGTCGAATAATAGTTTTATAATAAATAACGATTCTGGCGAATAGCTTGATAATTTATTTTTAAAAAAGAAATTGATTACGAAAGATGAAATAATAAAAAAACATGTTGCAAAAGAAAGCCCAAAAATATATAGATATTTAGGGGAATTAATGATTTTTCAAAATCTTAGTGTATTGTATTCGTTTTTAAAATGCAATAATTGTGAAGACAATTTTATTGTGGTGTTCAGCTTTGGAGAATCACAACCAAGTAGAGATGTATGTTATATATCAGGATTATGGAAAATAGAAGAAATCGGGAGGTAATGTCCCCGCTGCCCGCTGCCCGAAGTCTCCCGACTTTGGGCAATCTTTTACCTTAACGCTGCCTCTATATAAATCATTAAAATGCACACAGGATATATCGTCAGAAACCAGGGCCGCCCCCATTTTATAACTTGTACCGTGGTTAACTGGATTGATGTGTTTACAAGAAAGGCATACAGAGATATTATTATAGATTCACTGGCTTATTGTATCAAAGAAAAAGGCATGATACTGTATGGGTATGTAATTATGAGTAATCATATTCATTTAATTGTTCAATCGTCAAAAGGCAAGATATCAGAACTTATCAGGGACTTTAAAAAGTTTACATCAACCCAAATATTGCAGGCCATACAAAACGAGCCGGAAAGCAGGAGAGAATGGATGATAGCGTTGTTTAGCAAAGCAACTGAAACGCATAGCAGAAATAAAAACTATCAATTCTGGAAATACGGAAATCATCCTGAGGAAATTTATTCGTTGCGGTTTATGTGGGTCAAATTAAAATATATACACATGAACCCGGTGAATGCAGGCATTGTTGACATGGCAGAACACTATGTGTATTCATCGGCAAGTAATTATGCCCAAGGCAAAGGTTTGTTAAGTGTGACACTTGCTGATGGTTATTTGGATGCAGTTGAATGAGAAAATAAATAGTATTATAAAAGGGGCCCAAAGTCGGGAGACTTCGGGCAGCTGGTTACTGGGGGCATAGGAGGTGTAATTGTGGGTGCAGCCCTGGCCGTTACCGACATTGCGGTAACGGAAATAGACAGGGAGATTGAGGTTGCGTGGCATCAAATGGATGCCGAGGAGCGGGAGGCCAATGAATTGGCATATGGAGTATGGCGGGTATTTAGTACCGGTTGGAAGGTGGTGCCGTTGCTGCAGGTGGGCAAATCAGCTGTGAAAGGGTTGGTAAAATATGCCGGGGCCTTGC
>CAYYXG010000027.1:0-17899 GCA_964475595.1 uncultured Flavobacteriaceae bacterium
GAATAGTTTACGCCAGTCTTCCACGATTTCGCCATTTTTATTGTCTACAAGGGAGTAAATGGTAACCCGAAACCCGTGTGCACCGCCGGTAAAGTAATATGCCTGATCTTTGACCGATACAAAACTGCGGTTGGAATGGATGGCTTTGAATGTTTGTTTTTTGGTATAGTTAAAAGTCCAGCTGGCATTGGCGTCCGAATTTAACCGTTCCCATTCCGCTTTAAACTCTCTGGCATCTTGTTCTACCCGTTTTTCCAGCGTCAAATCCTGATGCGCGGTGTCTGTGGTTATGGCGCTATGCATCAGCTGGTTTAATCCTGCGGCCAGTTTTTTGCGCTTTCCTTTTCCTTTAAAAATCTGAAAAGTAACGTCATAATTGCAATGGGCGCTATCGGTAGTTCCGGCCGCCTTCATTACATATTTTTCCTTCAAAATCAGGGTTTCAACATGCAATCCTTTCACTGAGACCGGCTCAGTTTGCGCACCCAGTGTTGCAACAGATAACAGCAGCACCAGAATAGCCAGAGACTGATTAAGGCGGGCAATGACAGGATTGATGTTCATTTGAAAATGCTCCACGAATAAACAACAACCGACACAAACAAAAAAGCGTCAAAGCGATCGAGTGCACCGCCATGGCCAGGAATGAACCTGCCACTGTCTTTGATGCCTGCTTGTCTTTTTAAAGCACTTTCAAACAAATCGCCGGCGGTGCCTGCCACACTGACCAAAGCACCCAGCACTGCCAGCTGCCACACTCCCAGGTTCCAAAGGTTGCCCAAAAAGGATCCGGCCGCAGCAGTTAGTATCGTTCCCCCGATAAATCCTTCTATGGTTTTTTTTGGGCTCAAGCTTTCAAACAGTTTGTTTTTCCCGAATGCCCTACCCGTGAGGTATGCAAACGTATCACTGCACCAGGTGAGAATGAATACCAGCAATGGCAATTGCCAGTTGTATGGGGTGCCGCCAATATGCAGAAAAAGCAGGCAGGGCAGGGAAATGTAAATCAGTCCGAAAACCCATACCGATGCTTCGTCAAACAGGGTGGTACTTTTACGGAACAGCTGAATGCCGAAATAAACCACAATCAGCAGCATGCACTGTGCAAGGATAAGCATGGTAAATTCCTGTCCGGTCCATACAAGGCCGAGCCATTCCGGTATTGCGGGATGCATGCATAGAATCAGGCCGTTTAAAGCCCAGGCCGCACATAAGTTGAAGGCAGAAGCGGCACCGCGTAGCGCCAATAGCTCTTTGATACAGAAACTGCTGATGGTGAGGGTTAGAAGCCATTGCCCCCAAAACCCTTGCTGTAGGGCTACTACAACGACTGTTACAAAAACAGCTCCCCAGATGGTTCTGACCCAGAAATTACTCACTGTGTATTAAGTTTTATATGCCTGCGATACCAAACGATGGCGTAAATGAAAGGAATGAGGGCTAGCAGTGAAAGCACCGTGCCAAATTCAATGTTATCAAAAACACCACTTATGCCTGTTTCACGGAAATGTTGCTGACTGAGGTAGTGCAAAACCACGGAAGTTCCATTAAATACAAAATGGGCCACCATTCCATAGACCGTGCTACCTGAGGCACTGCGTAAATAACCCAGTGCGATGCCAAGTAAGAAAATGGAGGGTAATTCATAAAAACTGAAATGCAGGGTGGCAAAAACAAATGCCTGTAGAAAAATGGCACGCGTGGTACTGCCGGTAATGCCTTTGAAGATATTTTGCAATGCTCCTCTAAAAAGCAATTCTTCAATGACGGCAGGCATAACGGCCACCAAAAACAAGCAAATCGGTAACTCGTGCAATTCCTGCATGTCCAGGAGGGTATGGGACATTTCCTGTCTGCCTGCATCAAGTCGCTGTGCATAATACTGCAAGGTCTGGGGCCATTCCATACTGCGCATGAATTGGTCGATCCCGTTTACCATAAAAAAACCGCTGATAACGGTTACCAATCCCATCCATAGGAATGCGCTTTTGAAAGGGGTTCTCAATCCGCCTTCCTTGGCAAACGAGCTGCGATTTACAATGGTGAAAAGCCAGAATGGGAGCAGCATGGATCCGGTAAATGCGATGAGATGATACACCCTGTTAACGTTGATGGACAGTGCAGTTCCATCGGGGGTTGTCAGTAAATTGCGTACTTCGTTGAATGAAATGCCATAAATACCGCCGGCAATAAAGGAAGATACCACCGTAAAAATGATGGTGAAAAGAAATATAAAAATCAGTATGAACATTAAGCCCCAGTTGCTGTAGAAGGGGTTTGATGAAGTTGAGATAGTTTCAGTGGTTTCGGTCACGATAATTACTGCAAACCTACATTTTTTTACGCAAGGAATGTTCATCTGTTAGGGCTGCCCTAATTTTGCGGGTGCAACATGGTGAAGATTGCCAATATAGAACTGGGTGAATTTCCGCTGCTGCTGGCGCCTATGGAGGATGTGAGTGATCCGCCCTTCCGGTATGTGTGCAAGCAGGCAGGAGCTGATTTGATGTACACCGAGTTTATTAGTTCAGAGGGTCTTATCCGTGATGCGATAAAAAGTCGACAAAAGCTCGATATTTTCGATTACGAGCGTCCCATTGGCATTCAGATTTTTGGTGGAGACGAGGAAGCCATGGCCCTGTCTGCCAAAATTGTAGATGCTACAGGCCCGGATTTACTGGATATCAATTATGGATGCCCGGTGAGCAAGGTAGTTTGCAAAGGTGCCGGTGCCGGTGTGTTGAAGGATGTGGATTTGATGGTGCGGTTGACCGATGCTGTGGTGAAAAGCACGAATCTGCCGGTAACGGTTAAAACCCGCCTGGGCTGGGATGAAAGCAGCAAAAACATTATGGAGGTTGCAGAGCGATTGCAGGATGTGGGGATTAAAGCCCTCACCATTCATGGTCGCACCAGGGCGCAGATGTATAAAGGCGAGGCGGACTGGACGCTGATAGCAGCGGTGAAAAACAATCCGCGCATACACATTCCCATATTCGGCAATGGCGATATTGACAATCCGGAGAAAGCGCTGGAATACAAAAACCGCTATGGGGTAGATGGGGTGATGATTGGCCGGGCTGCCATTGGGTATCCCTGGATATTTAGGGAGGTGAAGCATTATCTCAAAACCGGACAACACTTGCCACCGCCTACGTTTGAGGAAAGGTTGTTGGTTTGCCGCACCCATTTTGAAAAGAGCGTGGCCTGGAAGGGCGATAAAGTGGGTGTCTTTGAGATGCGCCGCCACTATGCCCAGTATTTTCGTGGGTTGCCCGATTTTAAGCCATGGAGAACGCAGTTGGTGAATGCCGGCACGCCTGATGAGGTTTTTGATTTGTTGGAGCAGCTAAAAGAAACTTATAGCGGAATGCCGATTTCCTGATTTGGAAATGTGAGGAAAATTTCGTATATTAGATGCTTAAGTCTTCAACCTCATTTTAGTTTTGGTAGCTTTAGAAAATAAATATTTTCATTCAGGGGTTAGCAGGGTTGAAAAAATCAAATAATACTTATGTTTGTGGTTACTAACCTTCCAACAAACATGAAAATATCAAGACATTTAATTACAGGCTTATGTGCAACGGTGTTGCTTTTCGGTGCATGTAAAAACAATGACGATTCCAACAATTCCGGTACAAATACCGGCAAATATTCCTTTGAGTACACCATCGATGGCGACAAATACCAATGGTCTGGTGGAATTCCCGGACCTACGCAAGGGCAATGTACCTATACCATCACCGATGACAAGGCATCACTAGGTATGACCCGAGACGCACCGGGAAACCCCAACTACAATCCCATTGTGCTTGTTGTTGTCCCCACGGGAACAGGCACTTTCAAATTAAATCAAACTACTGCAGATAATTCCTCACATGGTTTTTCCATTTCATTGGGACAGACAGAATCTGTTATTCATGGACAGGGCACGGAAATAACTTTCACCATCAATGAAATAAGTGGCGAGCAGTTCGGAACGGTAACCGGTACTTTCAGCGGAACTGCGGTTAAAACTAATTTTTCGACGCAAGAAGAAAAAATCGTCAATGTTTCCGGAAAATTTACTGCATGTAAATTGAATTAAATCAACGCTAATAAATAAATAAAAAAACACCCGCAGCTGGGTGTTTTTTTATTTATTTGAGATGCCGGAATAATCATCCCTCAGCACCCGCTATCCACTGCTCCATGACGGCATCATAGGCAGTTTGCAGTTCCTTTAGTTGATTTTCTGCTTTCTGGTAGGCCTGGGTATGGGTGTTGATTTTGTCAAAATCTACCGCAACATCCTCGTCTGTCAGTCGTTTTTCATGTAGGGCTTTTTCCTCACGCACGGCCTCCATTTGCTTTTCCAGGTCGGCCATTTCCTGTTCCAGTTGTAGCATGCGGTTTTTGCCCGGTTTTTTGGGTTCAGCGGAAGCGCTATCATGTCCTTTGGAATCGGTGGATTTGGGTTTGCTTTGAGAGGATTCCTGCAAATAGGTTTCCGGACCACGTCGCTGCATCCATTCATTCCATTCGTCATAGGTTCCGGGGTACTCGCGCAGCATTCCGTTTTCAATCCACCAGATTTTAGTAGCCACATTGCTCACAAATGTTCTGTCGTGGCTCACGATTACACAGGTGCCTTTGTATTGAGAAATGGCATCAGCCAGTACCGATGTGCTGAACATATCCAGGTGGTTGGTGGGTTCGTCCAGTAGCAGCAAATTGGCCCGTGTGAGCAGGGTTTTGGCCAGTGCTACCCGACTTTTTTCACCACCGGAAAGGACTTTAATCTTCTTGAATACTTCATCTCCTGTGAACAGAAAACAGCCCAGCACGGTGCGCAGTTCGGCTTCTGTATATTCGGCGTCTACGGTGCCAAGCTCATTGAGCAAATCCCTTTGCAGGTTAAGCGCTTCCAACTGATGCTGCGCGAAAAATGAGGTTTCTACATTCCATCCGGGTTCCACTTCACCACCGTGCGGCTCAGAGCCGAATATAATGCGCAGCAATGTACTCTTGCCTTTGCCGTTGGCACCAATCAGGGCGATTTTATCGCCTCTGAGCACCTGGGCATTGGCACTGCGGATGATTTCTGTATCATCGTAGCTTTTGCTTACATCCTTGAGGGTGCAGATGGTTTTTCCCGGCGTGGTTCGGATGTTGAAACGGATATTCATTTCGCGTTTTTCATCATCCTTAAGCTCGATTTTTTCCATCTTTTGCAGCATCTTCACCCGGCTTTGTACCGCAGTGGCCTTGCTGGCTTTGGCTTTGAACCGGCGAATGAATGCCATTTGCTGTCGGATATAATCCTGCTGGTTGTCAAAACGGCGCTGCAGCATTTCATCCCGCTCTTCTTTTTGTTCGAGGTACTCGCTGAAATTGCCTTTGTAATGGTATAGCTGCTGATGGGCCACTTCAGCAATTCGATTGACGGTGTTGTCGAGAAACAGGCGGTCGTGGCTCACAATCACAAATGTGCCTTTGTAGGTTTTCAGGTAGTCTTCAATCCACTCAATGGTAGGCAGATCCAAGTGGTTGGTGGGTTCGTCAAGCAGCAGCAGATCGGGTTGCATCAGCAGCAGTTTGGCCAGCATGGCCCGCATACGCCATCCACCTGAAAACAGGTTGAGGGGTTTTTGCAGTTCTTCAGTTTTGAAGCCCAGGCCTTCCAGTAACTTTTCGGCTTCGGCATGCCAGTCATACCCTCCCAGGTTGCCAAATTGGTCCTGAAGTTCGGTAAGCCGCTGTATGGCGTTTACATCAGCAGTGCGCTCTATTTCTTCCAGCAGGCGGTTGATTTCCTTGTCAAGGGCTGCCAGATCTGCCCTGCCCTGCAACACTACTTCCAGCAGCGGATCCTGATAATCGATACTCAGCAAATCCTGGTTCAGAAATCCGATTTTGAGGTTGGATGGCTTGCTCATGCTGCCTTCCCGCAATTCGTAATCGCCGGAAATAAGGCGCAAAAGGGTGGATTTACCGGTTCCGTTTAGCCCCACCAGCCCGATTTTTTCTCCCGGTTTTATGTGCCAGTTGGCGTTTTTATACAAATATCTTCCGGCAAATTCAAAGGAAAAATCTACGAGGGCGAGCATGGTGCAAAGGTACGAAGGGATGGTGCTATATTTGAAAACGAATGCAACAGGTTGTGTTGTTTTTTAATCCGCTTTCCGGAAGATTTAAGCCGGCCCTGATTCCCCAATGGGTCAGCGTACTGGAATCTCAAGGTCTGCAGGTTAAGGTAGTTTCGGATCCCGCTCAACTTCGGTTATTGCAACAAACCCATATCATCGTGGCCGGTGGTGATGGCACCTTTCATACCGCCATCAATCACGTTGATGTGAAAACCAATTCATTTTCCATCATGCCGGTAGGCAGCGGCAATGATTTTGCGTCTAATTTTAAAGGTAGGGATATCGCCGAACTGGCCGTACAAATTAAGTCCAAACAATACGTACAATGCGACATTATAAGCATAAACGCGGTGTACGTGCACAATGTGTGCGGTGTGGGGTTTGAGGCACTGGTGGCCGAAAAAGCGAGAAAAACCAAGCCCGCTTCACTCAAATACATCATCCCGGTGATGAGAAATTTGTTTTTTTATAAGCCCATTCGGGCTAAAATTGAAGCGGATAATTTCCACTATCACGATTGGGTTTTTATGGTTTCTATGGGCAACGGGGAGCGGGCAGGCGGCGGATTTAAGCTGTTTCCAAAAGCGAAACTTAACGACGGAAAACTGGACTTATTGCTGATAAAACCCCCGAATTTATGGCAGCGACTGTTGTATGTTTTTTTGGTGAATGTAGGTAAGCACCTGACGCTGAAGCCGGTTGAATTTAGGCAGGTGTCTTCTTGCAGTATCGAACTGGAGGGTGTGGAAACATTCCAGGCTGACGGGGAGTTGTACAAAGCGGATAAACTAATGGTGCAGGTGCTTCCGGGCTGCCTTACCCTGGTGTGAACCAGACAATATGGATTTGAATAATCAATAAAAAAAGGGGAGCTTATTATGGCCCCCCTTTGGTATTGATTTATTGGAAAATTAGTTAAGGTTTACCTTGTGCATTTCGCGTTTTTTGGTGTTTTTATTGTAGATGTACACCCAGAAACGGCTGCCATCGTGGGTTAAGCCCATTACTTCACCATAGCCATCATTTAACGCACTGATTACTTTATAGGCCTTGGTTGCTGCAAAGCCACCGGAGGTGGTGCATTTGTGAATGAGGCCATCTTTCACCACAAATAAATCTGTTCCCACCATGGTCATGGCATTGATGTAGGTTGCATCTGCATAGTTAGACCAACTGTTGGCGCTGGGATCATAGGTGTAGATGCGCTGACGGGAGCTGGCATAGAATACAGAGCCGCTCCAGGCGAGTCCGCCAAGGTCAATACGGTCACCGTTGCTGAGCGGTGCACCGGTGGAAATCGTGCTGCCTGTGGTGGGGTTTACCTTTTCAATCAGGTTATAATTGGTAATCCAGCAATCACCGTTGGCAAATTCTGTGGCAGAATAATAGAAGTTTTTGCTCAGTCGCACGGTAGACGCAGTTTTGCTAGTCGTATTTACTTTGTGCAGGGTAGTAGAGTTTGCATCATTGGTGAGTACAATGTTTTGACCGTCATATCCCATGTCAGTTCTGGGATCGCCGGAGGCGGGTGCATCGATGCTGTCCAAAGACGAAACCAGGTTGACCCAGTCTTTCACGGTAGGGCCTCTGCGGTTTAAAACGGCCACTACATCGGTATTGGAGTTGTTGATGCGCAGGGTATCATTTTTAATGGTGTAGTTGTAAACCGTCCACGAAATCAGCATTTGTTTGTGGGTGATGAGTGCGTTGCTGCTGCTTAGTGAGCGGAATTTGTAGATGGCATCTTCGTTGAGATAGTCCACATTATTATTGCTGTTGATGATGATGTATTTGGTGTTTTGGCTATTGAGTGTGCCTTTTTTAATTTCCCAGATATTGTAAAGGATGGTATCGGGTTCACCGGATTTACCGGCATCACCTTTGGGGCCCTGCGCGCCCTGTGGTCCGCGTACCAGCCCGGCATTGGTTTTGGTGGAATCGGTGTAGGTAATAATTAAGCTATCACTTATTATTTTGGCTTCTTTAATTCCTAGTCCTTTAGGGCCGGCAACGCCTTGAATTCCCTGCGGGCCGCGTGCACCGGTGTCGCCTTTTAAACCTTGCGGGCCCTGTGGTCCTTGCGGTCCGGGTGTGGAGGAACCGGATTTTTCGGCATACAATGCAAAGGGCACACTCAGCAACTGATTGATGCTGGTGAGGGTGTACTGATTTCCGCCTTTAATATCCGTTTCGGTTTTTACGAAAAAGGGGCCATTGCTCCAGTCTATGCCCGCCCAGGTGCCTGTAATGACGGTGCCTCCGCCAATTTCAACGCTGATGAGGCCATTGGTGTTGCTCACCGGGTTGGGGGTGTATACTTCTGCATATACGGTGGCTCCGGTGCTGCTGCCCTGCAAAATGCTGATGCGCATGCCTATGGGGGTGTTGGCTACCACCGCTCCGCTGCTGTTTCGAATTACGGCCTGGTAATTGAGTTTTGCCGGTGCCTGTGCCAAAACACTAAGCAATGGCATGAGAAAAAGGCCCAAAAATATATTCTTTTTCATGTTATATTTTTATCAGTTTTTGTGTAAATAGTTTGTAATTATTGCGATTTATATATACCATGTAAATGCCTGAAGGAAGGTCTTTCAGCTGTAGTAAATTAATACCGTTTTGGATTTTGCTGCCAAATTGCATTTTGCCTTGCATGTCAAATATTTCAATTAGCAGTAGGTCTTCAGTGGTTGAATTGACGGCCAGGTAGGCAACCCCGGATGTGGGATTGGGATAAAGGATAATGTCAGTATTGCCGGGGATGTTTGATGTGGAATTGGTGATGATGGTGTAGGCCTGTTGCACACCTTCCTGTATGTTGGCGTCGGCACCTTGCTGATAGGCCACAAAAACCTGTCCCACGCTAAAAGATATTTGTCCGTCTACTCCGGTAACGGTAGTGCCGGCAGTGTTAATGGATTGCTGAGCATTCCATGCATGTATGTATCCTACAAATAGGAGGCAGATAAGAAGTCTTTTGATGTTCATGATGATTTTTGCTTATGCAAGTAAACATCAGGAAATTATATCTTACATGTTTTTTTGATTAAAATTTTATTAACAGAAGCGGGTTAAATGCCACCCCTTCGGGGTTCGGGAAAAACCGCGCCTTCGGCGCTAGTAAAATGGCACCCCTTCGGAGTTGGAATGCATGGCTGCTGATGTGTGCCGCAGGCCGTAAAGACGGATCATTATCCGTCTCGCCATATGCGGGTGGCGTGTTTAGCATGTCGCATCCATCCACATACACCGCACCTGCTGGGAGATGTGCCACCCCTTCAGGGTTCGGGGAATACCGCGCCTTTGGCGCTAGTATAATGGCACCCCTTCGGGGTTGTAATGCATCACCGATGATGTGTGCCGCAGGCCGTAAAGACGGATCATTAGCCGTCTCGCTGATTATCCGTCTCCTTGTATCCCATCACCCCGCCAGATAAAAATCCTGCATTAATGCTTTCATTTCTGCGGAATACACACCCGGTTTTTCATAGATGATAAAATCGCTTGTAAATCCTGCTGCCTGGGTTTTAGAGAGGTATAGTATTACTACATGAGGTGCAGATTCTGTGAAAGATCGAATCTGTATTTTGCGGTGTAAATACAATGCGTTTTTTTTAGATACTTCCTCCAAATATTCTCCATGTAAAATCGGAATTAATAGCATACAAATGCCGTCCTTTTTTAACAGATATTGTATTTTATACAATAAGGTTTCAAAGTCCAGCGTAACCGTGTGTCTTGCCCTGCGTTTGTCATCGCTTTCGCTGGGTAGTTGGTTGTCAAAAAATGGTGGGTTGCAAACAATCGCATCATATTGTACCCCCGGTTCCCAGGTGCGTAAATCGGCTGTTTCGGCCTGTATACGTTGTTTCCAGGGTGAATTCTTGAAATTTTCTGTGGCCTGTTTTACGCTTTCCGCATCTATATCTATGGCCGTAAAAACCGCATCGGTAAAACGTTGCGCCAGCATCAACGAAAGCAAACCCGTGCCGGTGCCAATGTCCAACACACTCTTGGCGTTTCCTATGTCCGCCATGGCACCAAAAATGCAGGCATCGGTGGTAACGGGCATGCAGCCCGGAGACTGTGCTACCTCAAACTGCTTAAAACGAAAGGATTTTCGGTTTTTCATGCACTGAATAAACCTGCAGGGTTGGTTTTTCGTAGGATTTCCGCATCCCATTCCCAGCGGTGTTGGCGGTTCTCTTGCAACAGCAGCATGGCATCCGCGCTTTGCAGCGCCAGTTCCAGATCGTGGCTGCTAAACACAATGATTTTCCCTGTTTCGGCGCACCAGTTTTTCATTCTCGCCAGCATTTCCCTGCGTCCGGGGTAATCCAGAAAGGCGAGGGGTTCGTCCATCAGCATAACCGGGGTATCCTGTGCCAGTGCCCTGGCAATCATGATCTTCTGTTTTTCGCCGTCGCTAAGGGTGTTGAACTGCCGGTCGGCGAAGGCCTCCATCCCACACATTTGCAGGGTTTTCAGGAGTTCGTCTTCGTGGTTTTTTAATTGGCTATTCCATGTTGATAAAAAGCGCAATCTGCTGCTAAAAACTACCTCCTTGGCTGTAGTCAGGGGCATGTCCGGCAAATGGGTAAAAACCTGACTGATGAGGGATGCGCGGGTTTTGGTGTCCACCCGGTTAATGTCCGTACCATTGACCAAAATGCTTCCTCCTACGGGCTTTTGCAATCCCCCCAGAATTTGCATGAGGGTGCTTTTCCCGGCACCATTTTTTCCGGCCAATAACACCAGCTTTCCGGCCTGAATCTCAAAATCCATGGGGCCGTGCAATACACAGGGTGTGTTTCCCTTTACATAGCCGCTTTCCAGAGATTCTGCCTTAAACATACTTTCGACCCGCAAATTTGCGCATTTTTGTACTGTGAATTTGCAATTATCTACCGCCGGTGAAAAAGATATTTCCACCATTCAGGTCCTTGCCCGCGAAATCTGGAATGATCATTATCCCACCATTATCGGTCAGGAGCAGGTGGATTATATGCTGGAACGCATGTATTCGGCATCTTCCATGCTGAAACAAATGCATGAGGGACAGGCGTTTTACTTGGTAATTAATGACGAAAAACCGATTGGTTTTGCTGCAGTAGAAAATAAATCTCCGGGACAATATTTTCTGAATAAATGTTATATTAAAACAGCCGCGCAGCGCTCAGGGGTAGGTGCTTTTGTGATCCATGCCATCCTCGAAAAATATACAGATTGTAGTGAACTGAGGTTGCAGGTAAACCGACAAAATTATAAAGCCATTAATTTTTATTTTAAAATGGGTTTTGTGATAGAACAGGTGGCCGATTTTGATATTGGCGACGGCTATTTTATGAATGATTTTATCATGTTGCTGAAGCGTTAATCGTTGAGCTTGTTGGCCAATTGACCGCAGGCGGCGTCAATGTCCTTGCCGCGACTTCTTCTCACATTCACAATGAGCTTAGCAGCGGAAAGGCCGTTGGCAAAGCGTTCCAGCTTATTGTCTCCTGTGGGCATGTAAGGAGCTAGTTCCCCTATGGGGTTGTATTCTATCAGGTTGATTTTGCAGGGAAACTTCCGCGCAAAGGTTATCAGTTCGCGCATCTCTTCAGCGTCGTCATTCACCCCTTCTATCACCGTGTATTCCAGCGTGGGACGGGTGCCTGTTTTGTCGTACCAGTGCATCAGGGCCTCAGCCAGCATTTCCAGATTGTTGCTGGCATTGATGGGCATAATGGCAGTGCGTTTTTCGTCGTTGGCGGCATGAAGACTCAGGGCCAGGTTGAATTTGGCGCCGTCATCGGCCATTTTCACAATCATTTTGGCAATGCCTGCGGTGCTGATCGTTATACGCTGCGGACTCATGTTCAACCCGTCTTCGCCCGTTATCAGTGCCACACTGCGCCATACATTGGCGTAATTGAGCAAAGGTTCGCCCATGCCCATATACACAATATTGTCAAGCCCTTTGCCGTAGTGCTTTTCGGCCAGTTCATTCAATAGCCATACTTGATCATAGATTTCCCCGGCTTCCAGATTGCGTTGACGTTTCAGGTAGCCGGTGGCGCAGAATTTACAGTCCAGACTGCACCCTACCTGGCTGCTCACACAGGCGGTAACGCGGGTGTCAGTGGGGATAAGCACACCTTCAATCAGGTTGCCATCATGCAACATGAAACTGCATTTGATGGTGCCATCCTTGCTTTTTTGCTGGGTGTGTATGCCGGCGGGCAACAGACTGAAATGGCTTTGCAGCTTGTCTCTCAGCGCAAGCGACAGGTTGGTCATGGCTGAAAATTCCCGGGCCCCTTTCTTCCATAGCCATTCGTATATCTGCCTGCCCCGGAAAGCGGGTTCCCCAAGGTCTTTGAGGGCCTGTTCCAGTTGGGTAAGGGTAAGTGAACGAATATCCTGCGGGGTGCTCATTTTTTGCGGAAAAACAGCGTTATCGGCACGCCGGTCAGCGGGAAAGCTTCTCGCAGTTTGTTTTCAATGAACCTGGAATAGCTGTCGGCTACGTATTGTGGCAGATTGCAGAAAAGGGCAATGGCCAGTCTTTTGGAGGGCAATTGGGTTACAAACTTGATTTTCACAAACTTACCCTTGCGGCTGGGAGGCGGAAATGCTTCCATGATGGGAAGCAGGTAGTCGTTGAGCTTGTGGGTGGGAATTTTCATCGTCAGGCCATCATATACCTGCAAAATGGTTTCCAATGCCTGGAAAATACGTTGTTTGGTTACCGCTGAAATGTACAAAATTGGCACATCCACAAACGGCGATATTTTGGATTTGATATCTTCGGTGTAAGACAGGTGGGTGTTGGTGTCTTTTTCCACCAGATCCCATTTGTTTACAAGTATCACCACACCTTTGCCCAGGCGGTGCGCCATCCAGAACAGGTTCAGGTCCTGCGATTCCAGACCCTGAGTAGCGTCAATGACCAATACTACCACATCGCTGTTTTCCAACGCCCTGAGGGAACGCATTACACTGTAAAATTCAATGTTTTCATGCACCTTGCTCTTACGACGTATACCGGCAGTATCTACCAAAATAAATTCTTTGCCGTAGGCTTTGTATTTGGTGTCCAGCGAATCGCGGGTGGTACCGGCAATGTCGGTTACAATATTGCGCTGAGTGCCGGTGAGGGCGTTCACCAGACTGCTTTTGCCCACATTCGGGCGGCCCACGATTGCGATGCGGGGCAGATCTTCGTCAATGTTGGTATCCGGGGCTTCCTCCTTGAGTCGTGCAGCTACTTCATCCAGCAAATCACCGGTGCCGTGACCATTTGCGGATGATATTTCATAGTATCGGTCAAAGCCCAGCGAATAGAATACGGTAGCTTCGGTGCTCAGGCGCTCGTTGTCAACCTTGTTCACCACCAGCAATACAGGTTTTTTGGTGCGTCGAAGAATTTGGGCAAATTCTTCATCGAGCGGATGTACATCGCTCATCACATCCACCACAAACAGCAGCACGGAGGCCTCTTCGATGGCAATGTGTACCTGCTCACGAATGGCGGCTTCAAAAATATCATCACTCTCAGGTACAAATCCGCCGGTATCGACCACTGAAAATTCAATGCCGTTCCACTCTGAAGTGCCGTAGTGGCGGTCACGGGTTACGCCGCTCATGTCATCTACAATGGCTTTGCGCTCCCCGGTCAAACGATTGAACAATGTGGATTTTCCTACATTGGGCCTCCCTACTATGGCTACTAAACGACTCATAATTAGCCACAAAGATACGGCTTAATGTTCAGGGCTTACCTTTGCAGTATGACTTCCCAATGTATTTCAGCCATAGCAGCCGTTGGAAAAGGCCTGGAACTCGGTGCAGGCAATGATTTGATGTGGCACCTCCCTGATGATTTTGCATGGTTTGTGCAACACACCAAAGGCAAACCGGTCATTATGGGTAGAAAAACTATGGAGAGTCTGGGTAAACCCCTTAAAAATCGGCTGAATATCGTCATTACCCGAAACCCGGATAAGGTACAAGAGGGTTTTTACGGAATTGATAGTGTTGAAAAAGCTTTGGAGTATGCTAAATCGCAATATAACGATGAGATATTTATTATCGGGGGTGGTGAAATTTATAAACAATCGATGGAATATATTAATAAGCTCTATATCACGGAGGTTGATAGTTATTTTCCGTCCGCAGATACTTTTTTTCCTACCTACGATAAGTCCATTTGGAAAGAAACTCACAGGCAGCATCACCCCAAAGATGATAGGCATGATTACGCCTTTGATTTTGTGATTCTGGAAAAATAAATGCGTTATTTCTATAGAATTATAGGGATTGTATTTTTATCCAATTTTACCTGGCTTAAAGCACAGCTGGATAATTCTTATCGTAATATTACGATAACTGGTAACCGCATCACGAAAAAAGAAGTAATTCTTCGTGAATTAGATTTGGGCAGGGATTCAGTATTTATTTTTAATGACAGCGTAAAAACATTGTGGATTCAGCGAATCAGCGATTTAGGATTATTTACCCATGTAGAAATTAAAAGAGATCCCGGGGAAATTCTCATAGAAGTAAAAGAAAGAAAATACACGTGGTTTTTACCTGAAATTACGTGGGCAGACCGCAATTTTCATGTTTGGTGGAAGGAAAAAGATCCAGCCCGGTTGATTTATGGGGGCACTTTATTTTTAAATAATCTCCATGGTCGGAATCAGTCATTGGCCATACAAGCCATACACGGTTATAACCGCAGTTATTCGGCGCAATTCAGCAGGCCTTTTCCTTCCTACAACAAGGGATATGCATATGCGGTAGGGGTGGGTTACTGGAGCAATCATGAATTGTGGTATAAAACCCGAAATGACAAGCTGCAGTTTCTTCGCTTGGAGTCTGATCCCGTGCAGCGAAATATATGGGTGAACGGCATGCTGAGAAAGCGTTTGAGCTACTATAGTTTTGCAGAATTCTCTTCCGATTATGGAACCTATCGCTATGCCGATTCTGCGCTAATCAAAGATGAAACAGCGGTGAGGCAGTATATGGCAGGGCAGCAGGGCAATTATGTGGGTTTGGCCTTTTCCTACACTATCGACCATCGCAAACAGCGGCACTATCCGGTTGATGGTTATTATTGGAAGGCTGGCTTTTCCTATGCACGGATAAATCCTGCACAGCGCGCACCCGCTATTGTTCAGGGATTTATGAAGGCCAATTATTTTAAACCTGTTGGCGGTTGGGTATGGACCAATGCTTTTCAAACTTCCTACAATGCGGACATGAACGCGTTGGTTCAAGGTGCGCTGCCCTACGTGTTTACCAGGCAGCTGGGATATGAAAGTCGTTATGTTCGTGGATATGAATCCTATGTGGCGGACGGTATGGGTTTTGTTTTGGGGAAAACGGGTCTCAGAAGGCCGTTGTATCAGCATTCTGGCAAGAAAATTCCCGGGCTAGCCGCACTTAAAAATTATCGTACACTTCCGGTTAGTGTTTGGTGCACTATCTTTGCAGATGCAGGTCGCGTAATCAAACCGGTTATGTTGCCTGAAAATACCTTGAATACCCGCTGGTTGAGCGGAGCAGGGGCCGGGCTGGATGTGATATTTTGGTACACGGCCATGTCTCGCCTTGAACTTAGCCGCAATCACCGGGGAGAATGGGTGTTTAATATGTCTTTTGTAAACGCTTTTTAAGCATGAAAATAGGGGTATACGCCAAATCAGTCAGAGATCATAAGCATGAGTCGGGTTTTAATCTTTTGCTTGAAACCTTGAGCCGACGTGGCCATGAAGTGTGGTGTACCCAATCCCTGGTAGATTATGTGCAAATGCATGGGTCTACCGGGCTTAAACTTGAGACGTTTCAGCATTTGTCTGCCCAGGAGCCCCTGCTGGATTTGCTTATTTGTGTGGGTGGTGATGGCACCATGCTGGATGCCATATCGCTGGTGCGCGATAGCAATGTGCCTGTGCTGGGTTTGAATACCGGTCGGTTGGGTTTTTTAGCAGGCATCTCAGTGGAGGGTATAGACAAAGCCATCGCGGATGTGGAACGCGGCAATTACAGCATTGAAGGGCGTTCCCTGCTGCAGCTTGAATCCAGCACCAAATTGTTTGATTACGCATTTGCCCTGAACGACTTCGTTATTCATAAAAAAGAAACCAGCAGCATGATTGTGGTGCATACCTATCTGAATGGGGAGTTCATGAACAGCTACTGGAGCGATGGGCTGATAATATCAACGCCTACCGGCTCTACCGGTTATTCCCTCAGTTGTGGCGGGCCTATCATTTTTCCGGGTTCAGACAATTTTGTCATTACGCCCATAGCCCCGCATAACCTCAATGTGAGGCCCGTGGTGGTGAGTGATGATTTGGTAATCAGCTTTGAAATTGAAGGACGCGCAAGCAGCTATCTAACGTCATTGGATGCCCGAAGTCAGTCTATCAGCGGAGAAACGCACATGGCGGTGCGCAAAGCCGATCATGAGCTCAAGATATTACGCCTTCACGGCGATCATTTTATGGATACCCTAAGGAACAAGCTCAGCTGGGGATTTGATAAGCGAAATTGAGGGCAGTTATTTTTTTTATAGCACTGTGTTTTGTATCGGCTGTGTCGGCCCAGAATATTCCTAAAACAGGTACAGATACCACCGTGGATGTGGCTTGCTGGAATACCGAATGGCTGGGGGATGCACAGAATGGGCCGTCCAATGAGGTAACCCAGATGAAGAATGTGGTGGCGGTTATCAAGGGCATGGACATGGATTTGTGGGGCATGTGCGAGGTGAGCAGTCCTGCGGCTTGGGATACCCTAAAAGCAAGGCTTCCTGAATATGATGGGGTGATTTCTACCTGGTCTCAAACCCAAAAAACGGCCCTCCTGTATCGGAAAAGTATGTTTAGGGTATTGAATGCCCAGCATATTCTGGCGGTGTATGACCGCGAATTTGCGTCTGGGCGTTTGCCACTGGAGGTAATGCTGGAGGTAAGCTCAGGGATTAAAAAAGATACGATATACGCCATTGTATTGCATTTAAAGGCCAACACCGGCACCACTGCAGAAAAAGCGGATTCTTATGATTTTCGCAAGCGAAGCAGCGAGGCATTGAAGGATTACATGGATGCCAGAAAATCACGTAAATTCATTGTTATAGGCGATTGGAACGATGATCTGGATGTGAGTATATACAACAATCTTCCCACGCCATTTGCGCGCATCCTGAACGACACAGCGCAATATTTTTTTCCTAGCAGGGCGCTTACATTGTCGGGGCAGCGTAGTACGGTTTCTTACAGCAATATGATTGATCATCAAATGATTAATCAAAATATGAGACCATATTTTGTGGCCGGCTCTGCGGCAGTTTTTCGGGCCGATGCTTATATCTCAGGATATGGAAGCAATACTTCCGATCATTATCCGGTTACGGCGCGTTATGATTTTAGGAGGACACCCCCTGCCATGGGCATAAAGATGGTTCGGAGGCCATGGTATTTTGACGGGAAGGGATGGTGGTTTGAGGGAGGGGTTAAGCCAAAGCTTTGCCGTATTTACCAGACAGACGGTCGGTTGATATACAGCGGTGAGCCCATCATACCACACGTGTTTCCTACAGGATTGTACGTGTTGGAACTGCAGGATACCAAAAATCGCATATATCGTGGTTTTTGGTTTCATGGGGTGAGGTAGGTTTATTTTGTAATTGGCGCTATGCGAACCACGTAATATGAATATATGCGACCCCGTTGGGGTCGATTTAAACGCCCTGGCGGGCTAGAGATGTGTGACCCCGC
>CAYYXG010000027.1:17999-19548 GCA_964475595.1 uncultured Flavobacteriaceae bacterium
ATTAACAATGTTTTGACGGAAATTGCGTCGCACGTCGGAAACCGCTCGGTTTTCCATGACCCCAAAGGGGTCACACATCTGTAGCCGGAACGGCGGAAGATGTTGCCGACCCCGAAGGTGGTCGTATATGGAATTTCGAGTGTGTTATTGGTGTTATCTCACACCATTTATTTAGGTGGGACCCTACCGACGAATGACAATCCTGTGGTTTTCTGATAATCCGGAGCCCACAATTTTAATTATATATATCCCTTCACTGAGGTGCCTGAGATTTGCCGTGGCCATCCCATCCTTGCTTTTTCCCATTCCAACCTGTTTACCTGTGGCTGTGAAAATTTCCCAGTTGAAGTTGCGTTCGGGTTCCAGGGCCACCATATAAAAATCGCGGTTGGCAGGATTGGGGAACATTTTCAACGGCGCTTTGGGTGCATTGGCGTTGGTTTTTTGGGCACAGATTTCAGAATAGCTGAAAGCACCATAAACATCTTCCATTTTCAGCCGGTAATATCCACCATCCGGGAGGGGTTGAAGATCGGTAAAACTATAGTTGCGAGGTGTTTGGCTCTGACCTGCCGCGTTTACCTCACCAATGGCATTGTAGCGTTGCCCATCGGGGCTTCGTTCCACCATAAACCGACGGCTATTTTGTTCTGTAGCGGTGCTCCATTGCAGCTGCACACGACCCTCGCTGTTTGAGCCACATTGAAAATTAAGCAGGGTAATGGGGAGTAATACAATATCATCACCAATGGCAAAAGGGGAGAAGCTCCCGGTATAGCCGGTATAGGTTAGGGTTCTTGCGGTGGAAGATGTTGTTCCGGTTTGTTTTTGCCAAATTGTGCCGTCAAAATGATATAGTTTGGGACTGCCCAGGCCGGTAGTGACTTCATTGGAATTCCATCGGAAGTGTAAATCAACACCGCCGCCGATATTGGCGGATTTTTTATTGATAAACCAGGTGCGTGATACATGGGGCTCACTAATGACATTTCCAGAAGTGGCCTTGTAGAGTACAGCATCAGCAACTTTGACGTTGAACGTATCGGTAGCACCGGTTTTATTGGTGATGGTTACCGGATTGTAGGCAGTATTGCCAACCTGAAAAACGTTGCTGCTTCCGGAGGTGATGCCGAGTTTTAGCACCCCTGTGCCGTTGGTTTGAATGTAGCTGAATGAATCAGCGTCCAGCACATCTCCAAGGGTGGTGAGGGTAAAAGACCCCAGAGCCAATTTTTTCTTAGAACCATTGAAGCTCAGATTACCAATGGAAAGGTTAGCGCCCAGTTCAAGATCTCGGCTTGCGTTGTCGGCAAAAGCGATATCGCTGTTGGCACCGGGCACGGTATTGCCGGTCCAGTTGGAGGCGGTGGCGAAGCTGCTGGAGGTAGTGCCACGCCAAAACACAAAATTACCCATGGGCAGATAACTGAGTGCATCGTGGATGGCATTGCCATCGCCATTGCCGCCGCTGAAAACTGTGCGGACCTGCGCATTTTGGGTCTGGGTATACCCGCCTGCTGCAGTCCCATCGCCATTGCCGCCGCTGAAA
>CAYYXG010000028.1:0-9545 GCA_964475595.1 uncultured Flavobacteriaceae bacterium
GTTCGGTCCCTATCTGTTGTGGGCGTTGGAAAATTGAGAGGATCTGATTTTAGTACGAGAGGACCGGATTGGACACACCTCTGGTGTATCTGTTGTGGCGCCAGCTGCATCGCAGAGTAGCTACGTGCGGAATAGATAAGCGCTGAAAGCATCTAAGCGCGAAACTAGCCTCAAGATGAGTTTTCCTTTAAGGGTCGTGGAAGACTACCACGTTGATAGGCTACAGGTGTAAAGGCAGTAATGTCATAGCCGAGTAGTACTAATTACCCGTAAGCTTACCAATTTATAATGAATACCATCTTTGCTTATTTCCAACATTTGTCATTGATCATTAAAGATCTTATGGTGACTATGGCGCAGGTGTCCACCTCTTCCCATCCCGAACAGAGAAGTTAAGCCCTGCAGCGCAGATGATACTGGGGTAACACCTGGGAAAGTATGTCGTCGCCGACCTTTTAAAAAACCCGCCTTGTGCGGGTTTTTTGTTTTTTTACTGTTTTATTTTTCTTCCGCCTTTGCGGCATCCCATAAAATATCCATTTCAGACAGGGTCATTTCTTTAAGGTTTTTACCTGATTCAATGGCAGCTTTTTCTAAATATTCAAACCTCCGCTTAAACTTTATATTGGTTTGTTCAAGGGCATCATCTGGATTAATCCCGCTTTTTCTGGCATAGTTGATTAATGCAAATAGCAAATCACCAAACTCTTCCATTTTTTCTTCATTATTTTTCGCTAATTCATATTCACTCAATTCCTCTTTCACTTTAGCATAAGCTTCTGTAGCAGTATCCCAATCAAAGCCTACACTGGCTACTTTTTCTTGCATTCTGTAAGCTTTTACCAATGAAGGCATACTTTTAGGTAGTCCCTGTAGCACACTTTGTCTTTCAGCCCCCTTTTCTTGTAATTTAATTTGTTCCCAATTTGCTTTCACAGTTGCAGAATCTTCTGCATTTACGTTTCCGTATATGTGTGGATGTCTCCGAATAAGTTTGTTGCATAATTCATCAATTACATTGCCTGCATTAAATTCATTTTTTTCATCAGCAATTTTGCTGTAGAATACAATATGTAATAAAATGTCTCCTAACTCTTTTTTAACCTCCTGGACATTGTTTTCCAGAATGGCATCACTTAATTCATAAATTTCTTCTATGCTCAAATGCCGGATGCTTTCCCAAGTTTGTTCTCTGTCCCATGGACACTGAGTACGCAATTCATCCATAATGGTGAGTAAGCGGTTAAATTGCTGTAATATCTCTTCGCGATTCATACCGCAAAGTTAACCATAAGCCCTATAGATTAATTCGGGAAACCCTGTCAAGTAACACCATATCCAATAACGTAATTGCTGTCATGGCCTCTACAATAGGCACCGCTCTGGGTAAAACGCATGGATCGTGTCTGCCTTCCACGCTTAACGCAATGTGATTCCCATATTTGTCAACCGTATTTTGTTTTTTCCTAATTGTGGATGTGGGTTTAAAAATAACATCAAAAAATATGGGCATCCCATTTGATATGCCGCCCTGAATGCCTGCGGAATGGTTTGTGTCCGTGGCAATGTTCCCATCTGTTGAAATAAAATTATCATTCATATCAGAACCTTTCATTTCCGATGGATTTATACCCATATAGAATCCTTTAGCAGCATTTACACTCATCATCGCTTGAGCAAGACGTGCTGAAAGTTTGTCAAAAACCGGTTCTCCCAATCCGGCAGGCGCATTTTTAATGTTACATCGAATCACACCTCCTAGTGAATCCCCATCCTCTTTTGCCGAGAGAATAGCCGCTTCCATAGTGCTTGCCGCTTTGGGGTCAGGGCAACGGACTGTATTTATTTCTACCGCACTTCTATCAGCAGGAAATAATGTTAAATCGGCGGTAATGGAATGAATTTGTTGAACCCAGGCAACAATACTTACATTGGGAATAAGTTGTTTTAATGCAAGCTCTGCCAATGCACCGGCGGCTACCCATCCTGCTGTAACCCTGGCGCTGCTTCTGCCACCACCTCGATAATCACGGAAACCATACTTAGTATCGTAAGTGTAATCGGCATGGCCCGGTCTGTACACGTCTTTTAATTCTTCATAATCTCCGGAAGCAGGGTCTTCATTTGGTATCCAGATACAAACTGGACTTCCCAGGGTTTTATTGTCAAAAATGCCAGATAAAATTTGAAACCGGTCTGATTCGTTTCTCTGGGTAGTAATGTTACTTTGTCCGGGCCTTCTGCGCTGCAGTGCTTGGTTTATAAAATCTACATCCACAATAATTCCTGCCGGCACACCATCCAATAAAACACCCACTCCTTTTCCATGGCTTTCACCGAAGCTACTTACTTTAAAAATACTGCCAATAGAGTTTGATGCCATTGGATGCAAAATTAAGGGTCTATATGGAACCAATGATTCCATTGCTCCCAAAATCCCGGAAAAGATTTGTTTACGCAGTTTGCATTATCTATGCGTAACGAATATTTAAGTCCAAAAACAGCCATGGCCATTACTATGCGGTGATCATTGTGAGATTGAATGTTTAGCAGGTTTGAATGGTTATCTGAATGATGATTGAATAATAATTTGTAAACCCCAGCATCAGAAGCTATCGTGATGCCTACCTGTTGCATGTTCTCATTCATTGCATGGAGTCTGTCGCTCTCTTTGTTAGCAAGATTATCAAGGCCTGTAAAAATAGCATCCACACCTAGAAAGCCACACAACGCTAAAAGAGCTGGAGCGCAATCAGGGTGGTTGATTAAGTGGAATGTCGGATTTGGATTGACATATCCATTATGGTTTATCAAAACACCATCTTGGGTTTGAGTTGATGTAACACCCAGTTCCAGGTAGAAGTCTGCAATATCTGAATCACCCTGCAGACTTTCTAAGTTAAGTCCCTTGAGCAAAATTCGTATGTTTGGTTCGCAGGCCACCAGTGAATAGAAAAAAGCAGCCGATGACCAGTCCGGTTCTATAACCATCAAATCAGGGGTTTTGTATAATCCGTCTTCAATAATGATTTTGTCTTTAGAAATTACTGTTTCTATTCCAAACGATTTCAATACGGAAGCTGTAAGCTTTATATACGGGAATGAGGCAGGATTGCCTTTTAAAAGAATTTCTTTTTGGCCTTTGAAAAGCGGTGCCACCAGCATCATGGCTGATATGTGCTGGCTACTGCGTGAAGTATCAGCGGTGATTTTACTGAATGATTGAATGCCACTTTGTATGCAAATTTTCCCCGGCAGAAGCTTTATTTCGGCACCAGACTGCTCCAATAAATCAATTAAATCTTCATGCGGGCGATGCATGAGCCGATCCGTTCCTGTCAGGGCGCACTGCCGGTTTTGAGCTGCTGCCATTGCCATAAAGAAATGCAGGGGTGTGGCTCCATCGCCAAAGTCGTAAATTTCCTGCTGTGGGTTTTGAATTGCGCGCAGTAAATATCGGGTGTCATCGCAATCCGATAAACCGGAAATAAAGTCTATTGGAAGTTTCGAGAGAGCCGCTGCTATTAGCACTCTGTGCGATATGCTTTTGGAGCCGGGAAGAGATATGGCAGTTAACTGCTGAAAAGAAATTTTTTTACGCAGTTTCATGCAGATATTGCAACCATGCCTTTTTCATGATATTTTCTGGTACAGACAATGGGGGAGATGGCTTCCCTACTTCCGCAATTACACTGCAAACAATAGATTCCAACGTTGATTTTTTATCCTTCCTTGCTACCCTATTCAAATCAGCAATATCAGAAGGATTGTAAGCAATGGGTTTAAAGTTTGTATGTATGTAGTAGCGGAGATTCTCCAGCAGGTCAACCGGACATACTTGCATCATGGAGGCAGCGATGGTTTCTATGAGCATCCCGGCAGCGACTGCCTGTCCGTGTGGCAATTTTTTGTCTTGATTGATGTATAAATATTCTAAGGCATGGGCCGCAGTGTGTCCGAAGTTTAGGATGGCCCGAATATTATTCTCCGCAAAATCTTCGGAGATTATGCTTGATTTAAATTTCATGTTGGCCTCAATCCACTGAGACCACGCCAGGGTATTGGATTTTTCCGGAAAACCATTTTGCAGAATGTCAGACCAGCCATTGCCGGAAAGGAGTGCATGCTTAATCATTTCTGCTTTGCCGTTTTGCCATTCTGCCTCAGGCAGGGTTTGTAAAAACTCGGGATATGCGAATATGGCATCCGGTAACCTGAAGGTCCCAATATAGTTTTTCAATCCCCCAAGATTCACCCCTGTTTTCCCGCCAATGGCAGCATCAACCATGCACAATAGGGTAGTGGGGATATAACAAACTTTGATGCCACGCTGATAGGTAGAAGCCACAAACCCGCCCAAATCTGTGGTGCTGCCACCACCAAGGCATAATAGCAAGGAATTGCGAGTTGCTCCGCCTTCGGCTAAAACCCTCCACACATTTTCGCAAATAGACAGACTTTTGCAGCTTTCTCCTTCGGCAATTTCAATGATTTGCAAGGGCCTGTTTACCGAAATTGCAGGCAAACAATGTTGAATGACATTTTTGTCACAAAGTACAAAAATTTTATCAGGTTGGGTTTTGGTAATAAAATCCTGTAAGGAATCGGAGAGACTATGGGTAACAGCAATCACGCCTTAATTTTTTCGTAACGATTGCTGTTTTGGCTATCCAGTTTGCGTAAAAGCTCAAGAATGGCATTTTTTTCCGGCACGGTAGCCTGCTTGTAAATTTCTATAATTTCGGGCCATTTGGTAGAGAAAAACACCCTGGTAATGAGGTTGTTAGGACTCAAGGTAAATAGTTCTTCGAGACTTTTCATAGAAGCAGTAATTTCAGACCTAGCCTGTTCAGGGTTTTCCGACATTCTGTCCATGCCTTTTCTATGATACCGATAGGTAAGTTTACGAGCCGGCAGAAAACGGTTATTATTAACTCCGTCAATAAGATTAAATCTGTTTCGCTGTCCTTTCCCATCACCCTGGTTCCAGCCGGGTTTTCCCTGCATGAGCCCCCCGATGTTTTGTGCTTTCTGATAAAAATTACTTCCGCCTAATTCTGCAAAACTATCATAATCATAACCTAACGCCATGTACACATAAAAAGCGAGCAGACTTGTCAGATCGTTGACATTTTGATTATCCTGATAATCCAACGGTTCAAACTCTCTGTAGGCGAAAGCTACATCTTCATCATTGAATGTAAAAACGGTGGTTTTGTAATTACTGCCAAACACAGGTCTTGTGCTTTGTATCTGAAGGGTTCCTACAAAATCGGAGGCATTACTGATTTTTTTCACCTCTAAAAAAAACGACATTTCAATTTTTTCGCGGGCTTCAAAAACATCCTCTGTCCATTTACGGGTATTAATGAACTGTTGAATGGCGCTTTGCAGTGTGGTCAGGATTTGCTTATTGGTAAGTTGCAAACTGGGCGCAATTACCTGTACATTGGCCTTAATCTCCTGGGCATGGAGGTTAGTGAACAGCCCCAAAAAAACACCCAAAAACAGCCCGATTTTCCTCATATATCTGCAAAAATACCGGAAAAATGGTATTGAATGGCTTGTTTAACGATGATATCGGCAACTGCTTTTTTAGACAGCAATGGATATGCTTTCAAATTTTCTGCTTTGTCTATCAAGCTTACTTTGTTGGTGTCATGACCAAATCCGGCTCCTTTATCGGCTAACGTATTTAGCACAATGAAATCCAGGTTTTTAGTGCTGATTTTTTCTTTGGCGTAATTGTATCCATCAGTGCTTTCAAGTGCAAATCCAATGAGGGTTTGCCCCATGTGTTTTGCTTTGCCTAATTCCTGAAGTATATCAGGGTTTTTCACCAGATTGAGCGTTAAATGATTATTTTTTTTGATTTTTGACGAAGCCTGGTTCTCGATTTTAAAATCTGCAACAGCGGCGCTCATTACAATAATGTCTGCTTTTTCGCGCTCTTTTAAGCAAGCTTCACGCATTTCTTCTGCGGTTATTACATCGATACGGTGTACCTCATTGGGTGTTTTCAGGGAAACGGGCCCGGAGACCAGCGTTACCGACGCACCTGCATTTTTAAACGCTTCTGCAATGGCATAGCCCATTTTTCCGCTGCTGTGATTGCCAATAAATCGCACTGGGTCTATAGGTTCGTAGGTAGGCCCTGCGGTCACCAGCACATGCTTTCCTTTCAGCGGCAATTCAGGATTGAGTATTTTCTGGAATTCTGCAAAGAGGGTTTCTGGTTCGGGTAATCTGCCCGGCCCCGATAGTCCGCTTGCCAATGGTCCATCCTCTGCCGGTATGATATGCACACCTCTGGCTTCAAGGGTGTGGAGATTGTCAGTCACTGAATCATGGGCATACATGTCCAGGTCCATAGCAGGCGCGATGATTACCGGGCAACGTGCAGACAAATAGGTGGCCAAGAGCAGGTTGTCTGCAATGCCATAAACCATTTTAGCGATGGTGGTGGCTGTAGCCGGCGCTATGAAAATAGCATCTGCCCACAATCCCAGGTCCACGTGGTTATTCCAGGTGCCTTCTGCCGGATCAAAAAATTCGGATAAGACTTTTTTTTCTGAGAGTACAGACAGGGTTTCAGCCGTAACAAATCTTCCTGCAGCAGGCGTCATTATTACCTGAACTTCAGCGCCCGATTTTTTAAAAAGTCGGATCAGCAAGGGGATTTTGTAGGCAGCAATGCCACCTGTTACCCCCAAAATGATTTTTAACGGTTTATTTACCGGTGTTGGCATCGGGCATACGCCAATAGGTTTTGCCATCGGCAAACTCCTGTGTGGCTAGCAGGGTGGGTTTGGGTTGTCTTTCGTACATCAGGGAAATCTCGATTTGCTCACGGTTTTCCTGAACCTCTTCCAGGTTGTCGGTATCGTTTACAAAAGGTTCCAGCCGATTGCGCAGTTCTTCCTTCTGCCTCTCGGCGATTTGATTGGCGCGCTTTGAGATGATAACTGCAGAGAGGTAAACATTTTCTGTTTCAGACTCAAAGTTTCTCAGATCGCGGGTTTCCGCATTGCGTGATATAGGTTGACTCATAGTAGTGTATTTAATTTTTTTATAGCTTCTTGTGTTTTTTTGAAAATCAAGGCGGCTTCTTTGGCGTTTTCACCCTTATTGCCGTTGCTGTACTGGTAATCCTGATAATATTCCAATACTTCTTTGTATCGCTCTAACCGTTTTTTTTCTATACTGTTGGCTGCATAGTTAAACTGGGCTTTCACAATCAAAAATTCGAGTTCTTCTTTTCTTTCCATGTCAGGGTATAATTTCAGGGTGTTTTTGGCCGCATTTACTGCCGCCCTGAAGTCACCCATTAAGAAATACTGTTTAACATGGTCGTATTCTTTTTGTTGCAATTTTTTTCTTAATTCATCGATATGTGCATTGCAACGTTGTGCATATTCACTGTCGGGGTAGTAATTGATGAAAGTTTGTAAACCGCCTATGGTTTTTAGGGTTTGACTTTGGTCCAGCTCATGGGAACCGATATCCAAAAAATCACAATAAACAGCCATGTATGCGCATTCTACGCTCTTTTTGCTGCTGGTGAAATTCTCGGTAAAATCTTTAAAGAACATGCTGGCAAACTCGTAGTCACCGAGTCCATAATGGCTGTAGGCGGTATAAAAATAAACCTGTTCCAGGCTGTCTGTGGCCCTTCCGTAGATATCCCTAAGTTGTTCGAATAAAGGCAACGCCCGGGCAAAATCTTTTTTGCTGTAGAGTTGCACTGCTTTATTATATTTGAGGGTGGCGTTTTTTGACTTGTAAATTTTCCCATAATCGCTACAGGCAAAAATGCCTGAAATGATGAAAATTAAAAGGAAAATGCGCGCCATCTGAACCCGCAAATATACGTTAAAAACGGGGTGAAAACAAATGAAAAAGCATGAAAAATGGTCATGTTTATTTATTGTTTAACTCTTGAAAACTTGTGCATAGTGCATGGTCCTTCTCAAGCAACTTTGCAGAGCAGTCTAAATATTTGCAAAAAAACATGGATTCAACACAACTCAAGGTAATGGCAACGCAAGTGCGCAGGGATATTCTGCGTCAGGTATACAATGTACAAAGTGGCCATCCGGGTGGTTCGCTGGGGCTTGCTGATTATTTTACCGCATTGTTTTTTCATTTCATGAAACACAATCCTGCTGCGTTTAGCATGGAAGGAAACGATGAAGATGTGTTTATCTTAAGTAATGGCCACGTTTCACCAGTTTATTACAGTGTTTTGGCCCGTTCTGGCTATTTCCCTGTTTCTGAGTTGAATACTTTCAGACTGATTAATTCCAGGTTGCAAGGTCATCCTGCTACCCACGAGGGTTTGCCGGGTATCCGGGTTGCTACAGGTAGTCTGGGCCAGGGACTTAGTGTAGCGGCTGGGATTGCCTTATCAAAAAAGCTGAACCAAGATGAGAGAACGGTTTATGTGGTTACCGGTGACGGAGAACTGCAGGAAGGACAGATTTGGGAAGCGGTGATGTATGCAGCCCACAATAAATTGGACAATATGCTGGTAGCGGTGGACTTCAACGGACAGCAAATTGATGGTTCTATTGCCGATATTATGGGGTTTGATGAGATTGGCAGCAAGTTTGCATCGTTTGGATGGGAAGTTGTAAACATGGATGGAAACAACATGGATGAAATTCTTGCCACAGTGCCTAAGGCTCAGTCAAAACTGGGCCAGGGAAAGCCGGTTGTGATCATTATGAAAACCGAAATGGGGCAGGGAGTGGATTTTATGATGGGAACTCATGCATGGCATGGGAAAGCCCCTAATGCCGAACAGTTTGAAAAAGCCATGGCACAGCTCCCCGAAACCGAACTGGGAGATTTCTAATGAAAAACATCAAACCTTGGATTCTGGTGCTGACGGCTATAACCGCTCTTTCAGCACAATCACAAATTCAAAATGCATTTCCGGGTAAGAAAACCCGAATTCTATTTCTGCTGGATGCCAGCGGATCTATGGTGGCGGAAATGGGTAAAACCAACCGATGGGCGGTGAGTGTTACTTTAATCAGCAGAATGGTAGACAGCTTGCGTTTTGTAGAAAATTGCGAGGTGGGATTGCGTGTGTTTGGTCATGGCAAGCCGATTACCATGCGCGATTGTTATGATACAAAGCTTGAAGTTCCTTTTGCTCCCAACAATCATAAATCCTTTGTAACCAGACTCCGACAAATAAAACCGCTGGGCTTCACTTCTATCACCCAAAGTTTGTTGGCCACAGCCAAAGATTTTCCAACGGATAAAAATTCCCGCAATGTCATTATCCTGATTACCGATGGCATTGAAGAATGTCCTGGAGATCCCTGTGCCGTCAGTCAGGAACTTCAGCGCAAGGGCATTGTGTTACAGCCATTTATCATTGGCCTTGGCACGGACGGTGAGAAATTTAAACAGACCTACTCTTGTGCCGGCAGGTATTTCAATGCGCAGACTGAAGACGAGTTTAGAAAAATAATCGGTGTTATTGTAAGTCAGACACTTAATAACACTTCCGTGCAGTTCAATCTGCTGGATAA
>CAYYXG010000028.1:9645-17472 GCA_964475595.1 uncultured Flavobacteriaceae bacterium
AGTGGTAAAATGGAAACGCTTTTTGCACAGGATTTTCAGACAACGAAAAAATACCTGACAGGTAAATATGACCTGGAGTTGCTTACATTGCCAAGGATGTTGATTCCGGGCGTGGAGTTATTGCAAAATAAAACCTATACCGTGGAAATACCTGCTCCCGGTCAATTGCAGTTAACCTTGGGCCGTGATGCAGTGGCATCCATTTTTGTTTATCGTGAAAATAAAATGGAATGGGTGACCGACATTGATGGTTCGCGAACATCTCAGTTTATTACCATGCAGCCCGGCGAATACAAAGCTGTATTCCGTGCCAAGAGCGAAACAAGAACCCTTTATAGTAAAACAGTAGACTTTAAAATAACCACAGGCAGCAACACCGTATTGACTTTGTAATCCATGAAAAAATTTGAAATAACCGCACAGAAAGACACCCGCAGTGGGTTTGGTGCCGGACTTTTAGAGGCCGCCAGGCTCGATGAGCGCGTAGTTGGGCTATGTGCAGACTTAACCGGTTCGCTGATGATGGACGCCTTTCAAAAGGAATATCCGCATCGTTTTTTTCAGGCAGGCATTGCTGAAGCCAATATGATGGGCCTGGCGTCCGGATTGGCTATAGGTGGAAAAATACCCTTTACGGGTACATTTGCCAATTTTAGTACCGGCAGGGTTTATGACCAGATCAGGCAGAGCATTGCCTACAGCCATAAAAATGTAAAAATATGTGCCAGCCATGCAGGACTTACCCTTGGCGAGGATGGCGCTACCCACCAGATTCTGGAGGACATTGGATTGATGAAAATGTTGCCGGGAATGACGGTAATCAATCCGTGCGATTACAACCAAACCAAGGCGGCTACCCTGGCCATAGCCCAATATTATGGCCCTGTTTATCTGCGATTTGGCAGGCCCAAATGGCCGGTTTTCACCCCGGAAAATCAGGTTTTTGAAATAGGCAAAGCGCTGATGCTGAATGAGGGTTCCGATGTGAGCATTTTCGCCACCGGGCATTTGGTGTGGAAAGCCATACAGGCAGGAGAAATACTCGCTGAAAAGGGCATTAGTGCTGAAATTATCAATATCCACACCATCAAGCCGCTGGATGCAGAGGCAGTGCTGAACAGTGCGCGCAAAACACGTTGTGTGGTAACCGCAGAAGAACACCAGATCAATGGTGGTTTGGGTGACAGCATCGCACAGCTACTAGCACGTAATATTCCAACACCGATGGAAATGGTGGCAGTGATGGATAGTTTTGGAGAGAGTGGAAAACCTGAAGAACTACTTACCAAGTACCATCTCGATACCACGGATGTGGTGGCAGCAGCTGAACGGGCCATTGCCAGAAAAAATTGACCATGCACCCTGATTTTGTCAGGCGGACAAAATGGGGAAATGCATTCCGGGTAGTTTTACCTTGGATCATTCCGGCCATTCTGATTAAACTGATTGTTTTACCCGACTGGGATGCAATCGGATATTATTTGATTCCGGATGATTTGTATTCGGTATACTGGAATGCCGAACATGTAAAACAAGCCATTGTTGCGGGAGAAAATCTTTATTATTCCCATTCAATATTGGCCCCCGAAGGTGTTGGATTGTGGGGGCATACCTACACACTCATTATTGGTTTGTTTAATTGGCTGTTTAACGATGTGGTGATTGCTATCAATGCGACTGTTTATCTGCATCTTGTTGCATTTTCAGCCGGGGTATACCATTTGTGTTCCATATGGTTACGTTCACCTTGGTTTCGAATGGCCGTAGCATTGATCGTTGTATTTAACAGTTATGTATTGAGTAAATCCGGTATTCATCTGAATTTGCTGTTGCTGGGATGGATACCCTGGAATTTAGGGTTGTTTTTACGCAGTTTTAATGAGCATGCCCATCTGGTCAAACCACGGCAACTACTGCTCTCTTTGTTGTTGTTAGGAGTGAATATGGCTTTTGACTATTATGCTATTATCTACACACTGAGTTTTGTATTTTTATGGTTCTTCTATCAGCGTTTAGTGAAAAACCGGACATTTAAAGGCAGTATTAAAAATTTTGTTTGGATCATTGTTGTTTTGATGGTTTTTCATATCATTTCAAGACTGTTGTTTTTGAGTGGTATGGACAAAATGGGCGGAATCTGGGATGCGCCGGATATACGCGCTTTCTTCACTCCCGGAAGTTTGGGCCGTTGGTTGCACTCTGAACAGATTTTCCCAAAATCTCCTGTAACCGAGAATTTTGTATTCGCAGGTTACTCTTTATTGTTGTGTTTATCGGTAAGTATTTATTACTATTTCAACCATAAAATTGCGATTAAAGGGGCCGGTCTTTGGTTATTTCTGCTCGTATGCTATTGGTGTGTTGTTTTTCCCGTAATCAAATGGGATGGACGCAATATTTTTTATTTTCCCAATTCCTTGATGCATTACATACCGGGTGTGAATCAGTTGCGTGCCCCGGGAAGAATGATCATTATGTTTTTTATGGCCTCTTCGGTATTCATTTTTTTGGTGGCTGAAAACACGCCATCCAAACGAAGTTGGATGCGGCCTTTACTGGCAGTATTGTTTGTTTTCTTCTTTTTTGCCGAACATGCAACCCGCAATAAAATCTATGCAAATACCAATCAATTCAGACCTACCCAGGCCGATTATAAGTTTTTGAGTAACAAAACTGTATTGACACTGCCTTTTGGTGTTCGCGACGGGCTGCGTGCTGTGGGCAACTATCAGGTAACAGATTTGAGTTTAATCAGCGTGCCCGGTGCAAAACTTTGCAGCGGATACATTTCCAGAATTCCCGAAAAGAAATGGGCGCAACTTGCCAAGACATCCTGGTTTAATCATACCATAAACATTGGAGACAGCGTCGAATATTCTGATAGTTTAGTGTACCGTTGGGCCGGCGCTGTGCATCATTCGGGCATTGAGGTGGTGCGAGTACCTGAAAAATTGGCTTTGGTGAATCGCAACGTAACGCAGGGAGGCCGGTACCTGGAACGAGTTTTTGGGTGGAAACGCTACACTGAAAAGGGTATACTTTATCTTGTAAAATAGCCGATTACCAGGTGGCGAGTTCCCTGATAAAATTGAGCAGGGAAATAACCCTGACATTGTCATGAATCTGATAGCTTTCAGAGTTGGGTGTAATCAGAAAGCCATTGTCGGTATTCAAATCTGTGAGGGATTGCATAAAGCCCCGTTTGGCTTGCGGTGCGCTTGAGAATTTGGCATCGCATGCGGCAATAACTTTGTCTCCTCGGGTAATTACCACATCACTTTCGGCGCCATTTTGGGTGCGATAGAAATAAACCTCACAGTCTTCAGGCAGGTGTTTGATGATTTCATGCAATACAAACCCTTCCCAGGACGCGCCGCAGATGGGATGACTAAAAAGCTGTACCAGTGAAGGGATGGCATGAAAATGATGCAGTATGCCGCTGTCATTCAGGTATACTTTGGGGGATTTTACCAGTCGTTTTTTCATGTTATTGTGCCATGGCTGCAGCACAGTGAGCAGAAAAGCGGCCTGCAGGTATTCGAGGTATCGGTTTACAGTAGTGCCGCTCACTCCCAGCGAGCGCGAAAAAGTTTCTGCGTTCCAGAGATTGCCATGGTTGTGTGAGAGCATCTGCCACATTTTTTTAAGGATAATGGGAGACAGATTTAACCCGAACATGGCATTGATATCCGTATTGACGTAGCTGTCTATGTAGGCCGAAAACCAGCGCTGACGGACTCTTTTGCTCTGCGCGTTCACAGATTTAGGGTATCCGCCGGTAAGCCACTGCATAAAAACATCCCGGATCAGGGTTTCGCGGAGGGATAAGGGATGTATGTGAACGTAGGAGGTTCTGCCTGCCAGAGATTCTGACACGCCATTTACCAGCGAGGGGGTAGCGCTTCCGAGGAGAAGGAACTGCCCGTGCCGCTGATGTTTATCAACGAGGGGGCGCAAAATTCGAAAAATTTCAGGCATGGCCTGTGCTTCGTCTATGATTACTGTATCGAAGGTTTGAGAGGTTAAAAATAACTCTGGGTCGGAAAGTCGGTTGCGGTCCGAATCTTTTTCAAGGTCCAGAAACAGGGTGTTATCATGGGAATCAAAAAGTTGTTTAACCAGTGTGGTTTTTCCAACTTGCCTAGCGCCAAGGATGGTAACGACCGGAAAATCTTTCATATCTTCCGTAATCGTGTAACTTGCAATGCGCTTAAACATCCTTCAAAAGTATAAAATATCCAAGTAAAATCCAAATATAACTTTGAAATTACTTGGTTAAATATCAATTTAAAATCCTATTTTAATTCGTTTTTTTGTGCTCAATATTGGGATTTAATTGGCATAAAACACAGAAATTCAGCAATATATAAATTGATATTCTCCGATTAAAATGCGTAGATTGTTTTGCGGACTAACTTTAGCTATGGTAAAAAGTTTGATTGCAATCTGTGGCCCTTAACTTTGCAGTTGTAAATTGAATACCAGAGATATTCTCCGGCATTTCGGGCAGACCGCACCGATGCAGGAACTGGAAACCGCTCTGGCTGAAGCCGCAGAGCATATTTACCTGGAGGGCGTGAGCGGATCCGGGCAGGCACTTATTTTGGCTTCGGTTTTTGCAGCTAGCCCCAAACCATTGCTGGTGATAATGCCCGACAGGGAGCAGGCCGGCTACATACAATCAGATCTGGAGCATTTGTTACCGGGTGAAAACATCCTTTTTCTGCCGGACAGTTGCCTGAAACCCTACAAGCTCGGAACTGAACATGCCATATCTGCCCAGGAACGTATAGAAACCATTTCTGCGCTACGCAAAAACAACCGTCGCATTCTCATTACCCACACCGCCGCCATAGCGGAAATGGCCGTAGAGCAGCAAGTGCTGGCGCAGAATACGTTCGATATTGCCCGTAGGCAGCAACTGAACTTGGATTTTCTCATGGATTTTCTTCAGGAGAATGGGTTTGAGCGCGTGGATTTTGTTTTTGAACCGGGCACGTTCAGCATTCGTGGTGGAATAGTGGATTTGTTCTCATTTGCCCATGAACACCCGTTCAGGATAGAGCTGGACGGTGATGAAATTGAAAGTATCCGCAGTTTTGACGTGAATACCCAGTTGTCGCTGAAAGAAATAGACCATTTCAGTTTGGTGCCCAACGTTCACGATTCCCGCTTTGAAGAAAACCGAACCCCGGTATTTGATTACCTGGCAGATGACACCTTGATATACGGTGCTGAGTTGCCTTTGCAAATCGAAAATTTGGGCAAGGGCTGGGAGAAGGCATTGCAGGATCATGCCACAGCCAGTGATGCAGGAGCGGAAAATTTGCCACCTCATCCCAAAGATCGCTTGTTGACACCGGGGCAGCTGGGCCGTATACTGGAATCCTACAGTGTTCTTCATTATCTCGGAAATCCAACATCGAAAAGCCGGAGAATTGCCTTTTTACAGCAACCACAGCCCATATTCAAGCGCAATTTTGACCTGCTTATTGACTGGCTGAGAGAGAACAAAAAGCAAGGAATAGAAAGCTTGCTTTTTAGCGAAAACAACCGTCAGATTGAGCGATTGCAGACCATATTGACCGATTTACAGGCCCAGGTTGAGTTTACCCCGGTGTATGCAGGCCTCAGCCAGGGTTTTGTGGATGCCGATGCAAAAATGGCCTTCATTACCGAACATCAGCTGTTTGATAAATATTACCGGCCCAAATCCAGGGAGCGTTACAGCGCTTCCACATCATTAACTCTGCGCGAATTGCGCAGTTTAAAACCCGGAGATTTCGTTACCCACATGGATCACGGCATCGGTCGGTTTGCCGGACTGGAAAAAATGGAAATGAATGGGGTAATGCAGGAAGTGGTGAGACTGGTGTATCGCGATAACGATTTGCTGTACGTTTCGGTAAATAGTCTGCACAAGATTGCCAAATATACCGGTAAGGATGGCACCGCGCCCTCATTGCATAAACTGGGCAGTCCGGTTTGGGACAAGCAAAAGAAGGCCACCAAGAAGAAGGTGAAAGATATTGCCCGCGAGCTCATCAGTCTGTATGCACGCCGCAAAGCGCAAAAGGGCTATGCATTTGCCCCCGACAGTTACCTGCAGTTGGAGCTGGAAGCGGGATTTTTTTATGAAGATACGCCCGATCAGGCCAAATCTACCGAAGATGTAAAACGCGATATGGAAAGCGAACAGCCCATGGATCGTTTGGTGTGCGGTGATGTGGGTTTTGGAAAAACCGAAGTGAGTATGCGGGCGGCTTTCAAGGCGGTTTGTGATAGCAAGCAAGTAGCCGTGCTGGTACCCACCACCATTTTGGCACAGCAACACTATAGAACATTCCGCAAGCGCTTTGCCGGTTTTCCCGTGAACGTGGAATACCTAAACCGTTTTAAAAGTGCCAAAGAGCAAACCGCTACCCTGGCCAAGGTGAAAGAAGGCAAGGTGGATGTACTCATTGGTACCCACCGGTTGCTGGGCAAAGACGTGGAGTTTAAAGATTTGGGGTTGATGATCATTGACGAAGAGCAGAAATTTGGCGTAGCCGCTAAAGAAAAGCTCAAAGAGCTGAAGGTGAATGTAGATACGCTCACCCTCACGGCCACTCCCATTCCGCGTACCCTGCATTTTTCCCTGATGGGGGCCCGCGATTTGAGCATCATCAATACTGCGCCGCCCAATCGTCAGCCCGTGCATACCGAGCTGCACCCGTTCAATCGCGAGGTAATCTCCGAGGCCGTACAACATGAGCTGGGGCGTGGCGGACAGGTGTTTTTTATACACAGCCGGGTAAAGGATATTCACGACATTGCCGCGATGATTGAAGGGGTGGCGCCGGGTGCCCGTGTTTGCGTAGCACATGGGCAGATGGAAGGGGCTGCGCTGGAAGATGCCATGGTAAGATTTATTGAAGGCGAATATGATGTGCTGGTGGCCACATCCATCATTGAAAGCGGACTGGATATTGCCAATGCAAATACTATTATTATCAACAATGCCCACATGTTCGGGCTGAGCGATTTGCATCAGATGCGCGGCAGGGTAGGGCGCAGCAATGTGAAGGCATTCTGCTATCTGTTGTCTCCACCACTTAGTACACTCAGTGATGATGCCCGCAAACGACTGCGTACCATCGAGGAATACACGGATCTGGGCAGCGGATTTCAGGTTGCCATGCGCGATCTGGATATACGGGGTGCCGGAAATCTGCTGGGGGCGGAGCAAAGCGGCTTCATTTCCGAAATGGGATTTGAGATGTACCACAAAATTTTGGACGAGGCGGTACGCGAACTGAAACACGAGGAATTTGCCGGTTTATATGAGGATGAAACCACAGAAGACATCAGCAGCCGAGATTGCCAGGTGGAGGCAGACTTTGAAATGCTCATACCGAGCCATTACGTGACCCAGGTGGCAGAAAGACTGGCCCTGTATAGTGAATTGTCGTCCATACAGACAGAAAGCGAACTGAAGGCATTTGGCGAGCAATTGCGCGATCGTTTTGGTAAGCTGCCGGATGCTGTTTTGGCCTTGCTGGATACGGTGCGTTTGAAGTGGTCGGGGAAGCGGATGGGGCTAGAGAAAATTACCTTAAATGATGGACGCATGCGTTTGTACTTTCCGGGCGACCCCAACGCGGCGGTATACCACAGTGATGCTTTTGTGGACATGATGGGCAGGATTGCCTCGCAGCCCGGCAAATTCAGCATGAAGCAAACGGATAAGGCGCTGATTGTGAACGTAAGCGGGGTGCAGAATGTGTTTGAGGCGCTGTATGTGCTGGATGGCTTAACCGCGTAGTAAAGACGCACAATTGTGCGTCT
>CAYYXG010000029.1:0-16588 GCA_964475595.1 uncultured Flavobacteriaceae bacterium
TCCACAGACCAGCGGAGGCAAGTTTGATCCGAACGTAGTGGGCAGCAGCAAGACCATAGAAGGTCCCTTTAACATTGTCTTTACCTACACCGATAACAATGGTTGTTCGGATACGGAGCAATATCAGATGTTTGTTCGGATAAAACCTGAGGTAACGATTACCACAGGTAAACCGGCAGCGGCCTGCGAAGGCAGTGACTTTGGCTTGCAGAGCGTGAAGAAGTTTACCAATGGTGTAAACTGGCAGCGCATCAACGGCTCTGATGGCAGCATAGACAATGCAGGTGCCGACAATATCGTGTACAAACATGGTAGCGGCGACCAGACAGCGGGTACAGCATGGCTGAAGGTAACAACGGTTCCCGAGCCAAATGAAGTATGTCCTCAGGCATCAGACAGCATACAGATAATATTGCACCCATACCCGATTGTAAGCATGGCCAGTTCATTGCAGGGCTGTGCACCGCTCACAGCGAGCTTCAGTGGTATAGAAAGCCGGGGCATCCCATCAGGCCAACTAAAATGGCGCTGGGACTTTGGCAACGGCGATACCAGCGACCAGCAGAACCCGACGGGCATCAACTACCCGAATCAGGGCAAATACAAGGTTCAGCTTCGCATTACCAATACGGCAGGCAACTGTGCGGTAACGGTAGATAGTATTGATTATGTGCAGGCATATCCGAACCCCACGGCGTTGTTCAGCACCGATCCTCCGTTCAAGACCACCGTGGCGCTGCCGAAGTTCAAGACCATTAACCAGAGCAGCATACCGAGTGCGCCATTCAGTCCACAGATGAGCTACAAATGGGACTTTGGCACCTGGTATGATCCGTATGATGATACATTCACCAGCTTTGAGCCAAGATATGCCTATGGCAAGGATACGGCCACGTATACCATTCAGCTGATAGTGACCTCACAACCGGGCGGATGTACGGACACATTCAGGAAGGCAGTATTTGTAGGCCCTGATATCATTGTGTGGATCCCGGATGTGTTCACCCCCGATGGTGCAGGACCCGGCAAGAACAATACGTTCAACGTGACGGCCAGCAACTTTAAGGGGATCAATGTTACCGTATACAACAGATGGGGAGAAAAGTTGTATGAAACCAACGACATCAACAAAGGATGGGATGGAATGGCGAATGGCCAGGAATGTCAGTCCGGTGTGTACGTGTATCATGTTGAGGTAACATCCTTCGAAGACAAGGTGTATAAATTTGATGGAACCATTACCTTGCTTAGGTAATCTCTAATAGCATCAATAAAAAAGGCTGTCCTAGGGCAGCCTTTTTTATTGATACAGGGCAAAAAAAATTACAACTGTAATGATTTTGCTTCCTGCAAAAGTTTATCAGGATTAATGGGAACTACCCCAGTATATTCACATACCAGTCCACCGGCGAGATTACTTAGTTCTGCCATACGCTTTATAGGGGTTTTAAGTGCCAGACACATGGCTGCTACACTGATAACGGTATCACCGGCGCCACTTACGTCTGCAATATTGCGAACATGCGCTGGAAGCCAGAAATATTCATTATTACCATGAATAAATACGCCCCGCTCACTGAGGGTAAGCAAAGAAATTTCATTATTTAGCCGTTCTTCCAGTTTGTTTACTGCCTGCAGCAGTGAAGCTTCATCATTGGGATTTATATCAATACCCATACCTTCTTTCAATTCTTTTAGGTTGGGCTTGAACAGGGTACATCCTTTATAGGCGTTAAAATTTTGCTTTTTGGGATCTACCACTACGGGTACCCCCGCTTTTTGGGCTTTGCTGATGAGTTTGGGGATATTCAGTTCATGAAGAACCCCTTTGTTATAATCCTCCATGATAACTACATCTGCCTGTTCGAGTTCACGGATAAAATGTTCTTCCAGGTAGTAGGTATCCAGTGAATCCAGATCTGAAGTAATTTCATGGTCAATACGCACAATCTGTTTATTATTGCCAATGATGCGAGTTTTGGTGGTGGTTTTGCGCTTTTGACTGTATACGATTGCCCTGTCGGTTAACCCTGCCTTTTTGATTAAGTCTTTTAAATCCTCCGCTTCATTATCTTTTCCAATAACCGAACACAGAATGGGAATGCCCCCCATAGCATGAATATTCAGGGCTACGTTGCCGGCACCTCCTAGTCGTGCATCAAAACTGTCAGCATCTACAACAGGTACAGGGGCTTCGGGAGACATACGATTCACATGTCCTATAATGTATTTGTCAACCATTACATCGCCCACAATAAGTACTTTCAATCCCTGAAAGCGGGTAAAAAGTTGATTAAGTTCTTCACTCATCTTAGGTACAAAGTTACAAGTGTTTTGGTCAATTTAACTTGGAAAAGGCATCTTTCAGTCTTGCCACCGCTTTTTCAATCGTGTCAATATCCGTGGCATAGGAAATTCTGATACAGCTTGGCAATCCGAAAGCGGTACCACCCACACAGGCCACACCGGCTTCATTAAGCAGGTAAAAACACAACTTTTCAGCACTATCAATCAGGTTTTCCCCTGCCTTTTTACCCAAATAATAAGAAATGTCAGGGAAGACATAAAAGGCTCCGTCCGGAGTGTCAAATTCAAGACCGGGTATGGTTTTAAGCAATTCCATAATACGATTTCTTCTGCCCAGAAAGGCCTGTCTCATGTCTTCTACCGGCTTTTGGTCGCCTTCCAAGGCAGCAATACCTGCCATTTGGGAAATGCTGTTGGCTCCGCTGGTAAAAAGACCTTGCATTTTTTCGCAGGCCGATATCAGCCAAGTAGGTCCGGCAAGGTACCCAATTCTCCAGCCCGTCATGGCATACCCCTTGGCTAGGCCATTTACCACAGCAGTTCTTTCTTTCATGTCGGGGAAGGAGGCAATGCTCACATGGGGACCGCAATAATTAATTTTTTCGTAAATCTCATCGCTGATCACAAAAACATGGGGATTTTCCCGCAATACATCAGCAATGGCTTTGAGCTCAGTTTGGCTGAACACGGCACCGCTGGGGTTGCAGGGCGATGAGAAAATGAGCAATTTGGTTTTTGGGGTGATGGCATTTTCAAGCTGCTCGGCGGTGAATTTGTATTGTTGTTCAACCCCTGCCTGTATGAAAATACTTTTTCCACCGGCATATTCAACCATACTGGGGTAACTAACCCAATAGGGTGCCGGAATGATTACTTCATCACCGGGATTGATGATGCTGAGAACCGCATTAATGATGCTGTGTTTGGCTCCATTGCTCACAATAACCTCACCGGGTGTGTAAACAAGGCTGTTTTCGTTTTTCAGTTTTCGGCAAATGGCTTCCCTAAAAGGCAACATACCCAGCACGGGAGGGTAATGGGTATAGCCGGCCTTCATGGCTTCTGTTGCTGCCTCACAAATATGAGCAGGGGTATTGAAATCGGGTTCACCAATACTCAGACTGATAATGTCTTTTCCCTGTTCCCTCAGTTCTCTGGCCCTTTTTGTCATGGCCAGGGTTTCCGATTCAATGATGTCTGAAATTCGTTGGCTTGCGCTAAACATACTTTTTGATAACGCAATATTACCGAAAGCAGCGCAGATAATGTAATCAAAATTCCTACAATTAAACGAAGCTAATTCGGTTACACCTATTTTTGCCCCAACCAATGAAAATTCTGTTTGTCGCCAACCGTGTGCCGTATCCGCCTTTTCGCGGCGACAAACTAAAAATATGGAATCTGGCAGGACATCTTTACAAAGATCATGAGCTGCATTTGTTTACCATTGCCCAAAACCGCGATGAACTTCAGCACGCAGAAATTCTCAAAACCCGATTCAAGGAAGTTCATATTTTGTACATGCCTGTCTGGAAAAGCTGGATTAAAACTGCATTTGCCTTATTGAATAAATTGCCGTTCCAGGTTGCGTATTTTCAGTCAAAAGCCATTTTACATCACTTGGATAATACCTTATCCAAGGAGGTATATGACGCTGTGCATGTTCAGCACATCAGAATGGGGTATTATTTCAGAGTGTTACCCAAAAATAAGGTTGTACTGGATCTGCCGGATGCATTCAGTCTTTATTGGAAACGCAGGGCAGAGCGGGCGGGCTGGCCATGGCTAAAATGGTTTGCAAGTATAGAGCACAAAAGACTGTACAAATTTGAATCGAGATTTTTAAAAGAGTTTCCGCTAAGTTTGGTCTGTAGTGATGAAGACAGACAATATTTGCTGAATCATTGTAAAGCCAATATCCAAGTACTGCCCAACGGGGTAGATACCAGCATCTTTTCACCCAAGCCCCATGTTATTTCCAACCCAAGGCGATTGTTGTTTACCGGAAACATGGATTATGAACCCAACGTAGATGCCGTGGAATATTTTTGTAAGGAAATATTTCCGTCAGTTCAAACGAAATTTCCTGATGTTGAATTTGTGATTGCCGGACAAAGGCCCGTTAGCAGGGTTCTGGCGCTAGCTAACGACAAAATCACAGTAACCGGTTTTGTGAATGATATTGCAGAAGAATATGCAAAAGCGGGTGTTGTGGTTGCTCCCCTTCGTTTTGGCGCCGGAACCCAGAATAAAGTCCTCGAAGCCCTGTCAATGGGAGTGCCTGTGATTTGTACCCAGGTGGGTTTTAAAGGACTAGGGCTGCAAAATGGGGAAGGAATTGTCATGGCAGTTAATACGGAGTCATTTATTTATGAAATAAACCGTTTACTGGAAAATGAAGATGAAAGAAATCGGCTTGCCGGCAAAGGCATGGAAAAAATCAGGACTACCTTTGGCTGGGATGCGGTAGCCATTAAACTGAATCAATACCTGGAGGGTTTGACTAAATAAATTGAATATGCGTTTGTTTTTTGGATTGATTTTATGCTGGTGTCAACTGTCTGTGGCCCAACCAACACAATGGATGTTTCCGGAGGTGCATCAAGGGGCAGTTGTTTCCATGCAATACAGCAAAAACCATCAATTTTTATTAACCGGCAGTGCCGACAGAAGGGCTATGCTTTGGAATGCAGAAAAACGCATATTGATACGCACTTTTAATGGGCACTATGACGCGCTTACGGGCTGTTCTTTTGCCATGTCTGACTCTTTGGTTGTTACATCCTCATATGATGGTAATTTAATCATCTGGAAGTCATATACAGGCAAAAAAATTAAAGTTTTAAGCGCCTGTACAGGAAACCTAGATGAAGAAAGACAGGGGCAGCGAAATCCATTGAAAAAACCCTTTGTGCTGGATGCCGCAGGAAGAAAACTATTTTTCTACCGAAAGGAAGCAAATCAATGTATGCTGGTTTGCTATGATTTACAGACGCTCAATCAGTTGTGGACTCTGCCAATTGCGACAAAGGACAATATACCTGGTAGTATCTCTGCCAGCGATGATGGTGAATGGGTGGTTTTTACTGACTATACCATCAATTTGGCCACCAAGGAATTCATACCTTATCTGCGCTTGATTTATGTTACAGATACCGTTTTGCAGTATCGCTGGTGGGGAACCGAAGCCGTTTTTGAAGGTAATGAGTTACTCATGTCAAACGGATACAGTGTTGCCCGGTTTAACCCCAAATATGAAGCTTCTGCATTGCTTACCGTTCCCGGAGGATATGGATACTCTAAGCAGCTTCTGGGCAATGACAAATGCCTGATGGAGTGTTTTCAGGAACAAGACAATGGAAATTACATGGTTAGAAACTTTAACCTAAACAGACCTTTTAGTAAGATTCCGGATTCTGTTTCTTACTATCTGTCAGGTAGCTGGGAGTATAGACTTCCGGAGTGGAGGTTTGTAGATCTGAAAACCCAGCAATTACATAGCATTGTCATAAAGGGTGATTCAAGCAGCCGATGGCAGCCAATTACAAGGATAAACGCGGTTTTGGCAGAACAAGGGATACTGGCCTTTGAATCAAAAAAAGAGGGCATTGCATTGTATCAGATTGAAAGTGGTAAAAGTGTTTTACTGAACTCCCTGAGAAATATCGATATCAAAACGATATTGCCGGTGCACAAAAGAGAAGGAGCGTTTTTTATTTCTTATGAGGGTGGAAATGGGTTTGAATTTGGTGAAATTGTTTTTGATTTTGATGCAGGTACCTGGAAGTTTGGAAAATACCAGCTAAATAGCCAGCTAAACCATTCTTTATCGTTGGAAGACGATAATGGTGTTCTGACCAATTTATTGTTGTTGCCCTCCGGCTCAAAAGCAATCACATCGGTCAATAATAAAATCATGATAACGGATTATGTGACCGGTGAGGTGAAACAGATACCGGTTCCAACCAACGAACTGGGCATAAAAAAATTGGGATTGGCTGCTGTGAACAATACAGGAACACGTTTTCGCTGTTTTGATGAAACAAATCGTATTTACACCTTTGGCATAAAGTCCGGAGAAATTATTATCGGTGGTAAAAAGGCAAAAAATGAATCATGGCGGTTACTACCCGATCAGACCCTGTTTGGAACAGAGCTGGTGAGTGTTTCGGCAGACAGCCAATGGGTGGTTTCGTTAAAAAACGGAAAAATAAGAATTAACAACCGAAAAAAAGATTTTATTGAAATGCTGGCTGATGCCGGAACACAGGGCTATGCTGATTTTCAGGTGGTGAATGACCGCTACCTTTATGCCATGGGCAACGATGGTGGATTGCGTGTTTTTACCCTCGATAACGGCAGTCTGTTGTTAACCGAGTGGATGTTTTCCAACGGAGGACTATTCACTGTTTCAGAAGATGGCCGGTACGATGCCAATGCACAGGCCTTGAGGTTGTTATATGGAGTGAATAAAAATGAAATCAAACCTTTCAGCGAGGTGGACTTGCAGTATTCCCCGGGATTAAGAAAGCTTATTATCCGTTAATTTTATTGGTAGGCCATGGAAAATTGACTATTTTCACGGCCCATGAAAAAAGGAATTTTCATCATAGTTGGGCTTGGAATTCAATCCTTAGCCCTCAATGCACAGGATAGTCTGTCTTCCGATGTGCTAAATGCAATTCAGTTCCGCAGTATTGGCCCGGCAACCACCGGAGGCCGTATTGTAGATATTGCCGTCAATCCCAATAATTACAGCGAATACTACCTCGCTGCTGCCTATGGCGGCGTATGGAAAACCCGAAACAACGGAACTACCTTCGATCCCATCTTTGATGGTTATGGCACCCAAAGCATTGGTTGCCTGGCGCTTGATCCCCAAAATGCCAATACCTTGTGGGTAGGAACCGGTGAAAATAACAACCAGCGCAGTGTGGGTTACGGAAACGGAATTTATAAAAGTCTGGATGGTGGCAAATCCTTTACCAATATGGGACTTAAAAACAGCGAGCATATTGGGATGATTAAGGTGCACCCCAACAACAGCAATGTGGTGTATGTGGCTGCGTATGGTCCGCTGTGGAAAGAAGGCGGTGAACGTGGTCTGTATAAAACGGAAGACGGCGGTAAAACCTGGAATCGCATCCACCATGTGAGCGATAATACCGGCTGCAACGAAGTCCATCTGGATCCCGGCAACCCTGATATTGTGTATGCGGCTTTTCACCAGCGCAGAAGACATGAATGGACATACCTGGGCGGTGGTCCCGAAAGTGCACTGTACAAAAGCACCGACGGCGGCAAAACCTGGAGAAAGATGGGTGGCGGACTTCCCGGTGGGGATGTAGGAAGAATTACACTGTGCATAGCCGCTAAAAATACCAACCGTATTTATGCCATGGTAGAAGCCCAGGTGGGCAAATCAGGGGTGTATGTGAGTGACGATAAAGGGGAAAGCTGGAGCAAAACCAACTATTTCTCTACAGCCGGTAATTATTATCAGGAAATCATGGCCGACCCTGCAGATCCAAACCGCATTTTTATCATGGATACCTGGCTGAAATGGAGTAAGGACGGCGGAAAAACCGTAACCAGTGTGGGCGAAAAATGGAAACACGTAGATAACCACGCCATCTGGATTCAGCCCGATAATACCGCACACTGGATTGTGGGCTGCGATGGCGGTTTGTACGAAACCTGGGATGATGGCAAAAGCTGGATTCACAAAGACCACCTGAACATAACCCAGTTCTACCGCGTTACTGTTGATAATTCAGAGCCGTTTTACTACGTGTATGGAGGCACCCAGGACAATAATACATTGGGTGGTCCGTCTGCCAATGCAAGTGCCAACGGAATTCCAAATAGCGACTGGTTCATTACCGTGGGCGGTGATGGTTTCAAAACACAGGTGGATCCTACCGATCCCAATATCGTTTACAGCCAGTGGCAGTATGGCGGTCTTATCCGCTATGACCGCAGAACCGGTGAGCAAATTGATATCAAACCCATTCCCGGACTGGGAGAAAACGGCCTTCGCTGGAACTGGGATGCTCCGTTGATTATCAGTGCGCACAACCCAAAGCGTTTGTATTTCGCTGCCAATAAAGTGTATCGCAGCAACGATCAGGGAAACAGCTGGGAAGCCATCAGCCCCGATTTGAGCCGTGGCGTTGACCGCAATAAACTGCCCGTAATGGGGAAGGTGTGGAGTGTGGATGCCGTGGCCAAAAACCAAAGCACCTCCATTTTTGGTAACATCATGTGGCTGGCCGAAAGCCCCAAAGACGAAAACCTGCTGTATGCCGGCACCGACGATGGATTGATACAGATTACTACCGATGGTGGTAAAACCTGGAATAAAACCGCTAAGTTCCCCGGCATCCCCGATATGACGCTGGTGAGCTGCATCGTGCCATCGCAGTTCAACAGGAATGTGGTGTATGCTACGTTTGACAACCACCGTCAAGGCGACTTTAAACCCTATGTGCTGAAAAGTAACGATGCCGGCAAAACGTGGACATCCATTGCTTCCAATCTGCCGCAGAATGGCTCGGTGAAGACATTTGCCGAGGATTTTGTGAGTGAAAACCTGTTGTTTGTAGGAACCGAGTTTGGCTTTTTTGTCTCCAATAATGGCGGTAAGAAATGGACACCCTGGACTGCAGGACTGGCGCCGATTGCCATCAAGGATATTGCCATTCAGAAAAGAGAACAGGACATTGCCCTGGCAACCTTTGGCCGCGGTTTTGTGATTCTGGATAACTATGCGCCACTGCGTGAAGCCACCGCAGAGAATCTGGGTAAAGATGCCTATATCTTTTCGGTTAAGCCCGCCAAAATGTTCATTCCCCGCTCTCCGCTGGGTGGACGGGATAAATCATCCAAAGGGGCGTCTTACTTCAATGCGCCCAATCCTGCTACCGGCGCGGTAATTCGCTATCACCTGAAAAACGAATACAAAACCATCAAGGAAATCAGACAGGGTAAGGAAGCTAAGGCCAAAAATGCATTTTATCCTTCAGTCGATTCCATGAGAATGGAAGCCAGGGAAGAGCAGCCATTTGTTTTATTGGTAATTGCCGATGAAAAAGGCCGTGAGGTGAGAAGGATTAAATCTTCAGCCAAAAAGGGGATGGGCAAGGCCGAGTGGGATCTTCGCTACGCCAGCACCAATCCGCTTACACAAGGCCCCAGAGATTTAAGCAATCCCTACGTGGAGCCCGATTACGGTCCTTTTGTAGCGCCCGGCAATTATCAGGTTTCGCTGTATCTGGTGAAAGACGCCGAAATGATACCCATGGGCAATAAACAAACCATTTCGGTGGATTATCTGGTGAAACCCACGCTGACCAGCTTCCCGGCTGAAGAAAGGGCTAAAATTGTGGATGAGATTGCAGAAACACGCCGAAATATATCAGCAGCAGCCGAGTACATGAATGATGCCTCCAAAGGCCTGCAATCAGCCAAAAACGCCCTGTTTAGCATGGGTGTGGATGCCGGATTGATGAAAGAAATTTCAGACCTGCAGCTTTCACTGGAAAAATTGAATATCCGCCTGAACGGCGATGGATTGCTGGCTTCCAAAGAATTTGAGACCGCGCCCGGCCTTTACGACCGCATTGAAACCGCGGTATACGGCATGGTGTATAGCAGCAACGGTCCCACCCTCACACATGTAAATGCTTTCCGCGATGGCAAAAAAGAATTTGCCAATTGGGTAGCAGAATTAAAGCAGGTTCACAACCGCATGCAGGCGCTCAATGCCAGACTGGATGCTGCCAAGGTGCCTTATACGCCCGGCAGAACCTTCTTTTTTGAGGTGAAGTAATGGCGGCGAGCAAGCCCGCTAATGTTGATGCGTACATGTCCTGTTTGCCACAGAAACATGTGCCATGGCTGATGCAATTGCGCCACACCATCCAACAAACAGCGCCGGATGCCGAAGAAGGCATATTCTGGAACATGCCGGGTTACAGGTGGAACGGGCCGTTGGTGTACTTTGCGGCCTACAAGCACCATGCGGGATTTTATCCCGGGCCGGATGCCATCACCGCCTTTGCGGAGGAATTGTCTGCCTTCCAAACCAGCAAAGGAGCCATTCAGTTTCCTTACGGCTGCCAGTTGCCACTGGACTTAATAGCAAGAATGGTGCAATACCGCATGCAGCAGAACATGGAAAAGCAGGCGGGGAAGAAAAAAAGAAACTTGTAAAAATTATAATTGTCCCGCTCCCCGAAGTCTCCCGACTTTGGGGAGTATTTTAATAACACGTACAACCCCTTCATCTACTTGTAAAAGTTACACTTGTTTAGTATGTTTGAAAATAATACGCAACAAAACTTCGCCAAGCATGCCTGAAATGGGGAGATTGGCGAAATAAAGTTTCGTGTATAAGTAAGTTAGCCGCAAGCCTACCGACTACGTTTACGAGCTTGTTTTGCACGTTTAGACGCAGCCCTTGCCTTCTTTTGCTTTTTAGTAAGCGGGCTTTTAGAATAACCTTTTCGACCTGAGCCGCTATAAGTTAATCCATCTAACCCAGCATATGGGTTAGTAAATTCAAAGTAATCTTTTCTTTCTTGTTCTGCCATTGTAGCGGCTAACATTCCTGCTAAAAGGGCTGCTTTTTTATTGCTCATTGTTTTAAAGTTTGTGAGAAAGGCCAGCGGCTAACAGCGGTTTTGCAATAGCCGCCTGACACATCTCGGTTAATAATTAAGTTCATCCTTTGGCGGCCATCGCAAAGCCGCAAAACGTTATGTGCAACCCTATTAAACCTTTTGCCAATGAAAACGTCTAACTTGAAAATAACGGACAAATGAGAAGTATGTATAATATAATAAGTATAATGCTTGTATTAATTGGGTGTAGTAAAGAAAAATTTGAAGACCCTGATTACTATCCAAGCCCCCCGAGTAATTATTTGGTTGAAACAGTTCAATATAAAAGTATTTCAGGGATTGACCCAAATCTATTAAGCATTGACATTTATCACTTTGGAGACACAATTCCAAACAAACCTGTTGTAATATGGGTTCACGGTGGCGGTTGGAGAAAAGGAGACAAATCCGAGAGGTTAAATAACAAACTCCACCTGTGCTCTGAAATGGGATATATTTTTGTGAGTGTTAATTATCGTTTAAGCCCATATCCGGGTTCAGACGACCCAAATAGAATCATGTACCCAACTCACAATAATGATCTTGCAGATGCAGTAAAATGGGTTTATGACAGTATCGCAAATTATGGAGGGATAAAAGACAAAATAGTTCTTTTAGGACATAGTGCTGGTGGACATTTAGTTTCTCTAACAGGCACAAGCAATTTATTTTTGCCTGCACGAGGCATTCCATTAAATGCAATAAAAGGAATAGCATCTATTGACATAGAGGGCTATGATGTTTCTCAAAGAGTTGAAGAGGCGGACTTAGATTTATATAGGAACGCATTTGGGATAGACCCTGCTGTTTTATTTGAAGCTTCACCTATTAATCATTTATTTTCGGGAACTACTTATCCAAGATTTTTTATTGCAAAACGTGGAACAGAAAAGAAAACCGCTAACTCATTAGCCTTCATAGATAAATTACAAACCATTGGAGCAAGTGTTTCAGTAGTGGATGGTAGTCAATACGACCATAAAGGAATAAATCGAGCAATTGGCGCACCAAACGAAACAGCCATAACCGACCCTTTTAAATCATTTTTAATTCAGTGTTTTCAGTAATAAATCTAACAATAAAATAAACTAAAATGAGAAATTTAGCATTCGCAATTGGGGCATTATTTTTAACGACAAGCATTTTTGCCCAAACATTTAATCTGACCGTAAACAATGGTTACGGCTCAGGAAATTATCAAGCTGGTGACACTGTCCACATTTGGAGTGTTGCATACGACAGCACAAAAACATTCGGTCAATGGACTGGAGATATTGCTTCGTTACATAGACCCAAAGAATGGCATACAACCTTGACCATGCCAAATCAGAACATTTCTGTTACAGCCGTAATTGATAATATGCCCGCCTATTCAATCACCTACGAGCTGATGCAAGGGCTAAACAATCCTTTCAATGTGTATTACTATTTTCCACCTAACCCTATCGGTATAGTTTACCTCTTTCACGGAACAGGAGGTAGTGCAGAAAACTTTATTTATGGCGTTGAAAACAGAAGTTTCACCAATGCCGCGATTGCTAGAGGTTATGCAGTTGTTTCAATGGATGCAGAGGAGGTTACTTTAAACCAGGATATTGACGGGGATGGCGGAAGGAGATTTATGACATACCCAATTGACACCATCAACAATGTTGATTACAGAAACATCAAGAAAATAACATTAGAATTCATCAACAGAGGCTGGATAACTGCAAATACACCCAGATTTTCAAACGGTATGAGCGCAGGTTCAAACTTTTCTGCTGCAACTTCTTACATATGGAATTTTACCGGAGTAGGCTATTGTTCAAGAGCCCAAAATACAGGTTTTGATATTAGACTAAGTCCTTTTGCTTTCAGACTTGCAAGGTATGATGATAATCCTTCTTACAACTATCCTGTGGGTCTTCAACAGGCAATGGCTAATGTTGCCGAACTTGAATCAAGAGGGATCTGTAACGACCTATATGAAAATAATCGTCAACCGATTTATCCTGAAAGATTTGCGAGAGTTCCCGGAATTTCAGTTGCTAATTCTATTTTAATATACAATGAACTTGTTGCAAACAATCAAATAGATGCCAATGGATATGCACTTAATTCAAGTATCATTCAAGCCAATGTGCAAGCTAACCCAAGTGCTTTTCCGACAATAGTCAGTTTTATCAATAATGGCATAACAGGGATGGTTTCTCAAATTAGAGCATCCAATGCTGAACATAGTTTTTACAGCGATTACAATGCGGCAACTCTTGACTTTTTTGCTGACCCTTGTGGAACAACAGTTGGGGTTGAAAATCCAGATTTGTCGGATAATAAAATCAATTTGTATCCTAATCCGTTCAATAGCAAAATTAATATTTCAGGGGCAACAGGTTCAGAAATATCGACCTTGACAAATTTATTTGGACAAATAATTTGGTCAGGCAATGATATTGAGCAAGAGGACTTTTCAAATTTAACGAGCGGAATTTACTTCTTGACAATGATAAAAGACAATAATAGACAAACATTCAAACTCATTAAAGAATAAAGGAAGGGCAGCACATAACAGCACCTATAAGAAATTGGCGGTTCAGTGGTTAAATGAAGCTTTAAACCTCGTATCAAGTTAAGTGCTGGCAGACCGTTTTGCCCTCCGAAATCGCCAACTTCTTATAGCCGCAAACCGTTAGCTGCAAGTGTCGGGACAGACATTCCGTAAAAAACAATGAAAGACTTGGAAAAGGTAATATTGACTTTTAATAATTGGAGTTACCCTTGGGAATTTCAAGAATATGTGTTAAACAGCAAGCAACTATCAAACAACGAAAAAGAACTTTTCAAAGACATATGGCTTAAAGCTGGCGACATTGAAATATGGAATCATTCTGACTTAGTTTTAGGTTCTAAAGCTTGTCATCAGTACATCAAAGACCATTATGACCTCTCTGACAACGCAATTGGTTCAATAACTCGAGCATTATCTTATAGCTGGAGATGATTTTAATTGATTCTACAAAAAATTCACATATAAATAATGACGACTGAACAAATTATTTCCGACTTGACTTCTAAAGACGTTTCTAGAATAAGAATAGGTGCATGTGAAATCATTTCCTTTTCGCAAGACAAAGAAAAAGTATTGGAACTTAAAGACTTCAGACAACTAATAATCGACAAAACAGCCGGAATTGAAATGGGAGGAGCATTTGCACCTAATAAACGTTTCGTCGACTACGCTTTAAATATTATAGACTTTCATGTTACTGACAAACGTTGTTCCTGCACTCTATACTCAGACTTCAAATATGAATGTAATGACCCAAACAAAGAAGTTGAAAAAGGAAATATTGTAATTCTTGATATTACAAAAATTGAAAATAATTGGATCGACTATTATTCTTGTAGTTGTAATAAATGCGGACAAAAATTTAATGTATTCGAACGTGACGGCCACTACACTTGGTGGGAATGGAAAAAAATATAATTAAAATCACTATCGGCAGACACGTCGTCGTGACGTATCTGTGTGCCACCACCAGACAGCTAACAGCACCTACTGGCCATTGGGCGGAATCGGTCATCGTTCGGTGCGACATTAAGGTGCGCTGAAGCGCATTTTTATTTTGCACCTCACTAATAAACATTTATCTTTAAATAAACATTTGAGGTTATAGACTGTTGATGCTTCGAAAGCCCAACGGCCATTAGCCGCAAAACGTTAGGGTGCATTTTATAACAGACCAACAAAAAATCGTAAATTTGAAATATGAACGAGACGACAATATATTCAATTGGACACGGAAACAAAAAGATTGAGGACTTTATCAAGGAACTCAAAACTTTTGAAGTACAATTTCTGCTTGACATTAGGTCTAAACCGTTTTCAAAGTGGAATCCTCAATTCAATCAAAATGAATTAAAGTTCAAACTTGAAGAAAATGGTATTAAATATGTTTTTGTTGGAGACACCTTAGGAGGTCTTCCCGAAGACAGGAGCTGTTATGACTATAATGGAAAAGTCGTTTATGACCTTATTAAAGAAAAAGACTTTTTCAAAGAAGGACTTGAAAGATTAACAACTGCGAATGAAAAACAAATTAAGCTTGCAATTATGTGCAGTGAATCAAAGCCAGAAGAATGTCATAGAAGTAAACTAATTGGTCAAGAATTGCTTAAAAAGAAAATATCCTTGAAACATATAGTTTCTGACAAATTAGTTAAATCACAAGAGATGGTTATGGCAGAATTAACCAAAGGAAAGGGAACTGTTGACCTTTTTGGTAACGAAATTGACTTCACCTCACGAAAATCATATTAAAATGGAATTTTTTACAATAGGAGTTTATAACTCAACTGAACAAGAATACTTTAAAAAGCTGACAGAAAACAACATTGACACCTTTTGTGACATTAGGCAACGTAGAGGAGTTAGAGGTTCACAATATGCTTTTGTAAATAGTAATAGGCTTCAACAGAAATTGAATGACCTTGATATTAAATACGGTCACGTTATGGAACTTGCACCAACAAGCGAAATAAGAGACCTTCAAAAAGAAGCGGACAATCAAAAGGGAGAGTTAAAGCGTGACCGTAACAAATTGGGTCAGGTTTTTACGATTGCTTACAAAGACAGAATCTTAAACAAATTTGATTTTGATTCTTTCATTGACAAGTTAGATGAAGTGGGTGCAAAAAGAGTGGTTTTATTTTGTGTTGAAGAAAAGCCAGAAGCTTGTCATAGGTCAATAGTGACAGACAAATTAGAAAAACTTGGCTACAAAATAACTCACTTGTAATGGATGTAATTATTGTTTCAAAAACACATATGTCTAATGCTGCTTGCGTTGGTGGTGTTCTTGCCAATGGCAGGTTTGTAAGACTTTTAAATTCTGATGGATATAATCAGGATTCTGATACAGATATAGAAGTAGGTGAAGTTTACACAATTAGCTTTTCTGAAAGGGAAGACAAAACTCCACCGCATATTGAAGATATTTTAGTCCATTCAATGACTTACAAATTCACATTTGAGAGCATAGACAAAATGGTGGAATATTTGACTTCTAAATTAAAAGTAAAAATATGGAAAGGTAGTTCTGATGTTCTTTTTGATGGCAATTTGCAATGGACAAGTGGCGGAAGTGGCTACATTTCAGAAAGCGGAGGAGTTCCTAATAACAGCGTGGGTTTTTGGATACCTGACAAGGATTTAAAGCGAAATGATTTTAATGAAAAAGTAAGATATAGTTATCCTCTTAGGTGGAGAAACATTTCTTATGTTGGATTTCAAAACCCAATTGATTTAATCCCAGCAGGAACCTTAGTAAGAGTATCATTAGCAAGATGGTGGTCTCCAAATGACGATGAAGAAAGGTGTTTTTTACAACTTTCAGGTTGGTATGGTTTACCTGAACCTTCAAGTTCGGAAAGTACTGATGATGAATTCGATGACTTACCTTGGTGAAAGAAAAACGCACCCTAACAGCACCTATACGCAAGCAGGGGTTTAGTGCTTCGTAGGACAGGAAAGTGGTAAATTTAAAGTTCAGTTCTTCGTAGGAAGTTCAGTGGTTAAAATTGTAAGTATCCCTAAAAATCGGACTGGTTATAATTAGGCAAAAACACCTAAATTT
>CAYYXG010000030.1:0-16460 GCA_964475595.1 uncultured Flavobacteriaceae bacterium
GCTTTGCTGTCCAGCGTGGGGTCATAATTGTCTGCCACCCAGTCATAGGCACGCATATAGCTTAGGCCGGCTTTAAAGGCAAATACTTCCCTGCCTTTTTTGTTTTTATACGCTTTGGCGTAGCGGAGCATAATTTGTGCCAGTTCGCGCTCGCCCACTTTGATCTGTGCTGTCAGGCCCTGATGTTTCCAGGGGTCTTTGGTGGTCATGTTGATCACACCGTTGAAGGCATTGGGGCCGTAGTATGCACTGCTGGCGCCCACGATGATTTCAGTATTGGCTACGTCTAATTCATTGGCGCCCAAAAAATTGCCCAATGAAAAATTCAATCCGGGTGCCTGATTGTCAACACCGTCAATCAGCTGCAAACTTCTCACCGGGCTCGTGCTGTTGAAACCCCTGGTGTTTACGATACGGAAACCCAGACTGGCTGCGGTTACATCCACGCCGCGTAAATGGCCTAAACCCTCATAAAAGTCACTGGCCGGGGTTTCCTTGATGGCTTTGGCGTTCAGACTTTCCACGGTTACCGGGCTCTCACGAAGCTTTTCTTTCAGACGATTGTGGCTAATGGTAACCTGTCCAACGCCTTTTGCTGCGGATTCCAGTTCTATAGTAACTTCAGTAACAGCTACACTGTTTATCGTGTAAGTCAATTCCTGATAATCCATGGCTACAATCTGCATGGTTTTTACTCCTTTCAGGTCAATTTTAAAAATTCCGGTACTGTCGGTTGTATGTGCGCCACCGCGCCAGGTAATTGAAGCGTATGGAATTCCCTGTCGCGTTTCTTTATCGATAACCTTGCCTCCAAGGATTTGAGACCAGGCAGAGCATGTGCTGAAAAAGGTAAAAAAGTAGAGTAAAAGTATTCTCATACCAGAGGAAATAAGGTTGCAATATAGGGAAGTTTAGGAAAATGCAACTTTACAAAATCACAAGCCCTGATTGAGAAAGTTAGCCCCTATCTTTGCGGCCCTTTGATGGTCAGTAAAGACATTCTCCTTCTCGCCTGGAAAACCATGTGCACCGCAAGGGCCATGGCACGCATCTACGACGATAACCGGCCGATTACGAAATATGTGCATAGTACCAGCAAAGGGCATGAGGCCATACAATTGGCAACTGCCTGGCAGCTGAAAGCGATTGATTTTGCTTACCCTTATTACCGGGATGAGAGCTTGTTGCTAGGCATAGGAATGGAGCCCTACGAACTCATGCTGCAACTGCTAGCTAAAGCCGATGACCCTTTCAGTGGCGGCAGAAGTTATTATTCACATCCGTCTTTAAAAAGTCCTGATAAACCCAAGATACCCCACCAGAGCAGCGCTACTGGCATGCAGGTTATTCCAGCAACCGGTGCAGCCCACGGCATTAAATACCTTGAAAAACAAGGCCTGCTGAAAGGTGCTGAAAAACCCATTGTGCTCTGTTCATTGGGCGATGGAAGCGTTACGGAGGGCGAAGTGGCAGAGGCCTTTCAAATGGCCGTATTGCACCAGCTGCCCATTTTATATTTGGTGCAGGATAATGACTGGGGTATCAGCGCGAGCGGGGATGAAATGCGTGCTATGGATGCTTTCGAATATGCGCTGGGGTTCAAGGGCATGCGACGTCTGCGCATCAATGGAAGTGATTTTGTACAATGCTACACCGAAATGGAAAAGGCGGTGCAGTTTGTAAGGGAAAACCGAAACCCCATGCTCGTGCACGTGAAAGTTCCGTTGCTTGGCCATCATACCAGCGGAGTGCGCAGTGAATGGTACCGCGATGATATGGACCAACATGAGAGACTGGACCCTTTGCCCAAGCTGAAAAGTTTATTGCTCAACCTGGGCGAAAAAGAAGAAAATTTACTAGGTATCGAAGAAGAAGCGGCAGAGCTGGCTGAGCGAGATTTTGAGCGTGCCAAGGCCGCCGCGGATCCCACGCCTGATATGCTGTATTTGCATGAGTTTGCTCCCACCCCAATTACGGAGGAAAAAGGAGTAAGAGAGCCCGCAGGCAAAGAACCGATTATCATGGTGGATGCTGCATTGTATGCAGTCGATGAAATTTTAAAAAATAATCCGGAAGCGTTGTTATACGGCCAGGATGTAGGTAAAAGACTGGGTGGGGTTTTCCGAGAAGCGGCCACGTTGGCGCAGAAATATGGCGATCACCGGGTCTTTAACACACCCATTCAGGAGGCCTACATTGTGGGGAGTACTGCAGGAATGAGTGCTGTGGGTTGCAAGCCCATTGTGGAAATACAGTTTGCCGATTACATCTGGCCCGGCATTAACCAACTGGTAGAAGAACTAAGTAAATCGTGCTACCTGAGTAACGGCAAATATCCGGTGGCATCGGTTATCAGGGTACCTACCGGTGCTTACGGTGGCGGCGGTCCATACCACAGTGGGACTGTGGAAAGCAGTATATTGCCCATCAAAGGCATTAAAATTGCCTATCCCAGCAATGCTGCAGACATGAAAGGGTTGATGAAATCGGCCTGGTATGACCCCAATCCGGTGGTAATGTTTGAGCACAAGGGCATTTACTGGAGCAAGGTTTCCGGAACAGAAGCGGCTAAAACACCTGAGCCCGATGAGGATTATGTAATTCCTTTCGGCAAAGGGCGTGTGGCGCTGGAATGCAGCAGCGAAGCCCTCAATCGGGGTGAAACATGTGCCGTGATTACCTATGGAATGGGTGTTTACTGGGCCATGTCTGCCGCTAAGGCATTTCCCGGCAGGGTAGAGGTCATTGACCTTCGCACGCTGGCACCCTATGATGAAAAACTGGTGTTTGAAACCGTAAAAAAGCATGGAAAAGTGCTGGTGCTGACCGAAGAAACCCTCCGTAATTCTTTTGCAGAGGCCCTTGCCGGGCGTATTTCGCAACACTGTTTTGCACAGCTTGATGCACCGGTACAGACCCTGGGATCGGCTGATTTGCCTGCTATCCCTTTGAATATGGGATTGGAAGCCGAAATGCTGCCAAGTGCTTCCAAAGTACAGGCGGCTTTGGAAGAATTGCTGGCTTGGTAAACTGAAAGTGTAATATTTTCACGAACTTTGCCAAACCCTTTCTGAAGGTTAATTTACATAGTTGAAACGGATGTCAGCATTCACCTTACACAGTATAGAAGAAGCCATAGAAGATATACGCCGCGGCAGAGTGGTGATTGTGGTAGATGATGAGAACCGCGAGAATGAGGGCGATTTTCTAACCGCTGCCCGCAACATGACGCCTGAATTGGTAAACTTTATGGCCAAGGAAGGACGTGGCTTGATATGCGTTCCCCTTACCGAAGATCGGTGTGATTCGCTGAATCTGGGCATGATGGTCGGTTCCAATACCGCTACCCATGAAACCGCCTTTACCATTTCGGTAGATTTACTGGGTCATGGCTGCACTACAGGCATTAGTGCCCACGACCGCGCGAAAACCATTCAGGCGCTTATAGACCCCAACACAAAAGCCGAGGAACTGGGAAGACCCGGCCATATTTTTCCACTGAAAGCCAAAGCAGAAGGGGTTCTTAGGCGTGCCGGGCACACGGAGGCAGCCATTGATCTTGCCCGAATGGCAGGGTTTGAACCGGCAGGTTGTATCGTAGAAATCCTCAACGAAGACGGTAGCATGGCTCGTTTGCCTGATTTGATGGAGGTTGCCAAAAAATGGGACCTTAAGATCATTAGTATTGAGGATCTAATCCGTTATCGGCTTCAGCACGAAACCCTTATCCGTCGAGAGATTAGCGTAGATATGCCCACCCGTTTTGGTGATTTTGAACTGGTAGCCTACAAACAAAGCAATACCGATCAGGAACATCTGGCTTTGATTAAAGGCAGCTGGGAGCCCGGAGAAGCCATTCTAACCCGGGTACACAGCAGTTGTCTTACCGGGGATATCTTTGGGTCTTGCCGATGCGATTGCGGTGAGCAGTTGCAAAAAGCCATGGAAAAAATAGAAGCCGAAGGCAAAGGTGTGATTGTGTATATGAATCAGGAAGGAAGGGGAATAGGCTTGCTGAACAAACTGAAAGCATACAAATTGCAGGAGCAGGGACTTGATACCGTAGAAGCCAATCTGCAGCTGGGTTTTAAAATGGATGAACGGGATTATGGCATAGGTGCCCAGATTTTGCGGGATCTTGGCGTAAGTAAAATGAAACTCATGAGCAATAATCCCCGCAAACGCACCGGACTGATTGGCTATGGGCTGGAAATAATTGAAAATGTACCGCTGGAAGTAGAGCCCAATCCCCATAACGCAGGTTATTTAGCCACCAAGAAAAACAAAATGGGGCACACCCTTAAATAATCCCTATCATGGAATTTCTTACCATCAATCCCCAAGAGACAGCGCTTCCCCAATTGCATCAGTACCTGCTTGGCAGCGTAGGCCCCAGACCCATTTGTTTTGCGAGTACGGTAGATGAGAATGGTACACCGAATCTGGCGCCGTTTAGTTTTTTCAATGTGGTAAGTGCCAATCCGCCGGTGCTGGTGTTTGCTCCCAATAACAGCGGCCGGGATGGTACGCCTAAACATACCTACCTCAACGCAAAACAAGTGCCTGAAGTGGTGGTGAACGTGGTTACTTATGAAATGGTTCAGCAAATGAATGTGGCTGCTGCACCTTGGGACCGTGGTGTTAGCGAGTTTGAAAAAGCCGGCTTCACACCCATTCCTTCAGAACTAATTAAACCCTTTCGGGTAAAAGAAAGTCCTGTGCAGATGGAATGCCGGGTGCTGGAAATAAAAGAATTTGGAACAGGCGGTGGAGCCGGGAATCTGGTGATGGCCGAAGTTGTTAAAATTCATATTAATAAGGATGTGATTGGAGCAGACGGAAAAATTGACCAGACCCGCATCGATTTGGTGGGTAGAATGGGCGGAAGCTGGTATTGCCGTACCACCCCTGATTCTCTTTTTCAGCTGTCACAGCCCATGCAGCCAACGATTGGTTATGACGCCCTGCCCGAAAACGTTAAAAATAGTCGCGTATTGAGCGCTAATGACATCGGGATGCTTGCCTCACTCGGCAGCTTGCCGGATATGGAATTGCGGGCACTTACCCGGAAGAATTTTGGGACTGATCATGCAGAAGAAATAGCTAAAAATCTGATTGCTGAAGGCAAAACCATTGAGGCCCTCGCATTATTGATGGGCTAAGATAGCCACATCCGGCAGAAAATTGTATTTTTGCAGTTTATTCAAAACGCTGCCCCAGAATTATGTATCCTACGCTCAAACAGATGAACTGGCCCGAAATTGAGGCCGAAATCCTAAAGTTCTGGGAAGAGAACAGCATTTTTGAAAAGAGCGTCCAAAACCGACCTGAGGATAAGGCATTTACCTTCTTTGAAGGTCCGCCCAGTGCCAATGGAATGCCCGGAATTCACCACGTGATGGCCCGTGCCATCAAGGATATATTTTGCCGCTACAAGACCCTTCAGGGTTATCGTGTAGAGCGCAAGGCGGGTTGGGATACACATGGCTTACCCATAGAGCTGCAGGTTGAAAAACGACTGGGTATTCGCAAAGAGGATATAGGCGTAAAAATAAGCGTTGAAGAATACAATGCCGAATGCCGAAAGGATGTAATGATGTTTAAGGATGTATGGGATGATCTGACCCGTAAAATTGGCTACTGGGTAGATTTACAAGATCCATACATCACCTACGAAAATAACTATATCGAAACCCTGTGGTATCTGATTAAGAGGTTGCATGAAAAGGGTTTGCTTTACAAAGGATATACCATTCAGCCCTTTTCCCCTGCCGCGGGTACAGGCCTTTCCAGCCACGAACTCAACCAGCCCGGAACCTACAAAACGGTGAAAGACACCACCATTGTGGCGCAATTCAAAGAGCTGGGAACTGACAATCACTATTTTCTGGCCTGGACTACCACTCCTTGGACATTGCCGGGGAATACTGCCCTTGCCGTTGGGGCTCGTATAGAATATGCACAGATAGAAACCCTGAATCCCTACACCGGTCAGAAGCAGGTTGTTACACTGGCGCAGGCCCTTGCCGGTAAATATTTTTCTGCCAAAGGCGAAAATGCAGATTTTACTGCCTGGAAACCCGGCGATAAAGTGTTGCCATGGAAACGCATTTCGGCTTGCACGGGCAAAGATCTTGAGGGTAGGCGCTATGAACAGTTGATGCCATTCATGCAGCCCGAATCGGGCGATGCTTTTAAGGTGGTTTGTGCTGATTTTGTGAGCACGGAAGACGGTACCGGTATTGTACATATTGCCCCCAGTTTTGGCGCAGACGACTTTAAAACAGCCCGTGAAAATGGAATCGGAAATCTCACGCCGGTAGATAGGAAAGGTCGCTTTATCCCTGAAATTGCTGATTTTGCCGGCGAATTTGTGAAAGAGGCCTTTTTGACTGATGAAGAGAAAGAGGCCGAACGCATTAAACAGGGTCGCGACAAATACCTGAGTGTAGATGAGCGCATTGCCATCAAATTAAAGCAGGAAAACAAAGCATTTAAAGTTGAAAAATACGAGCACAGTTATCCCCACTGCTGGCGCACAGATAAACCCATACTATATTATCCGCTGGAAAGCTGGTTTGTGAAGACCACCGCACTGAAAGACCGATTGGTTGAACTGAACAAAACCATTAACTGGAAGCCCAAAAGCACCGGTGAAGGTCGTTTTGGAAACTGGCTCGAGAATCTGGTGGACTGGAACCTCAGCCGAAGCCGCTACTGGGGCACACCCCTTCCATTGTGGGCCACCGAAGATGGTGAGGAAACCAAGTGCATTGGCAGTATTGATGAGCTGCATGCAGAAATAACGAAAGCGAATGAAGTTTTAGGGTTGCAGCAATCCCTAGATCGTGAAAAACTGGATTTGCACCGCCCCTATGTGGACTACATCACCCTCGTTAGTGATTCGGGTAAGCCCATGAAGCGCGAAACCGATCTTATTGATGTTTGGTTCGACAGTGGTGCTATGCCTATGGCTCAGTGGCACTGGCCGTTTGAAAACAAAGAACTTTTTGAGCGCAATGAAGTGGCCGATTTTATCGCAGAAGGAGTGGACCAAACCCGTGGATGGTTCTTTACGCTGCATGCCATAGCCGTATTGTTGTTTGACCGCGTAGCATTCCGTAATGTAATTGCCAACGGCCTGGTGCTGGATAAATTCGGCAATAAAATGAGCAAACGCCACGGCAATGCGGTTGATCCTTTTACCACAGTTGCCAAATATGGTGCTGATGCTGTGCGATGGTATATGGTTACCAATGCGCCGCCTTGGGACAACCTGAAATTTGATATTGCAGGCGTAGAGGAAGTGCAGCGAAAGTTTTTCGGCACCCTATACAATACCTATGGTTTTTTCGCCTTGTACGCCAATATAGACAGGTTTGTGTTTGATGCAGGCAAGACCATTCCCCACCAAGACCTACCGGAACTAGACCGTTGGATTATCAGTCGTAAAAATAGTCTGATACAAACCGTGCAGGAAGCGATGGATGACTATGATCCCACCCGCGCCGGCCGTGCCATTGAGTCATTTGTATGCGATGACCTCAGCAACTGGTATGTACGTCTGGGTCGGAAACGTTTCTGGCGCGGAGATATGAATGAAGACAAGCAGGCCGCCTATGAAACACTGTATCAGTGTTTGCTGACAGCTTCACAGCTGATGAGCCCGCTTAGTCCTTTCTTTGCTGATTGGCTTTACAGAAGTCTGACTTCAACTGAAAGAATTACGCTACCGGAAAGTGTTCATTTAACACTTAATAACCCACCCAATCCTGCGCAGATTGACAAAGAGCTGGAAGAAACCATGCAAATGGCCCAGCAGCTGAGCAGTATGGTATTATCGCTGCGCAAAAAAGAGAAAATCAGGGTGCGGCAGCCCTTGCAGAAGGTGATGATTCCGGTGCTGGATGAAACTTTTGGAAAGCGACTGAACCACATTTCTGCCCTATTTTTAGCTGAGGTAAATGTGAAAGAAATTCAAACTATTTCTGCCGACAACAATCTGATTGTAAAGAAAATAAAGCCCAATTTTAAAACCTTGGGACCTAAGCTGGGCCCGGATATGAAGCAGCTGGCACAGGTGTCGCAGACTTTTACGGCAGAGCAGATTCAGACACTGGAAAAACAGGGCGTGCTCAATGTAGATTTAGGCAATCGACAATTTGAGCTTGAACTGGCCGATGTGGAAATTTTAACCCAGGATATGCCTGGATGGCTGTTGAGTACCGAAGGCAATATTACGGTGGCTTTGGATGTGAATATTACCCCGGAATTGAAGCAGGAAGGCCATGCACGGGAACTGGTAAACCGTATACAAAACATGCGCAAAGAGTCCGGACTGGAGGTAACAGACCGCATTGTGCTGCACTTTTCAGGCACTCACGAACTTGAAGATAGCATCCGAACATTTAAATTGTATATTTGCACTGAGACGCTTGCCGATGACGTTCTTTTTGAAGACAGTACAGACGGAGAAGCCATTGAGATAGAGGAACACGTCGCAAAGCTCAAACTCGTAAAAGCCCATTAACCCATATTCACTTAATCTAACCGACCATGGAAAAAACCCGTTACAGCGATGAAGAGTTACAGGAATTCAAAGACATTATTCTGAAAAAACTTACCTCTTCCCGCGAAGAATTTAACACCTTGCAGAAAAGTCTGAAAGATGGCAACGAAAACGGCACGGACAGTACCAACAATAATTACCTGACGCTCGATGATGGTGCTGATACATTCGAGAAAGAAAACACCACGCAGCTGGCCGCTCGCCTGATGAAGTTTATTCAGAATCTGGAAGCCGCGCTGGTGCGCATCGAAAATAAAACCTACGGTGTATGCAAAACCACGGGAAAGCTTATTCCTAAAGAGCGATTAAGGGCTGTTCCTCATACCACGCAAAGCATAGAGGCCAAACTTGGAAAATCCTGAGTTGGAAACAGCAACCCCATCGGTTTACCGCAGCCCTAAGTTTTGGTTGCCGGTGGGCATTTTGCTGCTCAGTCTGGTCATTGATCAGGCCATTAAAATTTACGTAAAAACCCATTATTGGCCGGGACAAATGGTACCATTGCTCGGCAATTGGTTCAATATGTATTTTATCGAAAACAATGGAATGGCGTTTGGAATTGAGCTGGGTGGGCGTATTGGAAAATTTTTACTCACCGGGTTTAGAATTGCCGTGAGCATTTTTGGTGCCTGGTATTTGTGGCAAAATATTCGCAAATATGCGCATACGGGATTGCTGGTTTCCATTGCCTTCATTCTGGCCGGAGCCATCGGAAATATCATTGACAGTGTGTTCTATGGTGTGCTGTTTAAGCACCGTAATTTTGATTATGAAGGAGGTTGGTTTGAAGGCCGTGTGGTGGATATGTTTTATGCCCCTATTATTGAAAGCCGTTTTCCGCAATGGTTGCCGGTCTGGGGCGGGCAGGAGTTTACTTTTTTCAGCCCGATCTGGAATTTTGCCGATGCTTGCATAACCATAGGTGTTTTTATCATCATTTTGGGGCAGCACCGATTTTTTGGTCATGCAGTAAAAAAAGAAACCGCCGGTTCCCCAACGGATTCTCAAATAAAAACACAACAAGAAGAGTCTTAAAAACAAGGCCTAAAGTTGAAACTCGGGTCTTTAATAAATAATTAGTGGCAAAATAAAATGGTTGCCACGCAGTGTATTTGCGTTGTAAAATATAGTTATTTTTATTTTTTATTTCTCTCTGTAGCCCCCTATTTTGCAGTATAAATTAAACTTAATTACTTTTTATCATGGATAACATTGTATTTCTCATCATCGGAATTGTCTTGGGTGTTGTTATTGCCTATTTCATTATTAAATCCCAATTTTCAGGCAAACTGGCCGCTTCTGATACATTTAGACAGCAGGCGGAACTGTTACCCTCACTTCAGCAGGAAAATAAGGACCAATATGCCCGTATTGCATCCCTTGAAAACGAGGTGAAGAACCTATTGGACCAAAATAAAAATTTGCAACTGAATAACGAATCCACTGAAAAGCTCATGCGCAAAATTATGCAGGAAGTTACCAACGAAGGGTTGGTGAAACAGGGGCAGGTACTCACACAGCAGCAGGAAAAAACCCTGGTTGATATTGTGAATCCTTTAAAAGAAAAACTGAAAGAGTTTGAGCAAAAGGTGGAAGACACGCGCAAGGAGGCCAGCACCGGCAATACACAGCTGCTGGAACAGATCAAAAACCTGACCACCCTGAACAATACCATCACTGAGCAAACCCAAAACCTTACCAACGCGCTGAAGGGCAGTACCAAAACCCAGGGTGGTTGGGGTGAAATGATCCTGGAAAAGGTCTTGGACAGCAGCGGACTTGCCAAAGGAAGGGAATATGAAACCCAATTTGTTACATCGTCTTCTTCAGGTGCCGTCATTAAGCCCGATGCGGTGGTATTTCTTCCCGAAGAAAAAAATATTATTGTAGATGCCAAAGTCAGTCTCACGGCCTATGAGCAATACACCTCAGCAGTAGACGGATCTCCCGAAAAAGAAACCGCTTTGAAGGCGCATATTGTTTCCCTGAAGAATCACATCAAAAACCTCGCTGAAAAAGATTACCACACTGCGATAAACCTGAAATCACCGGAGTTTACCCTGATGTTCATTCCGATTGAATCCGGTTTTGCTCTCAGCGTGCAAAGTGATACTGAACTGTATGAATATGCATGGAGCCGCCGCATTGTGCTGGTGTCGCCCTCCACGTTGCTGGCAACCCTGCGTACCGTTGCTTCGGTATGGAAGGCCGAAAACAGCAATAAAAACACTTTGGAAATTGCCAGACAGGCCGGAGATATGTATGATAAATTTGTAGGTTTTGCCGAAAATTTGCAGGAGGTTGGCAAAGCCATCCAAAAAGCAGAAACAACCTATGCTGAAGCCATCGGCAAACTGAGCACCGGAAAAGGCAACCTGGTTAACAGGGCAGAAAAACTCAGAAAACTGGGACTAAAAACCACCAAGAATATCCCCCAAAATTTAATCTCTGACGAGGAGACCGAGGACATTACCGCTGAAAATATACCCCAATCAGCACTCCCGCCCATTACGGAAATCGATTTGGACGACATTTAATCAGGGCTGAATGCCTAACTTCGCCCCTTAATGAGGAAGTTTTTCCGTGCGTTTAAAGCCCTTTCACGCATTATCCGAAAGCCATGGCTATTGAATCTTGTGCTGGATGATGATAGTGCCTGGGATTCAAAAATTAGGGCTCTGAAGGGCAATGCATATCGCCTTCCCTCCATCGATTTTCGTTCGTTGCTGAAACCTGAAGGCAGCAACGTACATCCTTTTGCTTTTTTGGATGGCGGCTCCCTGCCCACCGATCTGGCCTTGCTCAAATCGCTTGCTGCCGGAATTCCTGATTGTCGCTATTTTGAAATTGGTACCTGGCGGGGTGAGAGTGTGGCCAATGTGGCCAATGTGGCCAAGCAATGCACTACGCTGAACCTCTCACCGGAGCAGATAACCGACCTTGGTCTACCCAAGGCCTATGCCGATTTACATGGCTTTTTTTCGAAGGATTTGCCCAATATTTCCCAGCTCTATGGCGATACGGCCACGTTTGATTTCAAAGGCCTGAATCAGCACTACGATCTGGTTTTTATTGATGGAGATCATCATTACCAAATGGTAAAATCCGATACGGAAAACGTGTTTAAATACCTGCTACACGAACAGAGTATCATTGTGTGGCACGATGCGGCCTATACCCCCGAAAAACTGAGACCTGAGGTAATTTATGGTATACTGCAAGGCACACCTGCAGCATTGCACCACAAAATATTTCATGTTTCAAACACCCAGTGTGCAGTTTTTCTTCCTGAAGGATTTACGGAAACTTTTATCCTCAATTCACCGGAAAGACCCAATTTTGCATTTGAAATTTCGTTAAACATTATACCTGTTTCATGATACAATATCCTAAAACATGGCTGCTGTCCGTCCTCTCCCTAGGGCTGATAATGGCGGGCAGTGCCTGTAAAAAAGATGCCTTAAAGCGCACCATCTGGGTCAAGAAAGGTGAATCCATAGCCACAGTAAGAAATTCGTTTGCAGTGGAGCCAGGCAAAGAAATCACCCATCCTGCAGGGGTTTACCGCAGCGGTAATTATTTGCTGCTCCTCGAGGAAGGAGAGGGCATTGGTATTATCGATATCAGTGTGCGTGAAAGTCCGGTTAATCTGGCCTTCATCAAGCTGCTGGCCAATTCCCATGCCGTAATTAAGGACGACTACATATTGGCTGATAACGGCCCCGACCTGGTGAGTATTGATATTTCAGACTTGCTGCAGATTGAGTTGGTCAATCGCCTGGAAAATGTGTTTCCCGACAAATGGCTGGAGGAAAACAATACGGTTTTTACCGGATATGAAGAAAAGCAGATATCCATTTTCAAGAATTTCAATCCTTCAGATACCATACCGCCAGAAAGCAGAGATGCCGAAAACCTGGCCGCACTCGCCATTGGCAGGGGTGGCAGCGAAACCCGTTTTGCGCTCATGAACGATTACCTCTATGTGGCCCGCGATAAGGGAATTCGCCCATTTAATGTGGCATTTCCTGATGCTCCTGTAATGCACAACGAGCTGGGTTATACCCTGGATGGTTTTGAAACTTTGTTGGCAAAAAATGGATATTTATACATTGGCACCAGCAATGGCGTGGTGATACTGAATGCCAGTAATAGTCCGGCTACCCCGTCGCAGGAATCTGTGGCCCTGCGAGATATCCGGGGTTGTGATCCGGTGGTAGTTCAGGGTAATTACATGTTTAGTACCGTAAGATCCGGCGCTGACTGTAATCGTTTTAACAGCAGCAGTGGCTTGTTTGTGCATAATATTCAGGATAAAAAAATGCCGTATACTATTTTCTCTCAAACGGTGAATAATCCCAAAGGACTGGGTATTGACGGTAATCTGTTATTTCTGTGTCAGGGCAATATGGGATTGTCTGTTTACAATTGGGATGAAATTACCAAAAAACCCACATTCCGGTATCGCTATAATGACATTCATGCTTTTGATGTAGTTACCGGCAATAATACCCTGATAGTAGCCGCTGAAAATGGATTGTTTTTATATGATTACAGCGATCCGAATAACCTAAGGAAACTTTCGCGCGTGGCGGCTTATAACTAATGACTGCCGGGGCCTTGCCCGTCATGATTGCATTTTTTAAACAGCATTCTTTTTTTAGCGATGCAATTTTTCAAACATTGTTATTGGGTAAATCACGCCGAAATTGATTTTAGAACGGCCAGTAAGTACATTCCCAACTAACTGTTGCTTGAAATCTGCAGTGGCTCGAAAATTAATTGAAACACATCAATCATCAGCAATATGGCCTAGTTATCCGGTTTGTGTTCTTGTAAATCCCTCAAGCCATTATGTTAACCATGGTTTAAGGCCAACATCATGATTGTTTGTTCAGCGACAGCAATAATTGCCGGAACGCTTCTATTTGTTGTTTCAGGTCGTTGATTCGTTCCTCGTAAACCTTACGTTCGTTTTCTGCCATTCCCTGCACGTACATAACGGTGCCGGCATTACCGCCCTGCTGGTTGTAGTTTTGTTGTATATACAGGTCATCCTCACCGACCAGGGTGTTAAAGGGCACACCCAGTATGGCCGATAAGTCGCGCATTCTTGCCACAGATATATTGTCCGGGTTTTTCTCCATGCGCGAGTAGGCCTGCTGACTGAGGTTTAGCTTGGATGCCACATACTCCTGAGAAAGGTTGCTGCTTTCCCGCACCATTTTGATTTTATTGCCAAGGCCTTTGTAATTGTCTTTATCCGAAGTTTTATGTGCAAACATGATGTAAATTAAATAAACATATACGCAAAAAACAAGTATTACACAACAAAAAGTAGTTATACTACTATAAAGAGTTAAAAACAATATATAGTTGTTGAAAACCCGTTTTGTAAAGGCTTGATTTGTAATACTATGAAAAATAAACTACTTAAAATGACAGTGGTTGCTATAGCTTCCCTGTTAATTCAAAACACTCATGCTCAAGTTTTACAGAATATTGCGAAGAAGGCGATAGCTAAAGGTATTAGTGAAGGTGTTAATGCAACAATGAAAAATACAACTTTTAGTATGTTAGGTACAAACCTTACATTTCAAGCATCTTTAACTGGCACGGAATGGTATGTTTATGACGGGTCTAAAGAATTTATAAAAGTATTTAAAGATCAAAACACCCAGTTAAAAAACTGGATATATAGAGGCAATGATTATAGTTTTGATTTATTGATAGTAAATGATACAACAATAGCAATTAGTCATAATATAACACGGAAACCGCACAATGAACAATATCCACTTGGGAGAAAGGCAGATTTATTTGTTATTAAGGATTCTGTTATTTATATAAGGAATTTTGAGACAGCAGATAGTGCCACCGACTATTTAAAAGGCCAAAATACTTTAAAGGGGTTTTCTCCAATTACCAGCTTTTCAGGAGGAAATATTTATGATTTATTGACATCAAAAAAAGAGGACAAGAAGATTATTGGATCATATAAATACTTTGTGCCGCATAAAGCCAATTTCATTTTTACTTCAATATATTATAAAGCTACCTATGGAAAAATGAGCGAGCAATTGTTTAATGAAAAATTAAATAAAATGGATGATCAACGGATTCAATGGTTACAAAAAGAAAAAGAATGCAGCCATTGTGATAAAAAGTTTACAGGAGCTCCAGTGAGAATAAAATCTAAAGAAAGTTGCTCAACAGAAGAAGTAGCCTATTCTTTCTTCAGTACATCGCATGAAACTTTGCCTCATTTTTGTTCGGTAAAATGTGCAGAAAGGCATTGTATAGAGCTAAAGAGATAAAAGTCGGATATTTCTATTTTCTACTGGTTGGTCTATGCACCGGGCATAAGTAAAAGCGCTACCGATTAGGCGAGTCACGATTTTGTGCTCATCCGGTCCCCTCTCTGAGAGGGGTAAATGCGCAATACTTATTGCATGCGCTAACCAACCGGGGTGTGTTGTGCGGTGGCAAGCGCAGGTGTAAAAACGGTGAAAATAAACACACCCCAGATTTTGACACTGATTACAATTACCTCACAATTACCCTTCTCAAGAGGGGATTGGTAGTGGAAGTGGTTTTGAACTGCCTTTCGAACGGGTTGGTCTTTATGCATGGCTTGTGGCATGGCGAGACCGACTAGGCCTAATCATTTAGACATTCCTCTGTGCCACTCAGCACAACTCTGAGAAACTCTGTGCCAGTGTTTGAAATAAATCCAAGGGCGTCAGCGCGGAAGCATGTGCAGCACAAATCCCCACCACTTTATCACCCTAAAAACCGTAATTTTGCGCTGAAATCATGTTTGACCACGACCTGAATGAACAACAGCTGGTGCGCCGGCAAAAAATGGCTCAACTTCGTGAGCTGGGCATAGACCCTTTTCCACCCGAGGCCTATGATGTAACCCACTACGCCGCTGATATCAAGGCGCAATACCCCGAAAACACCGAAGGCTTTAAACACGTTCGCCTGGCCGGCAGAATGATGAGCCAGCGCATCATGGGAAAGGCCGCTTTCGCCAACCTACAGGACAGCACCGGACGTATACAGATTTACGTGAACCGCGATGAGATTTGTCCGGGTGAAGACAAAACCCTGTACAACGAAGTATTTAAAAAACTGTTGGACATTGGAGATATCATTGGCGTGGAAGGACATGTATTTACCACCCAAACAGGTGAAACCAGTGTGCATGTCACCTCATTGCAGCTGCTATCCAAATGCCTGAACCCGCTGCCCCTGCCCAAGCAGGATGCCGACGGTAATGTTTTTGATGCTTTCACCGACCCAGAGGCCCGCTACCGCATGCGCTACGTGGATCTGGTGGTGAATCCCGGTGTGAAAGACATTTTTATCAAACGTAGCAAGGTAGTGCAAAGCTTGCGCGAAACCTTCAACAGCAAGGGATACCTGGAGGTGGAAACCCCCATTTTACAGCCCATCCATGGGGGAGCCGCAGCCAGACCATTTGTTACTCACCACAATGCGCTTGATGTGCAGCTCTACCTTCGCATTGCCAATGAATTATACCTCAAACGCCTTATTGTAGGCGGTTTTGACGGCGTTTATGAATTTGCCAAAAATTTCCGTAATGAGGGCATCGACCGCACCCACAATCCGGAATTTACCGGCCTCGAGATCTACGTGGCCTACAAGGATTACTTCTGGATGATGGAGTTCGTGGAGGAGATGCTGCAGAAGTGCGCCATGGATGTGAACGGCACCACGGAATGCAAAGTGGGCGATAACGATATCAGCTTTAAAGCCCCTTTCCGTCGATTGAGTATGTTTGATGCGATCCGCGAATACGGGAAGCTTGATGTGGAAGGAAAATCAGAAGATGAGTTGCGTGAAATGGCAAAAAAAGTTGGAG
>CAYYXG010000031.1:0-16178 GCA_964475595.1 uncultured Flavobacteriaceae bacterium
CAAAAACCCCTGCAGTTTTGTGGTTCCAAATTCAACCCATTTATACTTTTTTATGATGAACAAAACAAATGAAACCACCATCGCAAACGCCGTGAACCTCTTTATTATTGACGAGAGCGGCTCCATGGCCCCTGTAACCGAAAGCACCCGCGAAACCTTTATTGGCTTGCTGGAAAAAATCAAACAGGAACAGACTGAAATGCCAGAGCTGCAGCAGTTTGTGAACCTATGGACCTTTGCAGACAATCGATTCAATGAACGACTGATTTTTCAGGAGGTGCAGCGCTGGAACGGCGAAGCTCCCGATTACAGACCTATGGGCGGCACCCCGCTGAACGACGCCATTGGCAACGCCCTCAAAAAACTGGAAAATTACCTTTTTGTAAAAAACCTGCCTGCAGAAAGCACCCGTGTAAGCGTATTTGTGCTTACAGACGGCGAGGAAAACAGCAGCCGCGAGTGGACTACTGCCGGTATCCGCCAGTACATTGGCGAATGCGAAACCAAGGGCTGGGAATTTACCTACTATGGCACCGACCACGATGTGTGGAGAGCCGCTGAGGCCCTGAACATTAAGAACCACGGCTATTTCAGCAAAAATTCGGCCGGCATGCGCGATATGGTGAATGAGCACAACTACGCAGAATACAACAAAAAAATGGCGTATTTGCAAAAATTGAAAAACCCTAATCCGTAACGGGAATTAGGCTGTAAGCGCAGCAATGCGATAGGGACGGTTCCTCTCTCCGCTGATGATGTAAGTTTGTATCAACCTTACATCCATGCGGGAGAGGAATCCTGCTTTTATACGAGATATGCTCTGATTCATGCTGCCGTTGTCTTTGGATAGTATGAACATGGGCTCCAGAATGCTGTTGATTTTGTTTTGGTCTTCTATGCCGGTTACCCCCCGGTAAATGTTGCGCATTTCATCCAGGTATTGAGGTCTTTCACTCAGCTTAAAACCGTTGGGATGATTGTAAAACAGACGGTACAGGGAAAAATCCAGGGGTTTCAGCTTAACAAAGGTATCAATCTCTTCAAAATCAATGCTGTTTCTGAAACTGTTAATACTCAGGCGAAACGGCCTGCGTTCAGCTTCAAGCATAATCTGACCCAACACAGGTACAAGCTCTCTGCTTGCCTGCGGGTGATGATAAACTTCCAGCAACAATGCCCGTATAACTTTGTAAAATCCCTTCTCAGTTTCGGTTTGCTGAATGGCCTGCAGGGTTCGCAGCACATCCTCGTCTTCCAGAATGGCCTGCTTATCGTAATCTACTCCCGGCTCCCGGAAATCGGGACTTCCAACAATACTTTCGCGTAAGTTTCTGAGCCAGTTTTGCCTATTGTCGGAGATATCGGGCGTAGTTTTAAACGACTGTTCCCTATCAATTGAAGCATTGTAATTCAGTTCGGGGCTTGACGGAATGTCGCTTTGTGCTATCTGCAGCATAAGCTTGCACATGGCTTCTTCGGTCTGAAATTCACTGTGTGAGCAACACCAGGTGCCCTCATACCCAAAATAGAGCAGATAGTGGTTTTGAACTGCGTCAATATTAAGCTTCCGCAGTATCAGGTGACCTGCCAGCTGCAGGTTCACACCACGCAGCAATTCCCCCACCAGAATGCCCTGCTTGCGGCGGTGCAGTGATTTTAACCCCGGGAAATGGTAGGTCCAGTAATCTTCATCTGTCTGCGACAGATCCAGCATGTCGTTGTCAAGGTCGGGAGGGAACGCCAACGACATGCCACGCTGCTCGAGCTGTTCGCACAACGCGAATCGCATGCCGGAGCGCAGACGCCCGTTGGAATCCGGACTCAGGTTGATGTAAACGAAGCTGTTGGGCGGAAATAAAAAGTTAAGTCGGTCGGAAATTTTCTCAAAGACGGGCTGGGGTATCATTCGCGTGTATTTCTCCAAAAATACAAACTCCATCTTTAAAAACAAACAGTTGGCCTTTGGGCAGCGCTTGCCAGTTTTCGTTATCTGTTATGGCCGCCGTGGCAATCACCACACCCCGGGTATGCGGATTTTTTTCATCCTCCAGGTTCAGTGACATATCCAGGTCAGACAGTGTAATCCTGCCAAATGGGGCCTTGCGGATGGTATAATGCAATGAATTGCCAGGAGTGGCGGTATGGTACACAAACAACCGCTCTCCATCGCTGAAAATGCAGTTGAATTTTCCGAGGATGTTGATGTGTTTCAGGATATCCTGAATTTTCGGATAATGGCCCGGCCGTTCCAGTTCCAGCTTTTGTTCTTTCATCGCACCCAGCAAATGGCAGAAGGCATGTTCAGAATCGGTTTGTCCAACGGGCTGGTATCCTTTAAGAGACAGGTATTCATGGCCGTTCAGTACGCCATTATGGGCAAATACAATGCTTTTTTTACGGTAATAACGCATAAACGGATGGGTGTTTTGCTGCAAGTGTTTTCCATGCGTGGCAAAGCGCAGGTGGGAAATGATGTTTTTGCTTTTCACCCAGGGGCCATCATAGACCGCCTCAAACAGACTGCTGTTCATGGCATTTCGGGGTTCCTTGATAATCTGTGCCTCTCCGTCGGGAAACCAGGCCAGGCCCCAGCCGTGGCTGTGCACGCGGGCTCGCTGCTGAAAACCTTTGAGAGAAAAACGGGGATTGATGTTCTGATTAAAGTGTAGGGCTAATAGTTCGCACATGGTGGGTTGATTGGTTGGTTGGTTGGTTGGTTGATTGGTTGATTGGTTGGTTGATTAGTTGATTAGTCGCTTGGTTTAATAAGGGAACCCGTATTTACCATTACACTATTAAACCATTAAACTCATGGTGGATTGGTTTACTAGTTTATTGGTTGATAAAAGGAATTCGCATTAACCATTCTACCAATAAACTAATAAACCATTAAACTCCTAACTACATACTCAATTTACAGCAAGTACCTTAATGTAAATTTCTTCAGGGTAGCCACCGCCAAAAACGTACTCAGTTACAGGACAAAGCCACAGTTCGTGGTTAATTTGCAGCACGTTGTAATAAGCGCCGTAATCCACCGGGGCATGGCCAATATCCGCCAGCAATTCCTTGTCGAGCCCGTCTCTTACTTTCTGCAGTTGGTAATCAAACGGGGCTGCCGCATCAGTGCTAATTTCCACCTGAACACGGTGCCCGTTTCCGGATACCCTATCCAAAAAGGTGTCTGCACCGGCCACCATCATCAGATTGGCCTTGGTTCCGAGACCGGCATTTAAAAATTCGGGTAAGTCGATGTACCAGATTCCTTCTTCTTTGTAAAATGTGTGATTCATAGATTTTTTTAACAATTGAAACACAAAGTTCAGGGCATACCATAAAAACAGGCAAAATCCGTCAACCTTGACGAAAGTTCGGATTTTTATAAAAATCCCTTATATTCGGTTTAAACTAAACCGTTCTGCAGCAGTCTGGGTGAAAATGATGGCAACCGGGTAACGAAGTTATTTTTTCGTCTTGCAGTCTCTAATCTTACTTGCCTGCAAAAGTTTTTTGGCACTGATCTCCACAATGGGGGTGCAGGATACATTTTTGCGGTTGGCAGGGTTGCTTACGATGTGAAAATAGAGGGTATTACCAGGTTCACATTTTACAGAAATTGCGGCCTCAGTTTCCTTGGCTTTCAGATTTCTTTTTTCTGAAAACGACACAAAATAGGCATGCTCACCTGAAGAGGGCGACAGTGAAATGTGCTGACCGGGCAGAACACTGCATATTTTTGCTCCATCCTGATATATCCAAACGGGTTTATTTCCGCGGGAATCTCCTTCTGCACGCAGTAAAATGACCGAGGGTACAGGTTCTTTAGAAGTTTGGCCAAAAGACAAGGTCAAACTAAAGAACATACCTGTAAAGAGTAATAGTCTTATTTTGATTTGACATCTCATATTAATTTGGTTTTCAATATTTAAATCAAAAATATATAACCTATTTACTTTTATCAAACAATTGGGTGTTAATTTTATATAACCTTTCTATCGCTATACAAGCACTACTTTTTTTGTTTGTAAAAACGATGCATCGCCCAAACATGCGGCATACTAAGACAAGCTAAAAACACAAAAAATACGGATATTAATTGTCTGTAATTCCATGAGATAAATTGGGTCTGGTTTAACACAAAGAAACCCATTAAAAGGGTAACTGCTCCTAGGGTAAATGGCATTGCTTTCAAAAACAGCAATCGGTTGCCGGCCTGCATACCTTTTTTGAGGTGTGTCCAACCATTCGTGCTGTGTTGACCAATAAAATACAGTCCGAAGGCGGAAATTACCGGCAGATGCATGCCTATCATCAACATAAGCAGACTCCACAAAATCGCAGGTTTTTTTTCATACAAACCCCAGGCAAGTGCCGGAATAAGGGCTGCATAACCCACTAAGACGCCGGGAATCCATGGCGCTTCAATATACATTCCTTTTAAAATCTCAGTTACTTCAGAAACATGGGAAAACAATATGATAGACAAGATAAGCGCCCCCCAAAAAAATGATTTCAGGTGAGAAAAATGGAGTATTTGCCACTCCTGAATATCCGCCTGCCCGAAATGAAAGGCAGAATACAACAGGAAAATCACCAAAGCAACGACAGGAAGCCACTGCCATAACAGCAGATACAACAGCATTATACTCAGGTATTTCAGTATAAAACCAGGTCGAGGTTTATCATGGATTTTACCGCTCTCCAGCAGATGATCCAAAGCCCCATGTGGAATTCCCACTGCCAGCAATCCCGCTGACAATAACACCCACTGAATCGGTGTATACCAGGCAGGGAATAAGGAATATACTACCCATAACAATAAAGCCGTAGCTGACAGTAAAACAGGTTTGGAGACCACCGGCGGATTGTGTTTAAGATCCTGCCTTAAAGCAGCCAAAAAAGGACGGAAAGGCAAACTCATCAGAATTCCCACATCCTGAATCAATGTAGTTTTCTCATCCAGGAAGTGCAATATCCGAGGGGTGTGATTTCGCTTGAATAGCTGCTGAAAAATGGGTTTACCCCACTCGGGTGTCTTGGCGAGTATCCACAACAGGAGTCGGTCGTAGAACCGAAAGCGGGCGGAGGAAACAAGTGGTTTAGCCGCTTGGCCCACTTGCAAATGTTGGCAAATTTCAACCGCCTGCCTGTGCATAGTTTTAAAGGCATAACCGGTTCCCGGTTTAACGGCTCCTGCCCTGCCTCCCAGCCGGGTCACCCCCTGCATTTCGTGCACCCTGAGCGGCGCAGTACACATGGGAATACAGCCCGTTTCGGTTTCGAGTATGCGAACCTCTCCAAAATAATTTGCTATGTATTGCTCCAACACCGGCTTGGCTTCTATATCGGTGATAACTTGCGAACCAAATCGGGTAAGCTCCACAAGAACTTTTTTATCTGTCATGGGCAACACATACATAAACTGGGTTGCGCCCTGCTGTTCCACATTAAAATCCATCATATCCATGATTTCCGGTTGTGGCAGCGGCTGTGCGGGTTCAATCACATAACCGATGAACGATTGGAAAAGAGAGGTTTCATTGGGCTTTGGAGGCAAATACCCTGCAGGCCGGCTATCAAAAACATGCTTTGCGGTATAGGTTCCTATGTCGGTAGTGACCTCCACTCCAGAAACGATTGAAACCATGGATAAAACCGCCGTTTCCGCCCGTTCAAGGCCATTGCGTTCCACCAGGTCATTCAGTGCCTCATGCATATTCACACCCGGAATACTGTGGTATTGCAGAGGATGAAGGGATTTTGACTCCTCCCTGTTTATCCGTAAATAATCCCAGCTTTGTTGAACCAAACTGCCACAGTCTTTAAGTAGCTCATCCTCCGATTTTGCCCAGAAAGAAAAGGTCTTACGTGTAAGCGAAGTAAAATCCGCATCCAAAAGCACCACTTTTTTACCGACGAGCAACCCTGCTTTTTCCATGCGCAACAGCAACAGTGTGGCAGAAGCACCAGCTCCTGCAAACAGGTAATCGCAATGGATGGGCTGTGTGGGTTTCATGGCTGTTTGAAAAAAAAGGGGTTCATGAAAAATCAGAACCCCTTTTTAACAATGATTGTGTTGAGTTAGTCTTCGCTTCTGCTCAGGGCATATACTACCAGACCAAATCCGATTTTGTTTACAGCATCACCAATGTTGTAGATGATGTCCATGTTCAGGTTCCAGTTCTTGCAGAACTCATACCACTGACCATCAGCAGTACCAACCAGGTAACCCAGAGGATAGATACCCCATCCGATAACCACAAATTTCAACAGAGAATCGATGGCTTTCTGTACAGCAGGGCTGCTGGCTTTCGACAGCTGAGCTACTTCGCCTTTCCATACCATCCACACGATCCAGAAATAGGCAGCACCTGATACCAGACCCCAGAAAGCAGCCTGATTGCGGGCAACCGCTTCACCCCAATAGCCGGTAACCAGCATGATTACGGAAGCCAGGATGAGTTTCCACAGCAAACCTACTTTAGCGCCGGCCTTTTTGGTGATGAGGTAGAATTCTACGCACATCAAAGGCACAGTCAGCAACCAGTCAACATAGCGGAAGAATACGGGTGACTCTCCACCTGTTTCCAGGTTGTAGCCGCGCATGTAATAGTAGTGCACAGCTGCAATGAAGGTAATAATACCTGATACCAGAACAGATGTTCTCCAGCTTTTTGAGGTGTTACCCAGTTCAAAGAAGAAGAACACAGAAGCGGCCATCATGGCCATTGTGCCGATGAAGAACGTAAATGCTACGTAGTTGTCGGCTGCGATGACGTTAGTCGTCGTCAATAGGTTGAAATGTTCCATACGTGTATGTATTTAATGATGTACACAAATGAACAAACTTTTGATAATTGTGTTTGCATGATTGTAATTTTTTTTGTATATTACGTGGCGTTATCCACACACAAGACAGCTTATTTAAGCACAATAAATACAGATACCTCCTTCTGCATGGGTTGTTTTTATTGGTTTTCTTTGTATTATACCGCCCAAATTTTTACCATCATTAAAAAAGATAACAATATGCCAAATGTGGATAACTTGAGTTGCGCGACAATGTTCTTTTTAAGGTATTAAAAAAATTCGAACACCCATTCACAGCTTTGATACATTTGTTCGGAATGAAAAATATCAGCTGTTTTCCCAAAATAATGACAAGTCGTTATAACTAGGAAGATGCAATTGGTATTCCCTTTTATTTTCAATCTTATATAAAAGGATTTTTGGCAACTTACTATTGTTTCTATTTTTATATTTATTAATTATTATTGCCCTCCTTTACCCCTATCCTCCACTTATGGCAAGCATGTACATCATTCCTTTGCTCTGCATCATACTGGTTTTCTACCTGTCGGGCTTTGAAATGCCATACAAATCTGGCAATGATTCTGTGTATTTACCCGAAAAACACCTTGCTATCATAGAATTTCTGACCCAGCACAAAACCAAAACCAAAGATTATAGCAGGCCCCCGAAAGAATATGGCGCCTACCAGCATTTCATTAAAGGAACCCTAGAAGGTTCGGTGGCCTCTTTCATCTATGAATATCCCCTCATACAGAAATTACAAGGCCGATCACACATTACCCTCGAACCGGTGGAGACTTCCAGACAAGTGGATACGTTCGGTCTTCCCATGAAAATGATTCAAAAAAATGGGGACGGTTTTAGCATCGCATCCGGGGTATCCCGCGCTGAAATGGACCTGCACTTTAATAGCAACGGCTGGTACTTCGATGGGAATACCCAAATGGGAGTGGCCTATCCAACGTTAATCCATCAGTTTGATGCCCTGACAGGAAAAATTGCAACTGACCTGAAAGAACAACTTGCAGCCCATAACCAAGACAACTACTTCAACAGGGTGCAAGCGGCATTAAACTTTGTGCAGTTTATCCCCTATGGTCAGCCCAATTTTGACACTGCTGACTGGTATTACCACGAACTCAGTCTGCCACCCGAAAGCTTTGTCCTCGGATATGCCGATTGCGACAGCAAATCCCTGTTTTTCTCTTCCATACTTTCACACCTCATTCCCAAAGAAAACATTATTATTGTGCATTGTATGGTGCAATCTTCTTCCAGCAGAACCAACGGGGCCCACGCTATGGCGGCCGTTTCGGATCTTAACATCGCCGGAGAAAGCATTGTTCACAACAACAAATCATACCTACTTCTGGAAACCACGGCACCCATTGCCATCGGCAGTTTTAACTGGGCCTCCTTTCAACTTACAGACATCAGACCCCTGGCATAATGTATAGTTTCTTTGAATGGCTCAGCGAACTCGATAAAAGCACACAGCTGCTGCTGTTTCTGCTGGTGGCTGCATCCATGGTGATTATTCCCTATGCATCGCTCATTAAAAAGTATATACTTTTTCTCATAAAACCCGAGTCCCTTAAAATCGTATTTTTCAAATTGGAATCTACACCGCATGTGCATATTGGTAAAGACGGCGATGGAACAGATTTGTATGCCGAAATAGACGGAGAAGGCATTTTCATTGACGGCTGTTCAGCCACGCTGATATGGGAAGTAACCGGTGCACGCAACATAGACATACACCCTGTAGGAAAATCTTTGGAGGGAAATGCCGCTACGGTTATTATCAATGCGTCACAACCGGAATACACTCTCACAGCCAAGGGCTTTAACGGGAAAACCCTTTCTGCCACCCTGCGCATTCCCGAGGAAGATTTGTATTGGCTGGATTTAGCTCCACTGGGCGATCTTGCCCATACCGGGAATAACCGGTCGCTAAATACGGTACCCCTGACCCAATCGCTTCCTTCAAACCGTAATTTCACCCACGACCAACCCCTGGTAGGAAGCAGAAATACACTCATTGCCCCCCGCAACAGCCGTTTAAACCCTGAACCGGTGGCCCTGCGCAATCAAAAAAGACGTGTTTTACATACCGCACTCGACAAACGAAAAATATTGGCTGTGTACAACTACAGCACTACGAAATACAATGCCATCAAGCATTTCTTTAATGAAACAGAGGCAGATTATACAAATACAATCAAACAATAAAAAATCAATATATCATGAATGAACATGTAGACTATTCAGCCAAACCGGCCACAGGTGCCACCCGCTTTCTGTGGTGGTGTGCCGGTGCAGACAAGGATATTTTAAAATATTCCAGTTATGCTGATCATGTAAAGTATGTCGGTATCGGGGGTATTGTGCTGGCCACGGGCATTTTGGCCGCGCTCTCTATGTTTTTTGCCATCAATTACATTTTTGAAAATGTAGCCATTGCCATTCCAGTAGGATTGTTATGGGGTGCCATTATTTTTAACCTAGACCGCTTTATTGTATCCAGTACGGGTAAAGGGGACGGCACAGACACCATCACCTGGAAAGAACTGGGTAACGCCACCCCACGTCTGGCTATGGCCATGATACTGGGCTTTACCATTTCTGCTCCACTAGAAGTTTATATTTTCCAGAAAGAGATTGACAAGCAATTCTATAAGCTTGATCAGGAGGAGCAAAAAGCCGAAATCAAGAAAATTGAGGATATTTATACCAAATCACCTGAATTCAATAAACTCAACAAGGATAAGGCAACCATTGAGGATGAAGTAAAGAACCTGGAGAAGGAACGTGAGGATTATCAAAAACGGGCAGCCAAAGAAAATGCCACCGAATTTGGCGGATGTGGCCCCAAATGTGAAGAATTCAAAAGAATGGCTTCTGAAGTAATGGGAAGGATTGAGGAAAGAAAGGCAAAAATCAATGCTTTGGACAAGAAACTGCAGGTGTATGAAGATGAAAAAACCGCTAAAATCAAAGAACTTAGCTCGGTAAACAACTCATCACACGGCTTGCTGGACCGATTGTTGGCCCTGCACGCCATTCCCGGTTCCTCTGTGCCTGCATGGATGATTCGCCTGATGTTCGTTTTCATAGAAATTGCACCCGTGTTGTTGAAACTCATGCTCATCAAATCACCGTATGACTACATGAGCGAAAACGTAAATCAGATTCTGGAAACCAAGCAGGGTATCAACCGTGAGCATATCATTGATGAAAACAACAAGCTTCATACGATGAAAGGTTTCTACAACCCTAAGCGCATTATTGCCATTGTGGAACACCAAAATGCCAAAGAAGAAGAAAACGCCAAAGAAGCCATTACCCTGTTTGCCAAACAGGAAAAAGAAGATATTCAAAAAGACCCTTCTTCATTCGTAAAACCCGACAATCAAGCATAAGTAATTCGGCTGCATGTCGCTTCCATTTCTTTTTGTTCAGGGAACCTTTAGCGGGAACTACTTTACCGATCAGGGTAGCACCCTGGTGGACGGACAACCTATGCCGGGCCCTGACAAACACCATGTGCGTTTGTATCGGGGTGAACTGTATGATATAGTGCCGCTCAAAGAATTCAATCCGCAGGACCACCTGAACCGCGATGCACTTTACCTATACAACGTCACCAATATTCAACTGCATCCGGGCAACAAACAATACATTCAGGAAAAGATTGTTTACGATTTCGAACAGGTTGTCATCAAAGATGCAAGGGTAAAAGACTCCTGGGAAATAGACGGCAAGACCTACGGCATTGTAGAAGGAACTTTTTTGGGTAAGATTAAGGTCCCATCCAATGCCCCGGAACCGACTGACCCACAACCGCCCGCACCTGAACCCATCAATCCGGAAAAGCCGCCCATAGTAACGCAATTCAGCGGTTGCCTAACCAAGTTATGGGATATTCTGAAATGGCTGCTTCTGTTGCTGTTGCTGCTGCTACTATTAAAAAAGTGTAATCCCAGCGGCTGTAACCTGGGATTAAATAACTGCAAGGATTGTCAGGAAGAGCTTGCCCGTCTGCGTAAGCAAATAGACAGTCTAAACGGCGATAACACCATAGGATGCAGTCAGGCAGCCAAATCCGGAGGTCGTGGCATTACCGAGAAAAAGCATATTCTGGGCAATCAATCAGGAAGGGTGATCATACAATACGACATGGAAACCGTTCCTGATAAACTGGAAGTGTTTTATGAAGGCAACCTGGTGGCTTCCACCACTCAGGTGCCGGGGAATGAAAAGGGTTTTGTAGGTGGCAAGAATGCAGCCAAATGCTGTGGAGCGCTCACCTTTGATTTTCAGTATAACAAAGACGACCACTGTATGGTGCGGGTAACCGGCGGCAGCAGCGACACCAAATGGAAATACACCTTGTTTTGCCCACAGCAATAAAACCGTAATTAAATAAAAAACAATATGCGGCTTAGCGACCAGATAGGAATAGACAGCGACATCATGCAGAAACTGCCTGCAGATGTGGTTAAGCGGCAAATATTGATTTACAACGGCATATCGCTGATGCTGTTGGTGATTGGTTTGATTAGTGCGGTTTCAGCCACCGTGTATTCGCTCATACTCTTTCATAGCTGGCTTGTTGCCCTTGGTGTGGGCCTATTTATCGGTGCAGTGGTGTTTAATTTGTACCGGCTGTTTCTGATGACAGGTTTAGACCTGAAAGGGAGCACACTCGAACATTATCACATCAAGCACGAAAACCACTACCGGGAACACAATCTGTATGCGCTGGATGGCAAAGTCTACCAGCATGCAGACGAGGTGCTTAAAGGATGGGCAGTTACCGCCAAAGACAAGCTTCGTGGAAAAATAGGCATAAACCCCAAAGCCCCGCGCAACCTTTTCACCATTGCTGTGCGGGTATTTGTGATGGCGCTGCTGGCCGTAATTTTTGCCAACGGTCTGGAAATTCTGATGTTCAGCCAGCAAATCAACATGGCACTGTCTGACCTAAAACAATTGCTACCACCCGAAGATTGGACCTATAAATACATTCTGACCCCCGACCCGGATGAGCCATTTATTTTGGTTAATGCCAATTCGCTGCTGCTTACATTCGATGCGCTGGCTTCGGGGCTTGGCAAATGGAAGTTATGGATGGACATCATGGTGCTTGCCATCTATATGATTCCACTTGTGGTTATTTACCGTTCCATGGAAGTCAGGCACGGCGCCTATGTGCAGGAACTGGCACTGCATGAAATCAGTAAAACCACCTACCATTACCTGATTACCCAGAAATACTGCCACGTGATTGACACAGAAATCAAAGACATGAAAATGCAATTTAGTAAGTATGGGAACAACCTTGCAGAATCGAAATCGGCATGACGCATGAAAAGAAATATTTCAATGTTTCCCAGCTCTTATTCTGGGCATTGATTGTATTGCTGATTGTGTTGTCATTCCTGAAATCAGACCTGGGTTTGTTTAATGAAAATGAACTCAGTCGCCGCCATGCAGAAGCGGATTCACTGAACAAGATTGCCTTGCAGGAACAGGAAGAACAAGAGGAAGATGAAAATGCGCAAGACAATGACCCTGATAACACCATTAAAAGAACCTGGAAATGGGAATCTTTCGATGGTAAAACCTATACGCTGGAATTTACCGTTCCCAAAAAAGCATATGAATCGGCTCGTGCAAACCGCTTAAAACTCCCGCCAAATCCAAATTGCTGGGCCGGCATGTTCAGGCATGACAAAGCAGGTCTCAAAGACATGGTGGAAGGATATCGGAATATTATTGAAGAGCAGAAACTCAATTACCGTCAGGCCATGCAAATGGTGGTTTCCAGCGCCCAGAACTTTGACTACACCTACATTACCTGGGCACAGGAACCCTGCGGAAGTGGAGACAGACCGATGCAGGATTGTAAACCCAAGCCCTATCCCTACGGATGTTGCGACAATGTGGAACCCTTTGCGGTGTATTCACCGTTGGAATATGCGGTAAATGGCGCCGGAGACTGCGACACCAAATCGCTTTTTGCCATGTCCATACTCAAATACTTAAACATGGGATTTGATGCAGAAATGCTGATGGGCGAGGTTGAGGCAGGACATCATGCCATGCTGGGTATTTGCATCCCTAATCCACCACAAAGAAATTTGTGGGCAAGGGACATGCGCAGCGGAAAACGATACTATGCCTGGGAATGCACACAGCGCAATAATGCTTTTGAACTGGGCGCTCCCGTGTGGCAAATCTTTAAAAATTGGGAAGTATTTCCCATCAGATAAAAACAACATAACAACTATGAATACAGGATTATTAAACCTACTCGTACTAATGGTTTTGGGCATCGGATACATGTTCGGATTCACCAAACTGCAACAGCGATTTTTTGCCAAGTTTTCAAACCCTACGAAAAACCAGGCAGTGCTGATTGTGTTTATTGCTTCCTTGCTTATGGCGGGCATAAACCTTTACCACGTAGCCGACCTCACCAACCAGGCATTTACATTTTTTGTTTCAAACAACCAGCTTTCCAGTGCCATAACCTACGCTGTAGGATACTTCGCCGGCATGTGGGTATTTTCATTAATCTTTTTTAGATTCAGCTATTTGGTGGTGGGCATGCTCACGCATGAAAACGAAGATGTAGAGCTCACAAAAAATAATGTAGAGCTGGCATGGACGCATGCTGTCATCCTCATTGTATTGGCATTTGTGATTGCCCCTGCCCTAATCAACATTGCCGCCGGCTTTATTCCCTATCCGAAGTTTCCCAGTGTGTAATCAGTAGAGACATAAAAAAAGCCCTTTGATAAGGGCTTTTGGTTGTGGTATCGGACGGAATCGAACCTATTTTCAAGTCGTTGATTTTCTGCTGTTTAAAACCCCACAGAAACTCAAAGGGACTCCACCCATTTTACCCCCCCTTTTCCAGCGTGGTGGACAAGTTTTTGTAAATCCCCCCGAAAACAGGAATCGAATTTAGAGCACAGCTAACACCAAATTTAACAAAAATGAAGGTATGAGGGGAAAATGCGGTGGAAATACAGCTTCTTTCACCGCCAAGATCAGAGAAATCTTTATATGTTACGTTTAACAAATAATCAAATGCTCCTGAGAATCAACAACCCCAAATTTGTTATGGAAAACAAGGACATTTACCCTAACTCTGTGACATGTAATTGCCTCCTATCAAATCAACAATTACACCCCATATTTGGCGATTACTCTCCCCCAATATTATATGGATCCTTAGTTAAGAGAAGGGAAATACCATGTTATACTTACGGCGCAGAAAATAGCTCAATGCTAGGGCCGCAAAAAAAATTAATATTTATTTCAGACAATAAATGATTTATTAAGAATTAAACCACAGAGCATCCTGTTTATTGGCCCCGATCCCCTTTGGTGGTAATCCCTTTTGCACCCAAATCACTTAAAGACTTTTTAACAATTGGGAAAGCCATATCCACTTTTTGACAACTCACCAGAAACACAACCTTCATCGCTATTAATAAAGTACGAAATGCACGTATCGCGCTGTGATAATGGCTTTTCTGTTCTTCCTTCTACCAACTTAATCAATTGCGTGGTTTCAGATATAATGTGATAGTAGTTTTGCCATTTATTTTTCTCTTTTTTGAAAATTACAGAACCTAGATAATAACCAAAATTCAACGTATCTACTGAAAAGTTCAGCTATTATTCAAATGGCGAAGGTTCAAAAGCATGTAAACAGCTCATTGGATATTGTATACAGTGATAATATACAGAACTGCAACTAACCAAGCCTGTGAAAAGAATACTATGCATACCAATTAGACAATGATCTGACCTCATAATACAACTATCCGCCTCCGTATGAAATTATTGAATGTTCAATAATCTTCATCAATGAGCTTATGCCACAATTATTTGGGTTGATTAATCAGGTTATTATAATTTGTTATGCAATCAACTAGCCCAATCAGGTTAACAACTTCAACCAATCATTTTAATCAACAATCAATGCGCTCTCCCTCAACATTCAATACATTTTAGCATTCAAAGTTGCATGATTCATTAACAACCTTTCCGATTTGCATGAATTTTTACAAGCGGTGGCGTTGCCTAGCATCATCCCAATCCTCAAGAGCATATTACATCCCGGTGGCAAATTCACTTTTTTGCGATTAATAATGGCCCTTCAATAAATGGTATGTTGTTTTGTTGTATAAAGTTCCTATTTGAATTACCCCAATTTTAATACAACCAAACCTATGCATACACATAACAAATTAACAAAACAGCTAAATTTCCTATCCGAAATGAACAAGTTCATTTCGGATTCGAAAAATGGTAAACGCAGAATGCCAAATGGTGCCAGACTTCAGCCCGGAACAATTGTAAATTACGAAGCCGTTTATTCTGTATTGCAGAAGTTTCAAATCCATTGCGGAACAGTTCTTCAAATTCCTGTTGCTCAACGGGAGCATCAACAGGAACATAAGCGGTTAATTAAGTACTGGTCCCAATTCAAGCACAACCTTGTAACGTTTCTTTACCGCTGCGGATATAAGGATGTTTACACCGGCCTACAGTTGAAGGTAATTCGGGTATTTCTGAACTGGCTAAAGAAGAAGCGTGGTTATAATATCAAAGGTTATGAGGGTTTGTTTACGCTACCCACAGAACAATTACCTGTTATTGCGTTAACAACTGAACACTTGCAATTGCTATTGAATCCGAGATTTAAGGCCTCTTTGACGGATCAACTCAAGGAAACACTCGATTTGTTCCTGTTTGGCTGCGCCACCGGTCTGCGATACTCTGATCTGACTGCATTAACGGCCAGAAATATTCAAAAATTCAATGGTAGTATGTATCTGGTTACAACCAGCCAAAAGACAAGAAACGAAACCAAGGTAAAGCTGCCCGAGTTTGCCAGAATAATTTTAAAGGAACGAGGAATACGGAACAAATTGCTGCCATATCCCGGAAAAACATACTTCAACAAAAGACTGAAGCAGCTGGGAGAAGCAGCAGGCTGGACGCAAGTTGTGGGTAAATACCGGATGAAAAACGGTAGGCGGGTGGAGGTAAAAACCGGCCAAGGAAAAGCTTTTCGCTTTTGCGATTTACTGAGCAGTCATGTCATGCGTAAAACCACCATCACCACTTTATTGATGGCCGGGGTACCCGAGCACGCTGTCCGGCGCATTAGTGGCCATGCGCCAAACAGCAAGGAGTTTTTCAGATACGTGCTATACTCACAGCAGTTTTTGGACCATTATACTGATACTGTATTCAACAACCTGGCCGGAGAGATGCAACAACAAGAAAATCAGAAAAATGCATTTTAATTTTTATCTGCTTGATAAATTATAAAGTTT
>CAYYXG010000032.1:0-15102 GCA_964475595.1 uncultured Flavobacteriaceae bacterium
GTTGTGAATTGCTTTCAGATTTGTAATTTTACCGAAGATTCACATCGTACCACTGCATAAAGCATTGGTATGATGTGTTTTAACTTGAGATATACAAGTTAAAAAAACTCCAGTTGCCTTGAAACTGCCGGTGGATCCCTGCGATTTCTGCCATGGTACAGATCCACCATGCCAAACTGCTTATCGGTTATGCGAAATACCGCTACTTTCCCATCTTCCGGCAAATTCGCTTTAACCCGCTTAACATGCGTATCGGCATTTTCAGCGCTTGAACAAAAACGCATATATACCGAAAACTGAAACATCTGAAAACCATCTTTGATCAGAAATTTCCGAAAATCAGCCGCAATTTTCCGCTGCTTGCGGGTTTCGGTCGGCAGGTCAAAAAAAACGAGAATCCACAAAAAGCGATACTGATTAATTCGATGCACATTCATGCCGTAAGCTCAGGCAATAATAACCGTTTGCGTTTGCCGGCATACACTTCCTGCAGCGATGCGGTGGTGCGGCTCATGGCAATGGAAAGCGGACTTTTATTTCCATCGATTTTTACATCCATGACGGGTATTTGCAACAGACGTTTCTTGATGGTTTTATCCAGTTCTGAATAATCCAGCCCAGCTGCCATTATTTGCAGTACACATTGGTCCACAAAGGGCCGGTATGGCTCCATCACATCATCGGCCAGGCAAAAGGGATTGTATTTATTGCGATGAAACACCCCCAGCGATGGATGCAGACCGGAACCCATCAATCCCCTTGCTGCTATAGCCCTAAGTATGGCATATCCGTAATTCAACAGATTGTTGGGTGGCATACCCAATGCATCTCGTGTGAAACCCGGTATTCCCGTTATATGATTCCAGTAAAAGGCTGCTGCCCTGCCTTCGTGATTTTTAGAATCCCCTGCCAGGGTTTCATCCTCCCATTTCTTCATTTTGGCACAAGGTATTTTATGTAATTCCATATTAAGGCGCTGATTTCTGATTTTACGCTTTATAAGCTGTTGCCATATATTTTTCTGCAAGGGTATGCTGGCTGTAACCTGCTGCTTCAACCGCTGTGAATAGAGCGTATTGGCCTGCAGCGGCAGGGTGTAGGCCACAGGCATTTTATTGTTGGCACAATGCACCAACAGCACATTGTATTCTGCAAGGGCTGCAATTAGGGCATTGCTAAGGGTGGTATGGTGGTTTTCAATCACCAAAATACCCAAATCCTCTATGGGGACAAACTTAATTTCAGCTCCCGCTAGCCGCGGGCTTGCCTTCATTTGCCCCTGATAGAGTGACAAATGCAAGTCATTTTCAATAAAAATGGTTCTGGCTATCAAATCGTTACATTTTTCTCACTTCCTCAATTCTGCCCAGGTGATTAATCCTGACTTTTCTGATTGAATTTATTGGGGATAGACTATTTATTCTCATAAAGGTCAAATTTTTTATATCCTTGTCAGCTGATACTTTTGTTTCTGTATGATACCTAAACACATAATAATATGAACCTATTTTTTGCACCCTGAATAAATGCCTGCTGATGATTGGATAATTATCCGGATTATTAAAATCTATGTCAAACGGATTAAAATTTTCACCCGGGAAAAGGAACATATCATTGGATTTAAGGGTTAATACAAGTTCGCCCAATTCAGGGTGGTTTTTTTGGTAAAGATCCATCCCCATTTTTTTGCGCGTCACTGCTTCGTAAAGGGAAATTACCTCCTCATTTAGATTACCATCTTCATCCCGATAAATCGCTACATGGTGATTGTTACCGGTATTTACCCATGAATTTGGGATGGGTTTGCCGGAAGCATCATTCATCAGATTTCCGTTTTTATCCCGCTTTTCATGCAAGGCAATGGCATTGCTGATACCGCTTATTTTCACCGATTTAATGGCAATCCCCTTTTCTTTATTAAACCATATCGGATTTTCAGTGAGGTTGCTAAATGCTTTTTTATCATCGCCATTAAACTCCCGTAATCTTTCATTGAGAATGTGTCTAATTTTCACATCCATCACTTTTTCTACTTTCAGGCCGGGCTCTACTTTTTTTCTGATGGTATAAATGTTCTCCATCGTAACCGTTTTAACCTTTTCAGGTAGGGTTGCACCTGTTTTTGCGTCATACACAACCGGGTTTTTGGCGATGGCATTTTTACCTGTGAAAGCTTTTTTAGGATCGTTATCATTTTCTCTTAGTCTTGCTGAAAGTGCTTCACGCATGGCTTTATTGGCCACGGTATTGATCACTTCAGCGGTTAATGAGGCTCCTACTTTCACACCACCCGTGTTATACTGCTGTTTTTGTGCGTAAACGGTTTCCAGATGCAACTGTCCGCGAGGGGTTTCCTGTTGACGTATTACCTTTATTATTCCGTTTTTAGTCCGTATTTTATTGGTTTGTTTGGTTAGAACTTTTGTCTTGGATTTGTGCGAAACCAGTATACGTTCCATCGTTTGTTTACATGCATTTCTCATATCCGGTATCGGAGCATTAAAACGCAGTTTGCCATCTGCCTGCCGACTTAAATATTTATTTTCTGTGGAATAGGTTTCCGAACCCTTATCATCCCTTGCATTGAGTGTGTTTAAATATTGCACATAGGCCCGTTTGGTAAATGCAATCACCAAGGCATCCAGGGCATGGTGCCGATGGTCATCGCGCTTTGACCAGTTTTTGATTTTTGTAACAGCCCTGCCGTTTTTGTCGGTTGAATGTTCTATCCAATCCGGATGTGCCTGATAGCGCTCCAGGTTTATTTGTTTAAGTATATCCGTAAGCCCCCAGTCATCCTTCAATCTGTCCGTAATTATTCCCGTTGTTGTAGTTACATTTCGTGCCACAAGCATCAGCAATTCCCTTGCTTTTTTTGTAATGTACTGCGTTTCTTTCAGCTGTCTTTCTACAAAATCTTCGGGAATTTTATCATCGGGCATTAGTAATTTTTGGTACTTGGTATATCCAATTTTTCCCATTTTAAATAAATCGGTCACCCTGGCCCTATACTGATTAAATTCATCAGCTGTATTTCCATATTTATCCAATAAAAAAGAGAACGCTGTTTTCTTACTTTTTTCAATATTTAGCGCTCTTTCGCACAATACTTTATTGCTTCTGGAATCATCAAATAATCGGCTTTGGGGAATAATATGGTCTATATCATAGTCAGCATCAAATAATTTGTTGGCAGGAATGGTCTTACCGGAATAAACAGAAATACCGCCGCATTCTTCCCATAATTTATACCGTAATACATTGTTTTTGGTTGCATAAGATTCTCCAAATTCTTCTCTTATGCGCTTTTTTATCGTTTCTGTTTGCTTGGTATTATCTGCGATAGTATTGATAATATTTTTGCGCTGCTCGGCATTGGATTTCAATTCTCTTGCAAGCTCAATTCTCACCTCATCAGGCCTGCCCAGTTCAGGATGTTGTATAATTGCATTAACCACATTCACCATCTGGTTTAATATTTTTTCTACCACCGGATTTCTAAGTGTATTCTTTCTAATTTCAGACAGTTTCTCTTTTAAAACCCTGCTATTAATTTTTTCTATATCCATGGATGAAGAATGATTATATCCGGCCATTTCAGCAGCTTTACTATACATTAAACCATCCATTAAATGTGGCAATATTTTTTTAATGGCTTTTGTGCTTAAACTACCATAATCTACTTCCAGTGGTACTGCGGTAAAGTCATTAATCCAGTTTTCCGGTAAACCAATTTTTTCTTTCAGCCATCTCTTTACAAATGCATCTTCTTCTGCAGAATAAATCACATGCCATAACTGGTAAAAAATGGATTGTTCAGCAGCATTAATATCCGTTACAGCGAATGGAAAATCAAATAAATTGGAAGGTAAACCGGCATGCTGCAGCAATTCTTTAATTCCCTCTTCAAACTGTTCAGGATTTTTTAGATCACGCTCCAGGCTATGCCCTTCCTCTTCGGCAATTTTTAAAAACACATCAAGAAAAGCTGCCCTGGTTCTATTTCCTTGTATTTCTTTAAAATTAACCGTGTATTCTTTGCCTAGTCCAAATATTTTTAACAGATCACTTTGCTTGATTTTGTCACGCTGATTAAGAAATAAAAATAAATACTGTTTTTGATCTTCATTTAATTCAAATGGCTCATTGGTTTTAATGTTTGTGAAATTTATGGCATTTATATTTTGCCAGATTCTAAACAATTGAAAATAAGGAGAAGACTTGGGGGCAACAATTCTATTGGTTTCAAATTCACATTTTGCGATAAGGTGCTTTTGGCTTCTCAGTTTGCGCTGATAGAAAATGGTTATATCACGAATTTCATTTTTTAATTCATCGGTCAGTTCAGAATGAAAATTTGACTGCGTTTTCCAGATGGTATCAAATTCATCCAAATAATCCTGCCGAGAAAAGATGAGTCCTTTAATGGGATTTAGAGGATTTTCATTGATTTTCTCCAATAAATACTGCCCTACTGTCTGATGATTCATCATCAATATTTTACTCCTGTCACTAATAGCAGCAAGGTAACCACTGCCCCCACTGATCTGACCCTTAATTTCTTTGATAATAAGCGCTAATTCTTCAGGCTCTATTCTTTCAGAAACAGCTTTATTCCTTAGCTGATATAAGTGTTTTATTCTTTCAGAGCGCACCCCTTTGTTTTCGGCCAGTTCCACTCCCATTTCTTTGTTAAAATATGCTGAAACCGCGTTGCCCTGTAGGTTTATCAACTTCTCAATAACTGAGTCAGATAATATATTGGGATGATATTGTTTTTGATGATGAATAATACGTTCAACTTCTGCCTGTAAATCCGAAGGATAAAACTGGGGAATCTTGGCAAATCCTTTTTGGATAAAATATTCGTGTACCCATTGGCCGGGAGTTATTTTACGTTCATAAAGTTCTTTCGCCAGATGCATGCTATCAATGGCCACTCCATTCTCAGCAATGAATTTATCCTTGGGTGAACTTTTATAACCACGCTTTTTATTGATCATTAGAAAAACTTTCAGCAGTTCCTCCATGCTTACCTTATCAGTCGTAGCTTTGGCACGTAGATTCAGCGTAGTATGGGTAGAATTCTTACCCTCTTCAGCATATTTATAATTATCTGCAATCCAGGCATTTCTTTTAAAAATCTCAATCAGGGCATTTCTGCGGAGTTTATATCGCTGAAGATTTCTTCTTGCACTTCTTGAAAGCCTCCTTCCCGCGTTAAGAGAAATATTCTGTCCGGCACCAAACTCTGATATTTCTTCGTTAGACAAAGGAACTAAACGAACTCCGGCATTTATAATGCTTGAAGATTCTTGTTGTGTTTCAGCCTCATTAATGATGGCCCAGCCGATGGAAGTTGTGCCTAAATCAAGTCCAAGTATTTTTTTCATTTTGTTTTCTATATATTTGTATCACAAATCTGAAGCAATTCACAATAAGGATTATTCCGTTGTTGTGAAACATTACGGGCGGGGTTACACTCGCCCGTCTTTTTTACTCCGCAGGCAAGTTAGCTATTTTACTTGTAATTCAAAGCTTTTTCTGTAGATTAAACTGCAAAAAAGTGTTTGTATCGTTTTCAAAATAATCTAACTTTCACAAAACGCCTAAAAACGGTCAACCTTATTCAGGCACGGACAAACTCTTAACTCTCAACTCCTAACTCTCAACTGAATTGTTACTCGGCTGCGCCTCGTGATCTTTAGGGGGGTGGGCTGCAACGAAAAGCCTGAATACGCTGCGCGTCTTCGAACTTTTTTACGCATGTCCTTCACTTGCTCCCGGCTACGCCGCGGCAGACTTGGCCTTGCGTAAAAAAGCCCCGGCTATCGCCGAGGCTTTTCGTTGGTCGGGATGACAAGATTCGAACTTGCGACCCCTTGCACCCCATGCAAGTGCGCTACCGGGCTGCGCTACATCCCGATGTGGTTTTTTTCCGGTATCTGCGACACTTTCTGCCGCCGGCATGGGATCGGGTCTCCCGTTAAGGGGCTGCAAAAGTAACATAAAGATGGCAATTCAGCAAAAGTTAACCACCAATTGATGCCACTTTCCGCTTCTTTCCCGCATATTTGCAGTATGGAAACCGGATTTCTTCATCTTCACAAAACAACCGTTATTCTCTTTCTGGCCCTCTACCTCTTTAAATGGGTTGCCCTAACCTTCAATGTGGAAGGCATAAAAGCTTTCTTTGCCAAAAAAGGATTGCGCATCTTTGAAATGGTTATCAGCACCCTGTTTCTGGTGACCGGCATTTACTTACTGGTAAAAATGCCTGCAGAACTCCGTACCAACCTGCTCTGGATTAAAATCGCCCTCGTATTTGCCTCCATACCCCTTGCAGTGATTGGCTTTAAGCGTAGTAACAAAATTCTCGCTACCCTGAGCGTCCTGCTCATTATCACTTCATACGGCCTGGCCGAAATGCATAAAAAGAAGAAAGGCAAATCCGCAACCCTTGAAGCTACTGCCTCCCTCAGCGGACAGGAAATCTATGCCAAACTCAATTGCGCCATTTGTCACGGACAAGACGGTAAGCTCATGCTGAACGGTGCCAAGGACCTCACTAAATCAGCCCTCAGCCGCGCCGATATCGAACACCAGATTCTCAATGGCAAAAATGCCATGCCTGCCTACAAAGATGCACTGACCCCCGAGCAACTCAAATCGCTCACGGATTATGTAACATCGCTAAAGCAGCAATAAAGATAGTTTTTCTAAAAAACCTTTATAATCGTAATATTGCGATGCTTATCGAAATATTACGATTAAGTATATCAGACAAGGTCTGTAAGACTCAACTCCAGCCCTTTGGCACTGATGCCGGTGGATTTGGGATTGAACTGATGCAGGCGCATTACCGAGCTTCTGATGATGTTGCTCACATCCTTAAATATGGCTACATCGGTTACCTCGGCTTCTTTCTTCATGAGGTAGGCAAAAACCCTGGCCATGCCGCAGTTGGCAATAAAGTCAGGGATAACAGCCATTTGTCCATCGGCAAGCCGACTGATGGGGCCCATGAAAATTTCTTTATCGGCAAACGGCACATTGGCACCACAGCTCACCACTTCCATCCCTGCCTTAGCCATGCGGTTCACCTGATCTTCGGTTACCAGGCGGCTAGCAGCACCCGGAATGAAAATTTCAGCAGGCAAATCCCATATCTTCTGGTTCACCTCTTCAAAGCTCAGCATATTGTCGGCAACCAGTTTGTTGCCCTCTCGGTTCAGAAACAGTTGTCTTACTTCCTCTTCACCCAGTCCGTTGGGCACAATAATCCCCCCTTCCCTGTCGATGATACCGGCCACCCTTACGCCGTATTTGGTTAGGTAATAGGCCGCAGCGGCAGCCACGTTGCCCCAGCCCTGAATGATGGCCAGTTTGCCGTTCATAAAGCCGCCGTAAACTTCGTAGTAATGGCGAACCGCTTCGCACACACCCCAGCCGGTAATCATGTCGGCAATGGTATAGCCACGCGCTGTGTCTGGACTCAGTCGCTCGTCGGTAATGGGCAGCACAACGCCATCCTGCAGGCGCGTGATGGCCCTGAGGCGTTCTTCGGCAGTATAGTTTTTCAGGTGGCCGTTTACAGTGCCCTCCTGTGGGTGCAGCAATCCATTGGCAGCAGTATAGGGAATTACTTCGTGAATTTCGTCCACGTTTAAATCACCTCCTGTGCCATAATAATGCTTCAGCAAGGGATGTACGGCCTTATACCACCGCTCCAGAACTCCCTTTTTACGTGGGTCGGCGGGATCGAAGTTGATGCCGCTTTTGGCGCCACCAATGGGTGGTCCGGCTACGGTAAATTTTACTTCCATGGTTTTGGCAAGACTCTCCACTTCCCGTTTGTCAAGGCCTTTGCGCATGCGGGTTCCGCCACCTGCCGCGCCATTCCTCAGAGAATTGATTACCACCCAGCCCTCGGCTTCGGTTTCACTGTCTTTCCATTCAAAAACGATTTCGGGTCTTTTGCCTTCAAATTTGGCAATGAGTTGGTCTAATTTCACGATTTAAGTTTACTATAGTTTAGAAAAATCACCATCCAGCGAACCACTGATAGCGGCGCGGGAAGCGCCGGTTGCGGCATGGCGGATGTTGGGTATATTTTTTACACGCATGGCGCCCAGCAAAGCAAAGATGAGGGCCTCTTTGTAGTCAACCATCAAGGCATCGGGAATCACTATCTCCGCTTCGGTTTCGGCACGCAGGTGATCTATCAGCGAAGCGTTGTGGGCACCGCCACCGGTAACCAGCACAGCGCGGCCTGCGCCGTTTTCGCCATGAATGCTGTGAATAGATGCCGCAATCTGCCTGGCAATGTGCACCACCAGGGTTTTCATGCGGTCAGGGGCCGGCTCTTGGTCAAAATCGCGGACAATGTGCCAGAAACCCTTGTTAATCCACTCGCGACCCAGGCTTTTGGGGCCTTTTTGCTTGTAGTATTCAATGTCATTCAGGCGGTTGAGGAGCGGGAAAATAATCTGTCCGCTTTCGGCAATCTGACCGTCGGTATCGTAGGCCTGACCGAGCTCTCTGGCAATGCGGTTCAGCACAATATTGCAGGGGGCAATGTCGAAAGCCATTCTGCGGCCATTTACTTCAGCGCTGATATTAGAAAAACCGCCCAGGTTTAAGCAGCTGTCGTATTCGGGAAAAAGCAGTTCATCGCCGATGCCCACCAGTGGGGCACCCTGTCCGCCGAGGGCAACATCGGCCCTGCGGAAATTGGACACCACAGGCAGGTTGCAGATGGCGCTGAGCGTGGCCCCGTCTCCCACCTGAGCGGTCAGGCGGTGGTCGGGGTGGTGAAAAATGGTATGACCGTGTGAAGCCACCAGGTCAGGGGTTATGCCATTTTCTGCGCAAAAACGGTTCACCAGTTCACCCAGAAATCTGCCGTAAAACACATCGGTTTTGGCATACAGCTCCGGATTCTGGTATTTCAGCTGGGAAAGGCGTACACGCCATTTTTCATCGTAGGGGTAGGTTTTGGCTGCCTCAATGCGGGCTGACCATTCGGTGCCGTTGAACTCAACGTTACACAGTGCTAAATCTGCACCATCCATGCTGGTCCCGCTCATAATTCCAATCACTTTCATAGATGCGTGGTTAGGGGTACAAAAATAGGTGTTAATGCGAAAATCCCTAAAAACTGCATTTGCCCCTAAATTTTGTATGTTTGTGCTGATTCATTCATGAAAAGAAAATCATTCCTAACGGCAGCCGCCCTGATGGCAGCCGCCGGCAGCAGGGCAGGCGTTCGCAGGCAATTCATGCAAATGCCCGCAGAATCCGACGATGAGCAATACTGGACCGCCCTGAGGGCATCCCTGTTTCCCATCGAAAACGGACGTATATTCTTGAATAACGGCACCATGGGCATTACCCCCTACCCCGTTCTTTCTGCACTGCAAAACGGCTTTGAACACGCCGCCAGCAAAGGCGCCTATCCCGGACACACCGATGATTTGCAAAAAGCCATTGCGGAGCTTATTGGCTGCGACTTTTACGAAATTGCCATCACCAAAAACGTGAGTGAAGGCATTAACCATGCTTGCTGGGGCATACCCATGAGCAAAGGCGATGAGGTGCTCATGACCACCCATGAACACGCAGGCGGATGCATTGCCTGGCTTCATAGGGCCAATTTGGAGGGCATTGTTATAAAAACTTTTGAATTGGGAAAAACTGCAAATGAAACTTTGGAGAATTTGCAAAAAGCCGTAACCAAAAAAACCAAGGTTATTGCGGTGCCGCATATTCCCTGCACCATAGGGCAAATATTGCCGGTGAATGAGATCTGCGAATTTGCCATCAACCGCGGAATTATTACCGCCATTGACGGAGCACACCCCCTGGGCATGATTCGTTTTAATGTGAAGGAAATGGGCTGCGATTACTACAGCGGATGCCTTCACAAATGGGCCCTTGCGCCGCTGGGACTGGGCTATTTCTATATCAACAGAAAAAAGCTGGATAAAACCCGTTGTACGCATGTGGCGGCCTATTCCAGCAATGAGTTCAATATGGCGACTACTCCACCCACCGGGGGCAAACTGGTTGACAACGCCCACCGCTTTTCCTACGGCACCTTTTGCGGCCCTATGTATGAAGCAGGCCTGGAAGCCCTGAAACTCTATAAAAAAATCGGGCCGGAGCGCATAGAAACCCGCGTGCGGGCATTGGCGGCCTACCTTCAGGAATCGCTGATGGCACTGGGCGATAAGATCATCATGCTCACCCCCACGGAAGCCAAAAGCCGAGGGGCGCAGATTGCCTTCCGCATCAACAACGGAAACCCCAAGGCAAGCTCGGAGTTTGTGACCTCGCTCTACAGCAAGAAAATTACGCTGCGCTATGTGGGAGAAAACGGGGTGGACTGCGTGCGTGTGAGCACCCATTACTACAACAGCCGCGAAGAAATAGACACCCTGGTTTCGGAAATTAAAAAAGTGCTGGGATAAGTGCTTACCCAACAGGCAGAAATCCTTATACAGCAATGGCGTTCCGGACAAACGGAATTCCCGGTAAGCAGCAGCGGTACCACCGGTGAACCGGGCATTTTCATGCTGAAACGTTCACTGATAGCACTGAGTTGTCGAATGACCGCAAAAGCATTATCCGTGAGCCCTTCAGACCGCATTTTCTGTTGCCTGCCAACCGATAAGGTGGGTGGCTTGATGCAGCTGTTTCGCTCGGAAGTGTGGCAGATTCCCATTGATGTAGCAGCGCCCACAACCCATCCATTAAAGGATTACACCGGGCACGCTAGCATCATTTCCCTTACCCCCATGCAGCTAAGCCATACCTGGAATGATGAAAACACCCGTAAGGCATTGCTTACCTTCAGGGTGGTACTGATTGGGGGTGCCGGCATCTCCGAAACGCTGGAAGAAGCCCTGAAATCAGTGACAGGAACCGCATTTTACCACACCTACGGCATGACCGAAACCTACAGCCACGTGGCGTTGCGGCGTATGGGTGAACCGGGATTTTCTTTTATTCTGCCAACGGAAGCATCCTTGAACAATGACGGCTGCCTTCAATTCAGCAACGATCTTACGGAAAATCGCGTATTGCAAACCTCCGATGTTGCAATTTTCGCAAATGGTGGCACATTCCGCATTACCGGAAGGTCCGACAACATCATCAATTCGGGAGGGGTTAAAATTTCGGCTGAACGCATAGAAGCCATTATTCATCAACATTCCGGACTGGCAGAAGGTACTTTTTTCTGTGCCGGAATACCGGATGAAATACTGGGCCAAAAAATGGTTTTGGTCCTTCTGAAGGGCATTCCAGCCCCCGATTTGCAAAAAATCCCATTTGAATTCGCCTATTTAAGGCCTAAGGAAGTAATGGTAGCGGAACGATTTATTTTTACAGAAACCCAGAAAATCAGGCGTAAGGAAACGCTTTCGCTTATTTATAGCTAACAGGGGTAACGGTATATCCCATGCGCCGAAGGCCGGCTACAAGCCCATCCTCTTTCATCAGGTGGGCTGCTCCTACAGCCACAAAACACCTTTCCTTGTCCAGCAGACCCTCCAGCTTTTTCAGCCAAAGGGTGTTTCTGTCTGACAACAACTGTCGGGTCCAAATAGCTTCTTCGGCATCACCGGTCACAGATCGGTCCATGATGTATTCCATGCTGTCCATTTGCTGCTGTTCATAAAACTCGGGCATTCTCAGACTGAGTTGAATGTAGGCCTGCATGGCGCTATCTTCTTCACCTTGCAGCAGTCGCTTCAGCGAACGGAACTGCAATGCCAATGAAGGTTTGACGAACATCACCTCAAACTGGTCTTCCGGGGTTTCAAGAAAATCGCGGCGGTATCCGTTTTTGTAGGCATAATCCGCAATCCCCTGATCGATGGGAACCATGCGTTCATACACCAGGTCTTTGTATGCATCTCCATACATGCGCGCACTGATGACAGATTCAACCAATGCCGGGCGGTAATCATCGTAAACAGCGGCTTTTATGGGTGGTTCACCCTGTTGCAGAATGCTATCCAGTTTTTTCCACTGCGCAGGGCTTAAACTGTCTGAAAGTTTCACTCCCTCAGGCATTTCAGCATATCGAAACATAGAGAACATGGCGCCACGGTCGGTGAGGTCCACTTCGGTAATTATTTTGGAGCATTTTTTAAGACTATCGAAGGGGGCGGGATGTGCCTCGAAATAGCGGTAATTGGCCAAATGCATGGTTCCAAAAAGAAAAGAGCTCTTTTGGGTAACCGGATGCGTTACGCGCCATAGCAGCTGGGCATAAAGGGAGGTTGCAGCCCAACCCGATAGTATGATTAAAAACAAGTGCTTTTTCATCGCGTGGCGGTAGGATTATATTCATACATCTCCCGAAGCAGGTAATTATAAAATTCCTCGGCTTTTTCGTTGTTAGGGTTGGGATACATCCAAGTAAAGTTTTTTTGCTGCTCCTTTGTCTGCCAAATGATAGACTTGTAAATATTGTCCGGCAGGGGTTTATCACTGGTACCGGCAAACACTTGAGACAACTCCCGAAAGTAGCGACGAGCAATGCGGCCCGGCATGGGATACATTTGGATATACAAGGTGTCGGTTTGTTCACGGCGATAGATTTTACCATTAGGCAGCAGCCAGAAATGGGTATATGCACCCGTAATTCCACCCCCCTCGCCTATCATCACCCAGCGTCGCGCCTTGGTGGGATCTGAAACGCTGCATGAAGCAATAGCAAACAACAGTAACAGCAGGGCGAAGAGGGACATTCTCATGTTTTTCATAGCGGCAGCTTACCGGATTGGATAAGGTAAAAAACCCCGGCTGAAACAGCGATTACGGCCAGAAATTTGATCAACGAGGATAGAACAAACTTTTTGATGAAGAATTCGGGCATGGCAGCGGCTTTCAGCTTTCTCAAAATCATCACAACAATCACGCCATTATTGAATAGCAGCAATGCGGCAATGTAGCTGCTAAACATCCAGGCGAAAGAAAATTGCCCAAAGCGGGCTGCCAGCAAAAATGCAGTGATGATAACAACCAAAAATAACAGAGACCATTTGCGTACTGAGGCGGTAATATCCAAAAACAGGCCCTTTTCCTGCATGGAAAGGGCATTGAGTCCTTTACCCAGCACTACCCGTGCCAGAATCTGTGCTGCCAGATAAAGGGCAATGCAAATAATCAATCCTGTCATTTACTGCAAAATTGCACGTAAATAGGGGGAATACCAAACCGGCAATGCGATTAGGAAAAACCCAGCAAATGTGAACTTTGGTGGCTCCATTTTTCAGATGTACAAAGCCGGTTGATGAGCTCAAACTCAGGGGTACGGCGATTTAACAGCGACTGTACAGCAAGCTTCCGAGCAATGTTGTAAATCTCGGCAGCACTCAGTTTATGGCGGGATGCCAGCCACTCGGCTTCCTGCAATTTCAGACTTGGAATGGCCTGTTTCCAAATGCTGACGGCTACGGCAAACTCAGGCAGCTCAAACTCCACTTTATAGAGAAATCTGCGTTCGAAGGCATCATCGAGGTTGCGGGTCATGTTGGTAGTGGCAATCAGAATACCATTAAAATTTTCAAGTTCCTCCAGCAAAATGTTTTGAAGGGCATTGTTCATCTGATCCACGGAGGAATTCACAGCCAAGCGGCGACTGAGCAGGCCATCGCACTCATTGAGCAGCAGAATGGGCTCAGGTTTAAGGTATTGCAGGGCCCGGCTGTAATCCTGAAAATACGTTTTGAGGTTTTTTTCGCTATCGCCCACCCATTTACTCATTATTTGGGTAACATCCAGTCGAAATACGGCTCTGCCGGTTTGTCGCGCCAGCTGCAGGGCCAGCTCGGTTTTGCCTGTTCCCGGTGCTCCGTGAAACAAAATGGTAAGACCGCTCATGCGGCCCTGGGCGGGCATTTTACGCTTAAATTCTTTAAACTTGGTGGGGGCAATCAGCCGGCGAAGATCCCGCACCTGTGCATCCACATTCGGATTGAATAACAGGTCGGCCGGTTTAATTTTCTTAGGGTCTATCGCATTGGGCGGCAGGGTTTTAAATCGCTCCTTGAGGGTAGCTTCCAGTTCGGCGGAAATTTCCGGAATTAGGGCATCAACCCCTTTATTAGTGAGCTCCAGCTCAATATCATCGTTCATCAGCGCCCCACCCGCCTGAACAACCAGTTTTTGCTTCATGGGAGCCCAAATACCGGAGGCAATTTGCTGTTTAAGGAAAGAAAAATTGGCCCCTGAACGCACAAAACGCTCGATGTAGCGCAGCTCGAACGGGCGATTATCCATGAGGAAACGGGCAATGATGGCGCACAATACAAAACGGTGAAGGATATTATTATTGCTCCTCATCTGCTTAACCAGCGTTAAATTTTCATTCACAGAAAAAAGAAAATCCATTTCTTCATGCAATTCACGCTCGGTCACAAAATCATGGTCCAGCAGGTTAAAACGGAAGTACTCCATCATGCGATAGACCCCGATGGGCTTGAGTTCACGGATAAACTTGATATCATTCTTTCGGGCGGCAGACCACACGGCCCTTTGAAGCACAATTTTGGTTTCATGCATGTGGCTTTCTGTGTCAGAAACCACGCGCATACGTTTGAAACTGTACAGCACATCAAAAGCATCTCCGCGGTTTCCCATCTGCCTTTCGGCCAGCTCATACAGGCGGTTTTCCTCGATGGGAGAAATACGGTATTGATGATGAAAAATGAGGGCAAATACCACCAGTTCATCACGGGTCATGTTGAGGCATTGGGCGCAGGCATCAATGTGGGCATCAGACTTGGCCTTATTCGCCTCCAGGTTGCCGGATACGGTTTTGCGGTAAACGGCGGCAAAGCAATCGGCGAGTGAATTGTATTTCTGAAAAATGGGAGATTCTGTTTTCATACTGCAAATTGAGAACTATTAAACGCAGCCTATTTGCGAACATAAAACGTGTGAGCCCACATGCATACATGTGTGCAACTAAATTAATTGTCCAGTGATAATTTAGTTGAATTTGTCAACGTTGACGAAATAGGCATGCCGCACAAAAACCCCTGCAGTTTTGTGGTTCCAAATTCAACCCATTTATACTTTTTTATG
>CAYYXG010000033.1:0-14994 GCA_964475595.1 uncultured Flavobacteriaceae bacterium
TTTCTTCATATTCGGATGCTTCGCGGGAAATGGTGCTTCAAATTGGCCATTTACCGGATGGTGTTTACATCATCCGAGCAATACACAGCAGCGGCGAGAGTACCTCAACCATTTTGAAACGGACCGAGTAAGAAATTTATTTCACAGCTACGGTGCTTGATATTCATGTTGGTGGCATTGCCGCTCCTACGGAGCTAATGCCCATGGTTTCCGGGGTGGCGTCAGGTTTGTATTTCCGTCAAGCAGTGTACATTAAGCCCCGTAGGGGCGAAATATTAATAATACCAACTAACAACGCCCCATCAGCGCCGTAGGTGCGGTATAAAATACCTGCTACAATGGATCTCTTTGGGTTTATAACTACCGCAATTCCCACAACCCCACATTTTCCACGTGGTGGGTGTGGGGGAACATGTCTACCGGCTGAACCTTCACCAGGCGGTATTTTTCATCCAGCAGTTTGGCATCGCGGGCCTGGGTAGCCGGGTTGCAGCTCACATACACAATGCGGGGCGGTTCGGTTTCCAGAATGCGTTTTACCACATCGGGATGCATTCCGTCGCGGGGCGGGTCGGTTATGAGTACATCGGGTTTGCCATGTGCCGCAATGAATTCGGTTGTGAGGATTTCCTTCATGTCGCCCGCATAAAATTGCAGGTGTTCCATGCCATTGATTTTCATGTTTTCTTTGGCATCCATGATGGCTTCTGGCACATATTCTATGCCTATCACTTCGCGTGCTTTATCTGCCACATACAGGGCGATGCTACCGGTTCCGGTGTATAGGTCATACACCAGCTCTTTGCCGGTTAAACCTGCAAATTCTTTGGTAATGCTATACAGCACTTCCGCCTGTTCGGTGTTGGTCTGAAAAAAGCTCTGCGGCCTGATTTTAAAATGCAGTCCGCCCAGTTCTTCTATCAAATGGTCGTTGCCATGGTAGCACTGAACCGTCAAATCCTGCAGGGTGTCGTTCTTTTTGGTATTGATGACATACACCAGCGAGGTAACCTGCGGAAACGTATCTTTAATATTATCCAGCAGCGCCTTGATTTTGGGTTCATCATTTTCAAAAAAGCTCACAAGTACCATCCATTCGCCTTTGCGGTTGCAGCGCAGCATAAGGTTGCGCATAAGCCCCTGCTGGGCGATTAAATCGTAGTAGGAATAGCCGTTTTGATTACAGTACGTTTTAATATGACAATTTATGTCATTGACAAAATTTGTCATTAAATGGCATTCCTCAATGTCCATCACCTTGTCAAACCTGCCTGGAATGTGGAACCCCAGCGCATTCGGCCTGGTATCTGCGTTTGGGTCGAATGTGGTTACCCAGCCGCGGTTGCTGAAGGTAAGATCCAGTTTGTTGCGGTATTCACGGGTTTTTGCAGATCCCAAAATGGGCAGCACTTCAAAACCGGAGAGCCCGGCGAGCCGTTCGAAGGCATCTATTACCTGCTGCTGTTTGAATGCCAGTTGCTCCTTGTAATCCAGGTGTTGCCACTTGCAGCCGCCGCAGGTCTGATAGTGTTTGCAGAAGGGTTCAACGCGTTTGTCTGATGCCTTGTGCAACTTAACGATGCGGCCTTCCTGATAGTTTCTTTTCTTGGCCACTACCTGCACATCGGCTATATCGCCCGGCGCAGCAAATTTCACAAACACCACCTGATTGTCGGTTCGGGCTATGCAGTTACCTTCTGCCACTGCTGCCTGTATTTCCAGGTTTTCAATAAGGCGTATTTTTTTGAATTTCCGTCTCATTTGGCGGCTTTTTTCGCTTTGATTTGGTTGAGAATCTGCATGAATGCGGCGGGTTCGTGGTAGCCGGCAAGGGAATATCGTTCTTCGGATTTGCCCGGTTGCAGCCAGAAGTAGGAGGTGGGGAACCCGAATCGTTTGCCATAACCCAGCCACAGGTATAGTTCAGCATTATTCATAACGGTATCGCCAAATCGGAACGTAGCATCCACTTCAGGATTCATTTTAACGGGAACAAAATGGGTATTGATTTCCGCAATCACTGCCGAATCGGTAAAGGTTTCTTTGTCCATCACCTTGCACCAATAGCACCAGGTGGTGTACATGTCTACCAGGATAATTTTATTTTCAGCTACGGCTTTTTTGTAGCCGGTTTCAAAGTCAAGCCACACAAGGGTTTTGGGTGGCACAGGTGTGCTGCGTTCTGTTTTGGGTGAGCTCAGCGCAATGCTTGCGGGTGTTGCAGCCGTGCTGTCGCTTACCGGTGCAGGTTCTTTAACGGCAACGGCTGTCTGGGTTTTGCAGGCGCAGAGGGCAATGGCGATATAAATTACTGTTTTTTTCAAGCAATCATAGATTTGGTTTTCATGCTGATATCCAGACTTTTCACAGAATGGGTGAGGGCGCCGAGTGAAATATAATCCACGCCTGTGGCGGCATATTCGCGCAGATTGCCTGCATGAATTCCGCCGGAGGCCTCGGTTTCGCAGCGTCCTGCAATCCATTCCACCGCTTCTTTGCAGGCATCGGGGGTGAAATTATCCAGCATAATGCGGTCTACTTTCCCGATTTCAAGGGCTTCTCTCACTTCATCCATATTGCGGGTTTCCACCTCTATTTTCAGCGATTTGTTGTGTTTTTGCAGGTAATCAACCGTGCTGTTTACTGCCGCCGTGATGCTTCCGGCACAATCAACATGGTTGTCTTTCAGCATGATCATGTCATACAGCCCGATGCGGTGATTTTCTCCGCCACCGGTTTTTACGGCCCATTTTTCCAGCAAACGCAAACCGGGTGTGGTTTTGCGGGTATCTAAAATTTTTGCTTTGTAACCTTCGGTTAATTTTACCATTTCCGCAGTCTGGGTCGCAATTCCGGATAAACGCTGCATAAAATTGAGCAACAGACGTTCTGCCAGCAGTAGACTGTGCACGGATCCTGTGGCCTCTGCCAGCAGGGTTCCCTTTGTAAGGTGTTCTCCATCCCTGTGATAGGGCGTAAATGTGATATAAGGATCAATTACCTTGAGTATGGTTTGAGCCAGCTCCATGCCCGCTATCACACCTGTTTCTTTTAGTAAAAGCCGCGAATGTCCTTGTGTTCCCGCAGGAATACTGGCCAGTGAGGAGTGGTCACCATCGCCGCAATCTTCCTGGATACAGGTTTTAATAAAAGCAATAAGTTCCGGGCTGTTAAAATCCATGCCGGCAAAGTTCAGTGTTATTTCTCAATTTTCAGTTCGTGAATACTTATGGCCTTGCCGCTGCCGCGATAAAACACGGTTGTTTTATATTCGCCTGACCGGGTGGTGAGGGCAATCACCAGAAAGTGCGCACCGTTTTCACTTTTACCCTGTTGCAAGGATTTGGCTTTAACGGCTGTATTCTGTTCAAAGAATCCGGAAAGAATCATTTTTGCCTGACTTTTGCTGTAAACCCCTTGTTTTCCGGGGGTTGTCAGTTGCACGCTGGCGCTGAAGTAAGCGGCAATTTCTTCTGATTTACCTTCTCCAAAAAGGCGTGTGAGCCGGTTGGCATCTTCGGCAGGTCTTGCGGTAAATGACGCAAAAAAAGAGGCAACAGCGGCAAAAATGGGGGGCAACATTGGTGAAATTGTTGCCAATATTATGCCAAAAACAGTGGTTTACAAAAAGAAAGGGCCCCACTTGAGGCCCTTTCCCTATAATTTTTAAAAGAATGTTAGTTTTTAACCACTTTCAAGGCCGCATGCGCCTGGTTTCCTTTGGCATAAAACATGTACGCACCCACGGGTAGGTGGCCCATATTGAGCTGTAAGGTTGCATTTGCAGTATTGCCTTCCATGATAACCGCACCGGTGATATCCATTAGCAGCCATGATACACTTTGGGATTTAAATGCTTCCAGATTAATGGTGGTTTGCTGGTTGCCGGGATTGGGCATGGCAGTCAGCTGTAAGGTTTGGATAGTGGGTTTCACGGAATTGAATTTACTGCAGTCTCCGCTGGCCACGTAGCCCATGTTTCTGAAATCGATATAGCAGGCCCAATTGGGATTGTCAATGAAAGGGTTGCGGCTGTTTTGTTTGAATGCAGCATACTCCTGTCTGGCCATTTCATATTGATCTGGTGGGAATTGGTTGTTCCAGCGCTTTAACACCTGTTGGTCCTGTAAATCATTGATGAACTGGTTGGAAGTGGGCAGGGTAAAGGGTTTGGCTGCCGTGTGGTAGGCCGCACAGATATAAAAACAAGCACGAGCCATCATGCCTTTAACGCGATTGGGCGGTTCATAGGCCAGGTTGCCTGAACTATCCATTCCATATTTTCCTTCCAGAAACTGGAAAGTTACCGTTTTCAGGTTATTGTAGGGCACGTTGCTTCTTACGGCGTTGGCTTTATTTTGGTGAACCGGGAAAAGGGCGTAAAAATCGGTTCCGCAGGCACTATCGGTGGCTGCACTGGAGGGAATGGGCATCCAGCTTCGTGGATAGGCGTGTTCACGGCTCATGGTATCCCAAATGATGGGGGGTGTGAAAAGGCGTTTGTATCCTGAGTAGGTGCAAGTCAGTACGCGTTTTCCTCCGGTGGTGTCGTAGGCGGCAAAATCTTCTACCATGGTGGTTCCATAGTTGGAGTAGTAGATTTGAAAATGGTTGGTCCTCAATCGGGTGCGCAGCTTGGCAATAAATTGGGTGTCAGCAGGGCTGATGCCCGAATAGTAGCTGCCTGCGTTCAATCCCGGGGTAGTTTCTTTATTGGTGGCAAAACCGGTTTGGTTGTAGTTGATATACTGACCATATCCGTTCCATGCGAAAGCTTTTACATGGTAAGTGGTATTGGCCAGTATCTGATCAATTCTGTATTCTCCGCTAGGTCCGTTGCCAATTACCCTTGCTTTGCCAATGTAAGAACCTTTTTCATAGGCCATGCCATCGGCGGGGCTTTCGGTGATGCTGTCTTTGGATACCAGGATTAGGAGATTTTCTGCGTTGGTAACGCCGGCGTTAACTTTTAGCTGCCATGCACGCACTGTAGAGAAATTGAGTGAGGGAATGGCAGTGGGTTCATTAGCGTAACTGCCACTAATGGCGTGTATGTTAAGGGCATACATGGCATTGCCAACCCCATCGTTGCTGTAAATCTTCATGGTGGCTTTAGCCGAACCTGCGGGAGCCCCAAGCAACTGAATAATCATGTTTTTTTCGGATTTTGCCAGGATGGTATCGGGTACGCCTCCGGTTTTAAAGTATTGGGCATCAGGGCCGGTGAAACGGACAGAGTCGATTTTTAATGCCTCACCTATCCCGGTGTTTTTGATGGTGACAGGGTAAAGGCCGGAATTGCCGGGGTTGAAGTTGCCACCGTTAATCAGCGGGTTACTGCCATCGAACAGTGCGATTTCAGGGTTGGTAGAAGGACCTGCAGGTTTTACCAACACATCGTCCAGCGCCACGTTAAAACCGGAAGGTTTGTAGGTGAAAAAAAAGCGCAGATACCTACTGCTTGGTTTTAGACGCACCATGTGTTTGGTGATGGTTTGTGGTAATGACTTGGTGTAGTTGCGCACATTGGTCCAGGTGGTTCCATCTACGCTTTCTTCGATGTTAAAAATGGTTCCGGGGTCTGTTCCCGGGTTGGTTCGTATGTAATATTCCACCGTATCTGCGCGGCCTGCAAAAAATACCTGCAGGTATTCACCGGTTGCATCCAGGCGAATTGCTTGAGGCGTTGAATTGAAGTATCCGGGTCCGGTGTAGGTGAGATTGCCCACAAATACGTCCAGTTTGTGCGACCATCCTTCAGGTGGGGTGGTTACATTATTCATATCCCAGCTAGTGGGGAGGGTTGCCTGCCCGAATAGGCCTGTGCCAGTTAATGCAATGAGAGAAAATATGAGTTTTTTCATGAATTTTATTGTTAGAAGGTATAGCGAATGCCGGTGGTGTAACGGAAACCGGGGGAAACAAATACTTCGAGGTTTTTGGGATTAAAAACAGATGCAGGTGGCCAGCCGGTTTGAACCCTATGCTGGGCATCGCTGATGTAGAGGTTGTTGGTGATGTTCTGGCAATTGGTGTAAATGGATAACTGCCCATGTTTGAATGCCGTAAAATTGTATCCGGCTGACAGGTTTAGGTACCAGTAAGCAGGAATTCTGAATGATTCTTTGCCTTTATAGTCATCTATCAAAGAAAGTGGGTCAAAATCGGCAAAATGTTTCCAGAAATGCACGTATTGGGCTGAAATGTATGCGCCTTTCAGCAGGGTGGGCTCCCAACGTATGCTCCAGGTCCACTGGCACTGGGCCGCATCGCCAACATGAACGCCACCAGCATCAAAATCAATAAACCCTACAGAGTCTCCGGCATCATTGCGTATTACGCTGCCATCGCCCGATAGCCATAACCAGTCTGCTAAACTTAATGCACTCTGGATAGTTATGCCATTGCCGGGTTTTAATACACCCGCCAATTCAACGCCCATGTGCCGGGCTTTCATGCCATTTATGTTTACTGTAAATACATTGTCATCAGCATCTCTGTAGGTTGGCAAGGAATTAGCCGGTCGATTTTGCCAGTAGGTGTAATATGCATTAACGTCTAAACTAAAAATTCTACTTTTATATCCTGAACCAATTTCCACAGAATATACCTTTTCGTTTTGAGCATCTTTAATCTCAGCATTATTTCTGTCAAAAACATTGTTAAATCGGGTTGGTCTGTTCAAGTAACCCAAATTTCCAAACACATTCAGATGGCGATTTAAATTTCTGTTTAAACCAGTCTTTACGGTAAATCCGGGTCGGTTTACCCAATCAGAAACACGGGGCATGCTGTCTTGGTTTCTTCTAAAATAATCTATGCGACGATATGCACAATACGTTGAACTGACATTGAAAAAAGCGGTGGTTCTTCCCTGTGAATATTCAATTTCCGAAAATGCACCTATCCATCGAACCAAACCATCATTGTTATATTCAAATTTGTCCCCTTTACGATACATCAAATCGTCTTTGTTCCGGTAGGGATCCAATAATCCGTTTTGTGGAACAAAATAATCACCACCCAGGAGGTCATAAACTTCACGATAGTGCTGGGCTCTGTAGGTCCTTGCATCTATACCGCCGGTAATATTCCAAAATCTGTTAATCTTATGATTAATCGTGCTCAGCATTCCAATCCATCTATGATTATTAACACTACGTTGCAGAATTGCAAAAGATCTTAATTCAGTTGGGCTAATAGTGGGATCCGGATTTTGACCAAGAAAATCATTTCTTCTATTATTTACCCACCAAGCAGATTGCATATTATACAATCCATAAGTTCCATCTTGGCCAATTTTTGTTCCTGAAGTTCCACCGCCGTTGCCTATAGAAATGTACCCAACACTACTTATAATTGTTTTATCAGAGGGTTTCCAGTCATGCTTCAGGTATACTTGAGGCTTGTGAAAGGCATTGATCCTCTCGTTTTTTCGGTAATCTTTAGACCATAGTGTATCCCATTCCTCTGTGATCTTCGCCTCATTCAGCCAGCCCCAGTGCTGATTGTATTTTCTGCCCTGATTCACAGGCATGTTGCCAACAATGGTGTCCATGCCCAGTTTCATGGCCAGTCCTCTGTCATAAATACTCAGGCGTGCCCGAAAGCTCCGTTGTCCATGGCTTTGCGGTGCCCCCACTGCGGTTAGCGAAAGGGTGTGTTTTTTGCCAAATTTCTTTTCAATGCGACCGTAGTAGCTGTACATGTCGTCGAACAATGCATCTACATAGCCGGCACTGCTTCTTTTGGTGAAACTGAAAATAGCACCCCAGTTGCCTTTTAAGCGGCCTGTGTTGATGGTGGCAGAATACTTCTGGTAGCGCGAATCCCCATATTCGGCATTCACAGATGCCTTAAACTTGGATGATACGCCTTTGGTGATGATATTCATGGTGCCACCCACGGCAGGGTTGGCAATGCGGCTGCTGCCAAGTCCTCGTTGAACCTGGGTAAGGGCGGTTACTTCGCTCAGGCCAAACCAGTTGCTCCAGTACACTTCGCCGTTTTCCATGTCGTTCACAGGTATCCCGTCAATCATCACCGCAATGTTTCGCTGGTTGAAACCGCGGATGGTAATACGCGCATCGCCTGCACCACCGCCTTGCTGCGTAGCATACACGCCGGGTGTGGCATTCAGCAGCATGGGCATGTCTGCGCTGCCCAGCTGTTCGCTGATGGTTTTTCCATTCAAGTTGCTGTAGGCAATTGGGGTTTTTCGGTCTTTGGCCAGGGAAGCGGTAATCTGCACGGCCTGCACATCGGTGCTGAGGTTTTCCAGTCTGAAAACGATGTTGGGTATCACACTGCGATCGCCGATGATAGCAAGGGTATCGCTGCTGAATCCGTCCAGATTGGCCACCAGCACATGATTTCCGCCAACGAGGGTAAGGGTAAAGCTTCCATCACTTGAGGAAATGGCAGATACCGCCCTGCTGCTTACTACAGCCCCTTTAAGTCCTTCGCCGGTGAGGGCATCGGTTACCTTGCCCACGATTTTCACCTGTGCATGCAGCCAGTGAGAAAAGCACAGGATCGCCAGGGTTAGCGAAAATCTCATTGTTTGACGAATCGGGCAGTGTAGATCGTGTTATTGGCTGTAATGGCCTGCAAATGATAAATACCGGCACTTAAAGTGGTGGTATTGATGTTTGCAATCGCAAAACCATTGGGGTGTTGCATTTCAGCGTTGAGTTCGATTTTTCTTCCGGTTGCATCCATGGCGAATATGCGGGTGATATTGGCATCCACAAAGGCATTGATTTGGTCTGTTGCGGGGTTGGGAAAAACTTGCAGGGTTTTGGTAGTCAGTTTTTCAACTGAGGCAGCGAACTTGTTGCAATCGCAGATGTGCGTTCGCAGGGAATCGAAGGTGTTTACGGGATACACTTCCCATTCTTTTCTGGGGTTAAAGTTGGCCGGATTGGAGGTTACGCCCTGTTTTACGCTGCTTTTGCGAATCAGGGTTTTGTCTATGGTGCACCATAATCCCAGGCCTGTGTTGTAAGGGAATGAGTCGCTCCAGCCGATGGTGCGGCTTGGGTTAGAAGGCAATTGGGGTTGCTGTCCGATTTTGCCAAAAATGTCAACGGGTATCCATTGGCTATTGGCAGGATTCAGCTTGTCCAGACTGAGGGCATCATCCCCATTGAAACTCATCGAAAAAGAGGTACTATAATCTTTGGATAGGAATAAATCACCTTTAGAACGCAGATTATAGGTTACCGGAGTATCTGTTCCGGTTTGGGTTGTGTCTCTTCTGTCAATTATCAACACTTTTACTTCATTGGCACCAATGGTTCCGGATAATACATCGCTATACTGGCTGCCCCATACTGCAGAGCCATTTTGCCAGCGGGTAACGCGGTATTTGCTCAAATCAATCGGGCTGTTCCCCGGATTGTAAATTTCCAAAGCTTTGTTATTGCGGGTTCCTTCCACATACTCGGAAATGAACAGTTCATTGCATTGTGCCTGTACTCCAAGGGTTGTTAGCAGGCCAATAAGGGCGAAAAGGGTGTTTTTCATTTGGAATTGTGATGCAAATTTCGTATATTTATATTATGAAATTGCTAAGACTTGTGGTCATTTTTCGCACAAAGCATCGAATTCTTGTTAATTTGCGGTCATGCGATTGCATCTGTTGGGATTGATCATGTTAGCGACAGCTTCCTGTGGGGTGCGCAACGTTAATTATCATTACTTTCCAGCGGTATCGGTTTCAGCCAAAATTGCTCAGGATTCAGCCATGGTTAGCTATCTGAAACCATACAGAGATTCGCTTGTGGTATTTACTTCAGGTCTTGTGGGTAAAACGGATACCGGGTACTTCACGGAAAGGCCCTCATCCAATCTGGGAAGTTTGTGTGCCGATCTCGTTTTGCGCAGTGCCGATTCAGTACTGTTTGCCAACATCGGTATGCGAGCCGATTTGTCGGTCTTAAACCTGGGCGGATTGCGCACGGCATTGCCTTCAGGCAGCATCACCATGGGCAATATGTATGAGGTAATGCCTTTTGAAAACAGCGTGGTTGTGTTAAAGCTATCAGGAATGGCTATGGACAGTCTTTTCAGGCATATCATCAAGCGTGGAGGTGAGCCGATATCGGGGCTGAAACTGGAGGTGGATGAGAAGCAGCAGTACCTTGCCTGGTTGGGGACACAACGTTTCGACAGCCGCAGGGATTATTGGGTTGCCACCTCCGATTATCTGGCCTTTGGCGGCGATGGGTTTGCCATGTTTATCCGGCCGTTGGATATTGTTTACACAGGAATTACGGTGCGAAGGGCGCTGGCAGAGGGCATTCAACATGAAACCACAAAATGGGGCGTGGTGCAAAAAAGAACAGAAAGGAGGATTGTATATGCCAACGAGGCGGCAGTTCCTAAGAAATAGTGCCATACTGACGGGTGGATTGCTGCTTACTCCTGATGAACTCTGGGCCGCACGATCCGAGCAATCGCTGTTGATACTGCATACCAACGATTTTCACAGTCGGCTGGATGCTTTTCCCGACAATCATCCCAAATATCCGGGACAGGGCGGCATCGCCCGCCTGAAAACCCTCATGGATGAGGCCCGCAGCAAGCATGATCATTGCCTTTTGCTGGATTGCGGTGATGTGTTTCAGGGAACCCCTTATTTCAATCGCTTTGGCGGTGTGCCTGAGTACAAGTGGATGAATATGGCGGGTTACGAAGCCACCACCCTGGGTAATCATGATTTTGACATGGGCATGGACCATCTTTCCGGGTTGATTCGCAATCACGCCCGATTTGCAACGGTTAATTGCAATTATGGGCTGGAAACCACTCCCCTAAATGGTTTGGTGGTGCCACGAATTGTTGTAAAGAAGGGACGTTTAAAAATTGGCATTACCGGTGTGGGGGTAAATCCGGAAGGACTGATACCTGCAGACCTATGTCGGGGTGTTGTCTACAATGATCCGGTAAAATCAGTTCAGGAGCAGGTAGATTTTCTCAGAAACAAAGAGAAATGCGATGTAGTCATTGTGCTTTCCCACCTGGGTTTTGAATATCCCGGGAACCAGGTCAGCGACCGCAAACTGGCAGCAGAAACCCACGGCATAGATGTGATATTGGGTGGACATACCCACACGTTCCTGGAGGCGCCATTAAATGCGGTCAACAAGAAAAACAGTCCGGTAATTGTGAGTCAGGCGGGCTGGGCCGGTTTACAGCTGGGCCATATAAAATTATCGTTCAAATAAGCATCAGGCCAGCGCCATCGCAATGATGTCGGCCTGCTCTTTGTCGTGCACCTTTTTGTAACCGGTGGCAGGGCTTGCGCTGTTTCCACGGCCAATGTATTTTAGCTGAACAGGCCAGTCGTAGCGCATGAGGTGGAACCAGTATCCCTGATTGCGGGGTTCTTCCTGTACCCAGCAGAATTCTGCGCCTTTATATTGTTTGAAGATTTCCTGCAGTTTCCACTCGGGCAGCGGATATAGCTGTTCTATGCGCACAATGGCCACATCCTTGATTTTACGCTCGTTGCGTTGCTGCAACAGGTCATAATAGATTTTACCGGTGCAGATCAATACCCGTTTGGCTTTTTTAGTCACTTCGGTATCGGCGTAGATATCCTGAAAAGAACCCTCAAAATCTGCCAGGTTGCTGGTGCAAAGGGGATGGCGCAACAAGCTTTTGGGGCTCATAATAATCAAGGGAACCTGAAAATCGCGGTTCAGCTGACGGCGCAGCGCATGAAACAGGTTGGCCGGCGTGCTGGGATAAATCACCTGCATATTTCCGCCGGCACAAAGCTGCAGATAGCGCTCAGGGCGGGCACTGCTGTGCTCTGGGCCCTGTCCTTCGTAGCCGTGAGGCAGCAGCATGGTCAGGCCGCTGAATTTGCCCCATTTGGTTTCTGCACTGGCAATAAACTGGTCTATCATGATTTGCGCACCATTGGCAAAATCACCAAACTGGGCTTCCCAGATGGTGAGGCCTTCGGGCAGCATGGAGCTGTAGCCATATTCAAAACCCAGGGCGGCGTATTCACTCAGCAAGCTGTTGTATACATTAAAACGGGCCTGTTTGTCTGAAATATGCTGCAGGGGAATGAATTCCTGTTCGCTGTCCTCTTTTTTCACCACGGCATGCCTGTGGCTGAAAGTACCGCGTTCTACGTCCTGACCGGCAATGCGCACGGGGTGGCCTTCATCCAGCAAGGATGAATAGGCCAGCAATTCTCCCATGGCCCAGTCCAGGGTGCCGTTTTGCAACATTTTTTTACGGTCTGCAAACAGGTTTTGCACTTTTTTGATGGGCAGATTGTCCTCGGGGATGGAGGTGATTTTATCACCCAGTTCCAGCAGTTTTTTCTTTTTAATGCCTGTTTTAACTTCTTTGCTGAAATCTTTTTCTGTGGGGTGTCTGAAGCCATCCCAGCGGTCTTTAACGGTCTTTTTACCGGGCTTGAGGTCGCCTTTGGCTTCTTCAAATTTTTCCTGTAACAGCTGTTTGAACTGCAACTCCATTTCTGCAGCGAGTTCCGCATCAATTTCGCCCCTTTCCAGCAATTTTTTCTTGTAAATCTCGCGTGGATTGGGATGTTTATCAATGAGCTTATACATGAGGGGCTGCGTGAAACGGGGTTCATCGCCTTCATTATGCCCGTATTTGCGGTAGCCCAGCAAATCGATGAAGATATCGCTGTTAAATTCTAGGCGGTAGGCCATGGCCAGTTTCACTGCGTGAACCACGGCTTCCACATCATCGGCATTCACGTGCAGCACGGGGCAAAGTGTTACCTTGGCTACATCGGTACAGTAAGTGCTGGTTCTGGAATCGCTGTAATTGGTAGTAAAGCCAATCTGGTTGTTGGTTACTACATGGATGGTTCCTCCTACGTAATACGCTTCCAGTCCGCTCATCTGCACCACTTCATATACAATGCCCTGACCCGCAATAGCGGCATCTCCATGAATCAGGATGGGGCAAATTTTACTTACGTCGTTGCCGTACTTGGTGTCGAGTTTTGCCCTAGCGAGGCCTTTTACCACAGGGTTCACCGCTTCGAGATGGCTGGGATTGTCGGCCAGGCGCAGGTGCACGGTTTTATCGCTTGCGGTCTGCACATCGGTGCTGTAGCCCAAATGGTACTTTACGTCACCTTCAAAGTCTTCATCTTCTTCATTCTGAAAAACCTTGCCTTCAAATTCGCCAAAAATGGCGCTGTATTGCTTGTTGAAGACATTAGCAAGGACATTCAGGCGCCCACGATGGGCCATACCCATTACAAACTCCTCTACGCCCAGTCCTGCGCCGTATTGAATAACCGCATCCAGCGCGGGAATCAAACATTCAAGACCTTCTACTGAAAAGCGTTTTTGCCCAATGTATTTGGTGTGTATAAAGCTCTCAAAAACCGTTGCCTGATTGAGTTTTTTCAGGAAATGGCGTTTTTCATCGGTTGTGAGGTCCGGATTATTGCGGGTTTTTTCGAAACGCTCCTGCAGCCAGCCGCGGCGGCGGGGATCGCGGATGTATGAAAACTCACAACCTATGCTCTGACAATAGGTTTGCTCGAGTAAATCAATAATATCTTTGAGTTTGGCGTGACCCAGACCCACTTCAACGCCTGCACTGAAAGCGGTTTCCAAGTCTGCTTTGCTCAGTCCGAAGTTTTCAATATCCAGGGTAGGGCTGTATTGGCGGCGCTCGCGCAGAGGGTTGGTTTTGGCAAATAAATGACCGCGCTGTCTGTATGCATTGATGAGGTTAAGTACCTGAATTTCTTTCAGGGCATCCTCACTTACAGGTCCGCCGGCTTCGGCTTTACCGGAGCCCATATCGAATCCTTCAAAGAATTTTCGCCAGCCAAAATCAACGCTTTCTTTGTCGGCGCGGTATTGCTCATACAATTGATCGATGGCCGCTGGGTCGGCGTTCAGAAGGTAGGAATCATCGGGCTGGCTCATAGTGCGAATGTAACCGCAAAATTAAGCACTGCGATGCATTTTCAGCATAACAAATTACAGGGGTTTTTTTAAATACTTCCGGATTCTGTGGTAGGGTATGGAAATATAGATGGGGCCTTCAGCGTAGGGTCCTACTTCATAGGGGTTAAATAAGAAAAACAATCCTTGGTCATCAAGCCCGAAGTTGTCTGTAAGGTGAAAACGGTTGTCATTGAACCAATATCCTGCCTCGTTAAGTTTTGCCGTTGGTTTCAGTTCTTTTTCCTTGCGGAATATTTCTTCAGCCATTTTAAGGATTGCCATGGTATCAGCGTTGTTAAAGAGGGATGACCATTGCTTTATCCTCACCGCTTCCGGAAGGGAGAATACATAATATTGGTTGTTCCCTATAGGGTGTGCACCTCCGTAATAACCATTAACCGATTGGAATGTGCACAGGGTAGATTGAGTCTGTTGTGAAACACCTATGAAAATTTCCTCATACCAGTTTAAACCAAATGAAAAATCAATGGGAGCGGTATCTTCGGCGCTAAACTGTGCCATCCATTCCTCCTTCCAGTCATTGAAATCGTTTTTAAATATTTGTTGTAATTCCGCTACAGATTGTATATCCTGATCTGATAAGTCTGTATACAAAATTTTGTTAATGTTTTTAGCGGTTTCGTTGGTTTCATTAAACCAAATGAAGTGATAATATCTGCTGCAGCTTACCGTATCTGTAGTGCCATCTTCAAGCTGAACGGTTCGTGAAACTTTTAGCGCTAAACTATCGACGCTATAGGATAGGCCCTGTGTCCGGCCCTCACGGCTAATCAGAAGCAAGAATACCCACCAAAATGTCTTTTTTATCACTTTCGGTCCGGTTTAAGCAGTAGTTTTCCCAGCGTTTCATAGCCCAGTAGCAGTTCGGTTTCACCTTGTTCGTAGGGGGCAATTTCATACACATTGTAAAAGAATAAAATCCCTTTTTCGGTATAGGCAAAATTATCGGGCAGGTAGAAGGGTCCGTTCCAGAACCAGTTTTTGTTGGTGGGTTCTGCGTCGGGGA
>CAYYXG010000034.1:0-14489 GCA_964475595.1 uncultured Flavobacteriaceae bacterium
TTCTCGGATGCCACATTCAACGGGGTAAACCAAAATATGGCCTTCTATACGTCAGACCCATTAATAAAAACCAGGCTTGAAAGACCGGTGGGCATTGAATTCCACATAGAGAATATCGACAAAAACCTCTATGATTTTTACAATACCCGCAACGCTCACATCTGGCAGCAACAGAGCATCAGCCAATTGCCCGGCAGCATTATTGGCAATATTCCGGGAATGTATGGAGTGATGGGTGCTTATTCTGCAGATTACCGGAGTATTAACCTGATTCGCTAGTGCGCTTTGTGGTAAGTATGGGTTAAAATTGTTACACAACCACTGCCAAAAGCTTAATTAAGTCCAATATAAAAACCCTTTTTAACCACCGTATTTAATTGGTATACTGTTGTTTGTGTTGATTTAACACACTGCCCACATGCATACTTATTGTATTTTTAACAATATTCTTATTGTTTTTTATACAATATGCATAAACTTCCTATCTTTGTTGTTAACTAATTATCTTCAAAACATGAAAAAAATATTTACCATGATGCTTTTGGTCGCTTCGCTGAGTGGCTTAACTGCACAAAAGAAAGTAACCTTCAAGGTAGACATGAATCAGTTTACCGGTGGAGCGTTTACAACGGTTTACGTAAGCGGTAACTTCAATTCTTGGTCAGGTAACTCAAATCCTCTCTCAGATGCTGATGCAGATGGAGTTTGGGAAGGTACAATTGACATTACAGATGATTCCATTGAATACAAATTCACCATGGACAACTGGAGCAAGCAGGAGAATCTTACTCAGGGTTCATCCTGCACCAAAACCACCGGTAGTTTTACCAATCGTTTTATTAAACTGACAGGTGATGTTACCCTGGACAAAGTATGTTTCGAAAGCTGCACCGCTTGTGCACCTTCCAACAAGAAGTCGGTGACATTCAACGTGAACATGAGGCAGTACACCGGCTCCTATACAAATGTGTATGTGAGTGGTGATTTTAACAGCTGGTCCGGCAATAGCAACCAACTTACAGACGCTGACGGAGATAAAATTTATTCAGGAACATTCGAAATTACTGCTGATTCCATTGAATATAAGTTTACAGTAGACAACTGGGTGGCAGACGAAAAACTTGCTTCCGGAAGCTCTTGCACAAAAACTTCCGGTAATTTCACCAACCGTTTCCTGAAAGTTACCGGCTCAAAGGTGCTCCCCAACGTGTGCTGGGAGAGTTGCAGCGAGTGCACCAATAATGTAACCTTCAAGGTTGATATGAACAAATACAAGGGCAACGCATTCAACACTGTTTATGTAAATGGAACATTCAACGGGTGGTGCGGTGCTTGCAACCCCATGAGCGACGCAGACAAAGATGGTATCTGGGACGTAACACTTCCTTTGTCGCAGGATTCTATTGAATATCTTTTCACCCTGGATGAATGGACTGTAAAAGAATTGATGTCTGAGGGTTCTTCATGCACCAAAACCGCTGCCGGTTTTACCAATCGCTTTTTGAAAATTTCCGGCACTACAGTTCTGGATACCGTTTGCTTTGAATCTTGCGTAAGCTGCGCCAGCACCAAAGAAAAAGCCACTGTTACCTTCAAGGTTGACATGAACCAATACCAAGGCACCTATACTGCAGTAAACATTAACGGTACGTTCAATAACTGGTGCGGCACTTGCAACCCGATGACAGATGCCGATAATGACAAGGTTTATGAAATCACGCTGCCACTTACTGCCATGGATACCTTTGAATATCTCTTCACATTGGATGGTTTTGCTGCAAAAGAAACGTTTAAAGGCGGCGAAAGCTGCACCAAAACTACAGGCAACTTCACAAATCGCATGCTTACAGTTGCAAAAGATTCTACCCTACCTTCTTACTGCTGGGAAAGCTGCAGCATTTGCGCTAGCGTAAGCAACAACAACATCAGCAGCCGCAGTATTCAGGTATATCCTAATCCTACTAACGCAAACATCAATGTGTTTGCCAAGTTTGCTGAGGCAGTTGACGGAAAAATCAGCATCGTAGATGTATTGGGTCAGGAAGTTTACCACACTGCATTCACCGGTAACACCGTGAATACTACCATCGATTTGAGCACCCTAAAGTCTGGTGTTTACATGGCTGTGATTCAGGCAGGCCAGCAGACTTACCGCGAGCAAATTTTCCTTAATAAATAAAATAATCATTTGGTTTGGTTTACAAAAAAGGAGGCCCGGTGCCTCCTTTTTTGTTATGGTATGTATTCAAACGAACGCACAACCACCTCAAATGGCTTACCATCGGATGGGGGCAACCCATTCAGCAGCCAAAGATTCATGCGAGCTCTTGTGGTAGCACCAGGGGCAGGAATGATGATGGGATTTGATACACGACCACCTTCAATTTTGGTTCTTGTGGGATTATTGAGGTTAAAACTCCATGAAGCAATGGGGCTTCTGCCGGGATAAACAGATCCTGTAAAAGAATTCCAGGTAACCTGGTCTGCCTGCCAGTTAAAGACGTGGGTGCTGGGCTGTTTCAATTTTGACACCTGCATCTGCGGTTTGAAAGAGCGTTCGCTGTATGCAATTGGATTGTCGAAAATTACCGGCTGAACGGAATATGTCAGCGTGAGACTGTCATTGGCCTTGAACCATTTGGAAAACTCAATATCCACTTCGCTGTTGGCTTGCTCTTTGAACGAATTATCATCCCAGGTAAACAAACCCAGTACAATTCGCTCATTGATATTAGCCACATCGCTTTCCAAACAAAACACATAGGTTCCGTAACCCATATTTTCTGTGCAGATTACCTCACTGCTTTGCCAGCGACCGTTAATGTAGGCAATGCGCAAATGCAACAATCCATCCTTATCCACCCAAACCATGCTGTCGCTGCCGTTAAAGTAATTGGGGCCGGGCCCAACCGGGGTTATGCTTGACTTGATATTCCATCCGTATCCTGAAAACACAAAATCTCCCGAATCCCTAATGATGCGGTTTCGCGTGTTAGGCGGGTCTGATTGCTTGCAGGTCGTAATGAATCCCATTAACAGCAATCCTGCTGCGGTAAATATGGAAGTTGACTTAAACTTACTCATGGATTGTAATGTATTTGTTTTGACTCAGTACCGATAGAAAACCATAATTCACCCGTAGCCCTGAAGGGCTTTAAATCTTCGCCGATATCACCCAGCTCCGAAGCAGGTATGGCAAAGCTTAGCCGTGATTGACCCAATGCAGGGATCTCTACCTTCCTGAAAGCACAAAGCTTCTTCACAGCCGGCGTAACCGGTGCAAACTGATCACGGTAATACACCTGCACCACTTCTTTGCCGTTTCTTGTTCCTGTATTTTTTACAATAACACTGATAAAAAAAGTGTCATTAGTCGTGTTTACCTTCAAATCCGAGTATTGAAACTGAGTGTATGACAAGCCGAAACCAAAATCGTAAAGCGGATTATACCCCTTATCGCCAAAGTTTATATCATTGTCTTCGGTTCTTTTGTGATCGTAATGCACAATATCCCCGCTATACCTGGGGTAAGTGAAAGGCAATTTCCCTGAGGGGTTTACTTTCCCATACAGCATATCAGCGATTACGGGGGCGGCCTCATGTCCTGGAATATAGGCGTGCACAACCGCATCAGCGGCTTCTACCCATTCGGTAATGATTCGGGGACGACCAAGGCACAAAACCAATACCACCGGCACATTCATGGCCTTTAGCCGCTTTACCAGGTTTCGGGTGTTTTCATCTACCGGCAACTCGAGTTGATTGATGTTTCCGGGAATTTCTGTGGCAGGGGTTTCTCCCAGGCACAGCACCGCCACACTCGGCTTACTTTTCAGTGCACGTCGGCACGATAGAGGATTCGCAGTATTGGCAAAAATCACCTTATCATTGGTCCAAGATTTAATCGCGGATAAAATGCTGGGTTTGGTAGAATCTATATACCTTTCGTCCTGCCCAAGCCAGGTTTGGGACCAGGCACCATTCAGCATGCTGATGCTATTGGCAGCATTGCCAAAAACCATCACCCTATCGTCTCCGGTAAGTGGCAACAAGGGTTTATCGGATGAACCTGTTCGCTTATTGTTTTTTAACAGCGTTAGGGATTCTTCCACCGTTGCTGTTGCCACCGATGTAAAATCAGGGGATGCAAACAGCGGATAATAGGTACGGACATAATCAGCGTCCCATTTTTCAATGCCCAGCTCCAGCTTTAGCTTCAGGATTCTTTTCACCGAAACATCGATTCGACTTTCAGGCACTTCGCCGGATTTAACCAGATCCAACAACAGCTCATTAAACTGAAAATCATTGGGGGTCATGCTCATGTCTATACCGGCCAATACAGCCATTTTAACGGCGTCGCGCAATGTAGGTGCCACACGGTGCAGGGTATGCAGTTTATAAATGTCTTCCCAGTCGGTTACAGCCACCCCATCAAAACCCAGTTCATCGCGAAGCAGCCCGGTTAAAATTTTGGGGTTTGCGTGAACGGGCGTTCCATTGATTTCACCGGAATTGATCATCACTGTCTTGGCCTTTAGACGAATGGCCTCCTGGAAGGTAGGCAGAAAATATGCCCTAAGTTCACGGTCACCAATCCAGGCCGGGGTCCTGTCTTTACCACTCAGGGGATAACTATAGCCCAAAAAGTGCTTCATGCAGGCCGCAACTTGTAATTCTCCGATTTTTTCTCCCTGATATCCTGCAATACAGGCACGTGTCATGCGGGTTGCCAAGTACACATCTTCACCATAGGTTTCAAAAAACCGCGACCAAAGTGGTTGCCGGGCTAAATCCAGCACCGGTGAAAAATTCCAGGGGATGCCTGAAGCACGGGTTTCGTAGGCCGTAATCTTGGCAGCGGCTTTCACCAGATTAGGATTCCAGGTGGCCGCTTGTCCTATTTGCTGGGGAAATAAGGTTGCCCCCATGGTGTAATTCGCCCCGTGAATGGCATCAATGCCATAAAGAACAGGTATGCCGTGTCCTGCATACAGGCGGTTTGCCTGCTGTATACTGTCAATGATACTGATCCAACGCTCACGAGTGAGGGCATGAAAACCACAACCGCAGTTCAACACAGAACCCACCCTGTATTTACTGAATGCCAGTCGCAGTTTGGCTGTGTCAAGAGCAATAGGATCCTGCAATTCGCATATTTTTCCTTTGCATAATACACCCAGGTCTATTTGCGACATCTGTCCAATTTTGGCCTCCAGACTCATCACTGAAAGTATAGAATCTGCCTTTTTATCAATGGCTGTCTGTGCATTTATTGTATTTAGTACAATAAGCAAACAGGACAAACCGATACACAACACTTTTTTCATTGGGCTACTTTTTTCTGATTAAACGAATGTCATCCATATATACATTGCCATCTGCCTCAAATTGTATGATAAACTGCTTGATCATGGCAGCACTGGCATTAAACCTTTCAAAAGGAAACTCAGACAGCGGAATGATGGCAGCCGTCCACCCCCCGGGCATGATTTTACTGCCCATCAGATAACGGGGTGAAAAGCCGATAAAGCACTGTGCGCCTGTATAATCTTCTAAAGCCAGGGCCAGCGGTAAAGTTTTCAGGGTATCGGTTTCTGAACGAAACATGATTTGAATGGCAGCGGAATCAAGGATTACGGATATGTCTTTGGGTTGCCAGTTGTCCCAGCCGATACCCATCCCTATCCACTTGCATCCACCTGCAATTTTATCCCATTGGGCATGCATGCAATACGCTCCACGGTATGGTGAACGATCAGATTTACGGATTGATAAACATTTCTTTTCTTTGGAAAACCAAACTTCTGACCCCATCGATTCGTCAAAAAGATTCAGGGCGCTAAAACCCCCGATTTGAGGAGTCAAATCAATAGCGGGCTCATCATAAAGCAACTGTTTCTTCATGCGCAGTGCGTTCCCTTTAATTTGGACCGTATCTATGCTGCCGGTTGCGGCGGTATCCTGCGCAAAGGCTGAGATATTTACGCAGCACAAAAGACAAGCTATAATGGCAAATTTCCTCAAAGCTCCAAGGGTGTTTTTTCGGTAAAAATCAGGTAATCAATTTTTGTGCTTCCTGCACCCATGGATGGATTGGCCAAATGAAGCATGGAAATGGTCACCACCCGGTTCGGATTATGCCGGTTATTGCCATTATTAGGGGCCGGCTGCCCATTCACCAGGTGTATGAGATCACTGTATTTGAATGATACGAGTTTCCAACCCTGCCAGTTCACAATAATTTCTTTGTCAAACTGATCATCTGCAGCCACATCAAATACGTTGTTGTTGTTATCGTCTTCCTTAAATTGAAACAAAACCCTGCTGGGGTTGGCCACATTGGGATCTCCGTAAATCAGGCAATTAAAATATACATCTTCAGGGATGCCGCTTAATGCCAGGGTATTGGAACCATAAGCCGTTGCGGGAAAGTCTATAAGTCCTATAAGCCAGTCCCACGATACGGTTCCCGCCATATTCAGGTAATTTCCTTTCACTGAAAAAGCATCGCCTTTTACCTTAAAATCCATGTTGGCACCCGATTGTATGAATGTATTCCATTTGGGATTCAGACCCGTCTCAAAGTCGGCAATCATCAGTCCCTGCGGTATTCTCACGCCGTTAACACCCACATTCAGGGTAAAGCTGTCTGTAACCCCCTCAATCTTCAGTACAGCCCTGCATGGCTCTGTTCTAAAGGCCGGAAATACCGTGGTGGTGCCATTCCACACGCCATTGCCGGCATCAATCTGCCGTGATTTTCCAGAAATAATTTTCTTTGCCTTGCTCAGATCCCCATAAATACTGATGGTCCAGTTGCATTGTTTGGTAAACTCTGCCCCAAAAATCACGGATTCTCCTTTGGAAAAATCCACTGCGGCTTTATTGGCGGTAAAGGGCTTTACCATGCCAAACGGCCCATTCAGGTCCACCAAACTAGGGCCTTCAAACTGCTTATTGTCTCTTTTACAGGAAGTAAACAATACCAAGCTCAGTAATATTTTGAATGTTGTTTTCATTGTTAAAACGTCATATTGTAAATGGCCTGAAACTGGCCGATTGAATAATTGGGAAAGGGTTGCACCATATTACGGAAATTCATGCGCTGATACAGCAATGACAGGTATGTTTTCTGCCCAAATCGCATTCTCAGTCCTGCGGCGGCAGCCGCATGCTGCTGGTCAACGGAGTACCCTGTAAAATCAGTCACCTGGGTGTAAGCATCTCTGGCAGATATCAGGTCGTTCCCTTTGCCCTGAAGCAGGGTGTAACCGGCCAGCACGTCAATATTGCTCATAATTTCGGCTTCCATACCTGCCCCCATTTGCAGGGAATTGAGTTTGATTACTTCATAATCCCTGTCGCTGTTCCGGAGGGTTTGTTGCTCACAGGCAGAAAGCTGCAGCTTCCACTGTTTCTTGAAACCGAGCATTTTACCTATATTCCAGTTCACATTTGCCTGGGTCATCCTGAATTTTTTCAGTTCGGCGGTTCCCTGACCAAGAATTTCAGACAATTGATAATGCTCAAGCTCAGCGGTGACAATGCTTTTTGCATCGCGCCAGCGGGTTTTAGCATACAGGCCCCTTCGGTTAAAGGTCGCCATCCCATAGGGTAAAACGTTATTGAGCAAGGGATTGTATGCCTGCAATCGGGTACTGATTCCGTTTCTGAATAACGCTGAATTCGTGGCGTAATCCAGTAGATTCAGAGGTCTGTCGGTTTGCAGTTGCGTGTAGCGATTATAAAATAGCGGTTGTGCACCCACATCCAGTCGTTTTGACTGCGCCGCCGCACTTCTGAAGTCCGGTCCCACATTGAGGTAACCCCCTTCCACAGACCATCGCTTGTCTTTGTCGCCCACGCGAAGAAATGCGTGTACAAAATAATCCTGCAAGTGCGGAGAGGCAGTATCCTGCAGCCAACGGTAAGAAGAATTGCCGGCTTCTCCGCCCAGGGTCAAAACCTGCTTTTTAAGTGATTGATTAAATTCCCAGGATGCCGTATTGACGGTGTTTTCGAAGCGAATATTGCTGAGCGCCGTTTCCTTCACATCAAAAATCCGGCTGTGGTTATAGGCGACGGTAAAATTTTTCTGAAACACCCAGTTTGCGGTGCTACCGAAATGCAATCTTTCCGGCAGGTTGCCAAAATTGGTGGCATTCAGTCGGTTAAGGTAAGAATGAAAATTCCATTCGGATTGCAGTTTCCCCGATTCCAGACCGAAATTCATGGCCGCGCCCTGCTGTCGCCAGGTGTTTGGAACATAAAAGGACTCATAATTTACAATATCTCTCTGCAAGCCAAATACAGCGGGCAGCTGAATGCGGTTGTCCTCATCGTGGTTCCAGAAAGTAAACGGGGTCTGCTTTAGGTTGATGTCGCCCAGCTGATAACGAACCCGATCGGCAATGATACCCTTTAGCCACAATTGCCTCACATCAAAGGTTACCCCGGCACCCCAGAAACCGCCAAACCGATTATTAATGCGAATCATACCCATAATCTCAGTGTTCGTGTTTGGCCTGATGTTAAAACCCAGGTCCATTAAGGCATAACCACCGGCATTTTTCCTGGCGGTTACCTCATCCGGCACACTATCTTTTACGGATATTTCAGCATTGGATAACAAAGAGCGCGCACCACCGGTTACTGAAAACTTGGGTGTATTTTGAGCGTATATGAGGCCGGGTAAGCCGAACCATAACCATATTGTATTTCTTACAATATTTATCATCTTGCTAGTCATCAAAAGAATATTTTAAGTTCAACGGTGGTTTCCCAACCTTTATAACGGTCTTTGCTAAAACTGCGGTCCCTGTATTGCATTTTACGCTGTCGTATGTACAAACCGGCACCTTTACTCATTTCTATATCGAATCCGGTGGCAATGGCATACCCTTCCTGGTTTTTGGGCCTTCGGCTAATGGCATCGGTTCGGGTATCGTAATTGGCCACCACACGCTCAGCCCCGGCATAGTTGCACCATACCAGGTTTTGAGACAACCTCAGGTATGCCTCCAGCTGGTGATAGTAGGTGCGTAGGTAGGCCTTTTCAGTAAGTACAGTAAAGGCCGACGGAAATTGCTGCACCGAGGCATACGTTCCCAGGTAATTTACGAATAGCTCTTTGCCCAAAAAGCGCATTTTGTATTTCATCTGCAATTCTGCCGTATTAAAATACTTATCATTGAGCGGTTTATTTTGGGCATCCACATCCAGTAAATCTATCGATTCAAAAACGCCACGATACACCTTGGTCAGGTTGGCATAAGGTCCCACTCCGGCAGGAAAAGACCAACGCCAGAACCTGGACACAGCCAGATTATTGACGGGATGGGCATAGGTAATCTGGGTAGCAATGCGCTCCAGCTCTTTTGCCACCGTATAACCGGCATTAATTTTCAACCTGCCCAACGATTTTTCGGTGTTCAGCTCCACCCCCGTTCGGTTGTTGGTAAGCTGCCCCACCGGAACCATGGAACTGGAAAAGGGCGCCAGCACCAGCTGTGCCTCACTTCCGGCCCCTGTATTGTTTCCTTCCAGAATGGATGAATTCCAAAAAACACTGCTGTTATTAATGACTTTCGGACTAATTCTGAAATAGTGTATCTGTAAGGGTAGCCGCAAGACCTTTTCAGGAATATCCAGTTTCAGTGAAATGGCTTCACCCCAGCCCTTATTGTATGTTTTACTATAATACTTTCCCATGCCGGTTTCACCATATACTTTCCATCCGTTTTTCTTCCAGGTAAACTCCATGGTATGAATGGCAAAGCCCATGCGGCTGCTAAGCAGGGAATCGGACCAGGTCTGGTTATTAAAAGTATTGATGCTGATATACCGGTCATCGCTGCCTTTTCTCAGTTTACCTCCAACGCTTTGATTGGGCAGTGGCGCCATTCCGCCATTTAGCTGTGTTTTCCCGAACATCATGGTGCCGGAAAAGCCATTTGGCAAGTTACTGGCTTCCAAAATAAGGCCCTGAAATGCCTGTCTGCCCCAGCGTGTATCCTGGTTCATGGCACCGGTCTGATAAAAGGTCTGATATCGGTCCATCGCATTTCTGGTCATGGGATCCCAGGGATTGCGCTCAAAAACCGTGAAGCGGTTAAAACCGGGATTGGAGTAAAAGGTAAATGGGGTTAACGAATACCAATTGATACCTCCGGTCTGAACCTGCAAGGTTCCGTGTTCAAAGTCGTGGGTACCCGTAAGACTCACCCCCAGGTTCAGGCCTTTCACGTTTTCGGCCATTCCCCCACCCATCATAGGACTCCACAGGTAAAAATCGGTGTAAAAACGGGTATTAGGCGCCACACTGCCACCCAGGTTCAGCAATAATTGCGGAATCTGGCTATCATCGCCCACAAAAATATTGAAAGGCGTTTTCATCTGATCGGTGTACCCTTCCTGCAGATGACGCACATTCGTGATAAATCGGTAATAACCGGATACCTGAAAACGCTGCAAGCTGGTAGCCGGTGATTTTGGGAAAATACCCGGCGTATTGGCCAGTTTGACGGTATCCTGGGAAAATCCCTTGCCAACCATGGTCAACAATGGCAGTAAAACGGATATTTTAAGCGGGTTTACCCTCATTGTTCGCTAAATGATTCCATGTTGTACTTCTTGAATTTTATAGCACCTTTTCGGCCGTCATCCACCTTAGCGTTTACCCAGAAAGGGATATTGGCATAGGCCACTTTGTTCCCATAGTAGATAAATACAAAAAGTCTGTAAGCTCCTTCTCTGGCAGGTGCTTTGAACTGCAGTTCAAAATCCTTGGCCTTTTTGATAAACCCGGTAATTTCAGTTGCCTCATTTTCCATGTCACCGCCTGCTTTTTTATCGTCACTCTCAGCCAACATTTTCCATGCTATGCGGTAATTATTCGGATTATTACTTTCCTGTTCTGTGGCCCTGAGGAGCCCGGTATTTACCCTTGCGGTGTTCAGCGATCCCGACAAAATTCTGATGCTGTCTGATGCAGCTCCAAGAATTCTTTTGGCATCGGCTCCTGAATATAAAAGCAGGCTGCGTAAGGTCGGCGTTGGCATTGGAGGTCTTTTTTGGTTCCACAGAGCGTACAGCATATCTACTGCCTCTGTTTGCCTGTTATCTTTGGTAAACAATCCATACCACGTGAGCGTATACTCTTGCTTCTGTCCCCACAAAAACACGTAGGAACCAATACAATTATGGCTATCAGCCCTAATATACTTCACGTATCGCTCCCAGTAAGAATCTGCCTTTTCGCGACTGCTCTGTTCTATCGCGGCCTTCCAGGGCGTTGTGGGCGATTCCCAGTGTCCATTGGGCCCCCATTCGGTTATCATGTAAGGTCCTTCCCAGCCGTACCTTTTAATATTTTTGGGCACCCCGGCAATGTCGCCATAGGTATTTACCCCGTAGATATCGATATCGGGGGCTTTTTCTTTGATGTGTTGTACTTCAAGAGAATCTAATCCCGCCGTAACGGTGCAGGTGGGATGATTGGGGTCCGTCTCATGGATATATTTGGCAATGGCCTGTATGCTGTGCCATACTTTGGTGTTCTGATAAAATAAATCCACCTCGTTACCAATGCCCCACATCAACAGGGCCGGATGGTTTTTAAACTGATCTACAACGCTTTTGAAGTGCCTGATTTGTTTCTGCACAGCCAGGTTATTATCATAATCAAAGCCGTGACGTTCATGTTGCACCCACATGCCGAGCATTACCATCAATCCCTTGCTGTGCGCCTCATCCAATATCTTTTGGGCATCATCAATCCCCCAGGTTCTGATGGTGTTCCCGCCACATTCCACCAGCAAATCCAGCTGCACGGTGCCGCCGGCACCTTTGATATAGTATGGTACCCCATTTTTCATCAAACGCCACTGATCGCCCTGCTTCACAACCGAAACCTTGGCAGGTTGCGCATGCAAAACAGCCGCAAAAGCGAATACACCTAATATCAGCAGCGGAAAACGCACTACAGCATACCTCCTTCAAATCCCAGTTGCTTGGCTTTGGCTGCATTGTATCGATACAGTTTTGCCGGGCGGTGGGTTACGTTCTTCTGAAGTCGGCCGGTTTCTTCAATGATTCCGGTAGAAAGGATTTTCTTGCGAAAATTCCTCACATCAAACTCTTCCTCGAGGATGGACTCATGGATAAATTGCACCTCGGTGAGGGTGAAATATTTCGGCAGCAGCTCAAACACGAGGGGCTGTGTGCGGATGCGGTTCTTCAGCAAGCGGCGCGCATATTCCAGAATTTCCCGGTGATCAAAAGGGAGCTTGGGAATCTCAGACACTTTAAACCAGGCCACGTCCTTGGCCCAGGACGATGCATGGGGCTGATAATTTTCAACCTTGATCAAAGCAAAGTAGGCGATGGTGAAAACTCGACCAAACGGATGCCTGTCAACACTGCCAAACGTTTGTATTTGCTCCATATACACCTGATCCAACCCGGTAAGCTGTTTTAGCACCTTCTCCGCCGAATATTCCAGGTCCATTTCAGGAGAAATCAAGTCCCCGGGTAAAGCCCATGAACCGGTAAAGGGTTCAGATCCGCGCGAAATGAGCAACACCTTGAGTCCATCGGCATCAAAACCGAACACTACGTTGTCCACAGATACGGCAACCTGGAAATACTGTTTGAGAATTTTCTTGAGATTTTTCATCGGTCTGAAGCAAATATATTGTAAAAAATACAATAATTACCATTTTCAGTCACAATAGGCCTTACCGCTGTTTCTGTGGAAGTTTTTTTGATAGATTTTTACAGCGCGTTATCCTTGTTACCAAACCAGATGTTGAGCCCTGAATAGTTCGCCTAAATTTTTTGGTACAGTTGTTGATATCATCTTGGTAAATTACAAAACCATGAAAAAAATATTTACGCTCGGATTCGCTGCCATGGCCGCCACTGCCATGCTGGTAGCTGGTATTAAGCAAAACGACACCATCAAGTGGAACAAAACCACCCATGACTTTGGCACGGTTAAAATGGGGCCTCCTGCAGACGTGACTTTCACTTTCACCAACAATGGCAAGGCACCTGTGGTTATTACTGCCGCTCAGCCCAGCTGTGGATGCACCACCCCTACCTACACCAAAACGCCCGTTATGCCCGGCAAAACCGGCGAGGTGAAGGCCAGCTATGGTACTGAAGGTCGTCCAGGTTTCTTCCAGAAGTCTGTGAAAGTTACTTTCGACAATGGCGGTTCTACCGACCTCACCATCACCGGAACTGTTTCTACAGAAAGCCCCGCCGGAAATGGCACCCAGTTGAAATAATTCATACAGTATAGAAGCGTTATGAAAAAGTTCCTTTTCTCCCTCTTGTTCGCAGCCGCTATCAGCAGCGCAGTTGCCCAGGATCAACCCGCGGCAACCCCTGCCAGCAATGCCAAGGTAAAGTTTGAAAACATCACCCACAATTTTGGCAACGTAATTGAAGGTCAGATTGCCCGTTATGATTTCAAATTCACCAACACAGGCACCGATCCCCTTGTATTAAGCAATGTGCAGGCCAGCTGTGGTTGCACCTCACCCAAGTGGCCCCGCGAGCCCATCGCACCGGGCGCTTCGGCTGTGGTAACCGCAGAGTATAACAGTTCAGGCCGCCCCGGTAACTTCACCAAAAACATTTTTGTGTACAGCAACGGTGGCGATGTAACCCTTACCATTACCGGTATTGTGGTGAAAGAACCCGAAAAGCCCAAATCGGTTATTATCGGAAACTAATATATGAAGGCCGGTTTATCCGGCCTTTTTCTTATGCCATGAAAAACGCCTTTTTACTTCTCTCGCTGTTGTGTTTTGCCTACACAGCCCGGGCACAGGAATCGCGCATATACACGCTACAAGGAGACACCATACACTTTGGCACCTGCAACATGGGCGACACGATAGAGGCCGTTTTCAGGTTCCGGATTGAAGGCAGTGAAAAACTGCTTATCCGGCAGGTGCATCCCGGCTGTCAATGCACCGTTCCACAATACCCCAAAGACAGCATGGCTCCCGGCTCCATCGATTCCATTGTGCTGGCCTTGCACACAAGAAATCTGCATCCCGGGCCGGTTGAAAAATATGCCATCGTCATCAACACCGGGCCTGAAAAGATTTTTTACATCTACGGCGAAATCCTGGAAAACAAGGGTGTGGCGCCACGCAGGCGTAGGCTGTAGATACGCGCAATGGTGCGTCTCTACAGCCTATGACTACACATGTAAAAGCACATTAATATTATTGTCATTTTGTAAATTAATTACACAATACGCTTGTTTTATGATTTAAATACGAATACATTCGTATACATGAATGTAAAAATATTCCTTTATTCCCTCTCCCTAATTTCTCTTTCTGTCCTACATGCCCAAACCACGGCAATAGGTACTTTCAAAAACATTTTGGGCAATGGCACGGCCATAAAGGCACACACAGACAGCGCACTGGGGGTGGGCACGGCCCTGCCTGAAGGCAAGGCAG
>CAYYXG010000035.1:0-11995 GCA_964475595.1 uncultured Flavobacteriaceae bacterium
TCCCTGCGGTCGCCGGACCTTAGGGGAGGGCTTAACAAAGCCAAAAAGCCACGCTACGCTCGTTTTTTTATGCGCCTGCAGTCTGCCTGTGCAAGCACGGCATCCTTTTGGCGCATAAAAAAACCCACCTTTCCAGGTGGGCTTTTTGGCTTTGTAGCGGGAACAGGACTCGAACCTGTGACCTTCGGGTTATGAGCCCGACGAGCTACCACTGCTCCATCCCGCGATGTATCTTTCTGAGAGGACTCCGGCAGCCCGACGAGCTACCACTGTCCCGAAAAATCGCCAATTTCTAATTGGCTCATTTTTCGAGGATCCTCGAAATTCAGGCGCTTTAAAAAGCTTGAATTTCGGGACTCCATCCCGCATTGTATCGTTAAAGTTAATCGTTGAAACCTAAAACCAACTCTTGACTCTAAACTCTCAACTCTTAACTATGTCGTAGCCCGTAGGGGAATCGAACCCCTCTTTCATCCGTGAAAGGGACGTGTCCTAACCGATAGACGAACGGGCCAAATACTAAAGAACGCTTTCTCCCAAAAGGGGTTGCAAAATTAATGTAAAAAATTGAAATAGACAATCCTTTTACACAGGATCTTCAAATTTTCTTACTTCCGCATCCCCCCAAAGGTCCTCAATTCCATAAAAACGCCGCTTCTCCTCCAAAAATACATGAATGACCACATTCACATAATCCAGCAATACCCACTCTGCGTGCTCGCCACCCTCCCTGTGCAAGGGCTTTTCTCCCGTAGCAAGGCGTATCTCCTCCTCTACACCATCGGCAATCGCCGATACCTGTCTGTCGCTGTTACCATGGCATATCACCATCATGTCGGCAAATGCTCCCTTTAGCTTGCGTAAATCCAAGGTCACAATATCATGCGCCTTTTTATCCTGCATACCCTTCACCGCCACCATGGCCAGTGCTTCTGTTTCGTTTCCTGTTTTTTTTGCCATCCTTTGGCTTTTCTTTGTGCAAAGAACGCGAATAATTGGAAGAATTCTCTTTTATAGACCAAGTTGGTAAAATAATGCTGTTTTACGCCCCCTCCTGCGGAAGCACCCAGGACCTGGTTCCCCTCTGCGCCCGGCAAGCCGGAGGCAAACATCCTGCTGCGCTCCTTACCTTTCACCAAACGCAGGGCCGCGGGCAACAAAACCGCCCGTGGGAAGCAGAACCGGGCAAAAATCTGGCCATGTCGGTATGGCTCCCGCTAAAAAACCCCAAACCTGAGTTCTTTCCCTTGCTGAATATGGGCCTGACCGTCGCCTGTATAAAAGCACTCAATCAACACCCATCAGACATTCAAATAAAATGGCCCAACGATTTGCGCCACAATGGAGCCAAACTGGCCGGCCTGCTGATGGAAGTGCAGGGAGACACCCAATCTGGCAAGGCACTGTGCATGGGTATCGGCATAAACGCCAACCAAACGAACTTTGAAAACCTGCCCCAACCCGCTACTTCTCTCCTAAACATCTCCGGCCAAACCCATAATCTCATGGACCTTGCCCGTAGCATCCTAAACCATCTGCAAAACGCCTTCACCGCATGGGAAAAACAACCCGATGATGTCATCTTTATGCAAGATTACAATAATTTAACAGAAGGCAAAAACGGGCTCTGGGAAGCTGAAACCCATAACGGGCAAATTATTACGGGTGAAATACTTGGTGTTGACCCGCAAGGTCGTTTACTTTTTCACTCCGACAACCGGATTCAGGCATTTCACCACGGCATGATTCGGCTGAAAAGAAATTTATCAAACGAATAAACCTATCTTTGTTTTTGTCGTCTAATTAAAAGTTAACCATGATGCCATGGATCGCAAAGAATTTTTAACGTTTAAAAAACCAGCCGCACCCACCGAATTTAAAAAAGTGGAACGCCGCACCACCACAGGTTTAGCCACCTATTCGGGCACTTTCGGGAAAAAAGAAGCCATGCACCTGCTCCGCCGCACCCTGTTTGGGGTAAAGGTTCAGGACATGAAGGATTTTTCTGCCAAAACCATGGCTGCTGCTGTAGATACCCTGCTCAATACCACCACAGCAGTGCCCAACGAACCGCTGAACTATTACGGAAAAACCACTGTCGATCCCAACGTTCCCTATGGAACCACCTGGGTAAATTCCCCCATAGATTTTAATTTCAATTTTCAGCGCACCATGTCGCTGAAAGCTTGGTGGTGGGAAATGGCCGCCAAACAGCCATCTACCATCATGGAGAAAATGGTGATGTTCTGGCACAACCTAATCCCCATTTCAGCCATTGATCAGGTGGACCCCAGAATGTCCTACATCTACCTGAAAACCATTCGACAGAACGCCTTGGGCAATTTCAAAACCCTGGCAAGAGCACTTTCCATCGATCCTGCCATGTTGGTTTACCTCAATGGACGGTACAATACCAAAAGAGCCCCGGATGAAAACTACGCACGTGAACTTTTTGAATTGTTTACCCTGGGAAAAGGTCCTGACAGCCAATACACCGAAGACGATGTGAAAGCAGCCGCCCGCGTGCTTACCGGCTGGAATATCAATTTTCTAACAACACCTCCGGTTGCTACCTTCAATGTAAACAACCACGATACCACCAACAAGCAATTCTCATCCTTTTTCAACAATACCGTGATTACAGGACGCAATTCGGCAAGCGCCGGCACCGACGAACTGGATGATTTACTGAATATGGTTTTTGCCCAAAAGGAAGTAGCCAAATTCATTTGTCGCAAACTCTATAAATACTTCGTTTACTACGACATAACTGCCGATGTGGAAACCAATGTGATAGCACCATTGGCAGATCACTTCCGCAACAACAATTACGAAATCAAACCCCTGCTGGAGAAACTGCTCAAAAGTGAGCACTTCTTCGATCCACTAAACATGGGCTGTGTAATTAAAGACCCCACATCCCATATTGCCGGCTTCTGTCGTCAGTGGGAACTGGATTATCCCACAGAAACAGATACTTTGTACAACATCACCGGTTATGGTCGTGGTTTCGGGCAGGCCGTTATGCAGGATATTCTGGATCCGCCCAGTGTTTCCGGATGGCCGGCTTGGCATCAGTCGCCCCAATTCCTGCGCAGCTGGATTAGCAGCGATTCCCTCCCTAAACGCAATCAGTTTACAGACCTGATGCTGTTTACCGGCTATAGAAGGGGTGGGTACACCTTTATTGCAGACGTTTTTAAGGTTACCAAACAATTTTCAAATCCCGGCGATGCGGATACCCTGATCGATGACGCTGTCGCGTTTTTATCGCCACTGGAACTCAGCACCACACAAATGGCTACCCTGCGCAACAATTTACTGCCGGGGGGCATACCCGCCTACAATTGGACCGATGAATGGACCCAGGCCAACGACACCGGCCATGCCAACCATGCCACTGCCCTGGCCTCCGCCAAATTAAAGCTGCAATTGCTGTATAAATCCATCATGAACCTGTCTGAATATCAGCTATCATAATCCATCCCCATGAAACGCAGATTATTTCTAAAAGCCGCCGCCGCAGGATCCGTTTTACCGGTTTCCCTGAATGGAATGTCAGTGCGCGCCTACGCAAACTCACCCCTCATGCACCTGCTGGGAAGAAGGACCGGTAGCAATGATAACGTACTGGTATTGATTCAGTTAAATGGTGGTAACGATGGTTTGAATACCGTTATTCCCCTGGATCAGTATACGAACCTGACCAAAGCACGCAGCAATGTGATAATTCAGGATACCAAGGTGCTGAAGCTAAACGGAGTGAACGGAACCGGCCTGCACCCCGCCATGACAGGTTTACAGGGTTTATACAATGATGGGCTGGTCAACATTATCCAGGATGTGGGCTACCCAAACCCGAATTTTTCTCACTTCCGCTCCACGGACATTTGGATGAGCGGTAGCGATACCAACGAAAACTGGACCACAGGATGGATGGGCCGTTATCTGGATGCGCAGTTTCCCGGTTTTCCGGATGGCTATCCCAATACCGGAGCCCCCGATCCCCCCGCCATTCAAATTGGCTCCATGGTTTCACTGGCAACCATGGGGACATCCGTGAACATGGGAATGGCCATCACCGACCCAAGCAATTTCTATACGCTGGTGAACGGCACCACAGACCCCGTACCCAATACCCCGGCAGGCCGCGAACTGGAGTTTCTGCGCATCATGGCAAACCAGACCAATCAGTATGCCACTTCTATTAAAAATGCAGCCGGGAAAGCCAACACCCTCAGCACCAAATATCCCACCGGCAACAACCTGGCAGACCAGCTGAAAATCGTAGCCCGACTCATCAAGGGTGGCCTCAAAACCCAGGTGTACATGGTTAGCATTGGCGGCTTTGATACCCATAGCCAACAGGTAGACAACAGCGACCACAGCATCGGCGCCCACGCTACCCTGTTGCAAAGGGTTAGCGACGCCATCATGGCCTTCCAGGACGACCTGACCCTGATGGGCATACAGGATCGTGTGGCCGGTATGACATTCTCCGAATTTGGCCGCCGAATTATGAGCAATGGCAGCGTAGGTACCGACCACGGTGCCGCCGCCCCCATGCTTGCTTTTGGAACCGGTGTGCAGCGTGGCATTATTGGGCGCAACCCCGTGATTCCTGATACCGTTACCGTTAATGATAACGTACCCATGCAATACGACTTCAGACAGGTTTATGCCAGTGCCCTGCAGGATTGGTTCGGACTGAGCAAAACAGAAGTGAAAGCAGCCATGGGTGGCAAAGACTTCAATACACTTCCCGTATTCAAGGCAAACCCTACTGGCATAGAAGACTTTGCCGACCTGGTTAGCCGACTTCATTTGCACGATGTATATCCGAATCCTGCGCAGGGTGAAGCAAACTTCAGGTTCTTTACCGATGGCGGCAACGTTGAACTATGCCTGTTCGATCCGCTGGGGAATCGCATTCGCACCATGGCCTCCGGCAAGCATGGAATGGGTGAGCATGAAGTACGACTGGATGTGCGCGGATTGCGCCCGGGGAACTACTTCTATCAGCTATCCCAGGGAAACAGAAAATTGACCAAAGTACTGGTGGTGGCCAACTAAAACCACCTTCTTGGGACGAATCTGACCGAAAGGCCTGAATAAATTAATCAGGATTAGTCAATCACTTCCAGCAAACTGCGGTATGCCAACACGCGTTCGCCATACTTCTCGCGGGTTTTGGCCTGCAGAGCCGGGGCATGGGAATCGCGGTAGCGCTCGTAATCTTCCATGCTTTGTGCGGTATACTGAACGGCAATATTGACGCCTTCATCATCGGTGGCTTGCGTGAGCAACCGCATCATTTTCACCCCAACAAAACAACCGGTAGACATAACCTCCGGCAAATGCTCGTTTTGCATCCATTCCAGCCACTCTGCTTCCATATCAGAGGAGATGTGGCAGGTGACATTGTAAACAATCATTACAATGCTTTTACGCGAATGTGGTAGCTTTCCATGATGAGGTTCGCGAGCAGCTTTTTGCATGCGGTTTCTGCTGCGTCATGGGCTGCCGCTTCATCAGCAGCTTCGAGCTCAAGGGTAATAAATTTACCCACTCGAACCTCACTCACCTGAGGCAATCCGATGGATGCCATGCTGTGTGTTACCGCCTTTCCCTGAGGATCCAGCAATCCCTTTTTGGGCATAATTTCGATTTCTGCGAAGAATTTCACAAGGCAAAGTTACCGATAAATGTTAAAACCCTATTTCGCCTTTTACACAGAATCTGCACATAGGATGGATTTGATAGTATCATTTGATAGTATCAAAAGTGCAGCTTTTAATGGATTGTGAAGATGTAGACACCATTGTTGCGAAAAATGACTTTGTCATGTGCGCATTCCGTGGTTACTTTGAACATTGATGCACAAAACCATTGGTATTTTGTTAAGTGTTGGCTTCCTTTGGGCATGTAATAGCCCTTCCGGTGAATCATTGGAGAAAAAAGACAGCGCCCAAACAGCGATACAAAAAGATACTATTGCCACACAGCAGCCGGATGTAGTGGCGGCCGACGAACACAACCTCACTGACAAAACAAAACTGCAAACCATGCACCTGCTGGGCAGGGAATTGGAGTGCAACTATACGGATATTCCAGGCCGGCTCAAAGAACTGCTGCCCGGTATCATGCAGGCCATCAGCGATAATAAAGCTGTGATTACAGGCAGTTACCACATTGTTCTGACCGAAAACCCTGATGCATCCAAACCAACCCGCATTTTTATCGGTATTCCCATTCAAAAACCGCTAAAAGCCAATGGCATGGATCTTTACACCATCCCTGCGGGAAAATACCTGCGCCGGCAGTGTGCGGCCGAGCCGGGCAAATCGCTGTCGGTTCATCAGGGAATGATGACCATGTCTAATGGTTCGCTGAAACATAAAGTAGGTTTGCCTATCATCGAGAAATATGCCGAAACCCGCAATGATGAAATGACCAGTGTAATAAGCAAAGCTACGTTTTATTACAAATTACCATGAAACCCTGGATGAACCTTTCCGACTTGATGGGCGGGGTTCGCAGGGCCCTGGAAGCAGGATTTAACGGCCACACATTTCGAATTATTGCAGAAACCACCGATGTAAAGATTTATCACAACCGCCAATATGTGTTTCTCAACCTGATTGAAAAACAAGGCAGCGAAATTGCTGCAGCAGCAGGTGCAGTAATCTGGCGCGACCATTTTCACCTGATTAAAGAATTTGAAAATATCACGGGCATTGCCTTCGAACAAAACCTTCAGGTAGTGCTGGAGGTGGAAATTCAATTCCATGAACGATATGGCCTGCGACTCAATATTGTTGACATTGACACTGCCTACACATTGGGTAAAATGGAACAGGAACGGGAAAAAGTACTCCGCAAGCTGGCCTTTGATGTACCTCATTTGGTTTGGCTGGAAGACGGCGATTATGTTTCGGCCAACCAATTGCTGAATAAATCACTCGTTATGCAACGTGTAGCCCTAATTGCCGCTCCGGGCAGCGATGGTCGCAGGGATTTTCTGAAAGAACTGTACGATAATTCCTGGAACATTGCCTATACCGTAGAAGAATTCCCGGCCTCTGTGCAAGGCCAACATGCCGCCAAAGAACTGCTAAAACAACTCAATGCCATAGTTTCTAAGGCCTCGGAATTTGACGTAATTGCCATGGTCCGAGGCGGAGGCAGCAATACCGACCTTACCGCTTTTGACGATTATGAACTGGCCAAAACCATCGCCGATTGCCCTAAACCTGTGCTCACCGGCATTGGCCACGATCGCAACATTAGCGTAGCCGATGTGGTGGGCCATACCATGCTGAAAACCCCCACCCGCTGTGCTGCTGCCATAACCGAACACAATATAGCATTCCTGGGATGGCTTCAGGATGGCCAAACCAGAATTGGCACCGCTGCTAACCGCTTTTTTGAACATGGAAAACAGCAGGCCACTGATGCTGCCCGCAGACTGAAAACTGCAGCTTCCTGGTTACTGGAATCAGAAAAAAACAAACTTTTACAGGCAGAAAAACACCTGGATATGCTGCAACCTGCCAAAACCCTTGAAATGGGCTATGCACTGATTTCGAAAAATGGACATATTATTACCTCCCGTCAGCAAGTTTCTCCCAATGATGCGGTCGAAATTCGCTTTTCAGACGGATATTCGCATGCTTTGATTACCCAAAATGACAACTAACGATACTTTTTCCTACGAAGCAGCCAAAAAGCGGCTGGAAATCATCATGAAAGACCTGGAATCCGGCAAAATTGGCATTGATGATTTAGAAGCAACCCTGAATGAGGCCAAGGAACTCATACAGAAATCATTAAGAAAACTCACGGAAACCGAGAAAATCATCAAAAATTGGGAAGCTTAACCGCCCTGAAACCCGGAGACGCTATTGCGCTTATTGCTCCCGCACGTGCAGTGAGCCAAGAAGAAATGTCGGCTTTTAAAAGCTGGTGCCAAGAAAAAAACCTAATACTTCATGAAGGAATGCATCTGTATGGCCGTCATAACCAGTTCTCCGGCACTGCAGCGGAACGTGCCGCAGATTTGCGCGAAGCATGGCAGAATCCGGAAATCAAAGCCATCTTTTGTGCCCGCGGTGGTTACGGATGTGTTCAATTACTGGATTTGCTTACTGATATAGACTGGACTGCCAACCCAAAATGGCTGGTGGGTTTTAGCGATATCACCACCCTGCACCTGCACCTCAATAATTTGGGCGTACCTACCCTACATAGTCCTATGGCTATTCACTGGGGAATAAAACATGAATTTACGAAAGAAAACATCTCGCGGATTGAGGATGCATTATTTAAACTAATAGTTGAGGTTAGTATTGATAATATATTAACCGAAAATTATTTACATTTTTCTGGTAAATTAATCGGCGGAAACCTAAGTCTGCTGTATGCTGCCTTGGGAACCCCGGAACAGCCCGACACCCAAAATGCTGTTTTGTTTCTGGAAGACCTGGATGAATACCTGTACCACATAGACCGAATGATGGTGGCATTAAAAAGGGCAGGCCTGCTGAAAAATCTTTCGGGAATGATTGTGGGAGGCATGACAGAAATGAAAGACAATACCATACCATTTGGTCAAACAGCTGAGGAAATTATACGCGGCTACGCAGCCGAATTGAAGATTCCGTTAATTTTTAACTTTCCATCGGGGCATACCCCAAAAAATGCTTGTTTATTCATGGGTGCCGAATGTACTTTTGAAAACGGAAAACTCACCCAGCAACTCTAAAACATGATATCCCGCGAAACCTACATTGAACTCACCAAATTCGGCATCGTGGGTGCCCTGTGTTTTGGGTTGGACCTGAGCATATACTACGGCCTAACCACGCTGCCATGGATGCCCACTTTCATAGCCAAATCCATCAGTGTGGTATCCTCTACCCTGTTTAATTACTACCTCAACAAAACCTGGACCTGGGGTCAAAATAACCGCGATGCGAAGCGATTCACCCGTTATGTGGCCCTCTACAGCATCAGCGGTTTGCTGAATGTACTTTCCAACGAGCTTTTCCTGCAGTGGCTGCCCAACAATGAATTCCAAATGCTGATTGTGCACACGGAGCTGGCCATTCAAAAGCCGTTTTTTACCATCAAGCTGGATAAATTTCTAGCCGTAATTGGCGCTACACTGGTGGGGATGATGGTGAATTTTATCGGACAGAAATGGTGGGTTTTCAAAGATTTTGGAAATCACACTTTCCCTGTAGATTCGGGCAAAGTTCACTGATTACTTTTTCCCATTCCTAACATTGGTATCAAATTTGTCATTCCATTTTTCATGAATATACGTCACTTCATCATCGCCATTGCCGCTGTTTGGATTTTACCGGCCTGCGATACACTGAATCAGCTGCCGGTGCAGGTTAATCTTCCTACAGTAGAGAATGCCATACCCTCACAGGCCGAAGCCGCCTCTGGCCTAAAGGAAGCCCTGGTGAATGGCGTAGGTAAAGGCACCACAAACCTAGGCAAGCCCGGTTCGTTTTTTCAAAATGTAGCCAGAAAAATACTTCTGCCCCAGGAGGTGCGAGACCTTGAGGGTAAAATCAGAAATAATGCCGTGCTGAACGCTGCCATTGGCGGACAACTGGACAAAGCGGTGAAAGCCATGAATGAGGGTGCTGAAAATGCCATGGGCAAAGCCATGCCCATTTTCAAAGACGCCATTATGAACATGTCTTTTGCCGATGCCATGGGAATCCTTCGCGGGGGTAACGGGGCAGCCACCCAATACTTAAAAAACACCACTTCAGTATCACTCCAACAAGCATTTAAACCCGTAATTCAGCAGGCATTGAATGATGTAAAAATTACAGAATACTGGAACCCCATTATTCGCGAAATCAATAAGCCCCTGAACAAAACCCTGCTGGGTATCAAACAGGATATCAACCCAGACCTGAACGCCTATGTGACTGAAAAAGCCACCTTTGCCCTGTTTCAGGAAATTGAAACACAAGAAAACGCCATCCGCTCCAATCCGGTAGAAAGAACCACCGCTTTGCTGAAAAAGGTGTTTAATTACGCAGATAGTCAAAAGTAATAAGCACCTAAAAATCGACATAACATTATTTTTTTTGTAATTTTACCTCGTGAGAGGCCTATTGTTGATGGTTTTATGGCTGCTTTTGTGCCCAGTTCTAAAGGCACAGGACAGGGGGCTTTCAGGTCACATAAATTATACAGCCACATCGGTTTCTTTTTCAACAGCCATAGCCGGTTTCGAACAAAAAATCGGGCTTCCCATACAATACGATGCAGCGCTGTCGCCACCGGCAGACAAAAAATTTAGCTTCAGCTACCAGCAGGTGCGCGCATCCATTGCATTACAAGATTTTCTGGCATTAACCGGATTACGATACGAGTTGCAAAACGCACAGATATTTTTATTGAAAAGGTTGCCTCAAAAGCCGGAAAACGGATTTCGGATTTCAGGCAGAATACTTTCAGCCGGAAATGGCGAATTTATGAGTGCTGTGGCTGTAGGAACCCTTCAAAAACCCACCATGACCACCACTTCCGACGCCGGCTTTTTTAGTTTGCTGTTGCCCTCTGGTATTCATATTCTGCAAATTTCCTACCCCGGGTACCGCCCGATTATCGACACCCTGTTTATAGACCGCGATTACAACCTGCAGTATGAAATGCTGAAGGAAAATATAGCACTGGATATTATTCATATTCAGGCACTCAAAGGCAAGGGCTTGCAATCGGTCATTCAAGGCCAGACTGACCATCATGAAATGAACCGCATACGCCTAAGCTGGATGCCACAATTATTGGGAGAGCCCGACGTAGTGCGCACCCTAAGCATGTTGCCCGGAGTTGTTGGCGGAAGTGAGGGCATGCTGGGCATGTATGTTCGTGGGGGTGCCGCAGACCAGAATCTGGTATTACTGGATGATGTACCCGTATTCAACAGCTACCATCTTTTTGGGGTGTTTTCTGTTTTCAATGACGATGCCCTGCGCTCTGCCAAGCTCCTGAAAGGCAGTTTTCCATCCCGGTACGGCGGTCGACTTAGTAGTGTTATTGCGGTGCAAAGCAAAGAGGGGAATCGTGAAAAAATAAGCGGTATTGCCAATGTAGGGTTGCTTTCTGCAAGGGTTTTTCTGGAAGGCCCCATCTGGAAAGACCGAACCACTTTCACACTGTCCATGCGACGAAGTTACATTGATTTTTTGGCCGGACAAGCCGCCTCTTTCCTCAACCTTAGTGACAGCATTAACCCCAGTAATCTCTATTATTTCTGGGATATAAACACCCGCATTACCCATCGTTTTAGCAATAAGAGCCGCCTAAGCGCGGGTATTTACGCCGGACAGGATATTGGGGGCCTAAACGAATCTTCAAAAACGGAAAAGGCCGACATTAGCACCAGTGAACGCAAAAAGCAATTGACCGGATGGGGAAACAGGGTGGCAGGTATCAAATGGAATTATCAAGCCAGAACCGGTCTTGAATGGGTTGCCAGAGCCCATATTACACGCTATGGATACGAATATAGACGTGAGTTTTCCTTTACAAGGGCAAGTAAATTCAATCCACAAACCGATGTAGATGATTATACCCGCTACGAACTGGATAACGGCATACAAGACATGGAGGCCGCATGGGAAATGCGAATACGCATTAAACCCGGCTGGGTATGGGAACAGGGCATTGGCATAGCCAATCACAGGTTTATTCCCGGCAACCGCAAATTGTATAGCCGAATCAACAATACCGAAAGTGAACTGATATACAACGATGCCCGCCTGAACGTGCCGGAATACTTTACCTACACAGAGTTTCAATACAATGGAAACCGCCGCTGGTCGGGAGCTGCCGGCCTGCGGCTGGGTAGTTACAAGCTGCCGGATCCGTACTTTTTTGTAATGCCTGAGCCCCGTCTGAACCTTAAATACCGGCTGGGAAACAACCACTTTCTGCATGCTTCCGCCACCCGAAACAGGCA
>CAYYXG010000036.1:0-11725 GCA_964475595.1 uncultured Flavobacteriaceae bacterium
CTGCCTTGCCTTCAGGCAGGGCCGTGCCCACCCCCAGTGCGCTGTCTGTGTGTGCTTTAATGGCTGTGCCGTTGCCCAAAGTGTTTTTGAAAGTACCTATTGCCGTGGTTTGGGCATCTAGGACAGAAAGAGAAATTAGGGAGAGGGAATAAAGGAATATTTTTACATTCATATTTACGAATGTATTCGTATTTAAATTATTAAACAAGCATATTGTGTATTTATTTAGCAAAATGACAATAAATTGCTAATTTAGTTTGTTTTATTTAATAAAATAGCCCACGGTTTAAACCGTGGGCTATTTTATTAAACCGCCACAGGCGCTTTAATTGCAGGCCAGGGGTCGTAGTTTTCCAACGTAAAATCAGCGTAATCAAACGCAAACAGGTCGGTAATCGCAGGATTGATTTTCATGGTGGGATAGCTGCGCGGCTCGCGGGAAAGCTGTTCCTTCACCTGATCGAAATGGTTTGAGTAAATATGCGCATCGCCGAAGGTATGCACAAAATCGCCGTATTGAAGTCCGCAAACCTGCGCCATCATCATAGTGAGCAGGGCATAACTGGCTATGTTAAAAGGAACGCCCAGAAACAGGTCGGCACTGCGCTGGTATAGCTGACAGCTCAATTTGCCATCGGCCACATAAAACTGAAACATGGTATGGCAGGGCATCAGGGCCATTTTGTCTATTTCGCCCACATTCCAGGCATTCACCAAAATGCGACGGCTGTCAGGGTTGTTTTTTATCATGTTCAGGGCTTCAACAATCTGGTCTATAACCCGTCCATCCTTTGCTTCCCACCTGCGCCACTGCTTGCCATACACCGGACCCAGCTCGCCCTCAGCGTTTGCCCATTCATCCCAGATGCTAACGCCATGTTCTTTCAGGTATGCAATGTTGGTTTCACCCTTCAGAAACCACAACAATTCATAAATGATGCTTTTCAGGTGCACTTTTTTGGTAGTGATGAGCGGAAAACCCTCCTGCAGGTTAAAGCGCAACTGTCCGCCGAAAACAGACACCGTGCCGGTGCCGGTGCGGTCGGTTTTGCGGGTGCCGTTTTCAAACACATACTTCAGAAAGGTTTCGTACTGATTGCAAGCCATGAGGCGAAAGTAATACAACCAAGAATAATGCTGTCAACATTTATGTCACATATACAGGATGATGAAAGCGGTTTTTGGGCACGGAATAATTTGTTTTTGTTCATCTTTTTTCGTATATTCATTACATTGCCTCATTGCTGCAGGTTTAAACCCAAAGCAATGGGGAAATTCAATTCCTAATTTTGTTATCTTTGCAATCCTTTTATGGCCGAAGCAGTTAAATTGCCCAAAATGAGCGACACAATGACCGAGGGTGTCATTGTGAAATGGAACTACAAAGTAGGTGATTCCGTGAAGAGCGGAGATGTACTTGCCGAAGTGGAAACCGATAAAGCCACCATGGACATGGAGGTGTATGCCAAAGGCAGCATTTTGTACCTGGTGGATGAAGGAAGTACCATTCCCGTGGATGGTGTGATTGCCGTGGTAGGTGCCGCGGGTGAAGATTATCAGTCTTTGCTTGCAGGTGCACCCGCTGCTGCTGCCGCGCCAGCCCCTGCCGCCGAGAAAACGCCCGAAACTCCGGCTGCACAGCCCACTGTTTCTGCGCCGGCTGCTGTATCAGCGCCCCCGGTTGCATCGGGCGATGAAAGATTAAAAGCCTCTCCCCTGGCCAAAAAACTCGCACAGGATAGAGGTGTTGACCTAAGTCAGATTCAGGGCACCGGCGAAAACGGACGTATCGTGCGCAAAGACGTTGAGTCGTTCGTACCCGGCACCCAAACGCAAGCTGCACCCGCCGTTGTGCATGTTTCAGGAACAGAGAGCTTCGAGGAAGTGGCGGTTAGCCAGATGCGCAAAACCATTGCAGGCCGCCTCAGCGAAAGCAAATTCACTGCGCCCCACTTCTACCTCACCATGGAAATCAACATGGACAAGGCCAGCGCCGCCCGCGAGCAGATGAACACCATCAGCGAGGTAAAAATCAGCATGAACGATCTGGTAATCAAGGCCGCTGCTGCTGCCCTTCGTAAAAATCCCAAGGTAAACAGCAGCTGGCTGGGAACCAAAATCCGTTATAACCACCACATCCATATTGGCGTTGCCATGGCCGTTGACGAAGGACTGCTTGTGCCTGTGGTTCGCTTCGCAGATCAGAAATCCCTGAGCCAGATTAGCGCAGAGGTGAAAGATTATGGCAAGCGTGCAAAAGAAAAGAAACTCCAACCCCAGGACTGGGCCGGAAACACCTTCACCATCAGCAACCTGGGCATGTTTGGCATTGAGGAATTTACCGCCATCATTAACCCCCCTGATGCCTGCATTATGGCTGTGGGTGCCGTTAAAGATACTGTTGGTGTGGTAAATGGAGAAATCAAACCGGTGAAAACCATGAAAGTAACCCTGAGCTGCGACCACCGCGTGGTGGATGGTGCTATTGGTGCTGCCTTCCTGAATACCTTCAAAGAATATCTGGAAGAACCGGTTAAAATGCTGGTTTAACCCTGTCCTTTTCCGCGTGAAAATCAAGTTTAACAACATCCGCGACCTGGCAGATGCGAGGTATGCAGCGGCCGTGATGGCGGACTACATTGGTTTTTCCATCGGTGATGATAACGAATTGCCCACCTCAACCATACAGGAAATTATTGGCTGGTGCTCGGGTCCGGAAATTATACTGGAAGTTAAAAATGCAGCTGCCATTGAAAAAGTGAAGGCGCTGCTAAGCATCCTTCCCGTTAATGGCCTGGAAGTGAGTGCACATGACCACCCCGCTATGAAAGAGGCATTTTCTGATCAAAACTTGCTATGGATTGTCGAGGCAAAAATGCATGGCGAGAATGAATTCGTGAAAATTAGTCCAAACGCGGAAGCAGCAGAAAAAATCAAAGAAACAGAACCCTGGGGAATTAGCTTGGATTGCTTTGAATCAATATCTACGGGCGTCAAAGACTTTTCGGAATGGAATGATTTTTTTGAAGCCCTTGAAATTCTTTAAGAATTCAATTGGCTGGTGTAATTTTGCCCTTATGAAATATGTATTGATGATTTTTAGCGTGAGTGTGCTTGTATTGGGAACTTCTTGCTCCGGCGACGGCGCTTATACCGAAGAAGAAAAACAGGAACAGGATAGCACCGACAATGCACGTCAGGAAGCTGATTTTGAAAAACTGGAAAATCAAACTGCGCCTAAACCCGGCGATACGGCAGCCAAATCTGCAGTTCCTGATCCACTAAACAATCAGCAAGTGGAGGAACCTAAGGTACTCATCGAAGCCGAAGAGGTAAAATAAGCCGTGAAAGTAGCTGTTGTAGGGGTCACCGGACTGGTAGGCACCAAAATGTTGCAAGTGCTTGCTGAACGGAATTTTCCGGTCTCAGAACTCATACCTGTTGCCAGCGAAAGCAGCGTAGGTAAGGAAATTAATTTTAATGATAAAACCTGGAAAGTAGTTTCCATGCAAACCGCCATTGAGGAAGCACCGGATTTGGCCCTTTTTAGCGCAGGTGGTTCCGTGAGTAAAGAATTTGCTCCGCAATTTGCTGCCAAAGGCACTTATGTGGTGGACAACAGCAGCGCATGGCGCATGGAAAAAGACATCCCACTGCTCATCCCCGAGGTGAATCACCATGTGTTGACCCAACAGCATCATATCATTGCAAACCCCAACTGCAGCACCATTCAGATGCTGGTGGCCCTAAAACCCCTGCATGACCGATATGGGATCAAACGCATTGTGGTGAGCACGTATCAAAGTGTAACCGGGACAGGCCAAAAAGCCGTTGAGCAAATGAATGCAGAACGTGAAGGTCGACCTGTAAACCCGGTGTATCCCCACCCCATAGACCGCAATATCCTTCCGCACATAGATGTATTCCTCGAAAATGGTTACACCAAAGAGGAGATGAAAATGATATTGGAAACCCGCAAAATCATGGAAGTGCCCGACATGCCTGTAACAGCCACCACAGTGCGTGTGCCCACCACGGGCGGCCACAGCGAAAGCATCAATGTGGAGTTTAAGCAAGATTTTGACCTGGGTGAAGTAAAAACCCTGCTGGATAATGCACCTGGTGTGGTGGTGCAGGACGATGTGCAACACAACGTTTATCCCATGCCCATCTGGAGCCACGATAAAGATGAGGTTTTTGTGGGGCGGTTACGCCGCGATGAAAGCCGCGCAAACGCCCTGAATATGTGGGTAGTGAGCGATAATTTGCGTAAAGGAGCGGCAACCAACGCCGTTCAAATTGCAGAACTCCTGCTCCAAAAAGGGTTTATCCAAGCATAAGGATATTTTCCATACCTGAAGTCCGTTTGGATTTTCCTACCTTTGCAACAACATTCGGGGTGCTTTCCCATAGGAAACGCTGAGACAATACCCGCAATACCTGATCAGGATAATGCCTGCGCAGGGAAATGTGTCGCCTTAAGCAAGGCGCCCCGGATGCAAACCATACGCATCCATGAAAAAAACACTACTGATTGCTATCCTTTTAATTACCACAGTCCGCGCACAGAGCCAGTCAACTTCCGACACCACAAAATCCATAGAGGAAATAATGGTATCCGCCTCACGCGCAACAAAGGGAACACCCATTGCCCAAACCACTGTTTCCCGCAAGGAAATTCAAATACAAAACACCGGCCGCGATTTGCCCGTATTGCTGCAGTTTCAGCCGGGTGTAACGGTCACGACCGATGCCGGAGCCGGCATTGGCTACACCGGCATCCGGGTGCGGGGCAGCGATGCCACAAGAACCAATGTCACCATTAACGGCGTGCCCATTAACGATGCGGAAAGCCACGGTACTTTCTGGGTAAATATGCCCGACATGGCCACCGGACTCTCCAGTGTGCAAATTCAGCGGGGTGCAGGCACCAGCACCCATGGCGCAGGCGCGTTTGGTGCCACGGTAAACATGCAAACATTCAGTTCCCAAAAACCCTACCTGCTATTTTCAAATACAGCAGGAAGTTTTGGAACATTCAGAAATTCATTAGCCGGTGGTACAGGGCTCCTGAACAATCACTGGACAGCCGATTTCAGGTTGTCATCTATCAATAGTGATGGCTTTGTGGAAAGGGCATCGAGCAAACTGCGTTCATATATGGCTTCACTGGGATATCAGGGGAAAAACTGGTCCGTTAAATACCTTTCATTCGGCGGAAAAGAACAAACCTATCAGGCCTGGTGGGGAGTACCCAAAGAAAAACTGCAGGGCTCAGAATCTGATTTGCTAAACCATTACTACCGCAACCTGGGAGTGACCTACAAAACGGCCGCTGATTCTATAAACCTGTTCGGTTCAAACCCCAGAACCTACAATTATTACAACTATCCAAGGGAAATAGACGATTACACCCAAAATCATCATCATTTGTATTTCACAACAAAAACAGGTAATCACAGTCACCTGAATGCCACCCTGTATTACACCCGGGGATTGGGCTATTTTGAGCAATTTCGTTACCAAGACAAACTGTCAAATTATCTCTTACCACCTACCATCACAGGCACCGATACCATCACACGCAGCGATATGGTTCGCCGTCGCTGGCTGGACAACCATTTGCTGGGGAGCAATATCAGCTGGAATTACACCACAAAAAAATCGAGCTGGATGATGGGGCTGGGATACAATGAATATAATGGCAAACATTACGGGCGCATAGTGTGGGCCTCTCAGGCACCGCAAGCCACTCCGGATCAGTCTTATTATAATGGTACCGGTTTCAAAAGAGACCTGTCGCTTTTTGTTAAAAACACCCATCAATGGACCCCAAACCTGCAAACCTGGATAGATCTGCAATACAGAAAAGTACATCACTCAGGGTTGGGCACAGATAATGACCTCAGAAAGATTGATTTCTTGGGCGATTTCGATTTTTTCAACCCCAAAGCCGGTGTAGTTTATCAACGAAATAATCAGAGCTTCTATGGCAGTGTAAGCATAGCCAACAGAGAGCCCTCACGCAGTGATTTCACCGACCACAAAACCGGCGATGTACCCAAACCCGAACAACTCACCGATTTTGAATTGGGCTGGAGTCGCTCAGGGGTAAATGGTTCACTGTTTGTGAACCTTTATTACATGAACTACCGAAACCAGCTGGTTCTTACCGGCGAAGTGAATGATGTAGGAAATCCGCTGAGGCGCAATGTTGAAAAAAGCTATAGACGGGGTATTGAAATCGGATTTGAGCAAAAACTCTCTTCAAAATTCACGATGGGTGGCAATCTCTCATTAAGCCAAAACAGGATAGAAAACATAGCCAACGTAATCCCTGATTATTTTACCTATGAGCAAAACGACAGTGTTTTCCGGAACGTGCCCATTGCCATGTCTCCCGCCACCAATGCCGCTTTTTGGGTTGAATATGCCCTTCCCGGTAAAACAAGTGTGCGCTACCTGCACAAATATGTAGGAAGGCAATACCTGGACAATACCGGCGATACGTATCGAAGTTTAAACCCTTTTCAATTTGCTGAACTTTGGCTGAAAAAAAGTTACACCCTGAAATCGGGCGCAGCCCTGGATATTCAGTTTCAGGTGTTGAATATCTTCAATACCCTCTATTCGTCCAATGGATATACCTTTATGTATACTTATGGAAGCCGAGAAATTACCCAGGAAGTATTTCTATATCCTCAGGCAGGAAGAAATGTGATGGGGGGGATAACCTTGCGCTTTTAATACAAATTATTTGCTTTTTTATTGAATAAGTGTTAAATTTACAATTAGCATCGTTTTTAACCCTCACCCTCCATGCGGGACTTTTTATCCCTATTTGTCAAAACATGCCCAAAATCAAGTTCTGCAGCACTCTTGGTTTTGGCAATTGTTGCCTTGCAGCCGCGGGTTGCTGCACAGGTAACTTACACATTAGGCAATACAGGGTACTATACTACTTTTACCAACGGGGGTAGCGTTTTTGCCAATGCAGGCACTGCCGAACTGGGCATGTGGGCAAACAACAGCGGCAGCAAGCAGGCTGTTGCCTGGCGCAAATTCAAAACAGCAGGCGACAATACCGGTAATGACCGCAACCTGCAACCGGGGGATGTGGTAACCATCACCGTATCGGCCACCTCGGCCATAGGGTGTATCGGCCTTTCGCTGAATGCCGGACCAACCTCTACTTCATCATGGGCAGACAAACACAATAACAGTCGGTTATACATTCAGGTGGATGATGTAAATTCATCCTGGTATGTAAATCACAGTGGGGGAAACTCCACCCTAAATTACAATGTCAGCACCACCCGCAATGATTACCAGTTCAAAATACACATTCTTTCAGAAACCAACTGCAATGTGGAACTATATGTAAACAATGCATTTCATGAACGGCAAAACAATCTCACCATGAATGGCACTGCGGGAGCCAATATCAGCCATTTTGTGCTGTACCTGGAAGACGACTGGAATGGTTCATCCAATGAAGACATTTACTGGAAACAAACCTTTACCCACAATGCTTCGGGAAGCGTTGACCTTGGCTACTTTTTAAGCAGCGGATCTTTTACACCCGGCAAAGTCACCAATGGGCTGCAAAGCGCCTCATCCGTTACCTCACAAACCAACGCCGTCAATGTTGGCGGCAATTCCGGAACGGCGGTAATTCTGAGCCAAAACAACAATTATAGTGGCACTACCACCGTAAACGCCAACGCTACCTTAAGACTCAATTCCGCTGGTACCTCACCGGACGGACCCCTGGGAACCACCGCTGCAGGCACAACGGTCAGTTCGGGCGGCGTGCTGGACCTTTATGGGGTCACACTGGCAAACAGCGAATCTCTCACCCTCAATGGGCTGGGAATCAGCAGTAACGGCGCTATGATAAACAGCAGCAGTTCGGGTGCGACCTGGAACGGAAGCGTTACGCTTGCATCAGATAGTCGCGTTAGTGCCGGTACGGGTAGCATAACCCTGGCAGGCAACATTACCGGCGGCAGTAATGTGCTGTTTATAGGCGGCACGCAAAATTCCACCATTTCAGGTATTATCAGTGGGGCAGGAAACACAAACAATGGAACCACTACTTCGCTATACAAAGACGGATCAGGCACCTTAACATTGAACGCCATTAATACTTACTCAGGAGATACCCGCATTGCTGCCGGCAGCATAACCGTGGGCAGTGGTGGGAATCTGGGTAGCGGTTCGGATGTGTTTATTTCCAATAATGCATCCCTTGCCGTGAATGCCAATACCACAGTAGCATCCCTGCAGGAAACCGCAATTTCTGATGCCGGCACGGCCAGCATTGCTTCCGGGGTAACATTGACCATTAATGGAGCCAATAAAGGGATTTTGTACCAAAACAGCATTTCAGGTGCAGGAAACCTCACCCTAAATGGATCGGGAACCACCAAGCTGGCCCTTTTCAATGCCCAGACCTATACCGGAACCACCACCGTAGCAGGAGGAACCATCGGAACCAGCGGTGCCATGAGCAGTCTTAACTATGATGTAACCGGAGGTGAATTAGAGTTTTATAACGACAACCTGATTGATGACAATGCTAATTTTTCGGTCTCCGGAACTGGCATTTTAGATTTTCAGGGCTCTGATGTAGTAAACAATATCGTCATGACCGGTGGAACACTGGTTGTGTCTGCGGGAAAAACTTTAACCATTAACGGAAAGCTCAGTATTAACTCAACGGTTAATTTTTCTGTTAGCGGCAGCATTGCCTTTGGCAGTAACGGCACCCTGGAAATCACCTCAGCCATGAACACCGCTGATGTTTTTTGGCCTACCACCAATGGTCCAAAAAATTTAACCATCAACTGCGTAAGTAGCACGGCCGTTGTTAAACTGCATGCCAACCGTACCCTAAACGGCAACCTGACCCTCACCTCAGGTATTTTTGATTTATTCAACAAATCATTTACCTATGGTGGCAGTTCCATTACCCGAACATCAGGAACCATTGATGGTACAACCGCAACGGTTGAATTCACCAATACCACGTCCATATCCCTACCGGCGAATACCTTTGTCAATGCTGATGTTAGCACACTCATCATGAACGGCAGCGGAGGCATAAGACTCAATTCCGATTTGTTTGTAGATGATCAGCTTACCCTAACCAACGGAATCATTACCGTAGGCAACTTCATATTGGAGCATGACCAGCTTTCCAATGTTTCCGGGGGATCAGAGAGCTCTTATGTAAGAACCAATGGAACAGGCCTATACAAATCCAGCATCAGTAATGGCTCCAACTTCACCTTTCATATAGGCCGTTCCGCCTACAATCAACTTTACATTAAAAACAACAACGGAACCGGAGTGGATGTATTTACCGTAAAGGTGTATGATTCCGCATGGAAAGGAGGCCTCTCAGGCACGCTATTCAACAAGGATGTTGTTTTTCGCACCTGGGATATTACCAAAAGCAACCCCAACATAGGCGGTGGGGTAGACATGAAGTTTATGTACCGAAATTCGGAAATCATCGGTACGCTGAGTCCGCCCACCCTAAACCACTATAACACTACAACCCTGGCTTGGGAAATAGCGCTGGGAACAGGCAGTGTCAGTGGCTCATCGCCCTACATATTAACCCAGACCGGTTATACCGGCAGTTTTTCACCTTTTGTGATTGGTGGCGATGCTGTGGTGCCCTTACCCCTTACATGGCAATCATTTGGTTGCAACAATACTTCACATGGTAGTGTGGAGCTAAACTGGAGTACAGCTATGGAGCAAAATACCGCAGCATTTGAGGTGGAAAAAAGTAGCGGCCTGGAGCATTACGAAAAAATTGGAACCCTAGATGCGGCAGGTTTCAGCCATACCACACAGTTTTACCGATTTGAAGACACAACACCATCTGCCGGGGTTGCATATTATCGCATCCGTCAAATAGACCGCGATGGCAAATACAGCTTAAGTGAGGTGTGTAAGGTTGAAAACACCCCAAACGCAGCACCCGGTATCTATCCAAACCCGTGCAGGGAAATGCTGCATATTAGCGGAATAGCAAACATGAAAAATCCGCAATACCTGCTTTACAGTACTGCCGGAGTATTGATTGGCAAAGGCAAGCTGGAGGACGCAAAATTCAGCGTGAAAGATTTACCCGAAGGCGTGTATGCCGTAAAAATCATCACCGCCGAAGGTGAATGGCAACTGAAATTTGCCAGGGTCAACTAACAGGGCAATCCCTTATCCCTCTTCGATTTTAAGCTGCTGTTTATTAAAATAAAATAAACTGACTATCATTTTATTTGTAAATTTTATACAAAAAAATTTGGAATTGTAATTTTTAGTGTGTTAAGTTTACACTAAGTACATGTTTTATGAATAAAAAAATACTTCTAATTCTTTCAATATTCATACTGAAAATAGAATTACAAAGTCAGACGACATATGATTGGAAAGACAATGCCCCTGACGGCAACTGGAAACAGGGCGCGGCTAACGCTCGTTGGTATGATAACAGTAATGGCAATAATTTATGGGATGAACCACCTTCTGGCATTCTTAGATTTAATAACAACAGCCAGTTAAACATGACAAATAATGTTACTGGGCCAGGGCCATACGGGCAGCATCAGATTATTTTTGGTTCAATCGGAACTTCAAACAGAACAATTGGTGGTAACCCGGTAAGGCTTTCAGATTTTAGTGGTGCCGACCCAAAAATTGAAAATCAATCCACAGGTAGCCATACCATCAATTTCGCATTAGAAGGTGATGGGGATGCAGGTGACCCATTAGAGTTAAATCCGGTATCAGGTAATTTAACTTTTGGAGGCACAATCAATAACAGGGGATCTAGTATTCTAATCTATGGTGACAATACGAAATCAATTCAATTCAACGATATAATTTCAGGCTCTGGGGCGTTTGTAATAAAACAAAATAGCCTGGCAAAATTCAACGCAAGCAATACCTATACAGGCAATACTGAAATCGACAAGGGTGAATTATGGATTGAGAGCAGTGGTAGTATTTCAGCAAGCAGTGCCATTTACCTCGGCAATGGCGGTTTAATGGCTAATGTTGCCAAGTTATGGTTATCCAATTCCACAGGCGGCACCACATTTTCAAATAATGTCACTGTCAATCCGGGCAACACCACTACCCGGTACCTAGGTGGACTTAACAACTCAGGCACACATACCTTTTCAGGGGATATTACCAATAATAGCACTAATGGACTGCATCTAAGTGCACTTAATAGCGGAGGATTTACTACCTTTTCTGGTGTTATTTCCGGTAGCAATGCTGTGATTGCTGAAGGTGATGGAACCTTAATATTTTCCGGCTCAGGCGATAACACATTCACCGGACTCACTACCGTCAACTGCCCACTATTGATTTTAAATAAAACTGCAGGGAAAAAAGCTGTTGGTAATAATCTGACGATAGCCACAGGAAAAGTAGTTAGAACCGATGCTGATAACCAATTTGGAACAGGCACTCCTGCTTTGGTAACCATTGAAGGAACAGGCGATTTTAATTGCAACAACACCAATCAGAAAATTGCATTGGTAAGTAGCAGCTCTTCCGCTGAAGTGATACTGGGCTCAGGCACATTGACCATTGATAATACAATGACCGATACCTATGCCGGTGTTATCTCCGGAACCGGTGGAGTAACCAAATCCGGCAGTGGCACCGAAATTTTAACCGGTGCTAACACCTACACCGG
>CAYYXG010000037.1:0-11724 GCA_964475595.1 uncultured Flavobacteriaceae bacterium
TTAGTTTGTTTACGCTGTGTCTTTCGCGGGTAATATGTCCAATGCATTCTGTATGTGTGCCGTTTCCATGTGCACAAAACTGTATAACCTCACAATTGGCGCCACTACCTTCGGCCACACTGCCCACAAAATCACCCACGCGGATGGGGGCAATTTCTGCAGCGGGTATGTGAAACGCCTGGGCATTGTCGCCACCGGGCCCAAAACCCTGGCTTAGGTCTACGCCGGCATGCAGAGAGCTAAAATATTTTACACCGTCTATCTGGCATTCAAGATGCATGGGGCAAAATTAGGGTTTGGCAACGTTAGAATGGAGTTTTGAAAAAATTGCAAAATTTGGCTGCAGTTTTTGTAATTATTGCAAATAATCAGCCACCTAAATGGTTGCCCGTTTCAACAGCAGCATGTAGGTTGTATGCGATATTTCGTACGCCCCAAATTGTTTGATGTGTGGATTAAGGTACTGGGTGTCCAGCAACATAAATTCTTGTTCGCGTAAAAATTCCACCAGGTACATCAGCGCCAGTTTGCTGGCATCGGTATGGGTATGAAACATACTTTCACCGAAAAAGGCCTTGCCTATAGACACGCCGTATAGCCCACCCACCAGTTCTTCATTCAGGCGGGTTTCAAAACTGTGGGCAAACCCGGCCTTATGTAATGCGATGTAGGCCTCAATAATTTCCTCTGAAATCCAGGTGTCTTCTGCACGCAGGTTGGCACATTGGCGAATTACCTCCTCGAAATTTCTGTTGATGGTAAAGGTGAATTTGCCGCTGCGGTATAATCTTTTCAGGTTTTTAGAAACCGTGAAACGTTCATCCAAGGGAATAATCCCCCGATTTTTGGGTGTGTGCCAGTAGATTTCGTTGTTGTCATCGGGGTGGGCCATGGGGAATGAGCCCGACATGTAGGCAGCCAATAGAATCTCCGGCGACAAAAACATGCCGCAAATTTCGCCATATTATCAGAAAGTAAGGTGTTTATGTGCTTTTTTTGCATGCAATGAGCAAGGGGAAGCTGCAAAAGTTTGCAGAATTTGACGCGTTTGAAAACACGCTGGATTACAATACAGATACCAAGGGAAACTGGCATGCCATATTCGGGAATGAAAATCCCATTGTATTAGAACTTGCCTGTGGCAAAGGCGATTACACGGTGGGGTTGGCCCGAAGAAATCCCGGTATCAATTACGTTGGTGTTGATATCAAAGGAAACCGCCTGTGGCGTGGTGCTAAAACCGCTACCGATGAGGGCTTGAGCAATGTTCGTTTTCTGCGCATACAAATCGATTTTATAGAGAAACACTTTGCTGAAAATGAGGTTTCCCATATTTGGATAACCTTTCCCGATCCACAGCCGGCCAAAGCCAGAAAGCGATTGACTTCCTCCCGTTTTCTGGCCCATTACCGCAACATTTGCAAAAAGGATACTCAGATTTTTCTAAAAACCGACAGTGATTTGTTTTATGAAAGCACCCTGGAAACCATACAGGAAGAGGGATTGACGTTGCTTGAAAACATTCAGAATGTGTACACGCAGTCCTGTGCCTCTGAACTCAAAGAAATACAGACTTTTTATGAAAATATGTGGCTGAAGGAAGGCCGCACCATCAAGTTTTTGCGTTTTGGGTTAAACCGCCCGTAATCTGCCTGACTCAGGGGTTAAAACCATATTGCGATGCCGCAAATACGGCGTCCCGGAATTACTTTTGCAGTCGCTAAACTGATTATGACTGCAGAGAAAAACCAAAAAATTACCATTGCCTATGGAGACGGCATTGGTCTAGAAATTATGGATGCAACCTTAAGGGTTTTAAAAGCCGCAGAAGCCCGACTGGACTATGATGTGATTGAGGTAGGCGAGAAACAGTACCTTTCCGGAAATACCAGCGGTATTAGCGATGAGGCCTGGTCGATTCTCAAAGCCAATAAAGTATTGCTTAAATCTCCGATTACTACACCGCAGGGCGGAGGTTATAAAAGTTTGAATGTGACCATGCGCAAAATGCTGGGCATGTTCAGCAATGTGCGTCCCTCCAGAAGCTATGCGCCTTATGTATCCACCAATTTCCCCAATATCGATATGGTGATAGTGCGTGAGAATGAGGAAGATTTGTACGCCGGTATCGAATACCAGCAAACCCCCGAAGTGGTGCATACCATCAAACTTATTACCCGCAGCGGTTCTGAAAAAATTATCCGTTACGCCTTTGAATATGCCAGGGCCAATGGCCGTAAAAAAGTGACTTGCATGACCAAGGATAATATCATGAAGCATACCGATGGTATGTTTCATCAGCTGTTTAATGAGGTTGCCGCAGAATACCCCGAAATACAAGCCGATCATTACATCATCGACATTGGTGCTGCAAGAATTGCCAATGATCCACAGCGTTTTGATGTGATTGTTACCTTGAATCTCTATGGCGATATTATCAGCGATATTGCTGCAGAAGTTTCGGGCAGTGTAGGGCTTTGCGGCAGCGCCAACATTGGCGATGATTTTGCCATGTTTGAAGCCATTCATGGTTCAGCACCGGATATTGCCGGAAAAAATATCGCCAACCCCAGCGGGCTTATCAATGCGGCCTGCCTGATGTTGCAGCACCTTGGACAAAGCGATGTGGCCGCAAAAATTGAAAATGCATTGCTTAAAACCCTAGAGGATGGTGTTCACACCGGAGAGATCTATAAGGAAGGGCTGAGCGCACAACTGGCCGGTACACGCGAGTTTGCCGATGCAATCATTGCTCGGATAGGGCAGAAACCGCAACATTTTAAACCCATAGAAGTTGAACAATCGCAGACCCTGAATATCAAGGTGCGGCAGCATCCCCCGGCTGAAATGACCCAGGTAGGGGTGGATGTGTATGTACATGCCGAAATGGACAGCGGCCCGGCAATGCTGGTTGAACAGCTGAAAGCTGCTTGTGAAGGTATCCTGAAGTTGAAGATTGTTACCAACCGCGGTCTGGTGGTATATCCCAAGGCTTTGGCAGAAAGTATGCTCACCGATCAGAGCCGTTGCCGCTTTGTGAAAGATTTGGATTATAGCCCCATAACCCAGCAGCAGGTGGTGGATTTGCTGGTGGCATTAAACAAGGCCGGATTGGTCATCAACAAAACCGAAGGCCTGTATTTCATGAACGGCAAAAGAGTTTTTAGCCTGGCGCAGGGCGAGTAATCTCAGAATAAATTTACGGAAATTTCGGGAATTTCTGAAAATCCGGTTTGCGTTTTTCCAGAAATGCGTGTTTGCCTTCCTGTGCCTCTTCGGTGAGGTAATATAACAGCGTAGCGTCACCCGCCAGTTCCATCAGTCCTGCCTGTCCGTCCAGTTCGGCATTGAAGGCCCTTTTCAGCATGCGAATGGCCATGGGGCTGCGTTCCAGAATGGTATTGCACCAGTCTATGGTTTCGTCTTCAAGCTGCTCCAAGGGTACAACCTTATTGACCAAACCCATTTTTTCGCATTCATCGGCGGTGTATTGCCTGCACAGAAACCATATTTCACGGGCTTTTTTCTGTCCTACATGGCGGGCCAGGTAGCTGCTGCCAAAACCACCATCGAAACTGCCTACTTTGGGGCCGGTTTGCCCGAATTTAGCGTGGTCTGCAGCGATGGTTAAATCGCAAACTACATGCAAAACATGACCGCCGCCAATGGCATAGCCATTTACCATGGCAATGACCGGTTTGGGAAGTGAACGAATTTTTTTATGCAAATCCAACACATTCAGGCGGGGAATACCATCTTCGCCAACATAGCCGCCAATGCCTTTCACATTTTGGTCGCCGCCACTGCAGAAGGCCTTATCGCCCACACCGGTAAGTATGACCACGCCAATATCCTGCCGTTCGCGGCAAATGTCGAAAGCATCCAGCATATCCATCACGGTTTGTGGCCTAAAGGCATTGTAAACCTCCGGACGGTTAATACTAACTTTGGCAATGCCATTGTATTGCTCAAAAAGAATATCGGAATATTCTTTAATCGGAGTCCAGGTGCGGGTATTTGTCATGGAGCTACAAAGTTACCGCCAAATTGTAAATTCTAACGAAAAACGAAACCGAATTGCATGCCGGTATATTTGGGTCCTTGTTGTTCCTTAAATAGCGGACTGGTGTTGTATCGGAAATATAGGCCCACATTGTTGTAGCTAACCTGCACAAATGGGGTAATCAGAAAATCATTCATGTTGAAATCATCAAAATCCTTGATGGTTTTTTCGTTGTCCAGCTTCACTTTGGTGTGGGTTCTCACCCTGTAGCCGGCAAGTATACCTGCCCGAATCCCAAATCCCTCGTCTGCTGCCTTGGCTTTGGACTGATAACCAAACGACAGCGGGATTCCTATATAATTAACCACTATTTTGCTTTTGGCGGAGTTGTTGGCAGAGTCAATTTGGGTGTTGAACATGGGCTGATTCGGCATAAGTCTTACATCACTATTGTTGAATCTGTAATTCATAATGTCGTATTGGATTCCACCCCAAAGACGCCAGTTTCCGGAAAACGTTTTAATTCCCCATTCCGAATTGAACCCAAAGTGCAGGGTGCTTCCGTTGTTTAATTCCGGAAACTCGGCGGCAATGCCTGTAGTATTGGTTTTTTGCAGCGTAGCAAATCCCAGCTGCATGCCTCCGGCAACAAGCATAGTGGGCGTTTTTTTCTGCTTTTTGGGGTTGGGTAAAATGGTATCGTGGTTAATAATAATCAGACTTCTGTTTGGCCAAAAGCTTATTAAGGAGGAGAAAGTATCCTTATTCCGGTTTTTGGAATGTGAATCTGCCCAAAAAGCGTCTTGTATTTCACCATCAGCACTGGTTATTTCTGTATTTATTGTATTTTCTTTGTGAATAGTTTCTGTTTTGTTTGTATTTTGTCCAAATATCGTGGTTGATAATGAAAGATTTACCAACAGAACCAATATCACTTTGGTGATGCTTTGAATGTTTGGGGTATTTGCCATGGTTTTTAACATGAATGGGGAAACAGATGTATAATGTATAGGGTGTACAAATTTACTGCCATAATGATTACGATAGGGTAAAATCCACCCACATGCACCGAGTGGGTTCATTCCTGAAGGTGTGTATTGGATTGTTGAAACTGGTCCTTATTTATGCCAATGACTATGCTTGCGTATTTGCCTGCCAAATAGTTGCCGTATCTTTGAAAACTATATGCCAAGCTGGTTTGAAAGTTGGTTTGACACCGAATATTATCATTTGCTTTACAATAAGCGAGACGATAATGAGGCCCGGGATTTTATGCTTTCCATTTGTTCGCTGCTTAACATTGCTCCCTGCTCATACTTAGCCGATATTGCCTGCGGTAAAGGCCGCCACAGCCGTGTGCTCGCTTCACTCGGTATGCGTGTTCATGGATTTGATATCAGTGCCAACAGCATTCAATATGCGCAATCCAAAGCAACGGCCAATGAACAGTATGCTGTTCAGGACATGAGAGAAGACTTGCCGGTTCGAAATTTGGATGCAGCCATCAATGTTTTTACCAGTTTTGGTTATTTTGATTCGGATAAGGAAGATCAACAAGCGATTACCCACATCTATCAGGCGTTAAAACCCGGTGGCTGGTTTATACAGGATTACCTGAATGCTGCATCGGTATTGCCGAATTTGCCTAAACAGGAAAAAGAAATTCGGGGAAATGTGCAATTTGATATCCATAAATTTGAACATACCGGCCATATTAGAAAAACCATCCATATAAACGATGCCATACATTCATGGGATTTTCAGGAGTCTGTGAAAATATATACCATAGAGCAACTGGAAGCATTGCATACAGCAGCAGGTTTTGATGTAACCTATCGTTTTGGCAATTATTCTTTAGCTCCATTTGCTGAAAATTCTTCGCCCCGCATTATTCTTGTATCGCAAAAGCCCTACAGCCAAAATGAATCCGGATCAACTGCTGTTTAAAATTATCAATCAAAAGCTCTCTGCCGAATGGCTGGATTCTGTAATGGTTTTTGCCAGTTCTAAATATGGCTGGTTGCCACTGTATGCAATGATCGCGGTGCTTCTGTTTTATCGACAGCCCTGGAAACTGGGTTTAGCACGGGTTTTGCTGGTGGTTGCTGCTTTTGGTATTTCCGATAGTTTTACATCCCGTGTGATGAAGCCGTTGTTTAAGCGTCAGCGGCCTTACATCATAGAGGAGAATAATGCCCGACTGCCGCTGGTAGCAGCCGAAAAACAAGCAAAGTTTATCAGTGACAATCAGAAAAATTATGGTTTCGTGAGCAGCCATTCTGCCAATTTCTTTGCTATTATGCTGCTTGCCTCTGGGCTGTTGGGTTTTAGAGGATTCAGAAAATATGCCCTTGTGTTCATAGCGGCTTTGGTGGCGTATTCCCGCGTGTATCTGGGGGTGCATTATCCGGCAGATGTGATTGTAGGCGGGCTGGTGGGCGGTGGCATTGCCCTCGGTTTATTTTACTGTTATAAAAGGTGGATTTTGCAGCGCTTGACGCAGTAATCAATTCTGCCGCATAGCATTTATCTTCGCGGCATGGCTTACGAATTTATTTTGGTAGAACCACAAGTAGCACCCTATGTTGCCCTGATACGATTAAATCGTCCTAAAGAATATAATGCACTGAATCTTCAGTTGATGGGCGAAGTACGCGATGCCTTGAAACAGCTTGATGAAGATGAACAGGTTAGGGCTATTGTGCTTACCGGAAATGACAAGGCATTTGCAGCCGGTGCGGATATCAAGCAGATGGCGGGCAAAAACGCCATAGACATGTTGCAAATCGATCAGTTTAGCACCTGGGATGCCATTAGGCGTACCAAAAAGCCCATCATTGCCGCAGTAAGTGGTTTTGCGCTGGGTGGAGGCTGCGAGCTGGTGATGCACTGCGATATGGTGGTGGCCTCGGAAACTGCACAATTTGGGCAGCCGGAAATCAACATTGGCGTGATGCCCGGAGCAGGAGGTACACAACGATTAACCCGCGCAGTGGGCAAAGTGAGGGCCATGGAGATGGTGCTTACCGGCAGGTTTATATCGGCGCAGGAGGCCAAAGAGGCCGGACTGATCAATAAGATTGTGCCCGTGGAACTGTACCTGGATGAGGCCATTAAAATGGCTGTGGCGGTGGCCGAGAAATCTCCCATCGCGGTGCAACTGGCCAAAGAAAGCGTATTGAAGGCGTTTGATACCCACTTGCAGGAGGGTCTATACTTTGAGCGCAAGAATTTCTACATGTTATTTGCCACCGAAGACCAGAAGGAAGGCATGAATGCGTTTGTGGAGAAAAGGAAGCCGGAGTTTAAGGGGCGGTAATCTGGACTTAATGCGCATAAAAAAACCCGGCTGCTGCCGGGTTTTTTGTTGGATAGTGTTTAGAATTATTTAATGTCGCATTTAGCAGCATTCACTAATTCGTAGGCAGTACCGTTCTTTTTCCAAAGGATGGCAGCAACCATTGTATTAGAAGCAGAGAATGCATCCCAACGCTTGAAAGCGTTGTAGCGAGTTGCCAAGGTAGGCAATGACCAAGTGAAAGACTGGCTTCCTGATACTTCTTGACCTGCAGCAGGATTGTTGAGCACAGCTGCAGGAGAGAAGGCATTCAAAGGACTTTCTGTAGTGCTGAAGGCAGTTGCACGAACGATGTTTTTGTGTTCAGCAATGCCACCTGAGGCACCTGACTGAGTAGCAGTTACTGATTTTTCGCATAGAACAAGAGATAAATAGTATTCACCTGAAGCGGCAGAGAATGCTTTGGCTTTGTAGTCTATGCTGATGGTGTTTCCGCTGGCAGATGCTTTTACGGCTACACCTGCAGTTGGAGTAGCTGCTTTGAAAGTATTTGCTGCGCTGGTGATAGCAGCAGTTGTAACTTCTGAATTACCCAACAAAGTGTTGTTAGCATAAAAATGAGGAATAAAACCATTGGGTTTTGTTTGGGCATACAGATAGATAGCAAAAGGAGCAACCATTGCGGTGTCTTTCTTGGCACCACCGGGTGCGTAAATGGGTGTTAGGAGGGAAGAACCTGAAGTGTGCAAGTCAATGGCAACAATATCTGGATTGTCAAGTATTCCTTTGAAGGTAGGGCCACCATACACACCGCAAGGTCCGCACCAAGTAGCTGTGTTGTAAACTACCAAAGTGTTTTGTTTCTGTGCAACAGTAAATGCTTCACCAGCACCATTTCCGTCATCTGTACTTTTCTTTTTACAAGCTACTGTCAATGTCAATGCCAAAGCAGTCGCTGCGAACAATAATTTTTTCATGTTTTGATGTTTATTTATGAATAGGCTTCGAATTAAGACATTGTTAGGGAGAATTTCAATAGAAAAGTAAAAAATATTTTTTCATCACATTGGTTTTACAGATTCATGACGCGCAAAGCGTAATTTTCTCCCATTGAGTCAATTCAGAAATGGGATTTAGCGTTTAGTTTATCCATTTCATCGTGATTTTTTACGGAAATTTAGTGCTTGTTCTTCCTTTTTATACCTTTGCTTTGTGCGCGGTGTTATTGCAAGACAAAGTCTTTGGGCCTCCGTAATTAATTATGCAGGCAGTGCCGTGGGCCTGTTCACCACATTCTATCTGTTTCCGCTGGTGTATACAGTGGCAGAAAATGGCATCATCAGAATGTTTATTGAGGTGGGTGCCCTGCTGGCCGGTGTAGCGCAAATGGGCACCGGATATTCCATCTGGAAATTTTTTCCCCGCTTTAAAAATGAAGAAAAAGGCCATCATGGCGTCGGCTTCTGGCTTTTACTCATTCCATTCATTGGTTTTTTGCTGGTCACCTTTGCACTCCTCTTTTTCAAACCGCAGGTGGTGGCCTATCTGGAAATCAATTCCTCTGCTTTCCTGGAACATTACCACCTTTTAATTCCCTTTATTTTCTTTTTTGGCTACAATACCGTGCTGGAGGTATTTTCTGCCTCGCTTGGCAATATTCTGTATTCCAGTTTTATCCGTGAAAATGTCGTGCGGATTCTGCTGGGACTCATTGGGTTTGTGTTTTACCTCAGCTGGATAGACTTTGATACCGCGGTAAAACTTACCCCTGCTGTCTATGCCCTGGCGGCTTTCCTCAATTTGTGGTTTGTGTTGCGCAGCACCCGCCTTTCTTTTCTTCCGGATTTTGGCCATATCTCCGGGCAGCCCGGCATTAAAAGAGAGTTTTCGGTATACACCGGCTATCTCTTTTTGACCTACCTGGCGAATTTGTTCATTCAGCGCCTGGATTTTGTAATGATCAGCGCATTAGACGGACTGGTGGCTACAGGCGTTTATTCCATCGCTGTGAATATGGCCGTGATTATTGAAATACCCACCCGTAGCATTCTTCAGATTTCGAATCCGGTGCTGTCTGATGCGATGCACAGGGGAGATAAGGCAGAAATGAAGCGTCTGTATCAGAAAACCACTTTAAATCAATTCATCATCGGGGCCATTGTGTTGCTCATGATTTGGGTGAACATCGATTTGTTTTATCACTGGATGCCCAATGGAGAAAAGTATGAGCCCGGTAAATGGGCCGTTTTAATTTTGGGTTTGGGCAAATTGTGTATGCTGCTGCAGGGAAACAGCTCCGCCATGCTGATTTTTTCGCACCGCTATTATTTATCTCTCATTATCAATGCAGCATGTCTGTTTGCGGGCATCCTGCTCAATAACTACATGATTCCTATCTATGGAATTGAGGGTGCAGCAGCTGCTACTGCCTTGGTTTGGCTGCTGGGTGCCGTTATAACAGGTACCATCATTTGGTTTATGTTCCGCTTAAATCCTTACAACAGCAAGGTGTTAATCATGGCGGGCTTGCTGGCAGGTCTTTTGGTTTTTATCAGCATGGTTAAGATTAGCCCTGTTTTTTGGCTGGATTTATTAATCAAGAATATGCTGATAGTTGCTGCCACTTTATTTGTGCTACTCAAGTTCAAATTGAGCGAAGACATTGAAAGTATGGGAAGAAAGCTGTTATCAAAATTAGGCATGGTAAAGCCATGAGTCAGTGCATATCCGTCAATAAAATCTTAACTTTGCATTTATGTTCGAAAACCACTTCCCGGATCTAAACAAAAAAAGTGTACTCATTACCGGCGGAACCGGCTCGTTTGGCAAGAAATTCATGGAGACTTTGCTGCAGTTGTATCCGCAGATGGAACGTCTTGTGGTGTATAGCCGCGATGAACTGAAGCAGTTTGAAATGAGCCAGAAGTGGAGTTCAGGTACAGACCACAGAATACGCTATTTTCTCGGGGATGTTCGAGATCTGGACAGATTGCGCAGGGCGCTGGAAGGAATTGATGTGGTGATTCATGCAGCTGCACTGAAGCAGGTTCCGGCTGCTGAATACAATCCATGGGAATTTGTAAAGACCAATGTCATGGGGGCCCAGAATATCATTGAAGCGTCTTTGGATCAGGGCGTGGAAAAAGTAGTGGCATTAAGTACAGACAAAGCAGCGGCTCCCATTAATTTATACGGTGCTACCAAATTGTGCAGCGATAAGCTGTTTACGGCTGCCAATAACATTCGCGGCAAGAGAAATATTACGTTTTCTGTAGTGAGGTACGGCAATGTAATGGGAAGCAGGGGCAGCGTTATGCCCTTTTTTCTGGAGAAATCCAAAACCGGGAAATTGCCTATTACAGACACCCGAATGACCCGTTTTAACATAACCCTTCAGGATGGCGTTAATCTGGTTCTACTGGCTCTGAAAAACGCTTGGGGAGGCGAAATTTTTGTCCCCAAGATACCTTCTTACAGAATAGGGGATGTGGCAGATGCCATAGGGCCAAACTGTGAGCGTGAAATGGTAGGAATCAGGCCCGGTGAGAAAATTCATGAAGAAATGATTACCGAAAGCGATAGCTTCAATACCTTTGATTGTGGAGATTATTACGCCATTTTGCCTACGGTTCCGAATTTTAACCTCAACGACTGGCAGCAACATTTTGGTGCAGCCCCTGTTGCCCAGGGTTTCAAATACAATAGCGGTGAGAACGATCAATGGCTGTCTGTGGAGGCCATTCGTGAACTCATCAAAATCCACATGGATTCTGAATTTACCCCCGTATGAAAAATATTCCCTACGGCCGTCAGCATATAACGCAGCAGGATATTGATGCGGTGAGTGCTGTATTAACGGGTGATTTTTTAACCCAGGGTCCTGCCGTAGAGAAATTTGAAAAAGAATTTTCATCCCATGTGCATTCATCCCATGCGGTTGCTGTGGCCAATGGAACGGCCGCCTTGCATTTGTGTGCCATGGCCTTGGATGTAAAGCCGGGCGATCGGTGGCTAACTACACCTATCTCTTTTGTAGCCAGCGGAAACTGTATTTTGTACTGTGGTGGCCAGGTAGATTTTGTGGATATAGATCCCGCCACACTGACCATGGATTTGAATCAGCTGGAGGATAAACTAAAAACCGGTCGTTACAAAGGGGTGATTCCGGTAGATTTTGCAGGATATCCGGTGCGAATGGATGCGGTGAAAATCATGGCAGACCAATACGGTGCCCGCATCATTGAAGATGCTTGCCACGCACCGGGCGGGTACTTTACAGACAACACAGGCGAAATCCGCTACTGTGGTGATGGTCAGTATGCCGATCTGGCGATTTTTTCGTTTCATCCCGTTAAGCACATTGCCTGTGGCGAAGGAGGAATGATTACCGGTAATAATCCTGCACTCATTGATAAGGTAAAAT
>CAYYXG010000038.1:0-10254 GCA_964475595.1 uncultured Flavobacteriaceae bacterium
GCTTTGGCCATAGATTCCAGACTGCGCCGATTTAATGCCCGCTGATTGACACGGCTGGTCAGATCAAACAAACTGCTGAACGGTCCATGGGTGTCGCGCTCTACTAAAATTTCCTCCACGGCAGCTTCCCCCACATTTTTCAGCGCTCCCAGCCCAAATCGAATTTCACCCCTGGGTGTAACGGTGAACAGGGTTCGGCTTTCATTGATATCCGGCCCCAGCACTTTCACCCCAATGCGATTGCACTCTTCCATATACTGGGTAATCTTCTTGATATCACCCATATTGCTTTTTAACACGGCAGCCATAAACTGGGCCGGATAATTGGCCTTTAAATAAGCAGTTTTATAGGCAATGTCTGCATAGCAGGTACTGTGCGATTTGTTGAAGGCATAGGCCGCAAATTCTTCCCAGTCGCTGTATATTTTTTCCAGTTTTTCCTGGGGATATCCTTTTGCAAGCGCCCCCTCCATGAACACCGACTTCAACTGGTCAATGATGGCCTTGTTCTTTTTACCCATGGCTTTGCGAAGCTCATCGGCCTTGCCTTTACTGAAATCTGCCAGCTTTTGGCTCAGCAGCATCACCTGCTCCTGGTATACGGTAATTCCATAGGTTTCCTTCAGGTACTCCTCCATTTCGGGCAAATCATACTCCACCGGTTTACGTCCGTGTTTTCGGTCAATAAAATCGGGTATGTATTTGAGCGGACCCGGCCGATACAGGGCATTCATGGCAATCAGGTCACCGAACTGCGTGGGTTTTAAATCGCGCATGTATTTCTGCATTCCAGGACTTTCAAACTGAAATATGGCTCCGGTTTCCCCACGTTGAAACAGCTCAAAGGTTTTGAGGTCATCCAAAGGAATTTGCTCCACATCAATTTCTACCCCCAGGGTTTCTTTAATCAGCCGCACCGCATCCTTCATGATGGTGAGCGTGCTCAGCCCCAGAAAGTCCATTTTCAGCAATCCGGCTTTTTCTATCTGGTTTACATCATACTGCACCTGCATCCAGGGAGAATCTTTGCTGCGAGCCACCGGCACCACATCATCAATATCGCCGGGGGCAATAATAATACCGCAGGCATGCACACCGGTACCGCGAACGGAACCCTCAAGTTTTTCGGCGTCTTTGAGTACCTGTGCTTCCGGTGTGTTGCTGTTGTAAATACTTTGCAGCTGCCGTATGTTATCACCGTCTTCTGGCCTCAGGTTGTTTTTTTCATCTTTCACCAACATTTCCGGCTGCTGATGCAATGCTCGCTCCAAATCGATGTTACCGGGCACCAGTTTGGCCAGATAATCCGTCTGAGGCAAAGGCAAATCCAGCACCCTGCCCACATCGCGGATGGCAGATTTAGCGGCCATGGTAGAATAGGTAATGATCTGGGCAATACGACGCTCACCGTACTTTTTGGCCACATATTCTATCACTTTGTCCCTGCCGGTATCTTCAAAATCAATATCGACGTCGGGCATACTCACCCTTTCTGGATTGAGAAAACGTTCAAACAGCAAATCGTAGCGCACCGGATCCACGTTGGTGATACCCAGGCAATAAGCCACCAGACTACCCGCAGCCGATCCCCTGCCCGGACCCACCCAAACATCCATCTGCCGGGCAGCAGTGGTAAAGTCCTGAACAATCAAGAAGTAGCCGGCAAACCCTGACTTGGTAATGGTTCCCAATTCAAATTCCAGTCGCTCGGTTATTTCAGATGGAATCATTTCACCATATCGCCTGCGGGCTCCCTCATATGACAAGTGTCTCAAATAATCGTTCTGGTCGCTAAACGGTTCCGGCAGTGCATAATTCGGCAATACGATGTCGCGGTCCAGTTTGGGCGGGGTGATGGTATCCAGCAATAAATTGGTATTATCTATCGCCTCGGGAATATCGCTGAACAGCTGCAGCATTTCATCCGTAGACTTAAAAAAGAACTCATCGTTAGGGAAACCAAACCTGTAACCTTTGCCGCTTTCTTCGTCGGTGGCCTTGGGCTGGCTTTGCAATGACCCGGTATTTACGCACAGCAATATGTCATGAGCATTGGCATCCCTTTTGTCGGTGTAATGACTGTCATTGGTAGCAATAATCGGCACATTGTATTTGCGGGCAAACCGAATCAGTGTCTGATTAATATCCTCTTGAGAAATGCCTGTTCCATCCAGATTTTTCAGGTGGTGACGCTGTAACTCCACATAATAATTTTCCCCAAAAATGTCCAGCCACTCCTGAAATACGGCTTCTGCTGCTTCCTCACCCTTCCATAAAATGGTTTGTGGGACTTCCGCACCAATACAGCAACTTGTGGCAATCAGACCTTCTTTGTATTGCTTTAAGAGCGACTTATCAATGCGGGGATATTTGCTGTACATCCCTTCCAGATAGCCCAAAGAACAAAGTTTTGCCAGATTGGAATATCCTTGCTGATTTTTGGCAAGTATGAGCTGGTGATAGCGTTTGTCTTTGGTTCCCTGCCCAAAGGATTTTTGGAAACGGTCTTCCACCAGATAAAATTCACAACCAATCACAGGAATCAAGCCCTCCTTGGTTACCGCCTGATAAAACTCAAATGCCCCAAACATATTGCCGTGGTCGGTAATGGCGATGGCAGGCATTCCATCCGCTTTGGCCTTTTTTACGAGACTTTTAATGGGGGCAGCACCATCCAGCAGGGAATATTGGGTGTGAACGTGTAAATGAGAAAACTGAGGCATAAAATAGGAATTGCGGGAACTTTCGAAATTACAAAACCCCTACAGAAAAATTATGGGTGTGGAGAACTTGAGAATTAAATGCAAAAATCCTCACCGGTAAAGGATTACAGTAAAATATACACGCACTAAATTCCATTTTATTTTTCAAACGGCTTTAATTACTTTTGAGGCGCATGGGCAAGAATATTAGCGAACTTTCAGGCCGTAAGGGCCTAGAAGAAAACCTCTTTGAACAAATCGGACGAATCACCAAAGAATCGGATGCAGACCGTTCAGAAAGATTGGAGAAATTGGCCGACGAGTTCCTGATTGGAAAAGCCAATGTATATGGTGCCGCCAGCTTTTATGATTTCACCCGCGAGGAAAATAAAGGTAAAGAAATTTATGTATGCAATGGCAGTGCTTGTCTTACTGCCGGAACCCAAAACGCTTTGCAGGCCACCATTGAAGCAAAGTGCGGAAAAGACAAAACCGGTGAAATGGTGTGCCTGGGCCGTTGCCATGAAAACAATGCATTTCACTACAATAACCGCAATTATTCCGGTTCTGATATACAACACCTGGATGACATCATGGCAGGCACCTATCAAACCCAAGAAAAATACCATGTAGGCGCCACCGGAAATCCTATGCTCACACTACCTTACGGCGATATTGAGAACTATTACGGGATTTGGAAAACCGCCTTAAAATCCGACAAGGAAGTTCTTCTGCATGAAATAAGGGAAAGTAATGTCCGCGGACGCGGCGGGGCAGGTTTTCCCATGGCATTCAAACTGGAAAGTTGTAAAAACACACCCGGCGACACCAAATTCATTGTTTGCAACGCAGATGAAGGCGATCCCGGGGCTTTCAGCGACCGATATTTACTGGAAGAACGCCCGCACAGCGTGCTTATGGGAATGTTGATTGCCGGCTACATTATGGGTGCCTCATGGGGAGTCCTCTACATCCGTGGTGAATACCCCGAAGCCGTAGAAATCTGTGAAACCGAAATACAAAAGTTGCATGCAGCGGGCTATATCGGCAAAAACATCATGGGCAGCGGATTTGACTTTGAATTCAAAGTAATTAAAGCACAAGGTGCTTATATCTGCGGAGAAGAAACCGCCTTGCTCAGTTCTATTGAAGGACAAAGACCTGAAGTGCGGGTAAGGCCACCCTATCCCACACAGCATGGGCTTTTCAATAAACCCACTGTGGTAAACAATGTGGAAACGTTGGCCTGCCTGCCATGGATTATTGACAACGGCGGTAAGGCATTCGCTGCCATAGGCCGTGGTAAAAGCACCGGCACCAAGTTGATTTCGCTGGATGGACATTTCAACCGCCCGGGTTTGTATGAAGCCGATATGGGCACACCCCTTAGAACTGTTATAGATGAACTTGGACAAGGATTCCGTGTTCCTGTAAAAGCCATGCATATTGGCGGTCCATTAGGCGGACTGGTTCCCATTAGCAAAATTGATGACCTCACCCTGGATTTTGAGAGCTTCAATCAAGGTGGTTTTCTGCTGGGACATGCTTCGGTGGTGTGCATTCCGGAAGGCTTCCCTTTGGCAAAATATATCGAGCACTTATTTGAATTTACCGCCCATGAAAGCTGCGGTAAATGTTTCCCCTGCAGGCTTGGCAGCACACGCGGAAAAGAAATGTTTCAAAAAGCGTTAAACGAAAACTACAAAATTGACCGCACCCTGCTCAACGATTTGCTGGACACCCTGGAAACAGGAAGTCTGTGCGCCCTGGGCGGTGGTTTGCCCCTGCCAGTAAAAAATGCCCTGCAGTATTTCGAGGAAGAGTTGAGTCCTTACCTCAAATCCTGATTACAGATAATCTCAGAAAATAAAATGATAACCCTGAGTTATTTAGTACTTCTTATTGAGTAATTTCACTCAACGCATTGAGTATTTTTGCATTTACTTGTTATTCAATAATTTATAAGGATATTTAAGACTTTTTCTTTCTGAAAAAGTGTGACTTGCCTCGTGAATTGGGCTTGCCGGTCTTTTTTGAATGTGAATGCCCCTGAATCGCCACAGACGCCTCAGTAATACCTGCAGGATTGGCCATTTTTGTCACCTCCATGCCCATCAATTCCTCAATCCGTTTGAATTTCCGAAATTCCTCCCCACTCACAAACGTGTACGCCTCACCCTTACTCTCAGCCCGCGCAGTTCTCCCGATTCGGTGAATGTAATCTTCGGCATCGCCGGGTACATCGTAGTTAATCACCATACCGATATCTTCAATGTCAATACCGCGGGAAAGCACATCCGTTGCCACCAGTACGGGCAACCTGCGGCTGCGAAAAGCCCTGAGGACTTCCTCTCTTTCTTTTTGTTCCAGATCGGAAGAAATGCTTTTGGCATTAACACCGGCTTTTTGCAAATCACGCTCCAGCTGCCGTGCCTTGGATTTGGTTCCTGTGAAAATAATGACTGAAGGCAAATTCTTTTCCTTTAGCAGCCATACAGCTACAGAATTCTTGTCTTTATCATGCACCCGAAACACGCCCTGAAAAACCCGTTCGGCAGGCTTGGAAACTGCGATGCTGATCTCTTTGGGCTCGTGCAACAATTTGGCAGCAAATTGCCTGATTTTGGGTGGCATGGTGGCCGAAAACATCAAGGTCTGACGCTTTTTGGGTGCCTGATTGATAATTTTAAGTATATCCTCCACAAAGCCCATATCCAGCATGCGGTCTGCTTCGTCTAGAATCAAATGGCGTAAGTTCTCCAGCTTTAGGTTGCCCATATTCAGGTGGGCAATCAATCTTCCGGGCGTTCCAATCACCACATTGGCACCGTGCAACAGGGCCTTTTTTTCCTGTTCAAAACTGATACCGTCAGTGCCTCCGTACACTACCTGTGAGGTAATGTTCGTATGATAGCAAAACCCTTGCAGGGCCTGGTAAATCTGCAACGCAAGCTCGCGGGTGGGAACAATCACAAGGGTATCGGTAGCGGCAATGGGGTCCCAAACCATTTTATTTAGCACCGGCAACAGAAATGCTGCTGTTTTGCCGGTTCCTGTCTGGGCACAACCAATCAGATCACTTCCGTCTAAAATAATGGGGATGGCCAGTTCCTGAATGGGTGTGGGTATTTCGAAACCCATATCATCCAACCCATCCTGAATTTCGTATTCAAATAAAAAATCGTGAAAATGCAAAGTAAGAATCTTCCTCAAAGATAGATAAAATAAAGCAAAATATGCGTTTTACCTGCCTTAAAAATCAGGACGAATGCCTGTGACCGCACAAACCTATAGACACTTTCCTTGATGTGTGAATTGCTGTTTAATCCATTTTGCCTAAATTGCACTTGTTAACGCTATTCAGCCATGACATTTGAGCTAAAAAACAATACTTCAAACCACATCAGCAACCGCGAAGGTTCTGACACCGGAAGCGGCAGCACCCCCAAACAGCCGATAACCGATAAAAAGTTTGCATACATAGACGGCGAGCAACATGAAATACGAGATGGAGAAACCATCCTGCAATTTGTCAAAAGAATACACGGCAAAGAACTGATACCTACCCTGTGTGATGCACCCAACCTTGAACCATTCGGCTCATGTAGGGTTTGCAGTGTGGATGTTGCGTTAACGGAGAACGGAAACTGCAAAAGCGTAGCCAGTTGCCACACGCCTGTCATGCCTGGAAGCTATATCTATCCGAGCAGTGAGCGTATTCAGAAACTCAGAAAGAACATCATTGAGTTGGTGCTCACCGATCATCCGTTGGATTGCCTTACCTGTGAGGTAAATAACAACTGCGAACTGCAGGAAGTGGCCGCCAAGGTAGGCGTGCGCAAGGTTCGCTACCCAGAAGGCAAAAACCACCTCGACCGCGAAAAAGACTTGAGCCATCCCTACATGACCAGCGATATGAGCAAGTGCATCAACTGCTTCCGCTGTGTGAGGGCTTGCGAGGAAGTGCAGGGGCAGTTTGTGCTGAGCATGGCCGGCCGTGGCTTTGAAAGCCATATTGTGAAAGGCAGTGAAGTAAACTTTTTTGAGAGCGATTGCGTGAGCTGCGGTGCCTGTGCACAGGCCTGCCCCACCAGTGCCATTAGCGATGTTTTTGAGAGCAAAAGCGTTGCCAATACCGAAAAAACCCGCACCATCTGTACCTATTGCGGTGTGGGATGTAACCTCGAAGTAGCTACAGTAAACGGTAAAGTAAAAAGCATTCAGGCGCCGTTTGATGCCGAAGTAAATCAGGGACATACTTGCCTGAAAGGCCGCTTTGCATTTGGCTTTTACAACCACCCCGACCGTTTAAGAACCCCGCTGATTCGAAGAAACGGAGAATTGCAGCCCGCCACCTGGGATGAGGCATACGACTATATTGCTTCCGAGCTCACCCGCATTAAAACCCAGCACGGACCGGATTATATTGGCGGTATTAGCAGCGCACGCTGCACCAATGAGGAAAATTACCTCATGCAGAAATTCATCCGTGCCGTTGTGGGAACCAACAATATAGACAGCTGTGCACGCGTGTGTCACTCTCCTACCGCTTTAGGAATGCAGAGAACTTTCGGCACAGGAGCTGCCACCAACAGCATCATTGACCTGAAATATACAGACCTCATCATGGTAATCGGTGCCAACCCCACGGAAGGACACCCCGTTACAGGCGCCAAACTGAAACAGTTTGCCATGAAAAAGACGGCCATTGTGATTGATCCCCGCAGAACGGAACTGGCCCGCTATGCAAAATACCACCTGCAGCTGCGTCCGGGAACCAACGTGGCACTGCTGAACATGATGTTGTATTACATCATCAGCGAAGGACTGGAGGATAAGGATTTCATCCAAAACCGTACGGAAGGTTATGAAGCGTTCAAAGCCAAAGTATTGGCGCTGAATCTGGATGAAGCCGAAAAAGTGACTGGTGTTGATCGCAACCTTGTGCGCGAAGCGGCCATGGCGTATGCCAAAGCCCCCAACGCCATGAGTTTCCACGGACTGGGCGTAACCGAACATTCGCTGGGAACCTTCACCGTCATGCAAATTGCCGACCTCGCCATGATAACCGGCAATATCGGCCGCCGTGGTGTGGGCGTAAATCCCCTGCGCGGACAAAACAACGTGCAAGGTGCTGCCGATATGGGTTGCCAGCCCCACCAGGGCGCTGGCTATCTGGATGTTACCATTGCCGAAAACCACAAAAAATACGAAGAATTTTACGGCGCCAAACTGCCCGATTACATTGGCTACAAAATACCGCAGATGTACGACGCCGCACTGGCAGGCAAGCTAAAAGCCCTGTGGCTGATGGGTGAAGACGTAGTGCAAACCGATCCCAATACCCACCATGTGAAGGCAGCATTGGAGCAACTGGACCTGATTGTGGTACAGGAAATCTTCATGACTGAAACCGCCAAACTGGCCCATGTGGTGCTGCCTGCAGCTTCATTCCTGGAAAAAAGCGGAACCTTTACCAACGGAGAACGCAGAATACAAAGGGTTCAGCAGGTGGTTGAACCATTGGAAGGCACAAAACCCGACGGACAAATTTTGGTAGAAATCATGAACCGCATGGGCTATGCCCAGCCCGCCTATCACCCCGATACCATGCTACAGGAAATTTCGCAGATTGTGCCCTTCTTTGCCGGCGTAAAATGGAATGAACTGGGTGATAATGGCAAGCAATGGCCCGTAGCACCTGATGGTTCAGATACCGAAATTCTGCACACCGAAAGTTTCAAACGCGGCAAGGGTAAATTTGTGGCGGCCGAATGGCGCGAAACCAACGAGATTGTAAAGCACGGACAGGATTTTCCATATATCATCACCACCAACCGCGAACTGGAGCATTACAACAACGGCACCATGACCCGCAGAACGGGCAATGTAAAAATCCTTACGGAAGATGTATTGCTCATTCACCCTGAGGATGCGGCCCGCCATGAAATTCAAAGCGGCGATATGGTGTGTGTGATCAGTGCCCGCGGCAAGGTTGACATCAAAGCCAAGGTGACCGATGAGGTAAAACCCGGCGTGTTCTCCAGCACCTTCCACTTCCCCGAAATTGCCATGAACAACATCACCAGCAGCGAGTGCGACACCGACGCGCTATGCCCGGAATACAAGGTGGTGGCATGCACTATACGAAAAAGTAAGGGGCAGTATAAGGAAAACCCGGCTACTGTGTTGAACTGATCAGTGCGTTTCGGATTCAAAAAACCTTGGTTATAAACGTCTGATTGCTGGGTTGATGTTTGATGTTATATCAGCATCCAAATTTTGCTTTAGCAGTATTGAAAAATTGACTATATTTTACTATTATTGTCTTATTGTTTTATTATTTTATTTTTTTGATAATTTATGCGTTTACATATCCGTTTAGAAAGTGCGTCACATCAGGGCTCTGCCGTAATTGCCATTCGTTTTGCCAGGCATTCAGGAGCTGAAGACACATTAAGAAAAATGCAGTACTGCCGTTGGAGCAAAACTTTAAATGCCTGGTGTATGCCCTGGTCAGAAGCCAATTTTCAGGAAGTCATCAACTGCATGCGGGCCTTTGGCTATGTGGATTATTCGGGATTCCGCAGGCCGGTTCATTCATCTGATAAGATCAGCCCGATTGGGAAAAGGCCATTATCACCTGAGAATCTGTCCCATCTGGAGCAATTCAAACGCTGGATGCAGTCGCGCAGATACAGCGACAACACCATTAAAACCTACAGCGAGGCGGTGAAGTGTTTTCTGTCCTATCATGCCCCAAAGCGCGTAGAAGACATCAGCAACCAGGATCTGCTGGATTTCAACAACGATTACATATTGAAGAACAAACTTTCAGCCGCATACCAGAACCAGGTGGTGAATGGGGTGAAACTGTTTTTTGGGCAGATAGAGGGCAGAAAACTGGATGTGGAGATGGTGCATAGACCTAAGACAACAAAGACATTGCCGAATGTTCTGAGTAAGGAAGAAGTAAAGTTCATCCTGGAAGCACACGGAAACATTAAACACAGGACCATGCTGAGTTTGATCTATGCCTGTGGACTTCGTTGCGGGGAATTACTCGCACTAAGACCTATGCATATCGACAGCAACCGAAAACTTCTGATCATCAAGCAGGCAAAGGGCAGAAAGGACAGAATAGCGCCGCTAAGTGTAAAAATCATTCAAATGTTGAGGGAGTACTATTCAGTCTACAGGCCGAAAGAATTCTTATTTGAGGGTCAAAATGCCGGTGAGCCCTATGACAGCAGGAGTCTACAAAAAGTATTGAAGCAAGCAATATTGAAAGCAGGTATAAACAAGCCCGTAACCCTGCATTGGTTGCGACACAGCTATGCCACCCATTTATTAGAGGCCGGCACCAATCTCCGTTACATTCAAGAAATATTGGGACACAGCAGCCCCAAAACCACACAGATTTATACCCATGTAAGTTCAGAAGGACTACAAAATGTGATCAGTCCTTTTGACTCCTTGTAAATGATTTAAGAAATTCTATATTTGTAAATAAACAGAACCCCAAGTTCGCCAATCACACCGAAAATGGAAC
>CAYYXG010000039.1:0-9759 GCA_964475595.1 uncultured Flavobacteriaceae bacterium
AAATACATTGACCTCATCAATCAAACGTTTTACTTTCCACAGGAAGAGTTTAAACTGGATGACAACAATGGCCTTATGTTCCACAATATTCCATTGATGGAACTAATAAATCAGTATGGGACACCCCTTAAATTCACCTATCTACCTAAAATTTCTGAGAATATCCAAAAGGCAAGAACCTGGTTCAACGTAGCGATTGCAAAAGCAGACTACCAAGGTAAATACTATTATTGCTACTGCACCAAAAGCAACCACTTTCAATATGTAATTGAGGAAGTACTGAAAAACAATGTGCACATTGAAACCTCCAGTGCCTTTGATATTAATATCATTGAGAACCTATTTGAACAAGGCCTGATCAATAAAGACAAGTTTGTGGTGTGCAATGGTTTTAAACGCGAACAGTATATAGAAAACATAGCCAATTTGATTAATACCGGATGGACCAACGTGATTCCGGTAATTGACAACTACCGCGAAATAGAACAACTGGAGGCCCAGGTGAACGCACCATTTACCTGCGGTATCCGCATTGCCTCTGAAGAAGAACCCAAATTCGAGTTCTATACATCACGCCTGGGTATTGGCTACAAAGACATTCTGCCTTTTTACCGCAGCAAAATAAAAAGGAACAAAAACGTAAACCTTAAAATGCTGCACTTCTTCATCAATACCGGCATTTACGACACAGCATACTACTGGAATGAACTTCACAAATGCTTAAAAGTATACTGTGAGCTCAAAAAGGAATGCCCTACCCTGGACACTCTGAACATTGGCGGCGGTTATCCCATTAAAAACTCCATGACCTTTGATTACGACTACGAATACATGGCCACAGAAATCGTTTCACAAATCAAGCAGGTATGTACTGAAAACGAAATCCCCGAGCCGGACATTTTCACAGAATTTGGCTCTTTCACAGTAGGCGAATCCGGAGGTGCCATCTTCAGGGTTTTGGACCAAAAACCCCAAAACGACCGAGAAAAATGGAACATGATTGACAGCAGCTTCATGACTACCTTACCCGATGCCTGGGCCATTAACAAGAAGTTTGTGATGCTGCCCATCAATCGATGGGATGAAGAGTACGAGCGGGTTTTGCTGGGTGGTATAACCTGCGACAGCGACGACTATTACAATTCCGAACAGCATGTGAATGCCATTTATCTTCCCCAATACGACAAAGAAGATCCGCTTTACATCGGTTTCTTTCACACCGGCGCCTATCAGGAAAGCATTGGCGGATATGGAGGTATACAACATTGTCTTACGCCTTCACCCAAACATGTTATCATTGACAAAGATGAAAATGGTGGCTATCACTTTAAACTATTTAGCAAAGAACAAAGCTATAAAAGCATGTTAAAAACACTGGGTTATATGTAACCAAGTTACTTACATGAATCAAATTTGGCATTTTTTCTGCAATTACTAGGCAGAAAACCCATTTTTAATTAACATAAACTAGCGTTAACCCCTGCAGTGGCTGGATTACGTGTTTGTTTTTTGGGAGAATAGCCACAATCCGGCAAAAACAATCAGTCCATTGATAAGAATTAGTTCAGGACCAATGATATAGCCATGAAACAGGGTTTCTGACAATGCATTTAGCCCCAACTTCATCTGCAATTTTTGCTCATAGTACATCGGATTGCAAAGCAAATCCAGTATAAATACCAAGATGGGCCCCATCAGGCAGGCGGGCCATAAATAGGCATTTCTTACCCTACGCCGTGTGAGTAATCCAAACGAGAACAGCCCCAACAGCGGACCATAGGTAATTCCTGCGAATTTGATGATAAACTGAATGATGGATTTGTCATTGATATAGCGAAACAGAAAAACCATGAGTAAAAACAACACCGTAAAGGCAAGGTGCACCATCATTCGCTTGCGTTTTCGGGCTGCTTCATCGGTTTCGGTTTGTTGTAGGTTTAGCACATCAATGCAATAGCTGGAAGTTAGCGAGGTAAGTGCTCCATCCACGCTGGGAAACAATGCCGAGATAAGCGCAATGACAAACACAATGCTCAGACCGCCGGAAAATGCCTCACTGAGGGCAAGGGCCGGAAAAAGATCGTCGCCGGCGGCGGCTAAACCGTTACCCAGCATTATGGGACTCTTAGAATGATACACGTGTAAAACAGCACCCAGAAAAAGGAACAAGGCATTTACCCCTACCAGTATAGCACTCATCAGCATCATGTTTTTTTGTGAGTCTTTCAGGTTTTTCACGGATATATTCTTTTGCATCATCTCCTGATCCATCCCGGTCATGGTAATGGTAATAAACATGCCTCCAAGTATTTGTTTGAGGAAAAATCCGGGTTTCTCCGGGTCGGTTATCCAAAGTCGGGTAAGGTTGCCCTCCGAAGCCATTTGCCAGGCCCCACTAAAATCCGTATTCAGAGCTTTTACAATGGCAAAAAGACACAATATCAGCCCAAGTAGCATACCGGTAGTTTGAAGTGTATCGGTAATAATGATGGTTTTCACCCCTCCCTGAAATGTGTACAGTAATATCAAAACCAGAATTACTGCAGCTGAAAGCCAGAATGGAATGTGAAATGCCGAAAACACAAACACATCCAGGATACTGACCACCAGATACAGTCGGGCTGTGGCACCCACCGTTCTTGAAAGGATAAAAAATGAGGCCCCAATTTTGTGGGCCCTATCTCCCAGACGATTGCCCAGAAAACTGTATATACTGGTGAGGTTGAGCTTGTAATACAAAGGAAGCAATACAAAAGCCACCACCCAGTAGCCCAGCCAATAACCCAACACGAGCTGAAAATAGGTAAATCCACTGTTGCCGACCTCACCGGGCACACTCACAAAGGTTACGCCCGATAAGGATGTACCAATCATGCCAAAAGCTACCAAAAGCCAGTTGCTGTTGCGGTTGCCTATAAAAAACGATTCACTGTCGGCATTGCGAGAAGTATAAAATGCCACTCCCAGCAGCAACACAAAATACCCGACGATAGCGATGATAATGCTGCTCGACTCCATTTACTTGATACCCGTTAACGCTTCCAGATCCTTAATAGATTGCAGATTCTTTGGCAATTCTTCCATAGGCAGAAAAACCAGTGAATTACTCTTAATCCCCATCACACGGTATTTTTCGGGGGTTAGGTAGTACATTCTGCCCGATTGATCCTTCAAACCTATATAGGAAAGGTTAGCAGGCGAAATATGCAGCGCGTAAACATCCGATGCACCGAAGTATTGATAGCGAAATGGCCTGTGATGGGCCAGCCACACCTGTTTCACATCCAAGGGGATTCCTTCTTTATTGGTGAACTTAACATCTACCCGGCCTGTATCGGATGTTAGCACAGGGTTTGCCCAGGTAAAATCACCCAAACTGCGCACATTGAAAGTGTACACCGATTGTCCGCGGGGTTTTACCTGACCATACATCAGTACCCGCTTGGCCTGCTGTATGCCTGCTTCCTTAAATCGCGCATGATACGCCATGATTGCACGCTCTTTTTGTTGCCTTATTTCTGCATACTTGGCCATTTTAGCCAAAAACTCCATTTGCTTGGACTTGGATCTTGCCGTAGCTTTTTTGACCTTATCCTTGGGCTGCAAAAGAGAAAAACGCCAATAACCGGTTTCGGTACGTAAATCCATAAACCAGGTACCACCTGAAGCGGTAAAACGGATGTCGGCATACACAGCCCCACGTATGAACAATCCACTAAATTCCCTGGCATCCATGGCGGTTTGAATCTCCAGCGGATAATTCAACAATGGCTTTAATTCCGGAAATAGCGTTTCTGTTTTATCGTAAACGGAAAATCGAATGATGTTTTTTTCTTTTTTCTTATCTACATACTCTTTCCTTAGCCCTACCAAGCTGCGTCCCCTTCTTACGGTATAAGCGCCCATGGCCGGTGCCCTGTCTTTTACGGGAGCAATCCAATAGCCGCCGGCATTTTCAAGACTTACCCTATTCATTCCCGGTTCCAATAGATAAAAATATCCTTCTGTCTCAAACCGGTTATCGAGGGTTTGGTCATCTGAGGGATATACTTCTACCGCTGTTTTTTTGCCGGAATAGAATGCATAATAATCAATGGGCTTGTTTTTGGAATCATCAAAATGGTAATCATAATCATAAAAGTGTTGCCAACCGGAAGATTTCTGATCCTTTGCGTGTTTGTTCAATGCATAAAAACGCAGTGCAGAATCTGAGCGGCTCAAAAACATGAGCCGCATGGAATACCCCTCCCGAATCCTGATTTCCTTATTATTAAACATTGCCCGTACCTGAAAAATCACTCCGGGGGCCAGAATATACTTTCTACCGGAACTATCATAATTAAGCGGAATACCATTGGCCATGTACCTGCCAATTCTGTTCAGCAATGTGCAATGAAGCTGATAACGATCTATTTGCTGCCCGTCTAAGGTTTCCATGGCCCCTCCGGGAACTAAAAGGGCCGCTTCGGCATTGAGATAGTACACCCTGTCCTGTTGGTTATCACCCTCGAATATGTAGGTACCCTCCGATATGTTTGAAAGAAAGCGTTGTTCCGACGGTATTTTTAACATCCCCATACCCTCTTTTCTGCAGGCAACAAATTCCGAAAAACGCCCCATCAAAGTGGTATCCCCGGCTTGATTGGCCCATGCCGACAGCCGGGCATTAGGGAACAGCGACGTGATGTGTTTCATCTCCCAAGGAAACATGGTTGCCTCCTGTGACTGGTATAACAATTCAATGCTGCGGGTTTTGTCCTGATTGAGAAGTATTTCAATATTTTGCTTCAATACCGGTAAATCATCCGGTGATTTTTCACTTAACCAGCTCAGGTTATCCGTGATGGTTAGCTTTTCCAGCATTCCAATGCCTGTCATCCCGGCGGGCAAATCCGTAATGGCGTCCACACTGATGCCAAATTCCCTCAACCCCTTAATTCGTGAAGCTGCCTGAATCGCAAGCGGAAGCTCTTTTTTTACATAGGGGGCAATTAAACGCAATCCCCTTACCTTCCACCCCTCCATAAAATCATAACTTTCCGGCACAACCTCAAATATCAGGGTTAGTCTGTTGAGCCGTCCTAATCGGTCATTGAAAAGGATTTGATCCTCACGACCATTTTTCAGCCAAATACTCACCTGATTCACCCAAGTTAGGTGTTCCACATCCTCATCATTCAGGGTTCCGCTGAATTTCAGCAACTGCACTTCATCCAGATCATCCAATAATGGCAATAGATCACAAACGCGGCTCACGTCTACGTTTCCGCTAATTCGTATACGTTGTATGCCATAAAATTTATCCAGGTTGGCTTTGATAAAATCAATATCTTTCGGCTGGGTGATTTCTACGGCTGTGCTGCGCATGGATAAAGCAACCGAGGGTTTCACATACAACTGACCCTTAACCGATGAAAATAGTATGAAACATACTCCAAGAATAATTAACCGAATCCGCATTGTTTTTATCCTTACAAAAAACATACCCATCACAGCAAAGATGAACGCTTTATTTGAATTGATACCGCCCCCTTTTCGTTTTGTACAGTAAAATTGACATTAAAAGCAATTCTGTACGATATTTGCAGCATCATTCTTCATGGAAGATAATATCATAAACCGTGTGGCCGGAAGCGGAATCATCACCCTGAACTTGGAGCAATATCTTCATCCCGGTCAGCGCATGGAGATAGACATCAAAGAGACGTTATTCATGGGGCTGATTCTAAAGGAAAAGGATTTCCGAGATTGGATTAAAAACCACAATTGGGAACAGTACCGCGATGCCAATGTGTATATTCATTGCTCTGCTGATGCCATAGTTCCCACATGGGCATACATGCTTATTGCAGCAAAATTGAACGGAATTGCCCATTTTTATTTATTCGGAAATGCAGAGGCGTTGGATACCGCCCTGTTTTTACAGGCGTTATCTTCCATAAACCCGGAAGAATACTCAGATAAACGCGTTGTGATTAAAGGTTGTGGTGATCAATTCATTTCTCCCGCAGCTTACGTTGAAATTACGCGAAAGTTGCAGCCCGTAGTGAAAAGTTTGATGTTTGGAGAGCCTTGTTCTACGGTTCCGGTTTACAAAAAACCCTGACCTTTATTGTTTCGTTCTGATTTGGGTAATGGTATAAACCCTCAGAAATTTGGCCTGTTCTTCGCTGAGTTTGGCCTTGGGCACCATGCGGTTCATGTGTTTTACCCAACTGGCTTCATCATATCGGGTTGGATCTTTGTACCCATGGCATGATGCACATTGATTCTTGAGAATTCCCTCGCCCTGTTTTAGCCAATATTGGGTGGCTCCATGTTCCACACTTTCGGCTGTTTCCAGCATTTTACGGGTATTTTCATCCAATGAAGGCGGTGCATTTAATTTCACCTCACCGGTAGGCGCTGAAACTTTGGCATTATCATTTGTGGCGGCAGTGGTGGTAGTTTTCTTCACCGCACATTGAATGATGAGGAATGGGATAATCAATATATACAGTTTTCTCATGGATTACTTTTTAGCAAAAGTAAAGGCGTTTTTTCATATACTTATAAAAAAAACCTATAATTGCCGTTGCATGAAGTCTGATATTGAAATCTCTCGTTCCACTCCATTGAAACCCATTGGAGAAATCGCACACCGCCTTAACATTGCTCAGGATGATCTTATTCCCTACGGCAGAACCAAAGCCAAAATTCCACTGAAATACCTTCAATCTGATAAAAAAGGAAAACTCATCATGGTAACTGCCATTACGCCTAACAAGGCGGGTGTGGGCAAAACCGTTACCAGCGTGGGCTTGTCTCTCGGATTAAACCATATCGGCAAAAACGCCATGGTGGCTTTGCGTGAGCCCAGTCTTGGACCATGCTTCGGAATGAAAGGCGGTGCTGCAGGCGGCGGATATGCACAGGTACTGCCTATGGAAGACATCAACCTTCACTTTACAGGTGATTTTCATGCCATCACCAGTGCCAACAACATGATTGCCGCGCTGGTAGACAATTACCGCTACTGGAATAAAACCGGCGAAAATGCCCTGACACAAATTTTGTGGAAGCGCGTGCTGGATGTAAACGACCGTATGCTTCGCCACATGGTGAGTGGCCTGCATGGCAGCACCAACGGCATTCCCACTGAAACAGGATTTGACATTACCCCGGCCTCAGAAATCATGGCGCTGTTGTGCCTGAGCGAAAACCTGGAAGACCTGGAACGCCGCATTGACCGCATTGTGGTGGGATATTCCGGTAAAAAACCCGTTACCGTTGGCGATTTGGGTTTTGGTTCCAGCATTGTGGTATTGCTGCGCGATGCCATAATGCCCAACCTGGTGCAAACTACCGAACACACACCCGCCATTATTCACGGTGGTCCTTTTGCCAATATTGCACATGGTTGCAATAGCGTAATTGCTACCAAAACAGCGCTAAACCTGGCCGATTATGTGGTAACTGAAAGTGGATTTGGATCGGATCTGGGGGCAGAAAAATTCTTCGATATCAAATGCCGCATGGCCGGATTGCAACCCGCAGCCACGGTGATTGTTGCCTCATTGCAGGCCATCAAACTGCATGGAGGTGCCGGCGAGAAAAACATGCGCGATGTGAACGCCGAAGCCCTGAAAACAGGTCTGCAAAACGTGCAGCATCACATTCGCAATGTGCAGGCGTTTGGACAAAATGCGGTGGTAAGCATCAACAAATACGGCTGGGACACCGAAAATGAAATAAACTATCTCATAGACTGGTGCAAAGATCAGGGTGTGAAAGTGGCTGTGAATGAATGTTTCGTAAACGGCGGAGCAGGCGCAGCATCCCTTGCCGAAACTGTGGCTGATGTGGTGGATAACAATCCCTCAGGTGCCATCAACCATGCCTATGAACTCAGTGACAGCATCGACACCAAAATTGAAAAAATTGTAAAGCGTGTGTACGGTGGATCCGGCATCAAACTTTCCGGTACGGCCCAAACCAAACTGAAAAAATTTGAGGAGCTGGGCTGGGGTAACCTGCCTGTTTGTATAGCCAAAACACAATACAGCTTTAGCGACGACATCAGCATGGGCCCTCTGGCCAAAGATTTCACCCTAAGGGTGGAAGATCTGGTAATCAATGCCGGTGCGGGTTTTGTGGTAGCCATTGCAGGTGATATCATGCGTATGCCCGGTTTGCCCAAAGAGCCACAGGCACTGCATATTAAGCTGGTAAACGGTGAAATTGACGGCCTGAGCTAATCTATAGGCAAGTTTATTTTTTTCTGGTATCGTTGGTTAACTTTGCCGTTATGAAACACGGAGATAATCTCTTCTCATTCCATTTAAAAAATGTAGATGGGCAAATGGTCAGCAAATATGATTTTGCCGATAAATACAGTCTGTTGATTATTGTTACCTGTAACCATTGCAAATACTCACAAGCGTATTGGTCAAGGTTAAAACAGCTGGCCAAGAAATATGAAGAAGACAGCCTTGGCATAGTGGCCATTTGCGGCAATGATGCAAGCGCATATCCTCAGGACAGTTTTGAAAACATGCAGCAACTGCATAAGCAACTGGCGCTACCCTTCCCCTATCTGCATGATGAACAGCAAGAGTTGATCAAAAAACTAGGAGCACAAAGAACGCCTGAGGCGTTTTTATTCAACAATAAACGTGAACTGGTTTATCAAGGAGCAATCGACGACAACTGGGAAAACGAAGCCGCCATTATGCAGGTTTACCTGGAGGATGCCATAGAATACAGTTTGGATGGCCTGGAAGTAGATTACCCCGAAATACCGGCAGTGGGTTGCACCATCAAATGGATACCCGGCAATGAACCCGGATAACCACAGACCCATAGCCCTTATCACTGGCGCCGGAAGCGGCATTGGCGAAGCATTGGCCTATGAATCTGCACGAAGGGGCTATGATCTGGTCATCATGGGGCGAAACGCTGAAAATCTGAATACAGTGGCTGCAGCATGCGAGAACCTGGGCGCCAGGGTTGCTGTTGTTCCCGGCGATGTAAGCAAACCGGATGATTGCAAAAAAATGGTGGACACTGCACAACACTTGCCGGGCAAGATTAAAGTGCTATTCAACAACGCCGGTATCAGTATGCGCGCGGTGTTTGAAAACACCGATACTGATGTGCTGCATAAATTGATGAATACCAATTTCTGGGGAACCGTTTACAGCACCCAATATGCCCTTCCGGAACTGCTAAAAAACAAAGGTTCGGTGGTTGGAGTTTCTTCCATTGCAGGATTTAAAGGATTGCCCGGACGCACGGGCTACAGCGCCAGTAAATTTGCCATGCACGGATTTCTGGAAAGTCTGCGCAATGAAAATCTGAAAAAGAACCTGCATGTGCTCATAGCTTGTCCGGGTTATACCGCCAGCAATATTCGCAAAACGGCACTCAACAGTGAAGGCAAATCGCAGGCAGAAACCCCGCTTGATGAAAGCAAGCTGATGCAGCCCGCCGAAGTAGCCACTGCCATCTGGAACAGCGTGGAAAAACGCAGGCTTTATCTGGTATTAACCCTGCAAGGGAAAATGGCAGTTTTCATCAACAAATGGTGGCCTGCCCTGGCTGATAAACTGGCCTACAACGTAATCAGCAAAGAACCGGACAGCCCGTTCTCCTGAAATAAAATTGGATTTTATACTATATTTGAAAACAAACTCACATGGAAAATCAAACACTGGATCATCAACCTCAGGCCAAAACCATGACGGCCACCATCAATGTGCTGACCATCTTAACTTTTAT
>CAYYXG010000040.1:0-9009 GCA_964475595.1 uncultured Flavobacteriaceae bacterium
GCGTAAACCAGCAATGTGTTATTGTAAGAAACAGAATCATTGCTATACACCATCTTGGAAGGGGCTATTTTGGCTCCAATTGGAATCCCTAATTCAATAAATGCTTGAATGCTTGCCTTATTTTTATAATAAATATTGTATCCAAAACTAGGTGCTAATGAATAAAAAGTCGCTTTTCCTGAGTGTTCTTTATAATAAAAGGACCGACCACGGATAGAAGTGATAAAGTATCTATCAATATCTTGAAAAGTCATGGATTTGAATACCAATCCCAAATTAATCTTTCCTGATTGCATACCAATCCCTATTTCATATGATATTTTAGGTCTAAAAGTAATAGATGCGATGGTATCAGGAATACTTCTCCTACGCAAAGACTCAAAACTTAGAACACTGCAATTATTGAGCCCTGCTTCACCATATATAAATTTAGTTTGCGCATTTGCACGCAATATATAGGTTAGTAACAAAAATGATATCATCGTCTTTCTTACCATTTGTAGCCTACCCCTCCCGAAAATATTGTAGCCATTCTTGCATCTCTTTTATTATTCCAAATGGTCCAGGTGTAATCTTCCTTGTAAAAATCACGCAGTCTGAAATCCAAGGTATAACCCATTGTAATAAGCCATTTCTTTTTCAGTGTATAGGAAACCCTAAAGCCATTGCGAACAGTAAAAACATGCTTGTAATCCTGTGCCATGGAAATAGTATCTATTTTTTGTGTACCTGAATTTTCATTTATTAAACTCACTTTCATCCTGTCAGAGTACAATAAGCCTATGCCGGTGGTTAGTCCTATATTTATTCCCTTTTTACTTAGCAAAGGATAATTTATACCAACAGGTACATGATATAATTTTCTTTTATAAATGGCTGTTTGCGCCGCCCATGCGGGCACTGGCGTGGTGTAGTCCATTCTTATGTTCGAATTCATATATTCTATTCCACAATAAAGCGCAATATTATTTATTGATCTGGAATAAATTAAAGAGCCAACCATGTTATTCTCTTCATTGGTTTTTATTCTCTCTGTAATGTTTACTTTAGACCATTGAGGATAGCCGACATGCACACTAATTGTATTTTTTTGTGCACTTACTATAAAGGGAATAAATATTATTAAATAAATGTAATATTTCATTTCTCTACAATTATTTTCTGAGTATTAATCATATTGTCATAAGTGTAATTTATTATATAACAACCTTGTTTTAAATTCATGCAATCGATTCGCTTTTCAGAAATGGTGTTGCCGTTGTGAACTTTTCTGCCATATAAATCAAATATAGCATATTTTATAACTTTGTCTTTCAAGAAATTTGCTGTTTTACTGACATACAGGTATCCATCTGTTGGGTTTGTGATGAAGATATCTCGAGAAATAATCTCACCCATATTCGAGTTATTAAATTCACTTTCAGTGTTTGTAGCTAGTCCGGGTGGAGTAAATTCACATCTGTCTTTTTCAGGAATCATAATAAAGAGCGAATTGTTGCCGATTGTAATTGTCTTTGTTGCATCAACTTCTAATTTTTCTGAATGTCCAATTTTCACAAACCGATTACTTGGGATATTGATATCAGTTTCTATTTTAACATTTTTGCCAAATATAAAGTTAAGCACTTCTGGTTCATTGGGTATTTGATTTTGGCTAGAAATGACAATATCTTTATTACATGGTTGTTGAGATTTAGAATGTATAAACTATTGTTGAATTTATCACACATATTTATTGTTCTAATACTGTTTTATAAACATGTTAATGTATGCAGCCTTACGTTCTACTTGCGTTGCACCATGAATTTTTTCGTATGCCTTTCGTGCACGCCTGAAATTACCACAAGGTAAAGCCCTTCAGTCCATTTGCTTACATTCAGATCCTTGAACCCATAGCCTTGTTCCACCATACAAGAAGTACGATACACCTCCCTGCCCTGCATGTCCAAAACGGCAATATTGAGGGTGCCATCCGTGACGGAAAAAATATCCAGCATCGCAATTTCGCTGCTTGGATTCGGATGAATCCTCAAAACGGACTTGCTAGTTTTGCTTTTGGTACTGCGCGGTGGCATGGTGGCATGCGGTGGTGGTGCGCTAGCGAACTGGTTCGCACGGTATTTGATTGTGGAGTTTTGATTGCTACAGAATGACATTACTTCTGATTGTGTCATCTGATTTTGAGGATACAAACCTTGGAATGGATACCCTACTATCAGTTCAATGTCTGGTGATATTTCAGCTCCCGGAAGCATTTCAAATCCGCCTATTGCGTAAATCTTTTTCTTTACACCTGTTGCTGTAGATAGTTTGGAGCTGATCGTTACTTTTCCAGAATAGATCAAGTCATCACCCGATGTAAAAATAATATCAGAAATGTAATTTTTATCCTCTCCATCCTTCTGCAAATTGATTACTTCAATCGTATTACCTGTATGTTCAATCAGTTCCACCGGAAAAGTAAATACCTGCGTGTTTCTTACTGGCTTTCCACTTTTAGCTTTGTCAGTACTCTCAAATTCGATTAAAAAGCGGATAAACACTTTGTTTTCAAGGTTGGCATTTTCTCTATGTAAAACAAATCTGACTGCAAGTTCTCTCAAAAGGTCTAATGGAATAAATGGAGAAGTGTATTCTTCTTCTAATATATTCTTCTCCAAATTGATCGTTTTGATACTATTGAGTACTTGTTCGAGATTGTCGTTACATAAGGTGTTGCCATGGGTAAAATAATGTAATTCTATATCCTCATTATTGAAGAATTCCTTGTCGATGACAAAAGCTGCACTTATTTTGGTTTTATTTTCATTAATGTTCAATGACGGATTAAAAAAGTATTTTAGATCCGATTTTATCTTGAGAGTATGTCTGAAGTGGGGTGTTTTAATGCCAATTAGCGGATTCTCCACATTTACCTCCTGGTTGTTTCTGTCGCATAATTCAATGGTTTCTTTTTGGTTGCTGACTTCTGGAGTTTTAATCAAGGCAAGCGTACCCAATGGTTTGTTATAAAGCGGATATTCAGGTTCGTAGTAATCTGCAATATTGTCGCTGTTTACATCTACCGGTGTTAGCTCTTCGCCCAGGTTTTTAGACATTTTTGAACCCGGGAGACCCCAAAAGATAGGTGCGTAGGTAGGCAGTGCCTGGTTGGCCGAACCGGTTGCGGTAATTTTACCCAATACCGAAGTAGTTGTAGTATTTCCTCCCCGCGCGGGATCCACAAAATCATAATAACCAGTTAGAAATTTTCCGGTGTTTCCAATCACTTTTACCCAGTCATCTTTTGTTAATTCCTTACCTGTAGTAAGATTGGTCCATTTCTTGGCGTCTGCATCGTAAACATAAGAAGATGCCGTATTTAATAGGTCTTTTATGGCTTGTAATTTTGCTTTGTTTTCTGTGCTGCCCGGTCGGTCTTTTATTACATCAATCAGGTCTGTAAATTTGCTGGATTGAATCACAGTGCCCTTAGTTGCTATTGCCACAGCAGTTGCTGCAGCTGCACCAACCACCCTGTTGAAAACAAGCTTTTGGTATTGTTGATTTTGAGCATTAATGTCTGTGGTAGTCTTTTGAACAAGCTTGGCATCAACTATGCCTTCAATACTCAAATCCCAATTCTGCTCTATTTGAGCAGTAAGGCCAATGGCCACATCGTTTTTGCATACGCAGGGATCATAGGCCACCGGGATTTCAAACCAGAAAAAATGTGATGAGGGTGAGGCTCCCGGAAACTCAGTGACGACCTCCAAGACTAGTTCTTCTGTCTGCTGATCCAATGGCTGTGTGGCTATTCCCTGTATTGACAGAAGATTAGTAGCTTGTAGTGTAGCACTGGTAGCGCCAAAAGTTTGTTTGTCCGGTTTTAGTTTGGTTTTTGGTATTTCAATTTTAAAGCGGATGATCTCCCAGCCATTGGTTGCGCCTGGCATCATGCCAAAAAAGCGCATAACACCCCGGTATCTGTTGTAAAAACACAGGTAAATTAGGGTTTTGGCGGTTTGTCGCTTTGTAGTGTTATCTGCCAGGTAACCCACATCTGATTTTAACAGTTCCCAACCGTCTTCCGGATGAAAATCACTTAAACCCATACCTGCATGCTCGCCTATGATCGGCCCCGGTGCAGGAGTCCAAAATGGACTGTTTAAGGTGGCCGGTGTATTGCCACCGGGATAGCTGAAGTAGGCTAGAAATTCACTATTGTCATTTCCATTATAAGGAAACCAGAAAAACTTATTTTTCTTCGTGGTATCTTCACAATTTGTCACTTTATCGGGCCTGGGGTCGGTGACAATCAATTTATTGTCGCAATCGGAACACTGGGCCAATACTTGTATTGGCGACAGGGTAGTAAGTCCGATGATTATTCCAGTATATAAGTTGATAAATTTCATAATTTTTACATTTCTTTTCCTGTAAATATGTAAGACTTTTCCGTTTTCAAATCTTTGGTGATTGAAGTATACTCAAACCGTATGTACTTCTTGCCATCCTGTTGCAGTTCGCAAAATATGGAGCCGGCATAGATGCCGTTGATGTTATCAATACCGTCTACGCCCACCCAATATCGCTTACCATGATTCCACCGTTGGATTTTATAGGTTGACAAATCACCCAGCACACTAATTCTGAGTGTATCAAAGTTCATTACATTGGGCAGGTTCACAAACCCTAAATAAGACCAACTGCCAAAAGGACGATTTTTATCAAACGTATAAAATATTTGTACAATCCGGTCCTGTTGTTCTCCTGCAATCCTTCCTTTGAAAATTCCACAAAAGCGTCTATCCATTCCTCTGAAAATGACCAAATTTCGGGTGACGCTGAGTTGGGTGTCAGAAAAAGGTGTACAGGACCCAATTTTGTTTTTTTCGTTGGGTTTGGTTTTTACCGTTAATGTTACCGGAATGGGTTTGTAATAGTCACTTCCCGGTTTTTCGAGATTGGTTGTGTCTTTATAAAAGTCATCAAAATTTATAACCAGCTCCTTGCCGCTAAACTCCCGGTTGTCTGTACCTACTTTCCAGGTATAACTGTAGCCACTTGTGTAGTTTGCAATGAATTTGGCTGTATTATTCATGATGGTATCGCAAAATTCAATGGTTTCGCCGGGAAACGGGTCGGTGCCCCAATGACTCCAGTGTCGTGTTTTAAAATCCGCGTTTGGTTTATCTGCGCCATAACACGGATTATAATTTTCGCAATCTCTATTGGTGGGGTCGTAGCATTTCTTTTTGCGGCAACTGCCCAGTGAAAGCAGCAAAGCGAGGGCAAAAAAACAGATTGTGTTTAGGTTGTTTTTCATTGTATTTTTCATTGCCGCTTTATTTTTGGTTGAGCAATTTTTCTAATTTCTGCAAGCGGTCTTCCTGGGCTGCCATTTGTTTCTTCTGCTCCGCCATTGCAATCTCCTGCTCCTTTAACTTTTTATCCTGTTCGATGGCATACAGCGTTAGCTCCTCTATTTTCTGCTGCTGCAACACCTGCAAGGCGCACTTGCCCTTCAGGTTGAATGTGGTTGTTTTTTAATTATTATAGACCACGATTTTCATATTCTTTGAATATAATCCATTTTGAGATTTAATACGGGCAAAATAAATACCATCTAAAACACCCCTAAGATTGATTATTTTATTATTTATACCAGTTGCAGATTTAAAATTTTCAAAATATACAATTTTACCCGTTAGGCTGAATATTTCAATAGAATAAGATTTTATATCTGCTGAATTAAATGTAATAGTAAAATTTCCTTTGTTGGGGTTCGGATGAATTTCGGCTGAAATATCTGAGAACTCACTGCTGTCCTTGGGAGTATCAAAACTGGGTGAGGCTAAAACGGCTCTGGTTTTGTACGACTGCAAACCGCACACGTTGGCTATATCAGTATTAGACATGAGTGAGGCCGCATAATTATAATTGGTGCAATCGTATTTCAAGGAATTCAAATTTTCTATTTCTAAAATCACATTTGGTTCAATAGTTATATTTTGGGTAATATTAATAACCGTTCCACTGCGGATTATGGTTCCGTTTCCAATAGAAATATTTTCGCCAAAAATAATTTTACCTCCAACTTTAATTAATGAGTTCGGTGGGATAACAGCGTTATCAGGAATTGTTAAATTACCAATTACAGTTAAATTTTGCTCTCCGTTGTATGTATAATCATGTGATTTAAAAAAGTTCTGTTGAAAGGGTATGGTTGTCAATTTAAAATCACCAAAATACCTATAATCAGATATTTCAACGGACTGAAACGTAGGCCTGTTTAAATCGCATTTGAAACAACATTTGGTCTGATTATCCCAATTTACACCCCAAACCTTAGCATCGTAGTTTCCAGTTAAATTTGTGTTTGATGCCGCCGCTAATTTGTCTGCAATGTCATAAGACAATATCATTGTAACCGGCGATATGGTTGGGTCCGTTTTATGCTTTAGTCTAACATACAATTTTAAGTATGTTTTGGGTAAATTGCTATTCCCCAAAAGGGTTATACTTAGGTTTTCAAAGCAAGTTGCGGGCAAATAATCAGTTCTAAATTGAATAAAAGTTGAATCTCCTATAGGATATTTTGGGGATACCATATCCAATTGCATATTGGTATTGGATTCAATACTTTTTATTCTCTCAATAGTTGCGCTTTGTGAACGATCTTTTAACAGAGTAACATCCGCAACAACTGGACCCCCGATGGAGATTATTTTTTCTCCGTTATTCATATAGACATCTGCTGCAATGCTTGGGGACCCGGGAAAAGAGAATTTTGGACTTGGATTTTCAATTAAAATATTATCCACTGAAAATCCGAGTTTAAGTATGGTATCATTGTTATCAGGTGTAGTTATTTTCGGATAAAAAGGCAAAGCGGGTACATTGTTGAAGTCTGATGGACGATCTAAAAACATCACGTCTTTCCCCATGTATTTTACAATAATCGCTGCTTCAACCGATTCTACTTCCATATTTGAGGCCGGATTAACAACATACTTCAAAGGGGCCTTCGGTTTATACTGTTTAAAAATAACATCGCCTGCACCATCATGATTATTTAAGTTGCTGTAGTTTGTTTCGCAGGTATTTCTTCTATCCAATAAACCTATGCTTTCTAATTGATCTGCAGTATAGTTTTTTACAGTTGGTGTAATGGTAGAAAACTCAAAATCAGGCAACTCCAACACATTAAACACACCCAAAATGTTGTTATAGGTGGGAATATAGTTGGCATTTGATGATGTTGTAAAACCCGGCGTGTAAAAACCGGGTGCTGCGATGGGGGTAGTTTTTTTAATATTACCATCAAGGGTTAAATTAGCTTCAAATACCACCGGCCCCTGCACAGCTTGTGATGTGCTGCTTTGGCCACCGCTATTCAGCAAATCAACAACGCCAATGGCGACCCCAACATACGGAACAATACTTGCTATGCCCTTTATAGTGCCATAGTGGCGGGTTAAAAAATCAGTTTTTTCCAAAGTGGTAAATGCACTTGGGTTAAGTTGGAAACTTCCACTCATATATTGCTCGTAAGTAAGATCGGTGTATCCCAGTTGCGGATACAAATCTTGCATAACCTCATCGTAAAACGTTTTATCCGTCGCCTTTATCTCCTGTAGCGAACGCCAAATTTTACCCCTCCATGCCGAATCTGTATGATCATTCAAAAACTTGTTAAATTCAGACTTATATCCATTGTATTCTTTATAGGCTTTTTGGCCTGTTTGAAAAAGTTCTTTTGCTTTATCAAATCCGGTTAGTGCAAAACCCGGATCATCACTTACCGGCTTTTGGTTTTGTGTTACTTTTTCGGTTAGCGTTCCTTCTATTTTTGCGTCAATTTTAGATTCCTCTATCAAATAATAGGTAAACACAATGACTGACTCTTTAGGGTCATTCAGATCGGCGCAAGTACATGGGTCGTATGCCACTGTAAACTCGGTAAATAGCCAGTAATAATCTGCGTTGATATACTCATTGGCAACATCAATATCCAAATTGGGGTTAAATTTACTTACCACTTTGCCAATGGGTTCCATGTGCTGAAACAGTGCTGTTCGCCTTTTATTTGTCCCAAAATTCACTTTTAGAACCGCCCCTGTTTTAGACAAATCGCCGGTTTTATCCGGTACCAGCAAAAATGCGCGCACCCGGCCAGTAAACCTATTGTACAAACAAAAATACGGGTTTGAAACAGCATTATTAGCCGCCCCAGCTGTGCCAAATGATTTAATGAGCAACTCCCAGCCATCCTTTGGATGAAAATCTTTTTTGGCAGCTAACTTGTGCTTTTGGAAATCGAACAATGCCAGGTTATGGAAAGTTGCCCCGCCACCGGTTGCCCAAAAAGGAGAAATTAAGGTAACCGGGTTTGATTTACCGGTTATGTAAAAGTCATTGAATTGTTCCTGGGTCCAATCCCAGGTATTGCTGGTGTTGCTTTTGGTCCAATCCGTGGTTTGTGTATTAATATTCTCCCAACACTGCCCTTTTGCAACAGAAGCTGCGACAATAGCACAAAGTAATAGTGGTGTTTTCAATCGTTTTATCATGGCGTTACCTTTCCTGATATTTTTGTTCCAATCCATTTTTTATGCACCGTAATGATGGGTTCTGCAATTTGCTTTTCGTTTTTTAAATAATTTTGGTAAGGTCTGTCGTTGTAAGAGTAGTCAATATGCAAGGTATTGTTAAGCATACGGCATTTGGCCACTATATTAAAACCGTCCTCTTCCGAATGAGAGCCTTCGGCTGTGCACAATTGAGACCTGTATCCCGGTAAATTGTAAACCATTGGCATAACAGAGAGTTTATTTTGATAAAAGGCATACTGACTGGGACATCCTTTGGGCAAACCAGCCAAATCCATACCAGCCTGAAATTTGACCGGTGCTCCAAAAACTGCTCTGATGTAGCCAAATGAAATTTTAAATGTTTCAGCAGGCTTATCCGTATTGGCCCCTTGCCAGGTGCCAAACATTGGCAATCGTTTAACAGAATTTGAAT
>CAYYXG010000041.1:0-8696 GCA_964475595.1 uncultured Flavobacteriaceae bacterium
GAAGGCGCATAAAAAAACGAGCGGAGCGTGGCTTTTTGGCTTTGTTAAGCCCTCCCCTAAGGTCCGGCGACCGCAGGGAGCCATTCCTGTTCTAAAGGATGCCGTGCTTGCTTAGGCAGACTGAAGGCGCATAAAAAAACGAGCGCAGCGTGGCTTTTTTGGCTTTGTAAAGCCCTCCCCTAAGGTCCGGCGACCGAAGGGAGCCAATCCTGTTCTAGTGGGATATTAAATTGATAAATATTTTTTGGTAAAAAATTGTTATTTAGAATATTACAATATCACAATATATTTGCATATAAATAGTGATGAATAAAATTAGTAATAAGAATATCCAAAATAATTATAATATTACATAATTGTATGTAAGTTACAACTAAAAAACCTCAAATTTGAATTATATGAAAAAAATCATCTTTACCCTCTATTTGTTTTTTGCCGTTTTATCAAGTTTACTCGCACAAATCTCAAGAACCAAATGTGAACTTGATGGTAAATTGTGGTTCAGTAATGGCAAAAAATATTATGGTGATTGCCAAAACAACAAAGCCAATGGCTGGGGTGAAATCGACTGTGGTTTTGTGGTAACAAGGGGACTTTTTACAGACAACGTAATACAAGATTTGTTTCTTGAAGAATACCACAAATCAGAGAATTTACTGGTTATTGGTCCAAACAAAGGGAAATTTCTCCATGGGCCTTGTGTTTCTATTTATAAAGGAAATTCTGTTAATATAGCTAATTATGAAAATGGCTCATACCGAGGAAGTGGTGATTTGTTTCAGATTCCAAAGCCGGATTTCATAATTAATTCCAATTTTTGTGATGTAGATGGGACGAGGAGGTTGAACGATCCTCATTTAATTCCAAATACAAGTAATATTATTTGTTTATCTCAGCGTAAATACAACACTAAAGGGGATGTAAAATACTGGATTTCAATAGTTGATTTGTCTACTAACCAATTAATTCGGAGATTTGGCTCTGCGGAAAAGCCTCTTTCATTTGATACTCCGCCCACTTTTTATGGTTTTACAAGAGATAATTCGCCAGTTTATGGAATAGGCAGCCGATACATGCGTCTTAACATATCAAATGGAACTATCCAACCGCTGAATGCATTACCTCACGAAATAATTAATCGTTCAAAATTTATTGATAAGTTGCAATCCCAAATTTATAAAGATTATGGCTCTTCTTGGCTTTTATGGGGATCTGTTAATACACATTATAAACTTACAGATAGTTCTTATGTAAGAATCTTTAATAGTAATGATTTTTTAAATAGTGTGACATCCTGGAATCCTAAGCCGGGATCAGGGTCAAGTCTTGTTCTGTACAATAAAAATCATGAGGTCATTAAAAATTTAGACTTCCCAAATGCAAATATATTTGCATTTGATATTGATGAAAGTAATGATAGAATTGCTTTGCGTTATGGGATAAAAGATTCAACCTATTTGGCGCTCTATGATTTAAATACCTTTACTCTTATAAGTAATGTATATAGTCATTATAAGTGGTACAAAGGGAATATTAAATTTTCTAAGACAGGTAGCTATCTTACTTACGAAGTGCAGGGAGGCGCTATTGTGTTTCTTGGCAATAAAATACATTATGCTGTTAAGGGTGATTATCGGGGTACAAATGATTATGATAATATAATCTACACGGTAGAATCGGACAGATGCAATGCTTATGATTTGGAGAAAAAAAGACTTATTTGGAGTTTTAAATGTTCAGGCGAAGGTGATTACAAAAGAACTTTTTTTGTTGATAATAAAATTTACGTCTTATGGTTTTCCTACCAAGATGAAGACAGAGGGGTTAAATTATCCGTAGTCAAAGCTCCTACTCCGCTTTTAAACCTTTCAGAGTTTGTAAAAAATCCGGAAGAGACGGTTTCTTTGGCATTAGGAGATAAAGGAATACTTAACGATAAAAACAATGCAACGACTAATACGCAAATAAATAATTCTGATGAATCGCTGATGAGAGTCTATTTTATGTTGCGGTTTTGGGCTGCAATATTGGAAAGTTCAAATAAATATTCAACGAACTCTTCATCTAATTCTAATCATTCTAATCCAACTTCGAACGGAAGTTCGAGTCAAAACTGCTATAGTTGCAATGGAACAGGGAACTGTAGCGGTGGATGTACTAAAACGATTAAAAAACCACATTATGATGGAAAATGCGGATGGCCAGAAAGCAGTGAAGTTAAATTTGGTTTTATTCTTTGTTCGACATGCAGCGGAAAAGGTTATCAAATAACCAATAATCAATTTAAATGTGACTGCAGAAATGGAATAGGATGGTGCCCTGAAAAAAAATGTTATATTCGTATGTGTAATAATGGCTGGGTGTATTGTAAGGAATGCAATTCTAATGGAAGAGGCACCGCTTTGGGCAAATGTAATGAATGTAAAGGAAGCGGAAAAAAACCATAGTAGATAGTTTTTTTTAAGACCTGTTATAATACTTCCCAATTGTTGGATTAACAATTTAGAGATTGCAATTAATTGTGTATTGCGATATTTTATAACCTTTTGGTCTTATGTTATATTATGATATCCATCTGTAGATTTAAATTAATAGTGTCAGTTAGGTTACTGTTTCAAATTTAAGTTTTATACAAATAAAATAGATAGCCACATTAAAGTTTTGTTCCTTTTGTGAGCAAAACAGTTCCATTTAGAGCAGATATTTTCTTGTGCAATGAACAATAGCTTTATCAATGCCACTTCAGATATAAAAGCGACTTTGGATTTATCAATGTTTCGCATAATTAGCAGAACCAAGTTACAAAGGTTGTCCGTTTAGCAAAGGCAATTATGATGGACATACCTGGGAAGAAATAAGGTAAAAATCAAGAAAAATTAAATCAAAACTTAGGTCCGGCGACCGCAGGGAGCCATTCCTGCACTCTTGTTGCCCTCAACATAGCGGAGGGTTTAAACCCTCCGCTATGTTGAGGGATTTTCCCCTTCAAAATGCTCAGGATGACAAGACCTCTAGCGGTTGTCATGCTGAGCTTGTTGAAGCATGACAACCATCATTTCCGACAACACAAAAAACAAAAAACCCCGGGAATCAATATCCACGGGGTTTTTCATTCAAAGGTGGTGGAGCTGGAGGGAAGTGAACGATATTTTGTAAATAATTATATAACAAATACTTACAAGCTTAAAAAGTTTTCCACAAAACCCGGGTGAAACAGAAGTGAAACACTTTTTACAACTAAATAATAGCTCATATAAACTACGTAATTTTCATTTGTATATTAATTAAAAGCCTCTGAATTTTCGAAGGAATTAAAGCCATTTAGACCTGCGTAGACGGTGCAGTGAAAAAGGTGTTATATACTTCATAGTAGAACCGAAAACTAACTGAGAACGCATAACCCCCGCTTAGACAGGGATGAACGTTTGGGGGAAATGCAGGAGATATTAATTTAAAGTTCCACCGCAGAATGTGCGGTGGAAATGTGGTTTTTTCACCGCAAAATCACAAGCAATTCATCACAGTGTTTTAATATTCAAATTATACCCTATCGGGTACAAATGTTCATAATGACAGGAGTTTTATACCCTATCGGGTACTCCCAATAAAACCAACAACCCCAACTTTGTTACAAAAAATGACCAAAACTACCCTAACTATGTGACATAATTTGGCCAAAACAACCCTAACTCTGTGACAAAAAAGTGATTTATTTACCCTAACTTTGTTACATGTTCCATAGGCACATCATTAAAGAGCTCGAATATTGGCTTCAAAAACCAGGCCGTAAACCCCTGGTTATAAGAGGAGCCAGACAGGTAGGAAAAACCACCGTAGTGAATCAGTTTGCCAAACAATTTGGACAATACATTTACCTTAATCTTGAAACTCCTGCCGACAAACAACCCTTCCTGAGATATACCAATCTAGAAGAACTTTTGCAGGGTATATTCTTCCTCAAAAATCAATTACTCTCAAAAAAGGCCAATACCCTTATTTTTATTGATGAAATTCAGGAGGTGCCTGAAGCACTCAATATTCTACGGTATTTTCATGAGCAAGAACCAGATATTAAAGTCATTGCTGCCGGCAGTATGCTGGAGACCGTCTTTGACAAGAAGATACACTTTCCGGTGGGGCGGGTTGAGTTTAAAGTACTCAGGCCTGTTTCTTTTCCAGAATTTTTAGAGGCCATGGGAGAAAAAGCAGCCCTAGAACAATTGCTAACCTTGCCTTGCCGTGATTTTGCACACGAAAAATTGCTAAAGTTATACCACCTCTATGCCATTATAGGCGGCATGCCTGAGGTAGTAAATACCTATATCAAAACCAAAGACCTTTTGTCACTGAACCCCATATTTGATTCGCTTATTGCCTCATATATGGATGACGTAGAGAAATATGCAAAAAACGATGCACAGGTTTTACATCTGCGCCACATCATTCGCGCATCATTCGCTGAGGCCGGCAAGCGAATTCATTTTGCAGGGTTTGGAAACTCGGCATACCGTTCCAGGGAAATGGGTGAATGCTTCAGAATTTTGGAAAAAGTGCTGTTGCTAAAACTGCTATACCCCAACACTTCGGCTACACTGCCGTTTCAGCCTGATTTAAAAAAATCACCACGCCTACAGATACTGGATACCGGGATGCTCAATCACTTTGCAGGAATTCAAAAAGACATACTGGGAACCCATGATCTGAGTAGCATATACAAGGGCACTGTGATTGAACATCTAACGGGCCAAGAATTGCTGGCCAACCAATACAATGTCCTGAGCGAACTGTTTTTTTGGGTTAAAGAGAAAAAGACATCTACAGCAGAGGTGGATTTTGTGATACCCTATGAGGGAAAAGTTATACCCATTGAGGTAAAATCGGGAAATACCGGAACACTTAAATCCATGCATCAGTTTATGGAGGTAGCACCACATAACATGGCAATCCGTTTTTATGCGGGACCGGTTAGCATAAGCGAAGTAACTACGCCGGAAAACAAGCATTTCTATCTATTAAACCTTCCCTATTATTTAGTATCTCAAATCAAATCATATTTGGCATGGTTTGAAGACGAAATTAAAAATAGACAATAGCCGGCTTAGCCAGGTTGGCAATAATCATCAAAACATTTATTCCAAAAAATAAAGTCACTGTGCTATTTGTTTTTGAAGATAAACAATTCAAAAGTCATTAATTGCATGATTTATCATTCATTTATTGGAGGGGATAATCCCTAAATTTATAATTCCGCTTCTGCTGGACTCCATAAAATTAGTACTTTATACTCATTTTTTTGTCAACAAAAACGATTTGTTTTGTCGTTTATAGTCGATGATAAAGATGCGGATTTTTTTGTGTTTACTCTTGCTTGCCGGGAAAGGACTGCTCGCCCAGAACTTTCCCGTGCAGGCATCCCTGCAGCTGTTTCCGCCCTATACCCCGCAGCTTTCGGCCCTGCAAACCACACCCCAGCGCGTCGGCATTACCTTACTGAATAAAGACCTAACCGTCCCCCAGCTGGATGTGTTTCTGAAACTGCAGCTGCAAGGCCCCGGCATCACCCTGCAAACCCGCAACGGCTATATCCCGGCCACCACCTTCACCCTCACAGCCGGCGTGCCCCTGCAACTCAGCGGCGCCGATATTGCCGAACTGCTGCAACCCCAAAACCTGGATTTCCAGGGGCTGGATAAAGGCAATTTCATCCGCGGCGGACAAATACTACCCGAAGGATTGTGGCAGTTTACGGTTACCGCCTTCAGCACCGCCCGCAACCTGCAGGTAAGTAACCCCGGAACGGCCATGGCCGGGCTTTTTAAGCACAAGCCGCCCCTGCTAAATTTTCCGTTCGATGGAAGCCGTGCCGGCTCTGCACTGCCGCAGTACCTGGCGTTTCAGTGGACATCCCGCCACTACGCCTCGCCATTTGCCGCAGGCAGCATTCGATACCGCTTCAAGCTCATAGAACTGATACCCGGCAACCGCAACCCCAATGAGGCCATGCAGGCCACGCTGATACCGTGGTTTGAGACGTTTACCGACCAAACTTCCTACATCTATGGCCCGGCAGACCCACCCCTGGTGCCCGGCCGCGCGTATGCCTGGCAAGTGCAGGCGGTGGATGTGGATGGCAGCGAGGCCTTTGAAAACGACGGCTACAGCCAGGTGTTTGGCTTTGTGTTTGGCGAGGCTTGTTCCGCACCCTTGCGCATCAGCGTTCAAAGTGAACCGGGGCGCGCTTTCCGCGTGCACTGGACACCCGTGCCTGGAACCCAATCCGCGGCCTACGGGCTTTGGTATCGACAAAAAGGCATCGGTGAGTGGAAAATGCTGATGGTGACCGACACCACCGCCACGGTGGGTGGCCTGCTCCCACAAACCGGATATGAAATGTATGTGAACCGCATGTGCATTGGCGGGGAAAGTCCTCCCACTGCCACAGTAAGCATCACCACCGACGCCGAGCAGGGCGCCTGGAACGAGGTGAGCAAACAGTGCGGCAAACCCGCTCCGGTATTTGATCTCAGCAATCGCAAACCCCTGCCTTCACTGTCGCCCGGCGAAACCTTTACCGCAGCCGATTTTACCGTGAAGGTATTATACGCCATCGGGCAAAACGGCGAATTCAGCGGCACGGGCACCGTGTGGCTGCCGTTTACGGGCAAAGTACCCATTCCCTGCACCTGGGAGAATGTGAGCATCAACAGCGACAGGCGATTGGTGAGCGGCATGGTCCGAATCCTGCGTCAGCCGCTGGTCATCAGCAATCTTGCCTTTGAAAAGCTGGCCGACCGCTGGCGCGACTGGTTTGGCAGCAACTGGAACCGCGGTGAATACAAGCCCGTCAGCGCTCCTGTGAGCGGTGTGGAGGTAACGCCAGACGGACGCGTGCGCATACGCACCGGTGCCGGCGAAGAAATGGTCAGGGGTGGCAAAAACACGGTGATTGTCGACCCCACCGGCAAGCGCTGGTACGTGAGTGCCGGTGGCAAGGTTACGGGACCCGAAGGTCCCGGCGAAAAACCCATCGTGGGCAATGAAGCCACCGGCGAAGGTATGCCCGGCTCGGTGCTGCCCGACGGCACCATGGTGCTGTTTGACAACGACAGCAAAAACACCCTGGCCTGGGATGCCCACAACATACGCACCCAAACGGGCGGCGATCGCTACGACCGGCTGGATGGCCCGTCGGGCGGGTATATGGCGGGCTGGAAACTGCTGAACACGGGCAAAACAGAAACGCTGAGGGCCACGCTCAGAAAGGGCAAAATCAAGCTGCACCCCGACAGCACCCGGTTTGTGCGCAGCGATGGAGTGCGGATAAAAGCACAGAAACTCAATGACTCGGTGTGGATGCTTGAAGTGCCCGGCCGGCTTCACCTGTGGGCCGATGCGGTGTGGGCGGTGGGTAACATACTCCCACAAGACAGCGGAAAGGCCAGCGGACGACGGGTGCTGGGCAAGGTGAATCTATTGTCGGTAGACGAGCGCAGGCTGCATTTGCGGCTGGTGCCCGTGGATGGCAGCGGCGGCGGTGTCAGTGGAGCCAGTGTGGAGCAGGAGATGCGGCCTTACATGCAAACGCTGGGCATACGCGCTACGGTGGCGGTGGAGAAGAATCTTACCGTGCCGGGCTACAGCGCAGGCAAAGACAAACTGCCCGTGAACCGCAAACGTCTGAATACCGCTTATGGCAAGGAGTTGCAGCGTATCGTAACGGCATGGGAGGCCGTAGGCCGCGCCCCAAAGGGCGATACTGCGGTGGTGTTTCTGACCGGCTCTGCGGCGGATGATACCAAGGGTTACATGGGGCTGAACAACCCCTACGGGTTTGTGTTTTGCGGTGGTGAAAAACCATCGGTGCACACGCTGTCGCACGAGCTGGGACACGGTTTGCTGGTGCTGGAGCATCCGTTTGGCGAAGATGAGGGCAAGGCGGGCCAAACCCGCAACCTGATGGACTACAACGCCCCGAATGGACTGTCACACATGCGCCAGTGGCAGCGCATCCACGACAAGGAAGAGGTGGGTAATTTTCTGCGGGGGTTGAGGCAGAAGGAGGAGGAAGGGAAGTATGTGCAGTTTAGATTTGTCATGAATGACGAATTGCCCGGTAAAAAAGAGGAAATTCTTGCAAACGGATTTTTAGATCCGGGCGGCAGGGTAATTGAAAAAATAAATTATACCGCCGGAGGCGAGGATGTTTTTGTAGCTAGGGTCCTTGATAAAAACTATCCTTATGTTGTCGCAGCGCTAAAGGTTTACAAGAAAAATAACAATGAGTATGAACTTATACAGGAATACAAGGCAGTATTTGATTCCATAGGATTATTCCGCAGTTATGCAGATTTCCCCGGGACTTTGCAATATCGTACAGGACAGTTTAAGATTCCTGTGTATGTAATACAAACAGACTGCTATTTTAAGGCACAGAAAGTTGTATTTACTGCAACGGATAAGTCCCGTAAGTATGATGAAATAAAACAATTAATAGACCCTTCAATACAGCTGAGCGACTGGAAACCTGAGCTGTTTTTTATGGCCGATCCTTCTTGTTACAGCCAGTTCAAACAAGAATTAATCAAATCTAATTACTGCAAGGATGAGGTATTGGTAAAAAGTGAAGTGTCAAATCTCTCAATGGCTTCCGATAAACTAGATGAAAAAACAGAAACTCAATTTGTGAATCTTGTTTT
>CAYYXG010000042.1:0-7119 GCA_964475595.1 uncultured Flavobacteriaceae bacterium
CGCCCAATCATTCCCTCCGCTTTTTCTACCAGCTGGGCCAGGTAGGTTTTGTCTATCTGCCCCACAAATACCAGGTCAATAATCTCGCTGTCCATGCCGCGTGCAAAGTGCCCCGTAAGGTATACCTTTTCCAGGTTTCCGAGACGGCGTATCACATGCTCAACTATCTGATCCAGGCCTACATACTTCAGCACGATATTGTGCAAATCGCGGAATAGCGGATGCGATGTATTAACCTTGAAAATTTTTTTCTTACCCACAGGCTCTGAGGTCAGCATCTGTGCCTCCTCAAACTTGTTCAGCTCCAGCCGTATGGCATTGGTACTTTCCCCAAATTCCTCCTCCAGGTTGCGCAAATACGCGGTGGCGTTGGCGTTCAGAAAGAACTTCAACAGCAATTTTACCCGGGTTTTGGATGAAATCAGGGTTTCGATCATGGGGGTATTATTGAGTAGTTTTTTTACTCAATTATGCGAAAATAGGGAATAAATTCCAAAAAACAAGTGTCTGTTTAGAATTCGGGGAAAACACACTCTTTTTGTATTGGCGAGATAATCGCTACGTTTACTCTTTATGCTCCCCTCTGGAGAGGGGAGGCAGCGCCTATAAGCATATTGCGTCAATAACCAGGGGTGTGTGCAGGGCAGTCCGTGTGGCTATTTTACCAGTCCCAGTTCTTTTTCCCTTTTCTCGACAGTTAATTTTATTAATTCAACGGTCATTTCCATATCGCTTAATACATCCCTGGCTGGTATTCGCAAAATAAGTATCCCATGAATTTTTAGTGCTGCATCCCGCTTGGCATCTTTTTCTGAATGGTCTATTGTGTAGTGTTGTTTTCCATCCACCTCAATCACCATATTTAATTCGTGGCAATAAAAATCTGCTATGAAGTTTAGTAACGGTTTTTGTCTGTGAAAATCATAACCCCCTAAAGCTTTCTTCTTTAATTTTTTCCATAGTAAAATTTCTGGAAGCGATGATTTATTCCTGAGTTTTCTAGCGAACTCTTTTAGCCGTGAATCATATGGAATAATTTTTCGCATAAAACAAATGTAGTGCGTTTTCTATTAACAACCCATCAATAACAAGAATCTTCAACGATGGACAACAGCAACCGAGCGACTATTTTACACACCCCCGCATTGCTGACACCGGTTTAGTTTTTAACGCATTTACCCCTCTCCAGAGGGGACGGTTATGGGCGCTAATTCACGGCTTTAAACCAAGATTCTGCATTGTATTAGCGAAACAAATTCAGGGTGCGTGCAGAAGAGGGCCGACGGCCCAAAACTCTAGACTCTCAACTATAAACTGTCAACTAACTTTATTCTTCTTCTACCACCACACCCATACTGCTGAACTTCTCGATGCGTTGGTTTACCAGCTCTTCGGTTTTAAGGACTTTCAACGCCTTCATTTCCTTCAAAATGGTGGCTTTCACGTTTTTGTACGCCGTTTCTGGATCGTGGTGTGCGCCACCCATGGGCTCGGGAATAATCCCGTCGATGAGGCCGTTTTTAAGCATGTCCTCTGCGCTCAGTTTCAACGCATCTGCCGCCAGCTCCTTTTTATCCCAGGTGCGCCACAATATGCTGGAACAGCTCTCCGGTGATATCACACTGTACCAAGTGTACTGCATCATCAGCACCTTGTCGCCCACACCAATGCCCAAAGCACCACCGCTGGCGCCTTCGCCGATGACGATGCATACAATGGGTACACTCAGGGTGGCCATCTCAAATAAATTTTTGGCGATGGCTTCGCCCTGCCCGCGCTCCTCGGCTTCCAGTCCAGGACTGGCGCCGGGAGTGTCAATAAACGTAATAACGGGCTTATTGAATTTTTCCGCCAGCTTCATCAGGCGCAGGGCTTTGCGGTATCCTTCAGGATTGGGCATCCCGAAGTTTCGGTATTGCCGCTGCTTGGTGTTGCGGCCCTTCTGCTGACCAATGATCATGTAGGTTTCGCCGTCAATCTGACCAAACCCTCCCACAATGGCTTTGTCGTCCTTCACCTGACGATCGCCGTGCAATTCTATGAAGTTGGTAGCGATATGCTCAATATAGTCAAGGGTATAAGGCCTTTCGGGGTGGCGACTGATTTGCACCTTCTGCCATCCACTCAGGTGGCTGTATATAGCCTTTTGCGCTTCTTTGATTTTTGACTCCAGGGTCTGAATCATGTCGGTCATGTTCAGTTTGCCCTTTTCATGGGTTTCTTTTGCCTTGGCGAGCTGCTCGTGCAGCTCAGCAATGTCCTTTTCAAAATCAAGCCACTGGGTTGTTGCCATCGTTTAATACAAATTAAGACTGCAAAGTAAAGCATGCATGACACAAATTCCATAAACTACCCTTTTTTGTTGTTTTTAAATGATCGTACGTGCATTATCTTCGCTACATGATCCGACTTTTCTGGAACCTGGTGCTGCTTGCTACCGGTGTTTTTGCCCTGTATTACTTTAAAATTTGGCCGTTTAAAGAAAATGTGGCCGGGATAGCATATTTAACAGATAAATACTGCGGTAAAAAAGACGCTCCCCGCGAAAGCGCCATCTGCGACTGTATCGTTCGCAGTGCAGAAATGGATATGAAAACCCGTTTTAATGAAAAAGAATTTGCCGAAATTCAGGAGAACAGAGCACAGTCGGCGTATGCCCTGCAAAAAAGCATTCATGCCATTAAACCCGATATTGAGCGATGCCTGCGGGAACAAGGCCAGGAGGCGGCCTGGGATCAGTTTGTCAACGACCTGAGCACGTTGGATGAACCCCTGCTTAAAAAGGCGAAGTCAGCGTTGGATAGCGGCGCGGTGAAGCTAAAAGACCTCTGGAAAGACCACGCGGCGGAAAAAGCCGGGATTGATGAGCGGTACCGGTGATTCCGATTCGTACACTGATGGTCACAATGGGGGGGGTGTCTGGGTTTCTGATTAAAGGGCGGTAGCCATGCTTCGACAAGCTCAACATGACTTACCGGCATCAGCATGACATACCGCCCAAAAGACGCCCATTGATTCAGGTGTTTTTTCTCTAACATAGACCTAGGGTTGGCATGCCCAACAACCACAAAAACGCATTTGAATTTGTGCGACCCCTCCGGGGTCGATTTTTTCCGCCCCTACGGGGCTATAGATGTTTGACCCCGTTGGGGTCATGCCTATACATGGTGGTTGCCGAATCCAATCGACAGAAACCCATGTGTATTGGAAAAACGCAGGCAGCTCTGACCCCGGAGGGGTTATGACTATACCTGGTGGTTGCCAAATCCAATGGGTAGAAACCCCAGATCTTTTCGAATAACACCTGCAGCCCTGACCCCGAAGGGGTCAAACATCTGTAACCGGAACGGTGCATGGAATGCTCGACCCCGAAGGTGGTCGCATATGGGCGCAAACAACATCGATATGTCGCCCCTATGGGGCTAGTAATATTTCGCTCCTATGGAGCTACAAAAAGTGTAAAACAATAACCCTAAAAATGGTCAACCCTATTCAGGCACGTACAAAAACCGCATTCCCAACTATCGACTGTCAACTAAAAACATCGTTTCCCAACTCTAAACTCTCAACTCTAAACTCTCAACTCCTAACTCTCAACTCTTAAGAGTAGTGTTGTCTGTAATACTGCTGGTACTCACCACTGGTCACATGGTCCAGCCACTCCTGGTTCGACAAATACCAATCAATGGTTTTTTCAAACCCCTCAGCAAAAGCCACGCTGGGCGCCCACCCCAGCTCGTTCATCAATTTAGATGCGTCAATTGCATAGCGAAAATCATGGCCTGCACGGTCTGTTACGTAGGTAATCAGCTTTTCACTTTCCCCTGCAGGTCTGCCCAGTTTGCGATCCATGATGGCGCACAATGTTTTCACCAGGTCTATGTTTTTCCATTCGTTGTTGCCGCCTATGTTGTAGGTTTCTCCGTTGCGCCCCCTGTGAAATATCGCATCAATGGCAAGGGCGTGGTCCTCAACATACAACCAGTCTCGAATATTTTCCCCTTTTCCGTAAACCGGCAGCGGCTTGTTGTGGCGAATGTTATTGATCATCAATGGTATCAGTTTTTCCGGAAAATGATGGCTGCCGTAATTATTGCTGCAATTGCTGATAACCACCGGCATTGTATAGGTTTCGTGATAGGCCCGAACAAAATGATCACTGCCGGCCTTGCTGGCGCTATAGGGACTGTTGGGGCTATAGGGGGTGGATTCGGTGAATTTTCCCTCGTCTCCCAGGGTGCCGTATACTTCATCTGTACTCACATGGTAGAATCTTCCATTCAGCATATCGCCGTGCTGTTTGAAAGCATTGAGCAGATTAACAGTTCCTACCACATTGGTCATAACAAAATCGATGGGGTTGCTGATGCTTCTGTCCACGTGGCTCTCGGCGGCCAGGTGAATTACACCAAAGGGTTTATACTTCTCTAAAATGGCCTGTATAGCTTCTGCATCGCGGATATCAGCTTTTTCAAAGCGATAGTTGGCACTTTCCGAAATATCTTTCAGGTTTTCCAGGTTGCCCGCATAGGTTAAGGCATCCAGATTGATGATGATGTATTCGGGGTAGCGGGTCACAAACAGGCGCACCACATGGCTTCCGATGAAACCGGCTCCACCTGTAATGATGATGTTTTTGCTCATGGCTGGTTAAGGGTTAATTGGGTTATTTTTACCATTAAAGGGGTATAGGGTTTCACCAGGTTCATATATCCCTGATCACCATATCCATAATCGCTGGTAACCAGAAACACGCCGGTTTCCCCCGGACTCAAATATTGCAGTATCTGATCAAAAGCGGCGAGGTTATAGGTGTTTTTACCAATTTCCATCAGATATTTTTTACCGGTGGGCGCGGAATTAATGAGCAACTGCCCATCGAGGGTGGCCACCTCGGCGTGGAAACTCACGGTCTGACCGGGCATGAGTCTGGGTTTTTGCTGCGCTGAATCTATAAAGTATTTAATAAAACGGGTGGAGTCCAGCACCCATAGTTTATCAATCCGGGCTGCAAACTGGTCAATCAACCGATTTTCACGCTGCAGCCGTTCCATAAATCGCTGATTTTGATAACCGGCATACTGGGCGTCGTTTAAGACTTTAATAATCCGAATGCTGAATTTGGCATGTTCCCCGGATGGCAGATTCATAATCTGCAGGTTTTGGCTTATGCGCTGTTTGAGTGAATCTGTGGGTATCAGCACTTCCACCACAGAACCCGGAGCCCCGTTCTGCATGGCGTCTTCCAGTTCGTTTCGGGGTTCTACCGGGTACAACATGTGTTGTTCCACGCCGGGTTTGGCCAGGTTTACAAGGGTGTCGCCTTCCGGTCCTGTTAGCACATATTGAAATACGATGTGATAGCCGGCGCCGGGCATTTTATCCCATTTTTTGCCTTCCGTTACCCTAAAATAGCCACCTCGGTTGGTTTTCTCCCATCCTCCCAGCCATATACCCAGGGGTTTACGAAGAAAAAACGCCAATGAAGCCAGTATGAGCAGCAACAGGGTAAGGGTCAGCCAGTGTTTCTTGATAAAGTTCATATTGACAGTAACGCTTCTTTATAGTCTTTTATCGTATCGCGAAATTTTTGTACCACTTTTTCCAATGGCTCATCGCTGGCACCACCGGAAGCATTTCTATGACCGCCTCCATTGAAATATTTGGAAGCATATTCATTCACTGCAAAATCTCCTTTACTGCGGAAACTCATTTTCACCATTTTGGTACGGTCAATAATCAAAACGCTCAGCACAATGCCTTTGAGGCCAAGCCCCAGGTTAACCAATCCTTCTGTGTCACCTGTTTTCACATCAAACTGCTCTAGTTCTTCACGGGTAAGGTAAATCAGAGCCGTGCGCAATTCGGACAAAACCTCCAGTTTGTGCAACATACAATAACCAAACAAACGGGTGCGGTTAGGGGTAAACACATCATAAATACGTTCGTGAATTCCCACATTGTCGGCGCCTTGCTCCAGCAAATCTGCAGCAATCAGATGGGTAAGACTGTTGGTGTTGCTGTATTGGAAATTTCCTGTGTCTGTCATCAGGCCAGTATAAAGACAGTTAGCGCAATCTGTTGAAATGTGTTCCAGGCCAAAATAATGTTTGATCATGTGAAACACCAATTCTGCCGTGCTGCTGCTTTTGGGGTCCCAAAGGGCATACTGCTGAAAATGCTCCGGCTCCAGATGATGGTCTATCATTACCTTGACACCACGGGCGTTGCGCACCACTTCTCCATATTCGTTGATGCGGGACAACCGGTTAAAATCCAGACAAAAAATCACGTCGGCGTTTTCAGTAATGGTGGTGCATGTTGCTTCGTTTTCTTCGAAAATCTGTACGGTTTCATGACCGGGCAGCCAATGCAAAAAATCTGCATAATCTGTGGGTGTGATTACCTGCACATCTGCAATATGGTGTTTCAAAAAGGCATACAACCCCAGACTGCTACCCATGGCGTCACCATCAGGTTTATGATGGGTGGTAATAACCGCTTTTTGGTAGGTTCCGTTTTTAAGATTTTCAATAAGGGGAGCCAGGGTGTCAAGTCGCATTGCTTTGCAAAGATACAAACCTGTTACAGCATCTATATGCGACTAATTTCAGTTTTAATACCCAAACAACGTTTCCAAACTCAACCCAGCTGCCCGAAGTATCCCAACTTCGGGCCCCTATTAAAACAGCATTTATTTTCTCAGCCCACTAGCATCCCAATATCCATCAGCAAGAGTTGCACCTGCTGTAAGAGCGAGTTCTCCCGCACCCTGGGTGCGGGATTGAAGTGTAATAATACGGCTTGTTAACAAGAGAGACTTCAGGCAGCAGGTTCTTCACTTTCCTCAATGTGAGCTTCCTGTTCGCCCGCAAGCGCTTCCTCTAAAAACTCCTTAATCAGTGGCGTTAATGCTCCGTCTTTGCCCAGTAGACTTTTACTCTCCTTAAATCGTGTGGCAAAGCTCTTTTTGAATTCTTCGTAGTCGAATGGTTTTTTGTTCATTTTGATATGTCAAGTTTAAGTGGTTTTCTTAAATTTGACACAGTTAGTGTAATATTCTCATTTAGATAGCTTTAATAAATCTTCTTTACTAGGCAATTTTTCTGGATGCAAAAC
>CAYYXG010000043.1:0-6537 GCA_964475595.1 uncultured Flavobacteriaceae bacterium
GCAGAAGATCCTTCAGCCCAAATATTAACAAGCTAAGCCAGAGGTTGTGGAGGGGAGGGGGTAATGCAGGATTCTTTATAAACGGATGGACAAAAGAGAAAATTTTAGCTTTGCCAAAAGGCCGCAGACCTGATCCTACTGAATATCTGCATCCGGATTACATTAGAAGTCATTTAGGTAGGTTTGAAAAGGAAAGTGAGGTTTCTAGAATAGTTTTGAAAAAAGATTACGAAGCGTTTGGCGTGGGAAAACCTGATATTTGGAAATCTGAATTTGTATCTACGAAATCAGAAATTGATGGGTTATTAAAACTATCAATTTCCGATCAGGCAAAAAAATTAGGAATACCTATTGAACAATTAGAAGGAGGTAGTGTTGTGAGGATAGATTTTAAGTTATCTAGTAAGTATAAAGTAGAAATGCCATCAGGTAATGAATTTGGAGCAAATAAACTATGGTTGCCAGGAGGCAAATTACCCGATGGTAATTTGGAAGCAATTATTAAGACAGAAGGCATGAAAGAAGGAATTGATTTTTTTGTAAAAACAATTAAGTAACAATATATGAAAAAGGAACTACTTAAAAATAACTGGGATTTTATTTTGTATGATGTTGATGGGAAAAAAATCATCAAAGTTGTTTTTTTTAACAGCTATGTAGATACATCTAAAAGTTTTTTCTTGAAAAAGGAAGAGGAAGACTTTTCATTTGAAGAATTTAAGAAATTATCAGAAGCAATAAGAAATAATTACGAACTATATAGAGAAAGGGAATTAATCCCTTCTATTTAGGACATGAGAGAAAATCTGGGAGTGTTACATTAACTGTGTCAGCAGGGTTATAGATTCAACCTTAACCTTTCTCCAAAGATAATGGATAATTGGGCTAAAGTTTGGTTCCAGTTGTGAACGGGTCTATCTCGCTGCCCAAAGTCTCCCGACTTTGGGCACCTTTTACTTACACGCTACCTCTATATAAATTATGAAAATGCACACAGGATATATCGTCAGAAACCAGGACCGCCCCCATTTTATAACATGTACCGTGGTTAACTGGATTGATGTGTTTACAAGAAAGGCATACAGAGATATACTCATAGATTCACTGGCTTATTGTATTAAAGAAAAAGGCATGATTCTTTATGGTTATGTAATTATGAGCAATCATATTCATTTGGTTGTTCAATCATCAAAAGGCCAGATATCAGATCTTATTAGGGATTTCAAAAAATATACTGCCACAAAAATTTTACATGCCATAAAAATTGAACCTGAAAGTCGGAGGGAGTGGATGCTGCTAATGTTTAAAAAAGCAACTGAAACACATGCCCGAAACAAGAATTTTCAATTCTGGAAATACGGAAATCATCCGGAGGAAATTTATTCGTTACGTTTTTTGTGGATCAAATTAAAATATATACACATGAACCCGGTCCGTGCCGGTATTGTCGGACAGCCACAGCATTATATTTATTCATCAGCTGGCAATTATGCAAATGGCAAAGGTTTACTGGCGGTCGGGCTTGCTGATGGTTATATTGATGGAGTAGGTTAAGAAAATAAATGGTGTTTTAAAAGGGGCCCAAAGTCGGGAGACTTCGGGCAGCTGGTTTGGTGAGGCGTGTGGTGAGACTTATCAATGATTATGGGGATGAATATCCGTTCTATGATATCCGAAATTATAATCGGTTTATAGAAAAATACCATCCTAAATTTTCACTGCCGGCACTTAGTCCTACCATTCCCTTTAAAACATCCTCGTTACAGACCTATGAAAATTACCTGCGTCTGCATTTAGGTGTTTTGGTCAATATAAAGGCCGCATTCGATGAGGTTAAAACCTATTCGGAATTGTGCGAACTGCTCGCTGTACTGCCGGATAATTATTATCCAAAACTAACTTTTCAGCAACGTCTTAATAGCTTGAAAATACTGGCCACAGAAGGACTGGCAGTGGTTAGCTGGCGTGGGTGGTTGGAAAATGGAGGAACGGAAGGCATAGCACTAAAACTGTTGTTTACAACGCCGGAGCCGGAACGATCCAAGATGCTGGATTCTTTGGTGGCGGGCCCGGCTATAAACGGTAGGGTGCACCTTCTCGCTGCGCTTTGTGGAGATATCAGTGGTTTGGATGGTGATAACTTCAACCGATTTATAGGTGACATCACACGTTGGATATTTGAATACCGCCAATCGGCGGAGGAAAATCTGGTAAAGAGTGTAGCGGAGGGGCGTTACGTGATTTTTGACCCTGATTTTTGGGGTGATGGAATTCAATATAAGTTTGACAGTAAGGGAGATATTGTATTTTTAATATTTAAAAAATCTTCCCAAAAGGTACTGAGAGAGTACCTTCATCCTTATGATTGGATAAACATTCAATTTACCAGCGCTACCCAATATTTAGGTAAGCCCATACCTAAAGGCAGTACCCTGAGATTGCCAGCATTGTTTGTCTATGGTGTTTTTAATCACATAGACCGAGATCGCATGGGAACTGCACTCGAAACCACCCTGGATGTTGCTCTTATGGCAGTAGGTGTGGGTGAAATTGCCTTGGCACTCAAAGCGGCAAATGGCATCAGAAAAGCATACCTTGTAACCAAATCCATTGTAGATCTCACGGCTGGCATGGGTGATTTGGTGGTAAGCAATGTGTTGGCCGAAAAGCTGAATGAAACAGATGCCGGCAGGGAGTTTTTAAATTCCTGGAACACCTTCCAGTTGTATTACGGATTGGGCTCTTTAGGAGTGAGTGGAGGTGAGGCGCTGGTGAAGCAACTGCGCAAACAGGGCGATGATCTTACCCAAACGGCAGGTAATCTGTCCCACACAGAAAAAGATGAGGTAGAAAAAATTGTGGCGGATGTGGAGAGGAAGGTGAGTGGGGCGGGGAGTTGGATAACAGTGATAGGAAGGAATATAGATGAATTAGCTGCTGCTCCTCTCGGGTATCAATTTTTCATCAGAAACGATCAAAAATTCATTAGAAGATTAAATTCTTTAGATCCTAATACTCCACAACTGACAGTTAGATACGGTAAAGTATTCCAAGCTACCGGAAAAGTTTTAACTGATGCAAATGAAATTAAACTACTTTTAAAATTAGATGCAAATAAGGCGTATTTTTGGTCAGGAAGAACTTCAAAAGGAGAAGGAGTAATGGATATGGCACTTAGCATCGCTCAAATGAAAGGTGGGTCAACCTTAGAGGGATTGTTAGATAAGTATAAAATACTAATGCCAGAATGGAATGCCAATATACCATCAGTTGTAAAATTGTGGGAAGATGTTTCGGCCTTATTTGCAAATCAGGTTTCTGGAGAAGTCAGAGCAGTATTAGGGAAAAACTTAAGACCCGGAAATATTTGGGAAACTGTTGAATTACCTAGACTCAAAAAAAATCCTAATGTTAACAAAATTTATACAATTGATCCTGAAACAAATATTGAACTTTTATTATGGAAAAGGTAAGTTATTCAATAATTTCCAGGGGTGAAATGGAAATAAAATATAAAGGTAATTTATATAGAATTTCAGGGGAGTTAATATTTAATCCTCCGACTTTTTATGCAGATTTATCGTCGTTAAGTAAAATACAGGAATTAAATGAAGCAGAAAGATATAAGTTGATTGAATTCATTGAAAAAGATAGTATTGAAAAAATTGGAACAAAAATAATTTTTGATTAAACCGAACCCGCTGCCCGCTGCCTCGCTGCCTCGCTGCCCGAAGTCTCCTGCTTTGGGCATCTTTTACCTAAACGCTACCTCGTCATAAATCATTAAAATGCACACAGGCTATATCATCAGAAACCAGGACCGCCCTCATTTTATTACATGCACAGTAATAAACTGGATTGATGTGTTTACAAGAAAGACATACTGCGATATCGTGATAGATTCACTGGCCTATTGTATTAAAGAAAAAGGCTTAATACTGTATGGGTATGTTATTATGAGTAATCATATTCATTTAATTGTTCAATCGTCAAAAGGAAAGCTATCAGAACTTATCAGGGACTTTAAAAAGTTTACTTCAACCCCGCTATAAACGGCAGGGTGCACTTACTTGCTGCACTTTGTTCTGATATCAGTGGTTTGGATGGTGATAACTTCAACCGATTTATAGGTGACATCACACGTTGGATATTTGAATACCGCCAATCGGCGGAGGAAAATCTGGTAAAGAGTGTAGCGGAGGGGCGTTACGTGATTTTTGACCCTGATTTTTGGGGTGATGGAATTCAATATAAGTTTGACAGTAAGGGAGATATTGTATTTTTAATATTTAAAAAATCTTCCCAAAAGGTACTGAGAGAGTACCTTCATCCTTATGATTGGATAAACATTCAATTTACCAGCGCTACCCAATATTTAGGTAAGCCCATACCTAAAGGCAGTACCCTGAGATTGCCAGCATTGTTTGTCTATGGTGTTTTTAATCACATAGACCGAGATCGCATGGGAACTGCACTCGAAACCACCCTGGATGTTGCTCTTATGGCAGTAGGTGTGGGTGAAATTGCCTTGGCACTCAAAGCGGCAAATGGCATCAGAAAAGCATACCTTGTAACCAAATCCATTGTAGATCTCACGGCTGGCATGGGTGATTTGGTGGTAAGCAATGTGTTGGCCGAAAAGCTGAATGAAACAGATGCCGGCAGGGAGTTTTTAAATTCCTGGAACACCTTCCAGTTGTATTACGGGCTGGGTTCTTTAGGAGTGAGTGGAGGAGAGGCATTGGTAAAGCAACTCCGTAAACAGGGCGATGATCTTACCCAAACAGCAGGTAACCTGTCCCGCACAGAAAAAGATGAGGTAGAAAAAATTGTGGCGGATTTGGAGAGGAAGGTGAGCGGGGCGGGGAGTTTAGTTAGAGGTATTACAAAAACACAATTTTTTGAAACAGTTGCTGAATTTAAAAATCTTGAAAATGGTTTATTGGGCGACCAAGCATGGGATTTGTGGAAAGCAGAAAAATGGAGTGAACTTGAAGATTTATTTAAGGCAAACAACATTAATGGAAAATGGCCACCAAACAGAGGTTTCATAGAGTTCACTATAGAACCCTTAACAGTTGGTTCAGAAATTGATAGATACGGAGGTTATATTGATAATACGGATGGTTTATTTAAAGATAATGGCTTATACGCTTCACCAGAGGGTGCTTCATTTGAAAGTAGAGCATTACCCGCAGATTATTTAACTACCAAGCCTTATAAAAAATATAAGGTAATAAAGGAAATACCTAACGTTAAAAAAGGTGCTGCCGCTCCTTGGTTTAATCAAATTGGTATGGGAACACAATATGAATTGCCCTTAGGTATTGATAAATTATTAAGGCAAGGTTTTATTGTTCCTATAAATTAGAAGGTTGAGTTGGCTCTTTTTTAAGTACACCTTCTAATATTATTTTGTAACGACCATATTGAAATTCCCCAATTGCAAGAATAAGGTAATAATCTCCGTGCTGTTTAATGTAAATAGGTAATTCATCAGAGTTCTTATAGATGAAAATTGACGGAATAGACTCGATTTTTTTTATGCCAGGAAAAGATTTAAGAATACTTGTAATTAAATTAATTCCAAACTTTGGTTCAGCATCAGCAAGTTCTGTTAATTCTCTATAAGTAAAGTTAATTTGAACCTCATTTGTTGCATAAATGATATGTTCTTTATTGTAAACTTCATTTTCACTATTTGTGTCTAATAATAATTTATTGCCTAATATGCGCTTTAAAATCATACTCTATAACACTCCCTAGTTGTTGGATAAAAAGAATAGCGGTGCTAAGTTAATATTTTTTGCTGTATTTTGCGGCCTTTTGGTTAAAGAATTTCACGCTCCCCGAAGTCTCCCTGGAGAATATTACACCAACTGTGTCAAATTTAAGAAAACCACTTAAACTTGACATATCAAAATGAACAAAAAACCATTCGACTACGAAGAATTCAAAAAGAGCTTTGCCACACGATTTAAGGAGAGTAAAAGTCTACTGGGCAAGGACGGAGCATTAACGCCACTGATTAAGGAGTTTTTAGAGGAAGCGCTTGCGGGCAAACTGGAAGCTCACATTGAAGAAAGTGAAGAACCCGCTGCCTGAAGTCTCTCTTATTAACAAGCCGTATTATTACACTTCAATCCCCGCACCCCATAGCATGGGGTTTAAACCCCATGCTATGGGGTGCGGGAGAACTCGCTCTTACAGCAGGTGCAACTCTTGCTGATGGATATTGGGATGCTAGTGGGCTGAGAAAATAAATGCTGTTTTAATAGGGGCCCGAAGTTGGGATACTTCGGGCAGCTGGGTTCAATTGGGGTGACTACAAATAACGTAAGCAGTCAAAGTTACCTTAATTTCAGTTATTCTTAGCCCTCCCCCCGCTGCCCGCTGCGCGAAGTCTCCCGACCCCGCTGCCCGAAGTATCCCGACTTTGGGCACCTTTTACGCCGCTGCTTCAGGTGGGCAAATCAGCTGTGAAAGGGTTGGTAAAATATGCCGGGGCCTTGCTTATGTGCGAGAACCATGGCCTGA
>CAYYXG010000044.1:0-4793 GCA_964475595.1 uncultured Flavobacteriaceae bacterium
AGTTCAATCTCGCTGCTGCGGGGCACTGCCTGGCAGGTAAGCACATATCCCTTGGCAATTTCATCGTCGGTGAGGCCTTCGCGTTCCAGCATGTGTAGATCGCCTTTGGTGACCTTGGCCCTGCAGGTGGTGCAAACCCCAACGGTGCAGCTGTAGGGAGGATCAATGCCATTTTTCATGCAGGCCTTCAGTACGGTTGTTTTGTCATCACATTCAATTTGCTGGGTTTTGCCATATACATGAACGGTGATTTTGGCCGTTCCATTGAAGGCAGAGGCCTCAGTTGCCGCTTCTTCTTTGGGTTCTGAGGAAGTGGGTGCAGAAAAATATTCGGTGAATACGTGGGAGGCCGCTACGCCGGCTTTTGACAATCCTTTCTTCACCACATCCATCATGGGACCCGGACCGCAGATATAATACTGATAATCGGCGTAAGAACCGCCAATCTTGGATTGCAGCACATTCACCACCTTGTCTTCGGTGAGGTGACCTTTCATGCCAAACCAGGTAAGCGCAGCCTGATCATAGCTGTGGATGACTTTGAAACGACCGGAATGTTGTTTTTCCATATCGGCCAGGGCCTGCTTAAAAATCACGCTGTCGGCGTTGCGGTTGGCATACACCAGCGTAACCTTGCTGCCGGCTTCATGCATCAGCACGGCCTTGGAAATGCCCATCATGGGCGTGATACCGCTGCCACCGGCAAACAACACGTAATGTGTGCTTTTAGCCGCATCGGGAATAACGGTAAACTTACCCATGGGCGCCATCACCTGCAGCACATCGCCTTCTTTCACGGCGGTATTCATGTAGGTGCTCATGCGGCCATTATCCACCTTTTTGATTGTAACGGCAGGGTGTGCATCGGCCGGACCGTAGGTACACAGCGAATAGCTTCTGCGCACTTTTTCGCCGTTTATTTCGGCTTCGAACGTGAGGTATTGGCCTGCAGTGTAGGCAAATGTTTCGGTAAGCGAAACCGGAATATCTAGGTGCAGTGTAACAGCATCAGCCGTTTCTCTAACAACTTTATGAACCGCGATGGCGTAGAATCCTTCTGACATGATGCTGCAAAAATACGGCCTCGGGGCGAGATGTACATGCAGAAAATGTTAGACAAGGTTTATTGGTTTATTGGTTGCTTGGTTGAGTAAGAGAATCCGTATTCACCATTAAACTATTATACCATTAAACCTTTTGTTATTGGTTTATTGGTGGATTGGTTTACTGGTAGATTTAAGCATTTGTATTCCCCATTAAACCGCTCTGGTTTTCTATGCCGCACCTACGGCGCTAAAGGGTGGTTGTTAGGTGGTGTTATTAATATATCGCCCCTACGGGGCTTAATGTGCTGCTTTTGGAAAATACGAACATTACGCCAATAGGACAGTCTTAAGTATCAGCTCCGTAGGAGCGGCTTTTTAGTAGAAAATGCCACCAAACATACAATGAGCGCCGTAGGTGTGAAATAACAAATTAGCAGTGGTTGGCGGGGATGCTAACCACACGGCTAATAAAACCTTTCATCAGGGCTTTAGATAAACAATTTTTTTGTCTTTGAGCACCACCAGCACAGATTTTCGCTCGCGCTTATAATCAATGAGCTTTTTGTAGGCTTTTTCCAAGCCGGCCATTACTTTTTTGCTGAATTCTGCTTGCTCTTCAGGTTTCAATTTGACAGTTTTATTAGTTCATGAAAGCCATCAAGATTTTCTACGGACAATGCTGTATTCCCGCGCTTTTCAGCAAGTAATTCAGGAACACCCGTAGAATTATCGAGAATCATGGCAGCGTTTGACAATGGCAAATATACATTAAATAGATTGGAAATGCCGCGGTAATATCTTCTTTCTATCGTTGCCGGGTCTATATTATGCCCTCCTTCGTCAACACGAATTCTCACCCTTTCCTTAGCAAGTTCAACATTTTGCAACCAGAAATAGAACAACACTACCGAATACCCCTTGCTTTTTGCTTCCAACAGCCGTTTTTGATAGATTTTGGAGGCAAGGGTTGTTTCATAAGCAAAAGTCTTGTTTTGCCTCACCAAATCCTCTATTCTGTGTAACATAATTCTACCCGCTTCAAAAGATGCAGCTTCAGGCTGAAAAGGCGATAATCCTCTTGCAATTTCATCAGCATTCACAAATTCTTTGCAATCGATGATTTCGGGTAAAATGGTAAAGGAAGCTGTCGTTTTTCCGGCCCCATTGCAACCTCCAATAATATAAATTGTCTTCGTTTCCGGCATGTCTAATAAACAATTAAACCCATCAACAAACCCTCACATCAACCGCTGATAGGCCCGCCACCAGCGGTCGGGCATTTCATCGTTGCAAACGGTTTCATAATCGCGGTAGCTGCACCCAATGAAAAAAGACTTTTTATCGTAGGGATGTGGTATTTCCATCCACCAGCGGTTGCTTTTGCGGCTTTTGTAAAACACAATTTCGTGGCCTGTGCTGCTAAGCCGGTTGCGGTAGATCAGAAAATCCTCGTGGTTGTGCACAGGGTGATCATTGAACCTTGCACAATAGCCATCCATGAAATACCATAGCATCTGGGCCAGCAACACATGATCTGCGTCATGTGGCGCTTCAGGATTTAACCCATAAAAATACGCCGAACTGAGCGTATTGCTAACACCGGCATAGCGTGCCAGCTTGGCGGCTTCCTCGGCATACAGCCCGTTCGGACTTTGCAGCATAGTGCCCGGCGCATCGGCATAGCGACAGGCGTTCATATCGAACATGAGCATGTGCGCACTGCGAAGAATGGGCTCCGATTCCTCAATATTGGCCCGTATTTCGCCCAAACGGTGGTTTTCAAAATACATCTTATCCAGCACCGCCGCCGTTTGGTTGCTGATGTAATACGCCTGTGTGGCCAAAAAATCGATATTGAACAGGTAGCTGGGCTTTTCTACCAGTATTTGCCTAAGCGGTGTGCCCTCATCCAGGTCCACATCCGGACTCACCTTCACCACTTCCACCGGTTCTTTGGTCTGCCGGTATGCTTTGTAATAGCCATACAGCAAATGGGGATCGTGGCCAATAATGAGCACTTTCAATCCGGCCGACAGCAGTTCGCCAATGGCTTCACTCATGGCAAATTGCCTGCTATTGGCGTCGCCGTTCAGTTTTAGGTTTCCCAGATCGGCCACACCCAGGTTTTCGAACCGCCAAGTGAGGTCATACAACTTGCGTCTCACCTCATCGGCAGGGTAGCCGGCCCCTACAATGGCAATCTGAATATTTTTCAGTTTGGGGAAAGAATTACCGTGTACTTGTATTTTACCGCCCATGCGGGTTTCGCTGTTGCGAAAAGGCGCCCACACCGATTTGTCTACCGGTTCAAAAAATGCATCAAGCATGCCTGCAAGTTCGCATGAATGCCTGGTTTGCAAGCCATTGATTCTTGCACATGTACAAAAAAGCACACGCACCCCCATATTTGCAACGTGCCAACCGTTTCCATACTGATACCGGTGAAAAATGCAGCGCCCTATTTACATGCCTGTTTGCAAAGCATCGTGGAACAGGATTTTGCGGATTGGGAATGCCTATTGCTGAACGATGGCAGTGAGGATGATTCGGCTGAAATTATGGGGCGGTTTATTGCGCAGGATAACAGATTCAGCGAAATACCCACCAACGGAAACGGGCTGATAGTTGCAAACCGCGCCCTGCTGGCCGCTGCAGCTGGAGAATTGTGCACCCGCATGGATGCCGATGACATCATGCCCAAAAACAGGCTGCACAACATGACAAAAACCCTGATGAATGCGGCGCCCAGAACCCTTGTAACAGGCAGGGTACAGTTTTTTCCGCAAGAAAACTGCGGCCCGGGAACCCAATTTTACGAAGCATGGCTCAATGCGCGCTGCGACCAAAACGACCACTGGCAGCACATCTGGCGCGAATGCGTAATTCCCAGTCCCTGCTGGATGATGCGCACCGCAGAACTACGGCAGGCGGGCTGTTTTGAAAATGCCGTTTATCCCGAAGACTACGACATGGCTTTTCGGCTCTATTCACAAGGGTTTCAGGTGGTTTCTGGGCCAGATATTTGTCATTTATGGCGACAGCACCCACAACGATATTCGCGCAACAGCGGGCATTACAGCGCTGAGGCCTTTATGCAGATGAAATGGAATTACTGGAAAGAAATGTTTTTGCAACCCCATGATTCAATCATCATACTCGGCACTTTGGATAAAGGCAAGTTGCTGAAAAAGATGGTGGAGGCCGACGGCGCTGAGGTAGTATGGCTGGCCCATAAAGCGCATATTGGCGGTAATGTGATTGATAATAAACCCGTCGTTTATTACCGTGATTATGCTTTTTCGGAAGGCGATGCGGTTGTTTCTACCCTTTCATCTATTGATAACCATGAAGATGTTTACAATTACCTGGCAACCGCCGGGGTAAGGGTTTTTCGTTTTTGTTAATGGGTGAATTTGTTGTCTTTTGTAGATACGCACAATTGTGCGTATCTACAAAAGACAACAAATTACAACAAAATCGCATTCGCGATGGTGCATGCGCACAATACCACCCATCGGCGCCGTAATTATATCCGGGCAATCGCTTGGATGATGTACAATGTATAACTACTAGAATTAATTCCTTCTTTTATTAATATTAACCCCAAAACCAATAGAGGCGCCTCCAATTATTCTTATTTTATTATCGCATGGAATATTCTGACCAAATAAACTTTCAACTCTGTGCAAGCAATTTTTCCAAGATATACCCACTAGGGGTTTGATAGTAAAATATAGTTTTTTATGC
>CAYYXG010000045.1:0-4740 GCA_964475595.1 uncultured Flavobacteriaceae bacterium
TAAATCCAATAACTGCCGGGCTTAAAATATAAATAGTCTTTAACCTCGCCTAAATAGTAAGGCCCTTTGTATATATTGGGGTGGGGCTTTTCTTCCGGCTTGCAACTATTAAATAAGCACAGCAGTGTGCCGGCAATGATGAGCAGTGCATGTTTGAAAGGGGCTTTCATAAAAACGAAGTTAAGAAAAGTATGCACAATGGAAAATAATAAAGAAAATACCGGCCATGGGCCTGCTGCAGGGAAGTGCTTCTCCTTATCCGCTAGAGGCAGCAATCTCCGCTTTCTTGCATGGTTGTTGTTTGGCAAAAGATGCTGCATAGAAGTTTATTATTAAACAAATATAGTCAAATATATTCTAATTACAAATTTATTTCGTTAAAGGCTTAACGCCCGGTGGCGGGGAAGCTAGCCCTGGCGTCGATATTGGAATATAGCAGAGGTTGGCGGGGACGCCAACCACACGGCAACTGACAGTTTTTTTGAAAAGTTCAGATTTAACGGAGCTTCCATTGAAATTTTTCCACCTGATTTTACCACGACTGAAATATTGCAAAAAGAGGCACTTGCCTTTACATTTAGATTACCACCATTTTCAATGGAAAGGCTGTGCAGCAAGAATTCTGGAGTAAATATTCCTAATTCAGAATAATCCAAATTGCGTTCAATCGTATTATACAAAGTATTTAAAGTCTTGATGGATGCACCGGTATTATCTTTTAACATTGGTCTAATCAGACTATATTCATTTGTAGCGCAAGGGCAATTATTGTTGTCCTCAAAACTAATCAATGAATCATTCCAAACCTTTTCATTGGCAATACGGTACATTAAATAAGTAATCATATAATCCATACCATTATATTCACCCCAGTGGTAGGCGTCATCTAATGGAGATCGGTTTGGCATGCTGAAAATACTGTTTCTGTTGAAGGGGTAATGATCATCAGAAGCACCTGAAATAATACGCGCACTCAAATAGTTGTTTTTTAAATTTTGGAGTACTTCGTCAACTTTTTTGTGTAAATCATTTTTATCAACGAATGAATTAAATGAAACGATTTCAAAGGCGAAAGAATCGGGAGTGACTTGTTTTTCATACCAAACTATCACCTTTCGAGGGAATCTTGTTCCAGTGCATGATGGTCCCTTTAGCCAGTCTTCGTAATGTTGCCGGGAGATTTTGGGTGTTTTTTCATTCAAAACTGCATACATTAATTCGAACCATGGGTAACTTCTATTCTCAGCCCACTCATGAAACCTTGAGTGATCCCAGGTTCCAGAAAGGGCCAAGGCCCAACTTACCATTTGCGCATTTACATCTGATTTGAGGAAATTATCTGTAAAACCTTCCCACCATAAGTCTTTTACCCACTCCATGGATTTACTAGTGGTACCATTCTCGCGGGTTATTTGCCAACCGTAGTCGAAATCTATGCCTGTGATGGACTTGCCAATTATTGCGATTGGATAAGAAAAAATAAAAGTTAAATATCCGCCGTTCGCAACTGTTTTCCCATTAATAGGATTGGAAATAAACCAGCTGCTCTTTTTTATTTTACCTGCTAATCCAAAACCGTCAATCATATTTACAGGGTTGTCAGAAATGTCTTTTTCGGAAGCAACAAAGGTTATAAGTCTGTAGGTTAACTGTTGAACTTTATCAATTATCTTAAAACCAGCATCATTGTTTGTTGGCTTTATGTAGACATTGTCAACAAACTTGTGGATAAACTTCAAGCCAGCTAAATAATTTAGCAAATGATCCTGACTCATTTCACTCCGTAACCCGCTTTCCGGGTTTTGTCCTTCATGATCTACCTTCCCGCATTCATGTCCGTTTTCCCATTGCCAATATTCATATTTCTTATAGCCATTCCAGGGTGCACCGGAATAGGCGGGGTCATCAGTTTTTTTAAACCAGTATTCCAAATCCTTCTGAAGGTACAATTTGTTGTCTGGTGTGAAAACATCCTGCGGTTGACTGCTAACATAACGATCTATTCCCTTAATAAAATCAAATCCCCAAGCATTGTGGCTTTTTATAAATGTGAGATTATCTTCTTTCGGCCAGTGTTGAAGGTAATCTAATTTGTTATCATCCCTAACTGTGAATCCATTCTTCGACGGAGTTCCTCCCCTGAATGATCCTTCGGCGAAAAGATCAATCCGGTCAATAGCATTCAGGCAGTAGTATATTTCATTCAATGTACCTTGAATATCTTGCCCGTTTTTCTTAAGCAGGTAATATTCCATGGAGAGGAATGCCATATAGTCGCCAATATTACCAAGGCCTTCGCCCATGTCTATTTTGGCCCCCTGCATTTCTGGCTGGTTGTTATATGTGCGCTGTGTTTCAAAACATCGGTGAAACGGAACCCAGGTAGCTATAGGCAGGGATTGCCCCTCCTTTTTACCGATGTTTACAAAATACTTACGAAACCTATCTCTGTATTGCCAATATTTTTTTTGCAATTCTATATCGCTATTTTGCGACGATAAATCATTACTAAAAAACAAAAAGCACAAAAATAGCCATGAGGTTAAATGTGTCTTTCTCATATAAATAAATTATTGAATTATGTATTCAGATTCCAGAAACCACTCCTCTCCTGAGTTTATGTCTTTTCTATAAACTATCCCATATCCTTTTGCCCAATAATAAAGTGAAGGAAAATCATACCAAATAACATCACTGTTATATTTGAAAACTTGAACTGTATCGAAAAATCGTCCGTATATATTTACGGCTGTATCTTTGCTCAGTAATGTGGTAAATTGAAATCCAGGTTCAATATTCGTGGGATTTTTAGATTTGTCAAATGGATAAAACAAAGCACTCAATGTCCCTCCACCTTTTCCGGTCTTGGTTTTGCTAAAGTCAACTTTATATTCAAAAGGTTCAGCCGGCTTGCGCCATTCTATAAATCTAAAATCAGTAAAATCACCGTCATACCCATTTTTACTGAATGTAAATCCGGTCCAGAAAGTTTCTTTGACGACCTTTATACCATAGTTCGGAGATACTACAGTATCCATGTATTTTTCTCCAAGAACACAACGAACCGTATCGCGTTCATTGGTGGCGGGGTTTTTATAAATCCAATATGTACCCGGCTTGAAACAAACATAATTGGCTAAATCGCCCATGTAATAAGGGCCATAAACAGCCCATTTTATCGGCTGCTTCTCCCGCTTGCAACTATGAAATAAGCACAGCAGTGTGCCGGCAATGATGAGCAGTGCATGTTTGAAAAGGGCTTTCATTAAAACGAAGTTAAACAGAAGCAATGTTTTTATTTTCATAGATTTAAGTTTTACATAGCGTATTGAATGGGTGTTCTACTTCACAATTCTGTATCGCTTTAAATTCCAGCTGTGGTTCATTGGCGTCTGGTCAAACCACCGGAAAGACTTATTGTATATTTTGATCAAACCTACCCCTTTGGCATAGTAGTAGTCACTTTTGCCACCATAGCAGTAGTCCCTGCATTGTTGCATGACATAGTCGTTTTGAACAATTTTAAACCGCCTAACGGTATCAAAACTTAATGAACCAAGTTTGAAATTGGTAAGTATCGTATCAAAATAATAAAAGCAGTCTTTATTAGGACATAAATTAAATGGATGATAAAACACTGTATTTTCGCCACTTTTGGCTCTTGGCCCACTTTGTATGAGTGTCTTATCAAATTTATATGCCCTGCCCGGATACGGAAAGGCATCGACTTTTTGTACGCGGCTGCGGATGGTCCAGCGGCTGATGTTGCCGTGGCCGTCTCTGAAGTTGCTGCGCACATCTATGTAAAAGGTTTCCTGCACCAGGGTAATGTGTTTGCTCCACTCCTCCCTGCCTTTTTGTATAGACTGGCCTATGGCCAAATCCTGCACCCATTGGCTGTCTATTTCTTTGGTGATGTCGTGCTCATACACCCAGTAGCTGCCTTTGTTAAAACACATATAGTTTTTGGCATCATCCAGTCCATAGGTAATGGTAATGGGATCTTTTGGGGGCGGCTCCCGCTTGCAACTATGAAATAAGCACAGCAGTGTGCCGGCAATGATGAGCAGTGCATGTTTGAAAAGGGCTTTCATTAAAACGAAGTTAAGAAAAGTATGCACAATGAAAAACAATGCAGAAAATACCGGCCATGGGCCTGCTGCAGGGAAGTGCTTCTCCTTATCCCGTAAAGGCAGCAATCTCCGCTTTCTTGCATGGTTGTTGTTTGGCAAAAGATGCTGCATAGAAGTTTATTATTAAACAAATATAGTCAAATATATTCTAATTACAAATTTATTTCGTTAAAGGCTTAACGCCCGGTGGCGGGGAAGCTAGCCCTGGCTTCTATATTGGAACATAGCAGTGATTGGCGGGGACGCCAACCACACGGCGACTTGTGATGTATATACCGCACCTACGGCGCTGAGGGGGCGTTGTTAGGTGGTGTTATTAAGATTTCGCCCCTACGGGGCTTAATGTGCCCTTCCTGGTGGAACTGGAGACCTTACAACTGTAGGATTGGCATGGGTATTAGCTCCATAGGAGCGGCATTTTAGTAGAAAATGCCACCAACGTGAATACCAAGCGCCGTAGGTGCGATATAAATTTCTTATTCGGTCCGTTTCAAAATGGTTGAGGTACTCACGCCGCTGCTGTGTATTGCTCGGATGATGTAAACACCATCTGGTAAATGGCCAATTTGAAGCACCATTTCCCGCGAAGCATCCGAATATGAAGAAA
>CAYYXG010000046.1:0-3981 GCA_964475595.1 uncultured Flavobacteriaceae bacterium
TAGGGATTGTAAAAGAACTAAATCCCGGTTTCAAGTACATAGAAGACGTTCAAGCGCAACTGGAGGAGATTAAAAAATCATTGCAAAACATTCAAAAGACGACTGAAGAAAACAAAGAAGAAATTATCAATATAAAAAATGAAATTAAACATTCTGTTGATGAACCTATAAAAATAGCACTTAATTTATCAGAAGCAAAAGATTATCAAAATTCTATTAAATATCTAAAATATGGGCTGTCCAAAATAAATAATTTTAATTTTGGTGAAAAGTATACATATTTTTATTTACTGGCAGATATCTTCTATCAAGCCAAAGAATACACTAATTCTATTTCTTACGCTGATTCAGTTTTAACAATCAATCCCATAGAGCCTGCCGCACTATTAATTAAAATAAAATCATTAATTGAAACCAACAGGTATAATGAGGGGGCGAAATTATTTACATACTTAACGAAAAACATTTCACTTTTAGGAAATTCAGAAATCATTCTCAAATCTTTGTACGACTACTCCAGTAAAAATAAAGGCATAATTTTTAATGGTATGTCGATTACACTTAATGACGGAAGCGTATTTTTAGAAAAAAGAATTAATGGTAGTTTTCAAGATTTTAAAAAAGATATTCTTTCAAGACAAAATAGCTTATTTAGCCTTGGCTCAGATTCAGGCCACGAAGCAACGATACTTAAAATTACTTCCGTTGAACTTGATTTTGAACAAACAGTCTATAACAAAGATCTGTTAGAAATATACCAAAGGATTCTTGTTATCGGAAAGTATAAATATGAGGAAATTGCTAAATACATTGATGAATTCAGTGTTTTAGAGTCGAATGACGGACCCTATAGAAATCCCTATGATATTGATAACTTAGTATATGGAAATACCATAGCTGGTGAGATTCTAGACTCTAACTTATATGTTTTAGCAAACTCTGGAATTCCTTATTATGGAAATTCTCACTTTGGCCTTCGTGTTAAAAGAGATGATTCATATTGGAGTGTTGGATATTATTCAAGCAGAAACTCAAAAATGCAACATAAAGACATAATAAGAAGACAAATCAATGACTCTAGTTTACAATATGAAACGAAAGTAATAAAAAAAGAGGTTTCAAAACCCATTATTAAAAATAATGATTTAATAGATTCATTTCCAATCATATATAAATTAATGGATGTTAATTTAATTGTTGCTAAAATTGAATGTCCTTGTGAAGCTCTCATTGATAGAATATCTTATAATGAAATACTAAAAAACAGAACATCCATCAATATATCTACGCAGTTTCAAGCAGAAAAGTTCTTTAAAAGCGGATGGTATTACTTACTGGCTAAGTCATATAAACAAAGTATTGAAAGAAACCTCGCTATTATAAACTGGTTTATTAAAAAAGGCAGAAGAGTAGATGGAAAATGGCTAATTGAACACGACTACGACTATTACATGGCCGCTATTATAAACTTAGGACATTCATACTTGCTCAATGGCGATTATAAAAAAGCACAAACACAATATAAAAGTAATGTATTAAAGCAAAATTTTGGTGGCGAATGGGGGTTTTTATCATCAAAAGAAATGTTAAAACTAGATTGGAAAGATTTTATTGAGAAAAAACTTCTGACAGAAGACATGTTAAATAGTTTTCTAGAAAAATACCCTATATTTAATGAATAATATTAATTATAATCTGTAATATGAAAATAAAAATATATAAGTTAGTTATACTCTTTTCTTTATTTCTTGAATATACAACTATACAAGCTCAGACATTAAAAGTAGCCATCCTTGATTTCGAAAACACGTCGGGGATCCCTAAATATGATGGCCTTGGCAAAGCCATGAGTAGCATGCTGATATCTGATATTGCAAGCAATGTATCGCCTCGCAGGCTTCAACTTGTAGAACGGTCGCAGATTCAAAAAATACTGAAAGAACAGAACTTTCAGGCATCCTCAGCTGTTGATAAAACATCTACTGTGAAAGCCGGTAAAATCCTCGGAGTAAAATACCTGTTGCTGGGGGATATCTATGTTCTAAATGACGCACTGATTATCAATGCAAGGTTTGTTGATGCAGAAACCGGCGACATTAAATTCAGCAAAAAACAAGAGGGTAAGTTACCTGCATGGCTGAGCCTGAAAACAAATATTGCCAAAGAACTGGCCACTAGCATATCCATGCCTTTTACAGAGCCCGCAATTAAAGATATGGAAACACCTATAGCAACCATTACAACATTTGGGAATGCTATTAGCGCAAAAGATACGGGAAATATACAAATGGCTGAAAAACTGGCTGAAACACTACAGGAGTTTAGCCCTGAATTTAAATATGTAGAAGATATTAAAGAAGATATTTTAAAAATTAAAAAACAACTGGAAGAACAGCGGAAAAAAATCGAAACCTTGGAAAAAAGTGGAGGGCTTGTTATCAATCCAAAAACCTACATTGAGTATTACAACAATCTACTAAATCCTTTAATCAACGATAGCCTAGCAATTTATTACGTAGAATATATAATTGATTACTTCCCAAAAGATGCCTACGGAAATAGTGACCTTTATGGATATCCCTTAATATGGGAACCAAGTAAATGGAATTCCTACAAAAATAACAAGACTAAAATTATTAATGACTTAAATCGTATGTTAAAACATATCAAAGCAACCAAAAATAAAAACATAGCCTGCAAAGTATACAACCAAAGAATTCAGAATATTAGAATATTTTTTGGCGCAAGTACTAATAAAACAGACATGTTAAATGATAAAGATATTCTAATATTATTAAATGAATTAGATGTTTTATTTGCTTCATACCTCAAATAAAACCAATTATTTTTTCTTGCTATACCCTCCTAAACCCCCAACCCCTTCTCCCTTTCACCATTCTCCAGCAGCCACCGCAGCATGCCCGCGTGGCCTAGCGATTTGGCGATGGTGACTGCCTGAAAATCATTGGCAGGGTGGTAGTGCTTTTTGAAGAGCGATAGCTTGGTTTTGGCTGGCAGGTGGCAGTGGCGCACCGCACGGAGCATACAATTGCTGCGTATCTTGTCCAGGTTGTCTTCAAACACCCTTTTGCCGGTCACCACATCGGGCAGGTAGATTTTGAGGGTCTGCGAGTAGGTCATGGGCATTTTCATTCCCGGACGAATGGGAAACATTTCGTTAAACCTGCGAAGCGCCTCATCCTGCTTGCGCATGCGTTTCTCATCCTCGCTGTAAAGAAAACCCAGAACATCTTCGGGCTCGTTAAACAAATCCGGGAAATCATGCTGCAGGCGTATTTGCTGCTCTGTGTTTTGCATGTGCCTTGTTACAATTTCGCCATCACGGCGGTTCATCTCTTCAAAATCGGCGTGGAGAACGGCATCGGGCACCACATAATCCGGGTTTTCGTTGAGCACCCAGGCCACCACCTCACCGCGGCGGTAGGCCCACTCTGTCTGTTGCATCTCCTGCCTTGCCCAGTGGCTAATGGCAGCGGATGGCTCCACATAACGCAGCAGGCGGTTCAGCAGGGTGGGTTCCTCGGGGAGGGCCATCACCATTTCATCCACGCGGTCATCGTTCAGGCGCACCCGCATCATCAGCACGTTGGCGTAGCGTTTCACGTCGGTGGCCTGGGCGCTGCTCACGGGCAAGTGGCGCGAGGTCATAATCTGCAGGCATAGCCCAAACAACAAGGCATCGGTTTCGGGCAGCAGGTCCAGCGTGGGGGTTTCTTTGGGGCCATAGTAGGCCACAGGCAGCGTGCGGGTGCGGTAGCGCACCATGCAGCGCAGCAGCTCATAGCGGTTCACCCGGGCCGGGGAGTTCCACAGGTCGGTGGCCAGTGTAGCCAGAGCATGCATCACCTTGGGGTTGTAGCGCATGTGGGGCAACAAATCCCGCCACTTCACAAAATCGCGGTAATTGCCAATCAAATCATCGGGCACCCTGCGTTTGAGGGCGGCTTCCAGGGCAATGCG
>CAYYXG010000047.1:0-3652 GCA_964475595.1 uncultured Flavobacteriaceae bacterium
AACAACCATGCAAGAAAGCGGAGATTGCTGCCTCTAGCGGATAAGGATAAGCACCTCCCTGCAGCAGGCACATGGCCGGTATTTTCTGCATTGTTTTCCATTATGCATACTTTTCTTAACTTCGTTTTTATGAAAGCCCTTTTCAAACATGCACTGCTCATCATTGCCGGCACACTGCTGTGCGTATTTAATAGTTGCAAGCGGGAGCCGCCCCCCAAAGATCCCATTACCATTACCTATGGACTGGATGATGCCAAAAACTATATGTGTTTTAACAAAGGCAGCTACTGGGTGTATGAGCACGACATCACCAAAGAAATAGACAGCCAATGGGTGCAGGATTTGGCCATAGGCCAGTCTATACAAAAAGGCAGGGAGGAATGGAGCAAGCACATTACCCTGGTGCAGGAAACCTTTTACATAGATGTGCGCAGCAACTTCATAGACGGCCATGGCAATATCAGCCGCTGGACCATCCGCAGCCGCGGACAAAATGTCGATGCGTTTCCGTATCCAACTAAAGGATATGTATTTGAGAAACATAAGGAAGAAATAGGTGATAAAGGTGTAAATGGTACAGTCGATGTATTTCGTTGGAAGTATTACACAGATCCTAATTATTCTGTTTACCAAATAAAGCTTCTCACCAACTACACCCTCAACAACATGACCTTCGATACGGTGCGGGTTTTTAGGATCGGTAGAGACGGTGTCATGCAGCAATGCAGGGACTACTGCTTTCCTGGCGGCAAAAGTGACTACTACTATGCAAAAGGGGTAGGTTTGATCAAAATATACAATGAGTCTTTCCGGATGCTTGATCAGATGCCAATGAACCACAGTTGGAATTTAAAGCGATACAGAATTGTGAAGTAGAACACCCATTCAATACGCTATGTAAAACTTAAATCTATGAAAATAAAAACATTGCTTCTGTTGGCATTAACAATGCTGACACAGGAAATCTTTGCCCAAACAACCCTAGAGGCCGAACTGCAAAACAACTATTTTTTGGCCCGAAACAGGTTTAAAAAATGGTTTGTTACCGTAGGTTCAGAGCCGGGTAACAGCGTGCCTTACGAAACATTGATAATAAACAGCAAACAATTTGGCTACCCGTTTGACAATACGGTGATATTGACAAAATCCGGGGTAGACAGCATCGTATCGCCTCAGGCATGGGAGAGTCTGACGCCTTCGCAATACAGGGAAACCTCAGGGCTTATTATGGCAGATAACCCCCTCATCATGATTGGTGAATATCTCGCTGTGCTGAGCACCGAATACTGGCTGCTTAAATACTATAACAAAACTGAAACCGAGGAATTTATTGCCTGTAAAAATGAAATATACTATTGCCTGATGGCGCTGGACCGGCTTGATGGAACAGCAGAACCGTATTTTAGTATTAATAAAGACAACACCACATCAATGAACGGTTTTATGCGCCGCGATGACAGCGACTGGGACAAGGTAAAACGGGTAAATGACTATTATGGCCGGTGGACCGGGAATAAGTTTGGCAGCATACATAATATCGGCACCAACAACATCAGCGGCCCCCTGCCCGATACCATTATTACCTACAAAACCGATTCTACATTAACCAAAATTTCCAAGTGGGCAAAGGATACCATGCTCTTCCGCGCATACCTGGACAGTTTCAATGTGGTGCGATATGATACTTTCTATTCACCCATTTATAAAGACACCAATGTTTGGCTCAAATACAGAGATTATCAAAAGTTTTACCGCGGAGGGCGCAAAATAGCGGATAAGAATGTTGTGTGGGAAAAAAGAGACAATGCCCCCTACGAACTGGGTGCCGGATTGCTGCGCAACGAGATGAGCATTGACGAGTTTATTGGGGTGTTTATGGGGTTGAAATATGTGCAGAAATTTGTAGATCCGTCAGAGGTGGTTCAACCGATACCCAATGATTCTGTCAAAAATCTGGTAAACTGGACGCGCAGCATTGCACACCGCATGATGCAGCACATTAGCAAAAGCACCACCAGAATTAAATACCTGCAGCCCGAAGATTATGTAAAGGAGCAAATCAAGGCATGTGTTAAAGATAAAAAAGGCCACGATGCGTTTAAGAGGGTTAAAGATGGTATATCAACGCCCAATGATGAAGGTTGCCCGGAGTGCGAAGACCATAGCGTATATTCCCAATACACCTGGAAACTCGGCGATGGTTCGGTCTTCAATCCGGTTTTATTCAAAGAAGGCAATTATGTACTAACCAATCCTGCTGCTGATGGGCGGCATGTATATCGCGGTCCCTTTGCGTTTCCATACGGATACCCCATTGAAAAAGCCGGCGAAGAACTGGCCAGCGGTAATGGCATAACCAGAGATTATCCCGGCGTGAGTATGAATTTGGATGATGAAGAGAAACTATTGAGACATGCCTCAACCCTAGTTGAACCGGCTGTTTCAGCATCAGGTGGCTTAGCCATCATGGGTTTACTTTGGGCCGGCAATGAAGTGTTTGGAGATAAAAAACGAAACGGTGATATGATCTTGGAACTTCATTCACGATGCGCAGGGACTTCCATATTGGGTTTGGATGGGGCTAGTGTATGCTTAACCGGAAGTGTGTTCAGGCCTAAACAGCCGTCTTATTGGGAAAAAGCATGGAATAAACTAGGAGACACATCGGCAGTACTTCATAAAATGTGGTTAAAATACGGCAATGATGCCGGTAGTGCGAATGTGATGGCGGCCAAACTCGCTGTAATAACAAATACATGGAGTCAAAAAGGATTTGCAGAGCATGCGGATGCCTGTGGTTTCAAACTGATGAGTTTACAGTATGATATACTGAACGATAAAAACACATATTATCCAAAATCATACTACCAGGGACTTCTGCAAAATTTCGACTGCCACGGCAGCTCCCTTTCCACCTGGCCGTTTGATAGGGATGCCTTGGGTGGCTCGCACATGCGGCCTTCAATGCGGGATAAAAAGATTATAGATAGTGGCAGTTTTCTGGCACAAACCGGATATATGCTATACTACAATCTATACCGAATTGCCGAAATAAAATGGTGGGGTAATTCGGTTAATAATTATAATGATCAGTCTTGCCCATGCTACAATGCAGAGGCAAAGCATGGTTTGTTTTTGCCGCCGTCGGCCATTGAACCGCGTAGAAAAGTAATGAATTCAGCACCACCATGGATTATCAAAACAAAATACGATTCGGCTCAAAACCAACAGAAGAACCTGATTAAAACCAAAAATGCAAATAATGCGCATGACTATATTCATGTGCGCCAGCCTGAATATTTGAACCATTACTACAGGGTAAACAGCAATCAAACATTTGAGGTTTCCAGAGATCTTGTTATCTGCAACGCAACGCTTTTGCTGAACAGTGGAAGTAACTTTTTATTGGATCCTTCAACATTTTCCGAATCCCCTAATGAGATTATAGTGCGCAACAATGGCATTATACAGGTTAGAAGCAATGCTGCCATTACCATATCAAATAATTCCAGATTGGTTATTGATGTAGGTGGCCAACTTGAATACTCCGCCGGTGCCCGCATCATCCTCAACGGTCCTAATGCCATTCTTCATATAAAAGGCAAGCTGGAACTGGCGCCCGGTGCTACCTTTCAGGTGGAGGGAGGCCCCG
>CAYYXG010000048.1:0-3404 GCA_964475595.1 uncultured Flavobacteriaceae bacterium
TTTCAATTATCGGGGTTTCCGATTCGAAATGGGTGAATTACCGAATCAACATTGCGCCGCACAACCCCAACCACGGCGCGTCATTTCAATTATCGGGGTTTCCAATTCGAAATGGGTGGCTTACCACATCAACATTGCGCCACGCACCTGACCCCAACGGGGTCACACATCTCTAGCCGGAACGGCGCATGGAATGCACGACCCCGAAGGTGGTCGCATATTGGCATTTTGGGGTGATTGATTTCGTTATTGGTGCAAATTACATCGTTATACCGCCCCAATGGGGCTAGTCTCATTTCACTCCTTCGGAGTGAATGACCGAATAAACCAATCAACCATTAAACGATTGAACCTATTAACCTAAAAACAGCACTCGCAGCATTAGGCCTCAAAAACCATATAATCATTAGAAAGCAATAGAAGCTTTACCTATTTTCAAAATGCCCGAATGGCACGCACCGCATGCTTGTCCGACTTTAGCTGGGTACCTGCACCACCAGCAGAGAAATAGTAGCCCCAGGCAATATTGCTTTCCACTTCCGTGCTGCTCCAGTAGTAACCAAGTGATAGCGCCTTTGCACCGGGAATGCCATTGAGCCCCCTGGCCACCACATTGTAATTGTTCCACAACACGGTCAGTTCCTGTATGGAAGGCAAATACCAGTCGCTGAAACCGCCATCTGTCCAGTCCACACAAAGTTTTGCAGCGCTCGTTGTATGCCCGCTTTGGGCCACAATGGCGTTGCTATTAGTCAATCCATCCCATACGGATTGGGCATTGCTACCCACCGCCACGCTAATCATGTTGCTCCACGTAGTACTTGCACTCAAATCGGTAGTCGAGACTACCAAACCGTGCTCCTCGCCTTTTTCATCTTTCCATAGCTGAAAAATAATTCCACCGCCAAAAGTTTCGCCAATGTAATGTTTAAAACTGACGGCACCGGAAACAGTGCTTGCCGAGGCCGCGTGCATGGCATAGGGCACGCTCAATAGCTGGCTCACACCGGTAATATTGTAATTGGTTCCACCGGCAGGATCGTTTTCTGTTTTAATAAAAAAGGGACCTTGGTTCCAGTCTACAGCAGCAATGGAACCGCTTTGAATGGCACCTCCTCCTATTTCCAAGGTAGCCAATCCGTTTATATTGGTGGTGGTGGTGTGGGTTTCAACATACACGGCATTTCCGGTTGTTGATGACTGCAAAATGCTGATGCGCATGCCCACGGGCTTGTTGATGAGCAATGCGTTTTTATCATCACGGATAACGGCCTGATAGCTGAATTTGGCAGGGGGCTGGGCATAGAGGAATAGCACACAAAACAATAGGAACGGGAATAGCAGGATCTGTTTGGGCATGGGTGAGAATTGAATGGTACAAAGTTAATGAGCGCTTAGCTGATAGCCACTATTGGGTTTGCGGTGGTCACATATTGGCTGGGACTACATCGTTTTCATGTATTTTTTAATGCTTTTGGTGTTGCCGAAATCAAATCGGGGTTTTAAAATTACTTCGGACTCAAAATTTATATTTTCATTTAAGCCGTTTCCTGCAAATATGGATTTTTATATTTTCACTTGCATAGGTTAAGGATATCTGACATATTAAAATACTTTTCAGGCCCAAAACAAACCTACTACTTGTATTTCTCCGCTACCTTGATTTACACAACGCCTAGTTATTTGCGCCATAAACTTGACATTTCACGCTCCCACTATCGCTGATTTTACTATGTTTTTGGCGATTACAATCGCCATATATTATATTTTTTTGGTGATTTGGAAGGTAATTTATGAAATACTTCAGCAAGACCAAATGCAAAAAAAGTATTCACAGCTTCGCTTTATCAATTTCTATAAAATCAAGGTTGCCCTTCATTCCTAACAAAATCCCAGAAGTTATGAATATCTATCACCATTCCCTTGGCATGATACGTTTCCAAAAATGCGGTGGGGATTTTATTCTTCCCGCGGCTATTCCATTTAAACTCATATGCACTTATTTCACCGTCCTTCTCTTCAATAAAATCAATTTCCTGCTTTTGCACTGTTCTCCAAAAATAATTTGAGGTATATCGCTGATAATAGGTCTGAAGTTTTATCCTTTCCGAAATCAGAAAATTCTCCCAAAGAGCTCCCTTGTCAGCCCTCAAATCCAGCGGATTCAGGTTATTGATAATCATGTTTCGCACTCCATTGTCAAAAAAATAAATCTTGCGGTTGTTCTTAATCTCGTTGCGTTGATTTCGGCTAAAACTATTTAGCCTAAAAACAATAAATGCCTTTTCCAACAAGTCTATATATTTTGCCACGGTAGTTTTATCTATTTCCAAAAGACCGGCAAGCTCATTGTATGACACTTCATTGCCAAGCTGCAAGGCGAGTGCTTTTAATAATTTCTCAAGCAGATCAGGCTTCTTGATACCCGTAAGCGATAGAACATCCTTATACAGATAGCTGGAAGTAAGTTGTTTAAGTACCTCGCGGGCATCATGCCTATTGTTTATCACATCAGGATACATCCCATAAATCAACCTCTCCTCCAATTGGGCAGATGCAACTGCATAACCACAGTGGTCTTCAAACTCTTCCCAGCTGATGGGATATAGGTGATATTCAAACTTTCTGCCTGTAAGCGGCTCCTGGGTAGATTGATTTATTTCCAGTGCAGATGAACCACTCAGTAAAAGTTGTACATCTTCAAATTGATCTGTAATGATTTTTGCAATTAGACCCACGTCAGCAATTCGCTGGGCCTCGTCTATGAAAACCCATTTATATCTTCCAATTATCAATTTTAATTTTTCTGTACCGGCATTGGAAAGCAAATTTCTGGTCTCAGGATCATCTCCGTTCAAAAAAAGGAATTCCTTGTCATTGAGACATTCCCTAAGAAGCGTTGTTTTACCCACCTGCCTCGGTCCCAAAAGCACGATGGCCTTACCTTTATTGAAACGTTTTTGAAGTGCCTGAAAAAGGACTCGCTTAATCATAATCGCCAAATATACTATATTTTTGGCGTTTACAATCCCCAAATATTATATATTTTTTGGTGATTTGGAGGATTGGGATAGGTTTAACCAATTTTCTCTGGGACCTAATGAGAGATTTATATTTTCATTTAAGCCGCTTTTAAAAAACATGGGTTTGGCTGTCACAGTTAATGTATCTCTCCCCTCTACAATCTGTATCTCCTTAATTTCATCGTTGTGAATTGCTTTCAGATTTGTAATTTTACCGAAGATTCAAATCAGTTAGCCCCTGCGATTGCAAACATCCACCGTTGTGAATTGCTTTCAGATTTGTAATTTTACCGAAGATTCACATCTGTTTGTTTGGGCAGTCCCTGGCTTCTATTGTTGTGAATTGCTTTCAGATTTGTAATTTTACCGAAGATTCACATC
>CAYYXG010000049.1:0-3337 GCA_964475595.1 uncultured Flavobacteriaceae bacterium
AATGGTGCGGCCTCGCCGCAGCCGGTGATACCATTGTTTGAGAGAAACACCAAAAAATGGTCTTTTTTGGTGTATTCGCCACGGCTGGTTTTGGCGGGTTTAATAAATTGCAGGGTATGTTTTTCCCAGTGCAGTTGCATACCCGGCTCAATGCGTAGTTTCAGGTTGGGTCAAGCGGGGCTTTTGAAAATCAAACTGCTTTCCGCGCAGATTGGCCTGCGCACCAAGCGGTTTCATCATTTCGGCAAACTGGTCAAAATAGAGGCTTTGTTCGCCATCGCTGAGGGCTTTTTCAGGTTGATTGTGCACCTCTATGATTAATCCATCGGCACCCACTGCAATGGCTGCGGCCGAGAGTGGTGCTACAAGGTTTCGGTTTCCGGTACCCTGGCTTGGATCTACAATCACGGGCAAATGGCTAAGCTGCTTCACCAGCGCCACGGCGCCCAGATCCAGGGTGTTGCGTGTAGCGATATCAAAGGTGCGTATGCCACGCTCACAAAGTATTACTTTTTCATTTCCGCCCACCAAAATATATTCAGCAGCCAACAGCCATTCTTCCACCGTGCTGCTCATACCGCGCTTCAGCAACACCGGCTTGTTGATTTTGCCCAGTGCGCGCAACAGTGGGTAGTTTTGCATGTTGCGTGTGCCCACCTGTAGGATATCGGCGTATTCGCTAAGCTCATCTACCTTGTCGGCACTCATTACCTCGCTCACCACCGCCATGTCGTATTTATTGGCGGCGTTTCTGAGTAGTTGCAATCCTTCGGTTTTCAACCCCTGAAACGAATAGGGGCTACTGCGGGGCTTGTAGGCGCCGCCCCTCAGAAATTTTATGTTTTGTTTGGCCAGAAACTCGGTGATGGTGAAAACCTGCTCCTCATTTTCTACCGCACAGGGGCCGGCTGCCAACATCAGTTCTTTCCCTATTTCCACACCATTCACAGCAATGATGGTGTCTTCGGGTTTCCATTCACGGCTTACCAACTGATAGGGTTTGCGTTTATCCATCATGCAACTAACAAGTAAGGGTTAATTCAGTTTGGTGTAGGTTATAATCAATTTGGTTTTGCTGTGGTCGATTGCCACGCGGGCCCCGCTCACGGGCTGGTCAGAAGGCACCGCAAGGTATAAGCCATAATTGAAGTCTTCATTGTAAAACTTCTTGGCATTGAGGATGTTTTGCAGGTGTTTGGTGAGGGTAAACCGATAGCTGCCGTCTTTCTCATTGTATGTACCACCAAAATTGTTTGAAACACCATCTTCCACAAAGGTGTTAATATCGCTGGTTTTTCCGGCCGGCTGAAAAAGATTTAACCGCCCCGGGGCCGGGTGCAGGGTTGTGGCGGTTCCCGGGGCCACAAACAATTGCAGTTCTGCTTTATTAATAGCTATACTACCAAAGTCTAAAAGGTTCAGTAGATAGGGTATTTGAATATGTGTTTTGAGGCCGTTGGGCGCTTGTGCGTAGGTTGTGGCAAATGATTGGCCTGGCTGTTTGAGTTGCTGGGTAACCTCGGATTTATAAACCCCCGGAATCCCTTTGTTGATGCTGGTTTTTGAGCCGGTGAAAGTGAACACCTGGGTTGCGGTGTCTCGGTAATATAGCAGTATTTTCGCCCTATAGGCAAAACTGATAACATTGTTAAAATCATACACCCCGAAGCCGCCTTTTCCTTCCGGCATGTCGCGTTTTTCGGGCATTATGGCAATCCCTGGAAAGTTTTTTATCAGTTCTTCCTGGCTGGTGTAGGCCTCTTTGGGTAGCTGCATGAGTTTGCGAGCCATGCCGGCCGACAGGCGCACACGTATTCCGGGGGTCAATTGGATGTTGCTCTTTTTATATCGAACGCTGTCAGATTGATAATTATAAACGGGGCCGTAATAGCGGCTTTCCATTGAAGGGTCGGTCTCCAGTTCGTCGCCCTGATAGTAGGTGTTGTTAGCGGATATTCCTGTTTTTAGGGGCAGAACCGAGAAACCCTGGTAGGTTTGTTTGTCTCCATAATAATTTAGTCCATTAATAAACGGGACGAACAAAATAGCAGAATCTGGCTCTTCGGTGTTGGGAAAGTCTGAGTTGGGCTCCAGCAGGCCACATTGTGCATAAGCACCTGAAGATATTGTACCGAGAAGGGGGTCGTTCATACTCCCCAGTAGCACATAACGAAGGTTGTTTCCGGGGAGAGAGTCTTCCCGAACCGTTACTGCAGCAATGCTCAGGGTGTCTGTGGTGAACAACTGCATTTGTCCCGCGTTTCCTTGTCCGTCCAGCACAATATTGCCTTCCTGTTTTTTACAGGCAAACAACACTATCATTACCGGAACAAGCCGGAACAACCTTTTAATCACCGGAGCAAAGTTCGGTTTTTTAGAGCGCTTGTGAAATCACTTTTTCGTAAAAACTCACATATTGCTCACCGATTGGTTCGTCGGTGTGACGCATAACCGGCTTGGAGCTTATGTGTTCCGCCACGCAGCGATGGGCTTCATCGCAGGAGGTAACAACTGCATCAGCGTAGCTTACGGCACCCTGGTGCAAACTTTTGATATTGCCATCGGCGAAGCACTGCATGGTGGTGTCCTTTATTTCGTTGAGACTGGCTTTGCGAGAGAAATCAGATCCCAGGCAACCTTCCGCATCATTGTAAACACTGTATACCACTTTGGCATCACGGAAAACCGGCTCATCTTTATATACTGTTTTCAGGTATACCGGAATAAGACTGGTCATCCAGCCCTGACAATGAATAATGTCGGGCGCCCATCCCAGTTTTTTCACCGTTTCCATCACCCCTTTGCAGAAGAAGATGGTTCTTTCGTCGTTGTCATCAAAGAACTTGCCTTTTTCATCCTGAAAAATCGCTTTTCTGTGAAAGTAGTCTTCGTTATCCAGAAAATACACCTGCATTTTGGTTTGGGGTATGCTGGCTACTTTAATTACGAGGGGGTTGTCGTTGTCATCAATAGAAATGTTGATTCCGGAAAGGCGAACCACCTCGTGGAGGCGATTTCTTCTTTCATTGATAACCCCAAACCTTGGGACCAAGATTCTGATTTCATTGTCACGCTCCTGGAGCGCCTGGGGAAGGTTTCTTGCGATGGTGGCCTGTGCGCTTTCGGTTTCGAGGAAGGGGGCCATTTCTGAACTGACAAACAGAACACGTTTTTTAGTGATACTCATGTATGGGAACTCTATTGGGAAGATTACTATTTACAAAATTAACATAATTTTTTCTTAATATCAAAACTTTTCTTTGCTTAAACCCTTTATTTGCGAGGATATTTTTAATTTTTATTGAAAGTTTTTCATCATATTCAGGGTATTACCCGC
>CAYYXG010000050.1:0-2018 GCA_964475595.1 uncultured Flavobacteriaceae bacterium
AGAAAATCAGAAAAATGCATTTTAATTTTTATCTGCTTGATAAATTATAAAGTTTTGTAAGTATCCCTAAAAATCGGACTGGTTATAATTAAACAAAAAAGCCTAAATTTAACAAGTCAATGAAGAAATCAAAATTTACAGAGAGTCAGATTGTAAAGGCTCTGAAAGAGGAAGAAAATGGTCGCTCGGCTATTGACATTAGCCGGGAGCTTGGTATCAACAAGCAGACATTTTACAACTGGAAAAAGAAGTATGCCGGCATGAACGGCGATCAGTTGCGTCGGTTGAAGGAACTGGAAGAAGAAAACAAGCGTCTCAAACAGATGTATGCCGATGCCGCCTTGGACATTGTAATGCTCAAGGATGTACTTTCAAAAAAGTGGTAGGCGCTGGCAATCGAAGATCTGTAGTTGCTTATCTGACCCAAACCCATCAGATAAGTGTTGCCAGAGCCTGCACAACGACCGGGTTGCCAATATCGCAGTACTATTATCAGTCTATAAAAGACAAAACCCTGATTGATAAAGTACGGTAAATTGATGAACTGCCCGAACAGGAAAAATATGATTATACTGGTGATTGATTAAGTCCGCTCCAAAAAGTAGTTCAAAGATTTAGTACAACAGATCGGACAAAACAAAACCGCCCAGGCTAAAAGCCTGGGCGGTGGATTATTTTTTGTTATATCCTAACATTTCAAAACTTTTAGGGTAGTTTTTTGGTATCTCATCAGCCTTCTTATGCATATCCAAACCGCCCATTAAATACATATTCACGTTATCTAACTGACTCTGGTTCATTTTTTTTAATGCACTTGCAAATGAGTCATCTCCTATCTTTCTCATTAACTCTATTAAAACCCATCCATGTTCATAAGCTGCACCATCATATAAGTCTGAATATCTAATTAAATTATTTAATGATGACGTATCTCCGTTTACAGCAGAATTAAGTTTTATTATATAATCCGAACATCTAATACCTAAACCGTTTTCTAAATCATCAGGTATTTGAATTACTGGTTTGGGTGTGCATGAAGCAATAACAATACACAGAAAAAAAACGTAATATTTTAAGATTTTTTCAAACATTTGATTAATTAATTTGTGCCTGTTTTTGCTGGTTCGGGCTTCTTATCAATAACCTTTAAAGTTCCAAACTTAGTTTGTGTTGTGCCGGGAATATATTTCTGCATCCCTCTATTATCAGGTACTTGCTCTGTCTTCGTGTTATTAATAGCATTATTGATAATGTTCCATTCTTCCGCTCTCTGTTCAGGAGTCATGTTTGGATCATCTTTGTTTATTGTAACGCATCCAAAACTAACTCTACCAGGATGTAAATTATAGCCCGTCCTTTGTTCGCCTGCGGAATTCACTTCCCCAGGTCTATTATCAACTTTATCATATTGGCTATTGTCTTGAGGGTCTAATACAAAGAATGAATTGTGGTCAGGATTAGTGTTGCCTTTATTCTCTAAGATATTATAACTACCTGTTGATATTGGTTTCTCATTTGGATTAGTTTGAGATGCAACCTTTCCACCACCTTCTGAATGACCTCCAGTAAATACATTTTTTACAAGTATACCATAGTTGGCTTTGGATTTCATTTCAGGTGTAAGCTTTGCATATTCTTGTGCACTAACAAACTTATAATCTAACTTAGGTTTAACTTGGCTTACATCGGGTATAAGTGCAAGCATATTGGTTGCCTTGTTATATACACCATAAGCTTCTAATCCATCTAAATCAATAGCTTGTATTGGCGTGTTGCTTGCAAACTGATACGGTGATAATTCAGGATATTTTTTCTCATGAATAATAAGTGGGTCTGGGGAAGGAAAACGCCCAAGTCGAGGGCTATACATTCTCTCCCCATAATCTTGCCAATTCCCTTGCCCTGCCACTTCGTCTATATTTTCCTTACCGTTGAAGCCGTACCTATATTTTTTCGCAGAAACCCCCCTTGTTTTTATATCACTTCCGAACGGGGTGGGCCGGGTTGGGCGGGATTGT
>CAYYXG010000051.1:0-1938 GCA_964475595.1 uncultured Flavobacteriaceae bacterium
AGAAAATCAGAAAAATGCATTTTAATTTTTATCTGCTTGATAAATTATAAAGTTTATGTCAACAATTAATTTTTTAAAGAACTACTCCGTTGAAGCTATTTGTTACCTGCTGAATGATGTGGCAAGGAAAAAAGAATGTTTCGGAGGTGGGGGTTGATGTTTGAATAGCTATACTTGAAGCATAGAACATAATTGGAATTGAAAAATCATATAAGTTCTACCTGTCATTAATATTTGACCTTGTAATAGAAATCCCAGTGAAAATAATAGTTGACCTCTTCCCAAAAAATCGAGAAAATTAAAAGGTGTGGCGAAGCCACTTGTATTTTTTCTGCCCCTTTTTCACAGCTTCGCTGTGTTTATTTTTTGCCCCTTTTTTGCCTTGCTTTGCAAGGCTTGGAATGAAAGAATAAAGCCACTCATTGAGTGGCTTTATTTTGCTATACTTTTTCTGTGATGACTTCTATTGCATCAGCTTCATTTGCTCTTTTAATGGCTGCTTCATAAGTACTTATTCCAAGTGGTGTTGAAGTTTTTTTCGTTGCTTCATCAAATATTGTAAGTTTTTGGCCTGCTTGTTCATCATTGAACATTGAGTATATTTGAAAAATATCACCATTGCTTATTTGGATAAACGACATATCAAAGTCTTGGGTAATTTTTTCAATATACAAATTGACTGCATTCACATTATAATCAAACAATGATAACTTTTCTAAAGATTTGATTTCTTCTTTATAATAAAAATTTATGCCATCAAAATACAAATACTGTTCGTCTTTACTGTTTGTAAATAACAGGTTTATGTATCCACTGTCATCTACACCAATGTAAATTTTATTAAATTCAATTTGTTTCATTACTTTTTATTTCATTCCAGGCTTAACCCCAGGTCTTGTTACATAATCATAAACAGTTTCTGTTATTGCCTCTCCTGCAAAGCCTCCAGCAATCCCACCAACTAAAGTAGTTGCAGCGTGTCCAGCCCAACCCCAAGGACCTGTAAGGTCTAATCCTGTTGCTGTATATGCTGCACCTGCTGCTGCACCTCCTGCCCAAGCTCCTGCCCAAAATCCTGCTTTTTTCACTATTGTTCTTGGCTCATATCCACTATTATGTATATCATATAAATCTTTCGCAACTGCTACAACCATTAATGTTCTTCCTGCCCATTTCAAACCATTCAAAGTTTTTATTGCAGATGCAGAACCTCCTGCTCTTGTGATTGTACCACTATTTGCTAATGCGTCAGAAACTGCGTAAGTACCATCTTTTTCTAAGAAGTAAGCAGCCTGTTTCATATTGTCCATATAAGCCCCTACTTTGCTATACATTGAGCCGTTAATTTTTGACATTGCTTGTCCGTATGCTTTAGGGTCAGCTTTTTGTAAGGCTTTTAATGATTCCTGAGTATATCCCAATTCCTTCATTGCTTCACCAGTCCAAGCTGTTGTTTGTGCCTTAGTAATTGTTTGTGCTTTACTAACATCTATACCAGTAACTTCTAAAGTAAGCCCTGTACCTGTTCGTCCAGTATTAGGTGCATTTGAAGTAGTACTAAACCAATTGTAATTTGAATACTTACCATTTGTAGTCGCATCAAATCCTTTGGTTACGATTTTTTGCCCTGCATCTGTATTTGTAAATAATGTAGTAGGTGGGTCTCCTAATCCTAAATAATCGGTTGAACTAATTGGGTTATTTCTATGATAAACATAAGGTGATTGCCAAGCATATTCGGCAGTTTTAGGGTCTATGGATTTGAAGCGTCCTATTCTTGGGTCATATTCTCTAAACTCGTAGTGTATTGAATTTCCTGCACCTACTATCTCATCATCGTGTTCTTTGCCATTGAATGAGTACCTATATTTTCCCGCCGAATACCCCCTTGTTTTTATATCACTTCCGAACGGGGTGGGCCGGGTTGGGCGGGATTGT
>CAYYXG010000052.1:0-1865 GCA_964475595.1 uncultured Flavobacteriaceae bacterium
GCATGCTGCTCATGGCTTTGCCAAGGCCATCGTATTTGGCTATTCCCGACGTATTATCAAAATCGAGAATAGCTACTTTAATTACTTGTGCTGAAATATTTGATACTGCCGCTAAAAATATAAAAACTAGGACAGTAAAATACTTAATGGGATTTTTCATCTTTTATTTAAGTAAAAGCTTATTGTTTTCTAATATTCTGTCAGCTTTTGCTGATAACTTTTTACCGCATCTTCATCACCGGCTTTTCTTGCAAGATCTATTGCTTTGTTAAGTTTTTCAATTGCTTCCTGTTTACGACCATTTTTGTAAAGAATAAAGGCATGTGTGTCAAGGAAATTGTGGTTGGATTCAAACTCAATAAAGTTGGCTCTTTCAATCATTTTTAGGGCCAATTGTAATTCTGATTTATCGGTAGTTTTTTCAGCAGTTGTCCAGGCTATATTATTTAATACCATTGAAAAATCACTGTAATACGTATAAATTTTCTCGAGGCCGCCAATCGCACTTATGCATTTGCCTATCTTAATATTGGGGTTTGTATACGTCTCATTAATGCAGTTAATGAAACTTTCTCCTAGCTTGCTATCTTCAATGATTCCGCCACCTCGATACTCATAAACGGGCTTTTGCGGAAAACCCATTTGCGCAAATGACTTAAAGCCGTCTTCTATGGTAACAACATCAAGAATTATGTTATAATCGCCTGAGCTTATTTCAACAATTGCCGTAAATAAATCACCTTCTACAAAGTTTTTCATCCGGCCTATTTCTTTTTCAAAAACGTGTCTGTTAAAATATAATTCAACAGGAAGTGCTCTCACATATTCGAAATCGGCGATGTTAGATGGTTTTATACCTGCCTTTATTGAAAAATAATATTGATCTTTTCTTTTATAGCTGTTGTATTCATTAATACCTCTGTAGGTAAGATGTAGTATTACTTTTTTACCATCATAACCGGGCTTGTTTCTTTGAATATCTTCAAATTGGCAAATAGTAGTGTCTTTGTCGCAAATGGCATAAAAAGGCTGATATATTTTTGGGTTTTCCTGAAATTGACGCAATTGTTTGATTTGTTCACCATAGGCGGAATTGATAATGGGACAGAGTTCAGACCACATTTTGTTATCATAGTATAAACCGCATTCCATGAATTTATAGAATACTTGTCCGGTTAATCTGAAACACTCCTGAAAATCTATTTTTGCCTGGTTAACACGGAAAGCAGCATTGGGTCCGCCCTGTGTTTGGTAATAAAGTCCCCGAAGTTCTCGTGCAATAAGTGATTGTTGCGGATTTGCTTTTACTGCCTTGTTGTAATATTCTACGTCATTCAAAATTTTACCGTTTTTCCAGTAGGCCAGCCAAAAAACAGGATTTACAGCAGTAGCACTGTCGTTTAGTGCAACCGCTTCAGTTGTGTTCCCTCTTAATTCTTCCAAATAAGCTCTGCAAAAATAGCCGATGTCCGTGTTAGGATATTTTGCAGCAACCTCACTTCTTATCTGTTTAAGTTTGTTATAATAATTGTCATCACCTTTTTTCATTAATTCCATCTTTTCGTAGGAACTGTAAGGATCTATAATTATATCACTGTATCTTTTATAATCTTTGTCCGACAACTGCGAGTTAATCTTAATTTTTAATTCATTACTTAATGTTATTTTTTTGGGATTCAGGGATTTCAACAATTCATCATTAATGCTTTGCATCTTATTTATTTCTGATAAAACAACATCTTGTTTTTTGTTGATCTCATCAGTCGTCTTTTGAATGTTTTGCAATGATTTTTTAATCTCCTCCAGTTGTGCTTGAACGTCTTCTATGTACTTGAAACCGGGATTTAGTTCTTTTACAATCCCTA
>CAYYXG010000053.1:0-1798 GCA_964475595.1 uncultured Flavobacteriaceae bacterium
AGAATACCTCGTAAAATAGATTCTGTTATTCGGGGACGGACAATGACACAATCAAATAATGTCAGTGTGTTCTTGTCATTTCTTCCGGCGTTACAATGATAAAATCCGCAAGGGCTTTGTTCTCGGCATCCAGGGATTTTAACTGCGGTTGCATGGCCGTGCTGATGGTGACAATTTTCAGGGCGGGATTCAGCTTTTTCAGGTACCAGTAAATGCTTTGATAGTTGTTGCTGTGGTAGGCACCATTGTAGTGGATGAAAATTTGTCCGGCTTTATAATTCTTTACAATAAAATGCGCCATGGTAGCATCTTTGATGGCCTGGGCCTTGGGCAGGTTAGGACCACCGTGCATACCTACTGCTTTCCCAATATCGGCGTAGCAGGGTAAGGTGCTGTCATACATGGGAGGCAATGGCGCGATCCAGCTTTTTTGCAGGGCAGAGAGCGTATCCAGGGCCTCAAAACCACCGCGGAAAACAGCACTTGCAAATTTTCGGGGAATGTTGGTTGCTACAAATGAAATACGCTTTTCGCGGGCAAAATCCAGCAGGGGTTTGTAATCCGTTTTGTGGTTGGGCCAGGGCCTGGCGGTTTTTTGAAACTCTTTTTCAGGCAAGCTGTCGAACACGTAACGATCCACCACCGTTTGCACATCGGCTTCAAACATTTCGGCACCCAGTACCATATTGGGTCGTTGTGCGTACACATCGCGGGTGCTTTCAAACTGCAGCCAGTGTACAATGGGATTGTCATGGTATTCGCCAAAAAGCACAATATCCGCGCCCTGCATGGCTTTCAGCATCTGCCCGTAATTGGCTTTTTTACCCTTTCCATTAAACATGGCATAGGCAGGTTTGTCCTGGGCCTTCGCTGCAAAGACACTCAACAACAAGGCGGTTATGACTAAGATGTTTTTCATATTACCAACCCAATACCCAGGCAAAAATCAGCGGAGCCACAATGGTAGCATCGCTTTCCACAATGAACTTGGGGGTGTTCACATCCAGCTTGCCCCAGGTAATTTTTTCGTTGGGCACCGCGCCACTGTAGCTGCCGTAGCTGGTAGTACTGTCGCTGATCTGGCAGAAATAGCTCCAGAAAGGAACATCATGCCATTCCAAATCCTGATACATCATGGGCACCACACAAATGGGAAAATCGCCGGCAATACCGCCGCCAATCTGGAAAAAGCCTACGCCCTTGCCGCTACTGTTCTGGCGGTACCAGTCGGCCAGCCAAACCATGTATTCAATGCCGCTTTTCATGGTGCTCGCCTTCATCTCATTTTTGATGATATAGCTGGCAAAAATGTTACCCATGGTGCTGTCTTCCCATCCGGGCACAACAATTGGCAAATTCTTTTCGGCAGCAGCCAGCATCCAGCTGTTTTTGGGGTCTATTTCATAGTACTGCTCCAAGTCGCCCGATAGCAGCATTTTATACATGTATTCGTGTGGGAAATAACGTTCTCCCTTATAGTCTGCGTCTTTCCAAACCTTGTAGATGTGCTTTTGAAGGCGGCGAAATGCTTCTTCTTCAGGAATGCAGGTGTCGGTAACGCGGTTATAATGGTTTTCCAGCAAATCCCATTCATCCTGCGGACTTAAATCGCGGTAATGAGGCACACGCTTGTAGTGGCTATGGGCCACCAGGTTCATTATGTCCTCTTCCAGATTTGCACCGGTGCAACTGATGATATCAATTTTATCCTGACGGATCATTTCAGCCAGACTTTTTCCAAGTTCAGCCGTACTCATGGCGCCGGCCAGGGTAACCATCATTTTTCCACCCTCTGTTA
>CAYYXG010000054.1:0-1767 GCA_964475595.1 uncultured Flavobacteriaceae bacterium
GCAGACCCGATTCCTTGTTTGATGCAGAGGAAAACGCAGCCGAAAACAATGAAGCCCGGTATCAGCTGGTGGAGGGTTGTTATTACGATTATCAGCTCAGTGATTCAGAATATGTACTTGGCTATATTGGAGAAAATATCATTCAGCAGCATAAACGTACCCCAAATCTAGGCACCATTACACCTAATATTTTTGTTGGTACGCTTTCCATTCCGCTGCTTGATAGGCAAACTATGGAAGAGCTATACAAGATTGAGCTGGAAGTTCAGCCATTAAAAATAAAAGGGCGAAACCATCGTAATGATTACCGGGACATGCTAGAGCTCATTGCCGAAAAATGTACTAATCTATTATTGCAGGCCAACTCACCGGTTTCGCAGTATTTTGAAGTTGATTACACCAAAGACAATATCCAAACGCTTTATCAGAAATTTGCTTTCATCAAATCGGTTATTGTTACGGATGAATTTGCCGAAGCCATTCACCACATTGTAACCGCACCGGTAACAAAATGGACGGAAACCACCGAAGAGAAAGACATACGCAATGCCAGGCGATTTTCAAATGCCAACTTTAAGGAAATACTAAAAGGCGGCAGACGATCCAAATTACCTGAAACACATTATCTAAGAAGCTACGGCATTGATACATTGCCGGAACGAATCACCACCATTAGAAAAACAGATTCGGTGGATACACCTGAAAACCGTTTTATAAAACATGCACTTGAAAACTTTCTTAAATTTTGTACAGATATAAACAATAAGGCTAAAGAATTAAGCCATAAAAAAATGGAAACCGAATCTAGCCTGATGATCCGTGAACTCGAAAGTCAGTTGCACCATACCGTTTTCAAAGACATTTCAAGACCAACCACATTAAAACTAAATAGTCCGGTTTTGCAACGAAAAGAGGGCTACCGAGAAGTATTGCGTGTATGGCTCATGTTTGACCTTGCAGCGAGACTTATCTGGAAAGGCGGAGACGATATCTATAGCGGAGGTAAAAAAGATATTGCCACCTTGTATGAGTATTGGCTTTTCTTCAACCTGATTGACCTTTTTCAAGCCATATTTGATATTGAACCCAAAGACATTTCAGACTTAATTAAGGAAACGCCTGACGGCCTGAATCTACAGATTAAGCAAGGAAAATTCACTGCACTTAGTGGCGTTTATAATTCAGGCAGCAGGAAACTGAATATTCGTTTCAACTACAACCGTTCCTTTAGCGGAAAGAAAACCTATCCGGATTCAGGCAGTTGGTCAACCACCTTGCGTCCTGATTATACGCTTTCGTTTTGGCCTTATGGCATTTCAGAGTCCGAAGCGGAAAAACAAGAATTGATTGTTCATGTGCATTTTGATGCGAAATATAAAATTGCCAACTTCACTGATTTTCTGGAACAGAACACGGAAAACGACCTTGACATGGAAAAAGCAGAAAACAGAAAAGGAATTTACAAAAATGCCGATCTGTTGAAGATGCATGCCTACAAAGATGCAATAAGAAGAACGGGCGGTGCTTATGTTTTATATCCTGGCGACAAATCCATCAACCAAAAAGGCTTTCACGAAATCATCCCTGGACTAGGTGCCTTTTCGGTTAAACCATCTAAAACTGGAAGCGGAATAGAAGAACTGAAAGAATTTATTCTTGAAATAATTGAACACTTCATAAACCGTGCTTCACAACGGGAGAAAATCGCATTTAGAACATTTGACATTTATAAAAATCCGCCTGAATCCGGCAATGCTGTCAAAGAAC
>CAYYXG010000055.1:0-1511 GCA_964475595.1 uncultured Flavobacteriaceae bacterium
AATACCGGCTGGGAAACAACCACTTTCTGCATGCTTCCGCCACCCGAAACAGGCAGTTCTTTCACCTACTTACCAATTTATCGCTGGGTTTGCCGGGTGATATATGGGTGCCCAGTAACCGTCAGTTTCAGCCTGGAAAGACCGATCAGATGAGCGTGGGGTATGCACGAAACAAAAATATGTGGTCATTCAGCGCTGAAGTGTTTTACCGCAGTTTTAGCCATATACTGGAATATAAGGACAATGCCGGCTATGTTACCTCCGGGAAAAACTGGGAAGATGCGGTAACCTCAGGGAACGGAGAGGCCTACGGGCTGGAACTCCTCCTGGAAAAAACCACGGGAAAGCTGAATGGCTGGGTGGCTTATACCCTGATGCGTAACAACCGCTGGTTCAAAGACCTGAACCAAGGACGTTCATTTCCTTCTCGTTATGACCGCAGACACAACCTCTATGTAGCCGGTGTTTACCACTGGAAACCCCATATTGACATCAATGCAGCCTGGACTTATAACAGTGGTTTTGCGTATACCTTACCGGTTGCCATGTACGCCTCTCCCACACCCAACGACCCATACCGCGACATATTTATTTACGGGAATCGCAACAACGCCCGCGCTGCCGACAATCACCGCCTTGATATCAGCATCACCATGGAAAAACAACGCAAGAGATACATTCGACATTGGACCCTCGGCGTTTTCAATGTTTACAATCGTTTCAACCCATTTTACATAACGCCCGGTTTTGATAAACTTGGCAACCGCAAACTGTATCAGGTGAGTATGCTACCGCTTTTGCCCAATATCAGCTATAAAATTACCTATTGAGAAATTGGATCATCCATATAATCCTCACATTCTGCCTTGTTTCCTGCATCAAGGAAATACCCTATAATCAGTCATCACAATCAGCACCCGGCCATGCCGTGCACTGTTTCATTACTCCCGACAGCATTATCGTAAGTGATTGCCGGCTCACTGCACCCTTTGGCAGCAAAGATGTGCCCGTTGCAGACGCCAAATTCATCATCCAATATCCATCCGGTCAAATCATGGACTCAAGCTTATACATTGGCAATGGGTTGCATATTTTCAAAAACAACACGCTACAATCAGGTGATTCCTTCATATTTTGGGGAAACATTCTCGGTCAACCGTCCTTTAAAATCCCTGCGGTTATTCCCAATGCGATTTCCATACTGCAAATAGACACCAGCCGACAGATCATACCCGGGGTCGGACGTGCTTTTTCTGTGGTCCTTAAATTCAGCGATAACCCGATAAACAATAACTTCTACCGCTGTTTCATGTATAAAAAATCTTATCGATATGTATATGACTATGCAGGTAATTTATCGGATAGTTTTTTGAAGAAAGAAATCATCGCATTATTTTCCAATGAACTTCCGGTCATAGAAAATGATTTTAATAATTACACTTCCCGTGAATTGTTATTCTCGGATGCCACATTCAACGGGGTAAACCAAAATATGGCCTTCTATACGTCAG
>CAYYXG010000056.1:0-1511 GCA_964475595.1 uncultured Flavobacteriaceae bacterium
AATACCGGCTGGGAAACAACCACTTTCTGCATGCTTCCGCCACCCGAAACAGGCAATTCTTTCACCTGCTGACCAATTTATCGCTGGGCTTGCCAGGTGATATATGGGTGCCCAGTAACCGTCAGTTTCAGCCCGGAAAGACCGATCAGATGAGCGTGGGGTATGCACGAAACAAAAATACCTGGTCATTCAGCGCTGAAGTGTTTTACCGCAGTTTTAGCCATATACTGGAATACAAAGACAATGCCGGCTACGTTACCTCCGGGAAAAACTGGGAAGATGCGGTAACCGCCGGAAACGGAGAGGCATACGGGCTGGAACTCCTCCTGGAAAAAACCACCGGAAAGCTCAATGGTTGGGTGGCTTATACCCTGATGCGTAACAACCGCTGGTTCAAAGACCTGAACCAAGGACGTTCATTTCCTTCTCGTTATGACCGCAGACACAACCTCTATGTAGCCGGTGTTTACCACTGGAAACCCCATATTGACATCAATGCAGCCTGGACTTATAACAGTGGTTTTGCGTATACCTTACCGGTTGCCATGTACGCCTCTCCCACACCCAACGACCCATACCGCGACATATTTATTTACGGGAATCGCAACAACGCCCGCGCTGCCGACAATCACCGCCTTGATATCAGCATCACCATGGAAAAACAACGCAAGAGATACATTCGACATTGGACCCTCGGCGTTTTCAATGTTTACAATCGTTTCAACCCATTTTACATAACGCCCGGTTTTGATAAACTTGGCAACCGCAAACTGTATCAGGTGAGTATGCTACCGGTTTTGCCCAATATCAGCTATAAAATTACCTTTTGAAAAATTGGATTATCCATATAGCCCTCTGTTTCTGCTTGAGTTCCTGCATCAAGGAAATACCCTATAATCAGTCATCACAAACAGCACCCGGCCATGCCGTGCACTGCTTCATTACTCCCGACAGCATTATCGTAAGTGATTGCCGGCTTACTGCACCCTTTGGCAGCAAAGATGTGCCTGTTGCAGACGCCAAATTTATCATCCAAATTCCATCCGGTCAGATCATGGACTCAAGCTTATACACTGGCAATGGGTTGCATATTTTCAAAACCAACACGCTACAATCAAGTGATTCCTTCATTTTTTGGGGAAACATTCTCGGTCAACCCTCCTTTAAAATCCCTGCGGCTATTCCCAATGCCATTTCCATACTGCAATTAGATAGCAGCCGACAAATCATACCCGGGGTCGGACGTGCTTTTTCTGTGGTTATAAAATTCAGCGATAACCCGGTAAACAGTAACTTCTACCGCTGTTTCATGTATAAAAAATCTTTCCGGTATATATATGACTATGCTGGCAATTTATCGGATAGTTTTTTGAAGAAAGAAATCATCGCATTATTTTCCAATGAGCTTCCGGTTGTAGAAAATGATTTTAACAATTACACTTCCCGTGAGTTATTGTTCTCGGATGCCACATTCAACGGGGTAAACCAAAATATGGCCTTCTATACGTCAG